>JAAYAG010000123.1 GCA_012719495.1 Bacteroidales bacterium
AATTTAATGCAGGAAAACAGTGTTTTATGCAAAGCTCATTGTCAGCCACTTGTAAACAGCAATCTTCTGCTTTAAAATCACTTAAAATAACCCGTTATTCCTGCGTGATTTTGCATTGAATCTTACTATTTACAAGCGGTCTGAACTCAAAAATAAAGTCGAACTCAGGTTACTAACCAACGGGAAGTGTTGCTTGTTCTACTTGCCCTTGCTCAGCAGGGCAATTGCCTTTTCAAGGGCTTCGTCGCGTCCATTGGCAACATCGGTCGAGTCGTTCTGCACAAGCACATCGGGCGGAAAACCAATACCCTCGTAGCTGGTACCATCGGCTGAGCGCCAGTCGCCAATTGAAATCGTGTACACCCAGCCATTGGGCAATTCACGCGAAGTCATATCCGAAAATGCCCCCGAAGTGGTATCGCCCACAATGGTTACATGGTCAAATTGGCTCATGGCCATCGTAAACGTTTCAGCCGCACTGATCGAAAAGCGGTGGGTCATCACGGCCACCCCTTTTGTATATTGCGATTTCCCTTGCGGGCTGACTGTATATTCGTAGAATGGTGTAAAATCATCGTGTTCAGGACCATTTTTAAGCCTGAACTTAAAACCTGTTTTTGTTTCGGTGGCAAACCGTCCGGCAATATAAACCGACTCCTGATCGATACCTCCGGGGTTATTTCTTATATCGATGATGATGCCATCGGTATTCTTGAATTCCTCAAACAAGAAATCAAAGGCTTTCTCATAGGTGCCGATTCCCTCTTCCATTCCCCCCAAAAGAATGTAACCTACATTGCCTTTAAGTGTCCCATAAAGGATGGTACCGCTATAAATTTTTAGCGAATCGATGTAGTTATCTTTAATTGACGAAAGTTTGAAATCGGTAAATGTTCCAAGCCTGCCAACAATGCCCGACTGATAAACCGGAAACCCTGTATTCGTGGGAATAAGCGACACATGATTGTCGTCGAGTTGGCCAAGCAATTTGGAAAAGATCGTGTACAATTCGGCATCCGAAGTGTTATCGTTCACCTGTGGCCTGTAAACGTCGTACAACGAATCCCAGTTAATTTCTTTCACAGCAAATCCACCGTACATTTTGTCGATGTCGCCCCACAGCATTTCGAAATTATTTACCGGGGTATTCTCCTCTTTTTCACCCAGCAAAAGTTCATCGCATGCGGCAAGCGAGAATAGGGTGGCGATCACAAAAACTATCTTGATTGTCTTCATTTTTTCGAATTTAAACTGATTAATACTTTGGCGGTAATTGAATTGCTGTAGGCATTGATGTCACTTTCATTCCGGTAGTGAAACCAGTAAAAATTGTAATCGAGCGCAACAGCCCAGCGGTGGTTGAATTTTTTGATTAGCGATTGTTGAAAATTTACCCGTTGGAAGCGGTTAAGGCTTGCAAGATGGCTCCCCATCAGAAAGGAGGAAACAAAGTAGTTGTGCTCACCGTCGGTGGGGTCGTTCGAGTAGGGCATTTGGGTAATCAGCGACAGAAGGGGAACCGAAAGACCAGTTTGCGTCTCAACTGTTTCGTTGAAACGGTAGCGGAGCAATAACGATGGATTGAGCGATAACTCGCTGAATACAAACACTGGTGCCTGAGTTGAGGCATAGGAAAAGTATTGGTTGAAGCGGCCTCCGAAGAATAAATTCATTTTTCCATTTTCATTTTTCTTGAGCAGTCGCAGGTATTCAATGGTTATTTCATCCTGGATAAGGCTGCTTTTTGTAAACGAGGCCGCAAGTTCCCTTAGGGTGCCATTGTGGTTTGGGTAGATATTCACAAAACTGCGTTCGCTGAAATCTTTGGGCGAAAGGTAACTGTATATAAAATCGATATCGGCCCTGAAAATAGAACGTTCCGACGACTGGTAGAAAGAAAGGCAGTTGGGCGATTGTGCCGAGCCGTAAACCAATGGGCTCACTTTCCGGTCGATCATGTTGAACTGTGAGTAGCCTGTGCCAATCGCGATGTAGCTAAGTTTCTTCTCACCGCTACCGCTGCCCGCAAAAGCGGAAAAAGAACAAAAGAATAGTAAAGTTGCTGTAAGGTATTTTCTTCTCATACGATGTAAGGTTTTTCTCAATGACCGTTTTTAAGGTTGAGAGTTGCAACAAAAATCAAAAATCAGTCCTGATTTATTGAAATTCGTTAAAATCCTTTCCAGAAAAGCCTTACTCCTCCTCGTTTAGCTTGCGCAACGAGTGCTATGCCGGGCTAAAACATGCTGCAAAAAACAACAAAAAAAATTCTTTTAATTAAATATTTTTAATACTTTGGCAATGAAATAGTAACACCCGTACAGGGGCAACATCCTGCGCGTTATGTTCTGTGAAAAAACCCTTACCAACAGGCGCACCGACACCCGCCACGAAGCGGCAACTGTCGCATAAGGAGAGACCCTCCTGCCCTTTTGATGAAAAAAATCAACACATAAGGTATAACAACCTGACCCGTGCCTGCTAAAAAGGGGGATTTGAAAGTGATTGATGTGGCAAAAAAAGCCACTAAAGAGAACGGAAGAGGTATGTTTTGGAAGTCCTGAGGAACATAATAAAACAAAAAAACAGGACAGATTTCGGTGTATAAACAAGTTGGCAACAAGTGTAAAGACAGACGACCAGACAGATACGATAGTGATAATTAATAACGAAAGAAAGGATTTAGCTTTTTGACAAGACAGTGCAAATTTGATGGAAATTTATTTTGTTTTTTTCTTCCCTCCGCAAAAAAAGGAAGAAACCCCACCCACATTGCACACATTGCCAAAGCCCCACGAACCAACGCTCAAACCAAAGCTTTGCCAAAGAGTGCAATCTTGCTTACGCACAGGAGTAATCGGTAGAATCTTGACAAATTTCAAATGATGCAGTTACAGAAGATAAACAATAATTAGCGGCAATACTAAAAAACGTAAAACAACTAACACTGAGTTAAAAGATGATATGGACGAATTGCTTCAAAAAATAAACAGAAACTTCATCGAACATAAATTGTTAGGCAACTTCGATTTTACTGAAGATGAGTACTCAGAGTTGCTTGAAAACGTTGGTCTGTTGTGTAATTCTCTTCTTTATTACAGTAACGTATTTGAAGACAAACACCATAAATTGATATTCACCACGCTTGTTGAAATTGCAAAACGATGGAAAGATTCCGATAATGAAGACGATGCTGAAGAAAACAGTCGTTTTTGGGATTATATATCAAAACATTTAATAAATGAGAATTACATCAACCAAAAATTATATCATGCTTTCACAGACGTTATCTCGCAGTTGGGTAGAAGACATTTACTTCCTATTGTTTTGACAGGCAAAAAGTACTATTCAACCCTGATGATGCATTCATTTTCGCCGAAGAATAGTCTTTTTTCATTTTATGACCTTTGTTATAATATTTTCAAAAAAGACTTGGATTTTGGTTTTACAAATGAAGATGAATGGCTTTGCGAGATAGTTGCTGCACAAATGAAAACTGTTTTAAGTGGTGGTTATCGTGAAGATAAAAAAGTTTCAATCGGTTCAAGTGCATATTCTATAAAAATTGGATTAAGGTCCTTTTCAGTAAATGAAGATTTATCTGGTGATTTTGTACAATTTATAAATGATACATTCTATCAAATCAATAAGCTTTTCAATAGAGAGCCTATTGATGAAAACACAAGATTAGAACGCTACATTGTAGAATGGTGGAAAAATAAAACAGAATCTGAAAAAGTATCTGATAATACGACTCGAAAAAAAAGAGTTCCTACTGTTTCAAAAGAAAATATTGTTGCGAGATATATTAGAGACGAAAATTCTGTTTTTCTCTACATCCCTTCAATTAGATTAGATGATGGTAACAGCATTGTGTCCCTTAAGGTTTTTGTGAATGGAGAACAGATTATTTCACAAGAAATAAGAACAAAACGAGGCGAATTAGTTGTTGCAACAAAACAAATTGAATTTGAATTGAATGATTTGTTGAGAAATTATAATACAATAAATCTAAGCATTGAAATTAAAGAAAATCATACAATAATTTTTGATTCGGAAAGAAACAAAGCGACATCATTAAATAGAGAGTTTATTTTATTTGAGGGAGAAAACGAAGTTTTAAGTCAAATAAATAAGCCGACCAATTATTTTGTTTATTCCAAAGACATTGATGCGCTGAGAAGAATACCGGACGAATTGACAACTTATGGAACCAATTTATATAATATTTACCCTAAAGCTGGAGAAAGTTTATCGGGTTTAATAAAACAAGTATTTTTTGTTGATAAAACAAAAACCGCAAGCCTTGGTAAGACTGTTTGTTTAATAGGAAGTGAATTAAATATAGAGTGGTTCTTGGATGATATTTCTTGTATTGTATATTCCAGCGGTGTCAAACTATTAGTTCCCGAAAATGCCAATTTAAAAGCATTGGAATTACGAATTGATAAGAAAGCTCACAAATTGCACGAGCTAACCTTTGAAAGAATTGAAAGCGGATGCTATCAATTTGGATTAAAAGCACTAGGGTTGTTTCTCGAAAATTATCCTACAGAAATCAATTTATATTCCTACGAAAAAGAATCAATGATTCTAAGCGAAACAATTATTGTTTTGCCGAATCTTGAAATACAATTTAACCATCCATTTTATTACGGTGATATAGAGCGAAAGCTGATTGTAAAAAACGGTGACGAAGCATTAGAATTAACGTGGAGTAATCAAGATAATGAAATAAGATGTCCTATCAATGACGGTATGCTGTTGATAAAAATTCCCTATCTAAGATGGAGAATAAACGATAATAAATGGCAAAATGAACCTATTAACAAAAAATTATGGTATAAAGATTTTTTGGTAAATGGAGATATATTAGAAATTGATAATCCCAAAGAAAATGATGACATTACAATATTCGGCAAGACAAATGGAAAACCGTTTGAAATTGTTAAAAATCAAAGTGGAAATTTTGAAATCGGGAGAGCAATCTACGCCAATGAGAGCATAACAGATATTTCTGTTTATATTGTTTTGGGAAAGGATTATTTTGAAATTTTTACTGTTTCCACAAAAGAACATTTTATTGCAAATCCATTGTCATATAGCGATGGTAAAGTTTTTTGGAATGTTGAAGATTCATTCGTAGGAGAAAAAAGCAATGAATTCTTCCTCATAATTAAATCAGCAGATAATAATTTCCGGTCGAAAATCAATTTCAAGAACAGTGAAATTAAAAATCTGCAAGACGATATATGTAAAATTCAGGTAAAAATTCAGGACAAAAATATCTTTTCAAAAGCAGAAAACTATCAACTAATTTATGAAGGAGAATTACTTATTGGTACACCTGAAAAACTTCGATTTAAGTACAAAAAGATTACACTATTAAGTGCAAACTGTTTTGACAGCAAAAAATCTGAATGGATTCCCTTCATACCTAAATACTTTATTGATAAATTAAAATTTGTACAAGAAGATGAAAACAATTACTACACAGGACAATTGTGCGTAATAGACAAAAATGGTGAAACAAGAGTGATAAGTACTATGATAAATGAAAAAGGGACATATGATAAAACTAATCCTGTCAGAATTGAATTGAGAGACAATAGCACACTTTGGTTAGTGGCAGGCTGGGAAGGTGGTAATGATTTTATTGGCAATTTATTCTGCGATAAATTGCGTAGAGGTATTTGCAATATTCAAAAACAGGATAATTATTTTGGTGAAATAAACCTATACAAATTTAAGGAAGAAGATAATGTTTAATCCGGCAAAAGCAGCAGACGAAATCAAGAAAGAATATATTGGGTATATTAATACTACGTTTCATTTTCGTAATCAAAATCTGCAAAAAAAATTACTTGAAGAGTTAGATAAAACTGTTTCTAACGGTCCATTCGTTGAAATTAAGGATTCGTTCAAGTCTGGAAAATCAATTGACGAATTGATTAAAAAAGGAACATTATCGCCGCTTTTCACAGATTTAGAAAGAAATAAAAAATACCCACCAAAACTTCCTATTTCCCGACCCTTGTATTTGCACCAAGAAAAGGCAGTTGAGAAAATTGTTTCAGGGAAAAATGTAGTAGTATCAACTGGAACAGGTAGTGGTAAAACAAATTGCTTTTTAATACCCGTTATAAATGAATTGCTGCGAGAAAAGGAAAGAGGGCAACTGAATGATGGAGTCAGGGCAATTTTCATTTATCCCATGAATGCTTTGGCTAACGACCAAATTAAAGGACTGCGTGAAATTCTGATGGCATACCCTGATATTCGTTTTGGTGTTTATAATGGAGGAACACTGCATGAAGAAGAAGCTGCGAAAAAGCTATATGAAGCAATGTATCTCAACGAAAAATACCCTGAATTAAGAAATAGGTTGCCTAATGAGGAAATTTCCCGTGACCGAATGAAAGAACACCCACCCCATATTTTGTTTACAAACTATGCAATGTTGGAACACATGCTTTTTCGACCAGGTGATGATTCAATATTCAGTAATTCCAATGTTAAATTTGTAGTGTTGGATGAAGCACACGTTTATGCAGGGGCGACCGGTATTGAAACTGCATTTTTAATGGGAAGGTTAAAAGGCAGGATAACTGGTGAAAGAAAGCCTCAATTTATTCTAACATCTGCGACATTGGGAGATGGTAGTATTGCAAGTAATAAGAGAGTAGTAGAATTTGCCGAACGATTAACAGGCTGTAATTATAACACTGACGAGATAATTACAGCCTATCGTGATAACTCACAAAAATCATCTGAAATTTATCAATACCCGATTCAACTTTTTACTGATTTAGCTAATGAGGAAAATTTCTTTAGTGATATTTTAGATAAGTACAACCTTGATTTTACATACTCCCAAGAAAGAGAGACAGAAATATTATATGATATCATTTCTTCTTCCAGCTTGTATGCTAAAATGAGAAACAAGGGGAGTTTGTTAAAACTCATTGATTTTGCTGAACAACTTGAAATTACAAGTCAGGAAGCGGTAAGATTTATTGCTTTGTGTGCAAAGGCAAGAAAAAATGGGAAACCACTAATTGACATTCGATATCATTATTTTCTCAAAGCATTAGATGGCTGTTATTTAGCACTTGACTATGAAAATAGTTTGTCGCTAATAAGAAAAGACCATTTCCCTCTTTCGTATGAAAAAACAGCAAAAATGTTTGAAATTGCTGTTTGTGAAGATTGTGGAGAGATTGCTATTCTAGGAAAGGTTTCAAATGGTAAACTGGTAAGAGCAAGTAATTTGGATGAACGGAGTTTTTATCAAGTGCAATACAACCAAGACTCATATGAGGATGAGGTAGATAATAGTAAAGATGACTTCAAAATAAAAACTAAGAAGGAAAAAGAAGATACTGTTTTTTATTTATGTAAAACCTGCGGTGCCATCATAGCAGATGACGAAGTTCACAATAGTTGGTGTACTTGCGGAAACACTCAAAAAATTAAGATCTCAAAATTATCCAAAGACGATTGCTTGAATTGTGGCGGAACTTTGAGACGCTTTAATTTGGGTTATGATGCAGCCACAGGTGTTGTTGCAACATCTTTATACGAACAAATACCAGAATATAAATTTGACGTTGAAGAAAACGCTGAAAAACAAGCAACGAAAAATCCCATTTTTCAGAACACAGAACGAATGAAGACTAAATCAAGAACAGGAAGTCAATTTTTGATTTTTTCTGACAGTCGTCAAGGGGCCGCAAAATTTGCATGCTATTTAAATGATTCATATAGAGAATTCTTACGTCGTCGTGGAATATGGGCAGTGGCGACGCAAGAAGAAAATAATTTTACAAATGGAATTAGGATTAGCGATTTTGTAACGCTGCTTGGCAATTATTATTCTAGTTTAAAATTGTTTCGCAAAAACAATTCCGATACAGACCCCTCACCCACAGAAAATAGTCGCAATGCATGGGTTGCTGTTCTAAACGAATTATATAGCTGTAATCGAGACACGTCATTAGTTTCAATGGGTAAAATTTCATTTGAGTATCTCGGAAATAGTGACGTGGTTATAAATTGGTTTCACAAAACGTATAATCTTTCAAAAGATGATGCAAAGAATTATCTAAACTATCTTGCATTTGAAATAGTGCGTTCAGCTGCAATCATTACAGATAAAAAAACAGACATAGGCCCAAGTGAGATTCAATACTTGTATCGTAGTGCAAACCAGCAGTTTATAACTAAATTCAAAGACGACTCAGTCAAACCTTCTAAACCTTTTATGCCCACACCTCGTGTACTAAAAAGCGGAGAAAGGAAATACTATCCCTTGCCTAACAAATTAAAAATCACTAAAAGAATTCTAAATTTAGATGATGATAAGGCTGTTGAAATTTTAGAAAATTACTGGAATTATGTGTTGGTTGAAACTCAGAATACATTTAAACTGCAAACAGAAGATGGCAAAGGATATATTATGCCTGCAAATAATTTCAAAATCAATTTGGGAAAAAATGCTGTTCTTTGGAGATGCAAAAAGTGTGGGAAAGTAACACAATTCAATATTGGCGGTCATTGTATTCAACAAACAAATGGTTGTGAAGGAAAGTTGGAAAGATTAAACTCCGAAGAATTATGCAAAGACAACCATTTTGCAATGCTTTATCAAAGCGATAAAATAACACCTCTTTTTGTAAAAGAACATACTGCTCAACTTGCAAAAAAAGATGCATTAGATTATCAACAACAATTTATCCGAAAAGAAATTAACGCTCTTTCTTGTTCTACCACGTTTGAAATGGGAGTTGATGTTGGAGATTTGGAAACGGTTTTTTTACGGAATATTCCACCACTTGCTTCAAATTATGCTCAAAGAGTTGGTCGTGCAGGTAGAAGTATAGATGCAGCTGCATTTGCATTGACATTTGCAAGGTTAAGTTCTCATGACTTTACTTTTTTTGATAGTCCAAAAGAAATGATAAATGGAATGATTTATCCACCAAACTTTATTTTGGATAATGAGAAAATTTTAAAACGCCATATTTATGCTGTGGCCTTAAGCCTTTACTTAAAAATCAATCCAGATTTGTATTCTGCTAATAATGCAAAACCATTTATTAATGAAAAGGGATATGTAGGTTTTATTGACTGGCTTAACTCTGAACCAATTGAATTATCCGATTTATTAAGAAATTCTATTTCAATCACAAATAAACAACTGAAAGACAAATACATCAATAGTTTTGAATGGTTGGACGATTTTATTGGAGAGCAAGGTACATTTTCGAAAATTATAAAGGAGTATGAACAGAATGTTGAGTATTTAAAAAAGGAATACGAAAAGGCAATGCGGGCAAGAGATGAAAAAACTGCTTCTGTATTTAGCCGTAAATTAGACAGGTATCAAAAAAACGATTTAATTGATTTTCTTGTCCGAGGAAATATTCTTCCAAAATATGGATTCCCTATTGATTCAGTAGAATTAACACAAAACATTGCAGCACAAAGTTTCAAATCATTAAACCTAAGTCGCGATTTATCAGTTGCTATTGCCGAATATGCACCTTCTTCAGAAGTTGTTGCCGATGGGGGCTTATATAAAAGTCGTTACATTAGAAAACCTATTGTAAACAAAAGCGAAATGAGCGACTTCGAAACAGCATATCTTTCAAAATGTCCCGATTGTGAGAACATGAATTATTCTAAAATGCCTATCGGTTCAGATGGAATACCTTGTGCTATTTGTGGTAAAGAACTAAAAAACAGAGATTTCTATAAAAGTATTGAGCCAAGATCAGGTTTTATTACAGAAGAGGAAATAAAAGATGTTCCGCTTAGTTCACAAGAACGAAAATATAAAACAGAAGCCATCTATATTGGTGACAAAACAGCGTACCCAATTAGCAAATATGAATATGAATTTGAAAATATCAAATTAGAAGTTGAATCAACTGCGAATGATTCTCTTGTTGTTAAATCTACTGATTTCTTCTATGTGTGTCCAAAATGTGGCTATTCCATTGCAAGCGATGAGACGACTAAATTGAAAGAATATGATTATAAAGGAGTTGGATGTGGACATATTGAAACTAACAAAGACGGACATAAAAATCCTTTTGGGAAGGGAAAATGTGTAAATACTTCCCTCACAAGATATAGTTTGCATCATGAATTTAAGACAGATGTGGCAAAAATATCTTTTGGTTGCGACACTTCAGACTATCCAACAATGTTGTCGGTTATGTATGCTCTACTTAATTCTTTTGCGCATGAACTTAATATTGAAAGACGTGATATCAAGGCTTGTTTAACTTATAAGATTACTAGCGGAAGAACGGAACATAAGATAATAATATACGATGCTGTTCCGGGCGGTGCAGGACATTCAAGACGTCTTGTAACAGAAGATGGAGAAGTATTAAAAGCAGTAATAAAAAGAGCAATAAATTTGTTAGATACTTGTGAATGCTCTCCCTCTTGCTATCGTTGTTTACGTAATTATGAAAACCAAAAAATACACGAAATTCTTGACAGAGAAAATGCCTTGAATTTTTTAAAACAATTAGCAAAAATTGAAAAATAAAAAATGATAAAGAGCTTTCCCACTGTCGTAAGCACATTTGCAAGCCCATACGAGCCAATGCTCAAACCAAAGGCTTGCAAAAGAGCTTCCGCCTTTCCTGCCCTCGTAACCGCCTTTCAGGACGGTTTTAGGATTGCCCACGCACAAAAAAACAAAATAAATTTGTGCTTCGTGGATAGGTTGGTGCAGATTGACAATGATAAGAAAATAAAGCTAAATGATTGACAAACAGACAGAAATAAATGAACACCAGTTGCCAACACGCGGTATAGTTAATTGCCGGTGCAGTGAGTATTCGAGCGGCACAGCTCGTATCAAAAGTAGTTGTAACTTGATACGGAAGTGCTTCGAAATCGGCAACTAACCATACCGCCAACCGTTGTAGACATTAAAACTGCTGCGCGATGGCGACTTGGGATCGCGGGCCAAAGCGGCCAGGTATTCGTTGACCTCTTCGGGGTCGATCTGCTCTGGCAGTTTCTCAAAATTGACGACAAACAGGGCAATGCGCCTGATGTAGTTTTGTAAAGTACTCATACTTTGACCGCGCAAAGTAACTTGTGTTTCCATTTTACGGACAACGTTTTCAAACCCGGGAACAAGCACAATAGCCTGCTCAACAATAGTATTACCCGATTTCTTTCTCATAATCAGAAATTTTTGTTGTTAATAATTCCTTGTTATAATAGGAAGAATCGGGTAATTTTGAAACAGCTATCCGCGTAGGCGGATTTAGTTCAACACAGGGTATACATCAGGCGGGTTTCAGAGCAATTTGCAAGCTCCGGGCTCGCTGGCAAGGGCAGTAACGGTGGATAGTGAATCGGCCACGAAGCCGCCCGCTGCAAGCCTGCCCGCCAAACCAAAGTTTACAAAAGAGTTGTTTTTTTACCAGCGCACTCATCAATATTTCGGCAGCATTTCTTGTTTGCTGCCATTTTATAGTTTTTTATTATATTTGTATTTTTAAAATAATAGCTATCGCAACTGAGAAACTAAATATTGAAGAATTAACAAAACAGTTTAAAGATGTACAATCTTTAAATACTAATGATATTGTTGATTTTTACAGGTCTAAAGAACCAGAATTAAAAACCACAACAATTAATTGGAGAATTTATGCCTTGGTTCAAATGGGTGTTTTAACAAGAATTGGAAGAGGCAAATTTTCTTTAGGCAATAGTAAAATATTTATACCTGAAATAACCAGCAAACTCAAAACTATAAACTCAAAGATAAAAAAGGAATTTCCTTTTTTAAAGGTATGTGTTTGGAATACATCTTCTTTCAATGAATTTATGGTTCATCAACCAGGTAGATTTTACATTTTAATTGAAGTTGAAAAAGATGCTACTCAATCAGTTTTCTTCTTTTTAAAAGAGGCAAAGTATTCAGTATTTATTGACCCAACAAAAGATTTAATTGAGAAATATCTTCCAGACGAAAAAGAAACCCTTATTGTTAAACCATTAGTTACAGAGGCTCCTACTCAAAAAATTGAAGGATTAAATACAACAACTATAGAAAAAATGTTGGTTGATGTCTTTTGTGATAATGTAATATTTGCAGCTCAACAAGGTTCTGAAATGAGAACTATATTTCAGGAAGCTATGGATAAATACACTGTCAATGAGAACCGTATGATTCGATATGCAGACAGAAGAAGAAAAAAGGAAACTTTTATGAATTATTTAAGTTCAGTTTCTAATTTACGGCAGCAATTATAACTTGATGCCGAATTATAGAATATGGTTGATAAAGAAAAAATAACACTAGAATGGATTGAGAAAGTATCCAAAGCGAACCGAAATGCAGATAAAATTTTGGTTGAGAAAGTTATAAGAGCTTTATTACTTCTTGAAGGATTGGTAAAACAAAAACTATCCTTTGTATTCAAAGGGGGTACTGCTTTAATGTTACATTTAAATTCAACGAAAAGATTATCGATAGATATAGATATTATAATGACCGGAAAACCTGATAATCTGAACGAAATTTTGGATAAGGTTGCAGCAGAACAAGGTTTTATTAGAAAAGAGGAACAAAAAAGAACAGCAAATACAAAGATTGATAAAGCACATTATAAATTCTTTTACACGCCACTCCATAAAACAATTAAAGATGAGGAATATGTTCTGCTAGATATTCTTTTTGAAGCAGTTCAATATCAAAAATTGGAAAAAATTAAAATTCAATCATCTTTCGTTCCGGAAAAGGAAGTTCCCCTAACAGTAAAATCGCCATGTTTAGAAGATATTACCGGAGATAAGCTTACTGCTTTTGCACCAAATACTACCGGAATTCCATTCTTTAAAGGAGAGGATAGTATGAGTATGGAAATTATTAAGCAACTATACGACATTGGTAACCTTGCTGATAATGTTTCTGAAATTGAAAACATTAAATCAACTTTTAAAACTTTTGCTGCTACTGAGCTTTCATACAGGGAACTAGACAACTTAACGGAAGAAGATGTTATTGAAGATATTTATCAAACAGCCCTCTGTATTGTGACAAGAGGAGCTGATGGTAAAGGTAATTTCGAGGAATTACAAAAAGGCATACAAAGAATTAGCCGATTTGTGTTTTCTGAAAGTTATCATATTGAAAAAGCTATTGTTCACGCCTCTAAAGCAGCATATTTAGCAACATTAATAGAAGTAGATGCGACGAAAATTGAAAAATATAACAATCCGCTACAAATGAAAGATTGGACTATTGGAGAACCGATGAATACAAAGCTTAACAGGTTGAAAAAATCAAATCCTGAGGCTTTTTTCTATTGGTATAAAATTTATGAATTAACAACTAAGCAAGATTGAAGGGAAGGTCAATAACAAAAAATATATGATAATTGCCGTTTTCGTACAGATTTGGAAGTTCGCAGCCCGCAACAGCGGCATCGGGGTTCGACAGGATAGGAACCCGCAGTAGGAACTGCATATAGTTCCGTCCGTCTGGCTTCATTTTATAAAAACAGAAAATCAGACACTTAATTGCATTTTGAAATAAATTTTCTACCTTTGATACTATCATATGATACTATCATGACTTAAATGAATGAAACCACCATATAAAATAACAGGAAAGATTTTAAAATTGGTTGCTTCGATTTCGGAGAAAATTGGAGTGGTAAATTCTGCACATTTAAATAAACCACCAACAGAATTAAGAAAGAAAAACAGGATTAAAACAATTCACTCATCACTTGAAATTGAAGGGAATACCTTGACCATTGAGCAAATAACTGCAATCATTGAAAATAAAAGGGTAATTGGACCTAAAAAAGATATCCTAGAAGTTAAAAATGCAATTACAGTTTATGACTGTTTGGACAATTTGAATCCGTATAAATTTGAATCATTCTGTGAAGCTCACGGAATATTAATGAACGGACTAATAGAATCTGCAGGCAGTCTTAGAAATAAATCGGTTGGAATTGTTAAAGCCTCAGAAGTTGCACATATTGCTCCACCAAGTGATATGCTTAAGCCTCTAATGAACAATTTGTTTGACTATTTAGAAAATGACGAAGACCTAGTTTTGATTAAAAGTTGTGTATTCCACTATGAAATTGAATTTATCCATCCATTCATCGATGGGAATGGTAGAATGGGTAGATTATGGCAAACACTGATTTTAAAAGACTCCTATCCTGTTTTTGAATATCTGCCAATTGAAACCTTAATAAAAGAAAGACAGGAGCAATATTATGAATCTCTTGGAAAATCAGACAATACTGGAGAATCTACCGCATTTATTGAATTTATGCTTGAAATTATCCTTGAATCACTTGAGGAATTACTAAATATCCAAAATGTCAGCTTAACCAATATTGACCGGATAAATTTATTCAAGTCAATCGCTAAAAACGACTACTTTACACGAAAAGAATATTTAAAGAATTTTAGAGAAATTTCTTCAGCGACAGCAAGTCGGGATTTGAATTATGCTGTTAAGAATGAAATAATTGAAAAGATTGGAGATAAAAATACAACGAGATATAAATATAAATAAAAAACAAAGCCTAAAAACTATATGTCAATTGCCGTTTAGCTCCGCCGATTTTCAATTAGCTTCGCTGAACGTTGTTTGGCTCCGCCGATTTTCAATTCCGTGCTGACAACAAGCCGTGTAGCCCGCTATCCTGATGGCTTCGGGACGGTGCGGCTCGACAGGGACGAAGCCCGAATTTTAACATTCAATAATTGAAGAAACCTTCGTTATATTTGTGCACAATTGACAAAACCAATAAAATAAGTAAGGCATGCAAACTTTTATTCAGAAAACAGAAAAGCTTAGGAACAAACTATCGGCACACCGTATTCCTGCAAAAATCATTTTCGTTGCAATCGGTGTTTTTTCAAGCATCTGGTTTTTGGTGCGGGTAATCCCAAAACCTTCAAGGGCAGGCTATCCGTGTGTTCAAGCTGCTGCACCGTTCATGTCGGGCTTTGTAATTTGGCTTTTGTCGGTATCGGGTTCGGTGCTGTTCTTCCGCAAATCGCTCGACCGCTTCAAAAAGGCACGTTACCTCGCTGCTTTTGGTTTTGTAATTACCGGATTGGTTTTGGTCTTGATTTCTTATACCCAAAATACCAGAAAAACGTATGCCATTGCCTCGTTGGCCAACAACGTGTTGCCCGATGCGCCCAATACGCCCATGGGAGAATCGTACGGACTTTTTCCGGGTAGGGTAGTGTGGGCTTATAACCCCGCTGCTACGAACGAAAATTGTGCTAACACCCCCACCGATGCCTACTATCATCCGATCAACAACAATCAGGATACCATTAACAAAATGGCCGACGATGCAATAAAGTCTCTTTCAGGCAAAACAAGTATTAAAGAAGGTTGGGATGCCATAATGAAAGATTTCAACACCCGTAAAAGTGGCAAAGCCGAAGGATATACTGCAGGACAAACCATTTTTATTAAAGTGAACAACGGACAAGCTGGTTGGGCTATCGACATGAGAACCTTGGCCGAATCGAGGACTAGAGTGCCTATTTCGGCAACAACGCCATCAACAGTTTTGGCCTTCATTCGCCAGTTGGTGGATAGCTGTGGCATTCCTCAAGAAAAAATAATTGTTGGCGAACCCATGACCCACGTGTATAAGCATACCTACGATGTAATTCATGCTGCATATCCCAATGTGATTATCATTGACAAAGAAGACCACACCAGGTTGGGCCGCACCACATCGGCAGGTTGGACAGATAATGTGATTTTTTACTCCGACAAAGGCCAGGTGATGCCCGATGGCATTAACGACAAACTGATGAAAGAAATGTACGATGCCGATTATATGATCAACATTGCTGCACTGAAAGGACATGCCCGTGCTGGGATTACGCTGGGCGCAAAAAACCATTTGGGCTCACATGGTGATCATGGGAAAAGGTATGGTTACGGATCGTTTTATCTACACGCAGGGTTAGTGGCCACCAAAGATAACGACGACCTAAGCAACGAAGCCCCTACCAAATATGGGTTTTACAGGGTTTGTGTCGATATGATGGCGCACAAGAAGCTGGGATTGAATACCGTGCTTTTTGTTGTCGATGGTTTGTGGGGCGGAACCGAGGCTGTTGAAAAAGCGGTGAAATGGAATAGCGCACCCTTCAATTCCGATTGGCCAAACTCTATTTTAATAGCCCAAGACCAAGTGGCCATTGAATCGGTATGCTTCGATTTTTTACGTGCCGAAGCATTGGTAAACCCTACATTCAAGAACCGTCCGTTGTTCCCTGCGGTTGACGACTACCTTCACCAAGCCGCCGACAAACAAAACTGGCCGCAAGGCATTGTTTACGACCCTGAAGCCGATGGTGAACCCGTTGCCAGTAGCCTGGGCATTCACGAACATTGGAACAACTCAACCGACAAGCAATACAGCAAAAACCTTAGCCAAAAGGGCAAAGGAATCGAATTAGTGTCTGTACCATCGAACTTGGTAAAGCACAACGACAATGTAAAAGAGAAAAAGCAAAAGGTAAAAAAGGAGAAGAAAGAAAAAAAGTAGCTGAGTGCTTGTTATCCTTTCTTTGCTACCCTTACCCCACTAGTATATCTTGATTAACAGGTGTTTAGTGGAAAGTTGTACACAATCCCGATAATTATAGCGGATCGGTTGCGGGGGTATCAACCTCAATAAAGAAGGCTAAATCAAAATCATCCATATTAACAATTTTACCATCGGCCCCGCTAACACGTATAAAATTAACCGATCCCAACCCATCGAACGTATAAATGATTCCCTTCATCTCACCAAAATCCAGAACATATTTCTGATAAATAATAACCTGAGTTCGATTTTATTTTTAAAGTTCAGATTGGCATAAAACGCTGTTTTACAAAGCAAATTTTTGAGTATTAGCGGGCCAAATCGAGGAAATTTAATGCAGGAAAACAGTGTTTTATGC
>JAAYAG010000124.1 GCA_012719495.1 Bacteroidales bacterium
GAGGTACCCCTTCGCCTTATCGAGCTCGAAAAAAATAATTATCACATTATGCTCGAAGTCACATTTGAAGATGGTACTAGTGGAATGTGGATTGTAGATACCGGTGCATCGAAGACTGTTGCCGACAGTGCGATAGAAAAGTATGTCGTAAAAATGGATTCAGAACTTACTTCTATAGAATCAATGGGCATTGGGAATACAAAAATTGAAAGTAAGGCAGGGGTTATTCCTTCGCTTTTTTTAGGGACAACTTGTATTTGCGATACTCATGTGGTTATTATCGATCTTTCGGCGGTTAACGAACAGTATCAGAAATTTACCAACCAAACTATAAGCGGTCTTGTTGGTAGCGATTTTTTGGTTGCACATAAAGCTGTAATCGACTATAAAAAATTGAAAATCAATTTGTTTGTGTAAATGAAGGGAGCTGGGTATAAGAATTTTTTCAGGTTCATGGTGTTGGTGTTGGGCATTCTGTTCGCCAACTTGGTTACCATGTGGATGGATAATTTTATGCTGAGCTATAAAGGCCGTTTTGCTCCTTATGTTTTTACATGGATTGGAATGGCAATAATTGCTATTATATATTACCCACTTTTTACTAGGGTCGACAAATGGGCTACTAAGCTGGGTGATAAGTACATGAAGATAGGAAAAAAAGTAGCAGGTAAAGAAATTGGCTCGATAGTGGCTTTTGTTGCCGGTCTTTTCGCTTTGTTTTATTTTTATGGAAAAGAATGGTTCAATACCAATGTTTTCAGTTCTTTTATCAAGGCGGTTGGAAAATGGTTCAGCTAGCGTTAAAAAAGAGCCATCTGTTTGTCATATCGTTTTAAAATCCCTATTTTCAGCCCATCAAATTTTGTATGGAGTACATTACCAACTTACATAATCTCGAAGAGTTTCAAGATTTCGATAATCTGGAACTTATTGCCCGAGAGGTGGTTGAAGGATTCATTACCGGCCTTCACCGTAGCCCTTTTCATGGTTTTTCAGTCGAGTTCTCGGAACATCGTCAATACAACGAAGGGGAATCGACTAAAAATATCGATTGGAAACTTTATGGCCGTACAGAAAGGCTTTATGTGAAGCAGTTCGAAGAAGAAACAAATTTACGCTGCCATCTGGTAGTTGATACTTCATCATCGATGCTTTTCCCTTACAATAAGGGAAAGTCGTTACAGATGAATAAATTAACATTCTCTGTGTATTGCTGTGCTGCCCTTATTTACATGATGCGCAGGCAGCGGGATGCTTCGGGCTTAACTCTTTTTTCCGATAAAATTGATTTTCATCAGAATGCGCGCTTGTCTTCGGTACACCTCGATTTGCTTTACAGCAATCTTGGCTCTTTGTTAAAGCCCGAATCGACTGGACTAAAACGCACAACCGATGCAGTTGGGGTACTTCATCAAATTGCCGAAAATATTCACAAGCGCTCATTGGTTGTTATATTTTCAGACATGATCGAGTCGGCCGAGCCCGATGCAATGTACAGCGCTCTTCAGCATTTACGGTACAATAAGCACGAAGTAATCTTATTTCATGTTACCGATAAAGGTCACGAAGAAGAATTGGTTTATTCAAACCGGCCACACAAGTTTATTGACCTAGAAACTGGAGAAATGATCAGGGTTAAGCCGCAGGAATTCAGACAACAATATGCCAAGTTGATGAAAGAGTATGTTGAAGATTTGAAGCTAAAATGTGGCCAATACAATATAGATGTGGTTGAAGCTGATATCAATGAAGATTTCAGGCACGTACTATTTTCTTATCTTATAAAAAGGGGCAAACTGGCCTAAGTCCTTCCATCTGAATGGTTTCTTGTTTTTCACTAAAAACAAAACCCGGACGATATCCGGGTTCTGCAGCAATTTTATATCAGATTTTTACTGGATAAGCTTCAACACTTCATTGAGATTGGGGGTAAGAATGATCTCTGTACGACGGTTTTTCTTACGGGCTTCCGGGGTTTTAGCGGGGTCAAGCGGTACAAATTCCCCTCTTCCCGATGAGGTTATCCGTTTGGGGTCGATTGCTTTGTTCTGCAGTAAAATACGGGTAACAGCAGTTGCGCGCATCACACTCAAATCCCAGTTGTCTTTTATTTGCCCTGATCCGGTAAGAGGCACATCATCAGTATGCCCTTCGACCAAAATATTAATATCGGTGTTGTTGGCAAGTACTTCGCTCAGCTTTTTGATGGCTTCTTGCCCCTTGGGGTCAACTGTGTAACTACCAGTTTGGAAGAGTAGTTGTTCTTCGAGCGATACGTATATTTTACCATTTTTTTCGTGAACAGTAAGTCCTTGATCGTAAAACCCACGCAAAGCCTGATTCAACTTTCCTTTCAGACTTTCAACGGCATCTTTTTGTTTATTAAGAGCATTCTGAAGTTCTAATAGTTTTGCTTGTTGCTGATTATATAGGTCTTGGGCTTCCTTAAGCTTAGCTTCTTGTATTTTTATTTTTTCTTCTTGAAGTTTCAATTCGTTACTGGTCGCTTTAACATTGTTTTCGCGTTCAATTAAACTGGCCTGCAAGGTTTGCAGCTCTTCCAGCAGTTTGGCGATTTCGTCGCTGTTGCCCGACTTCAGTTTGTTAATCTGTGCTTCAAATTCTTCTTGCATACGTTGCAATGACTCGTTTTTTTCCTGTAGCATTGCGCGGTCTTTTGTTAGCGAGTTATACTCTTTTTCAAGTTCAAAAAGCTTGTGCTGCATAGCGAGTAACTTTCCATCGAGTTCATTCATCTCAACGGTTAGTTTGCGGTTTTCTTCTTTCAGCTTTTCATTTTCGGTTTCATACAATGAGGCTTTCGATTTCATTTCCGAGAATTGTTTCATGGGCACACAGCCCGATGAAATCAACATAAGCGCTAAAATAATTAGCAAATTAACATGGCTGAAACGGCTAAATAAGCTGCTTTTGATATGGTATACTCTGACTTTTTCTTTACTGCCGATACTTTCTCTGGAATAAAATGTATTTTTCATCGCAATTTTTTTTAGCTTACAAATAATAATACGAGGATGTTACCGATATAACTTCGCGGGTGCAAATTTATTTTCTTCGCCCGAAACACAAAGATATCCATTTTGAAATATTTCTGCCTACAATGTGCAAAAATCAATATCTTGTATTTGTCTAAAAGCGAAGTGCAGAAAGAGGTAAACAATTTGCCAAGCGAAATTGTATCTTAGCAGACTGTTTAGGTAATTTTATAGCCCAACGTTGCAAAGAATCGACAATGATTAATGAAATTGTTATATATCAGGTAGATGCGTTTACCGATGAACCATTTAAAGGGAACCCGGCAGGGGTTGTAATACTTGCTGTTGAAGCTCCTTTGGATTGGATGCAGAATATTGCCATGGAAATGAATTTATCGGAAACAGCCTTTATTTTTCCCTGTAAAACAGGATTTGTAATTCGATATTTTACTCCTGAGCGCGAAGTTCCGTTATGTGGGCATGCTACCTTAGCCAGTTCACACATTATTTATGAACTTGGGTTAAAAGCATTGCATGAAACTATTGTATTTCAAGCTAAGGGAGGAGAGTTGACTGTAAAAAATGAAAGAGGCAATATTGTGATGAATTTTCCGGAATACAGTCTTCAGAAAATTGAAACGAACAAGGACTTCAATCGTGTGGTTGGCTTCGAGCCTGTTGAAATGTACTCGTCTGATTATGGTTGGGTCATTGCAGTATCCAAAGAAGAAAAAGAAATAGCCAATGCAAAACCTATTGTTGAGGAGATGATAAAGAGTGGGCTCGGGCACTTGATGATTACTGCTAAAGCCGAATTTTCGGATGCTGATTTTGTGTTACGGTGTTTTGCCCCGGTTTCCGGGATTAATGAAGACCCGGTTACTGGCTCTGCACATTGTGCGTTAACTCCTTTGTGGTCGAGAAAACTTGGAAAAAACGAATTAGAATCGCTTCAGCTTTCGAAGAGAACCGGCAGGATGAAGGTAAGAATGTGCGACAACAGAGTAGAAATTCAAGGAAAGGCACTTACTATTTTTGAAATAAAACTAAAAATATAAAAAGGCAGCTATTGGAATTGCAGCCTCCTGAAGTAAGAATTTAACTTTAGAAAATGGTTTCAGAGCGTTATACATATTTGAACAAGATTGATTCACCAGCAGATTTGAGAAAACTATCTGTTGGACAGCTTACAGCAGTTTGTGATGAGCTAAGGGCTTTTCTTATCGAAGAACTCTCTGTGAATCCGGGTCATTTTGGGGCGAGTTTAGGGGTTATCGAACTCACTGTAGCCTTACATTACGCGTACAATACTCCCCGCGATTTGCTTGTTTGGGATGTTGGGCATCAGGCGTATGGACATAAAGTTCTTACCGGCCGACGTGATTCATTCCATACAAATAGAAAATATAAAGGAATCAGCGGTTTTCCTTCTCCAAAGGAAAGTGAGTACGATTCATTTGGTGTTGGACATTCATCTACCTCTATATCAGCAGCATTAGGTATGGCTGTTGCCTCAAAGTTAAAAGGTGATAACAGAAAAGTTGTCGCTGTGATTGGAGATGGTGCCTTAACCGGTGGAATGGCTTTTGAGGCCTTGAACAACGCTTGCGTAAACAACCCCAATATATTGGTAATCCTCAACGATAATCATATTTCTATCGATCCTAATGTGGGGGGCATTAACAAGTATCTGGTGAAAATTACTTCTTCACGTACCTATAACCAGTTCAGAAATAATCTTTGGGATTTTCTGGGGCACTTCAAATGGCTGGGTATTAAAACACGAAGGGCATTTCAGAAGATTAGTTATTCTACCAAGTCATTTTTCTTTAAAGAAAGTAATCTTTTCGAAGCCCTTAATATAAGGTATTTTGGGCCAGTCGATGGGCACGATGTTGAAGCCCTTGTGCGCTTGATTAACCAGCTAAAAGATATTCCTGGTCCTAAACTACTTCATGTAATTACCAAAAAAGGGAAAGGCTTTACGCCAGCCGAAGACAATCAAACCCTTTTTCACGCACCAGGAAAATTCGATAAATACACGGGAAAGCAGGTGATTAGTGAAAACGGCGATGAACCCCCACTTTATCAGGAAGTATTCGGAGAAACGCTGCTCGAGCTGGCGAAGATTAATCATTCAATTGTAGGAGTAACCCCTGCAATGCTAAGTGGTTGTTCAATGAATATCATGCAAAAAGAAATACCTCACCGGGTTTTCGATGTAGGTATTGCCGAACAGCATGCGGTAACTTTTGCCGCGGGTATGGCTTCTGCTGGTATGGTGCCGTACTGTAATATCTATTCTTCGTTTTCGCAACGTGCTTACGATCAGATTATTCACGATGTAGCGATACAAAAGTTAAATGTAGTGATGTGCCTCGATCGGGGAGGCTTAGTTGGTGCCGACGGGGCAACACATCATGGCGTTTTTGATATGGCTTTTCTCCGGTGTATTCCAAACCTGATAATTGCTTCGCCAATGAACGAAGAAGAGTTGCGCAATTTAATGTATACCGCACAAAATAAACCACGCGGGCCTTTTGTCATTCGCTATCCCAGAGGCCGTGGCGTGATGAAAAACTGGCGCAATTCATTCAACGAGATAGAAATAGGGAAGGGGAGAAAACTTGTAGATGGAGCCAGGTTGGCTGTTTTATCTATTGGTCACCCGGGGAATTTTGTTTCTTATGCCTTAAATGGGTTGGATGATAAATGTTCAGTCGCCCATTACGACATGCGTTTTCTCAAGCCTATCGACGAAGAATTGTTACACGAAGTTTGTTCTTCTTTCAAAACAATTATTACAGTTGAAGACGGTGTAATTACAGGCGGACTGGCAAGTGCAGTGACCGAATTTGTTAATCAGAACAATTACCAAGTTAAAATAGTTCCATTGGGCATTCCTGATTACTTTGTAGAACACGGTAAACCTGAAGAACTTTACCGTGAATGCGGGTTTGACAGTGAGGGGATTTTGAAAACTATCAGTAAATGCCTCAACGAAGAGTAGAAAAATGTTGGTATAAAAAAATATAATTGCACTTTTCTCGTTTAATTCTAAATAAACCTTCGTGATGGATATATATTTCAGAAAAAAACGTTGGAAGCAGATCATTTTCATTTTTGCAATAATGATTGGTATAAGTTCGTTGCTTTATACCAACCGTATTGTTAATGAAGTATCGCTTGAAGAGCGGGGAAAAGTTGAACGGTGGGCCGAAGCAACCCGTATTTTTGCAACAAACGATAACCTTGGCAGCGAGGTGAATCTTTTTCTCAACCAGGTTTTGGCCGCCAATACTACAATCCCAATCATTGTTGTTGATCAGGAAGGGAAAATTGAAATCGACGGAAACATTAAATACAGTCCCAAGAACCGCGATAAGGTTTTGCAACGAGAACTGGCAAAAATGAAAGCCCGACAAGAACCCATTGTAATTCCTTTGGGGGATGGAACAGAGCAATATCTTTACTATAAGGGCTCATCACTTTTGGTCGAACTACAATATTATCCTGTTTTTCAGCTGGCTGTAATTGTAATTTTCATTTTGGTTTCTTATATCGCCTTCAACTCTGCCCGGAATGCGGAGCAAAACCTTGTTTGGATTGGAATGGCCAAAGAAACCGCCCATCAGTTGGGAACTCCTATTTCATCGCTCATCGCATGGGTCGAATTACTTAAAGAAGAAGATGTTGACCCCAAAATTATTACCGAGTTGGTAAAAGACACCGACCGGCTCAATACCATTACTGAACGTTTTTCAAAAATTGGATCTAATCCTGAACTGGCATACGACAACCTCTATTCAGTTTTGCTGAATTCAGTCATTTATCTTAAAACCCGAGTTTCAAAAAAGATAAGCATAAAGTATAATTTCAACGAAACCGATGAGCTTTATCTTCCGCTTTCGTCGTCGCTGTTTAGTTGGGTAATCGAAAACCTTATCCGTAATTCGGTTGATGCACTTGAAGGGAATGATGGAACAATAGCAGTTAATGTTTTTGAAAATGAGAAAGATGTTATAATCGAAGTTACCGATAATGGGAAAGGAATTCCAAAGTCGAAGTATAAAACTATTTTTCAGCCTGGTTATACAACCAAAAAACGTGGCTGGGGCTTAGGGCTCTCACTTTCGAGACGAATTGTCGAGATATTTCATAAAGGCAAGATTATCCTCAAATCGTCGGAGCCAAACGTGGCCACAACATTTAAAATCACATTGAAGAAATGAAGATTAAATTTAACTCACTGCCCATTGAAACCCTTTTACGGTTAAATATGATTTCTATTATAGTAATTTGTTTTTGCGAGGCTTTCGCAGTTTCGGTTCTTTTAATAAAAGGTTTAGCTCCTGGCACTGAGCGGTGGCGTTTTTTCGTTTACCTTACGGTAGTCATCGTAATCGCATTGTCATTGTTGGCTTCGATAGGTTTGTCAATATATTTTCTCAAGCTAAAAAGAAAAGTGAAAGGCTCAAAGACCAGCAAAAATGATTAAACGCGAGCCGTGAATTGTATACTTAAATAACTTCCATTTTAACACGCTCAAAAAAAGGTGCAAAAATTTAACTGTTTCCTAAAAATTTATACTTTTGCAAAACTTTTTAAGTGGGCGATGAAATATCTTTCAAAATATGAAATTGCTTTTAAAGGGCTAAAGGAAGGAGTTCATCAGTTCGAGTATGAATTAGATGACAAGTTCTTTGATATGTTCGAGAACAGCGAAGTGAAGAATGGCTCGTTAGCAGCGGGCGTAGTACTTACCAAGCAATCGACATTGATGATTTTCGAATTCTATGCAAAAGGAACAGTTGAGTTGCTTTGTGACCGTTGCCTAGACGTTTACAATCAGCAGATAAGCTGTAATAGTAAACTTTTTGTGAAATTCGGAATGGAAGATGAAGAGCTGAGTGACGATGTGATAACCATATCTCGCGATGAGTTTCAAATCAATGTTGCTCAATATTTATACGAAATGGTAATTTTGGGGCTTCCTATAAAAAGGGTTCACCCCAGCGAT
Organism: Bacteroidales bacterium; assembly: GCA_012719495.1. Classification (GTDB taxonomy): domain Bacteria; phylum Bacteroidota; class Bacteroidia; order Bacteroidales; family Prolixibacteraceae; genus CAYMTR01. Next base: position 8,017 of record JAAYAG010000124.1, read on the forward strand.
AAAAACGGGAACAGCCAATGCGATCCCGAAATGATTGCCAAACTTGGCGAATATCTTGTTGATAGTGACATATCAGAAGAGGAGCCAATTGTTGACGAACGATGGAATGAATTAAGAAAAATAATAAATAACAAATAAAGAACTGAGAGATGGCACATCCAAAGCACAAACACTCGAGCTCAAGAAGAGATAAACGCAGAACACACGACAAAGCCGTGCCTGCAACGATTGCCTCTTGCTCAAATTGCGGGGCAGCCGTTAAATACCACACTGTATGCCCCGAATGTGGCTATTACAGAGGTAAATTAGCAATCGAGAAAGAGATTACTGCTTAATCAACAATGTAAAGCAATAAAAAGAATCCTGTTAACTACAGGATTTTTTTTTGTCCATACGAATAGGGAGAATGCTTTGTTCTTGGTACATGCTGGGCGTAACAAGTTAAATTGCTGAAGATTTTCTCGTTTTTTTTTCTATTTAATACAATTAATTTGTGCCGAATAGTGCATGTTTTTTGAGTTAGCAATTCTATTTTATTAAATTTGCTAAGCTTAAAATCAGATTATGGCAAAAATTATCGATAATTCACTGGGAGAAGTTAACCTAATATCTTCAACCACATCGGTTACCGGAAACATCGCTTCCGAATCGGATATTCGCATTGACGGTACTTTGTTGGGAAATCTTGACACAAAGGGACGGTTGATCATTGGGGCTAACGGTAAAATTGAAGGCGATATTACCTGCAAATCGGCGGAGATAGAAGGGACAGTAAAAGGGAAAATTGACACGGAAGATTTGCTATCATTGAAATCAACGGCCTCTTTCATTGGAAATATCATTACAACCCAGCTATATATCGAGCCTAGTGCCCTGTTTCAAGGCCATTGCGAAATGAGGAGAAACAAATAGGGTAGGTAAAATGCCCGAAAACAATTAATAAGCCTTATCTTTAGTGGCATGGAAAATAGTTTCACAAAATTTATTAAAGGGCTTTCCTATTACACACTCATAATATTTGTGGTAGGAGCAATACTCTTTTCCACTATTTTCAGGTCATACTTTTTGCTTATTCTGCCGTTCGTTCTCCTTTTCTATTATATCTCAACCCTTGTGCTCCATAAATTTATGCTCAGGATCTCTCAAAAAGATATTTCACGGTTTAGTTTCAAATTCATGATGCTTTCGCTGATTAAGATGTTTATATATATTATTTTTGGAGTAATCTATATTATCATCGACGAAGAAAATGCTGTTACTTTCCTCATTGTATACCTTATCTTGTACGTTGCTTATGCTGTTTTTGAAGTACGCTCAGTTATGGAACTCATCAACGAATCGAAAACTTAAGCGTCAAGCCCTGATTATTAAGAGCACATCAAAAAATTATCATAAACGCTAATTATTTCTTCTGACGGAGATAGCTTTTGTTATTTTCCTTACATTTATACGTAAAATGAGATGTAGTATGGAGTGGTGTAGATATTGTGTTTTCATATTGCTCATTGCATTTTGTGTTCCAAAAGCTTCTTATGCCGAGGAGGCTGAAGAACATAATGACTTCAATACAGTTGAGTATATTTTTGAACATGTTAACGATTCGCATGAAATATTTTTCTTTTCCACATCAACGGTTAAAGTGGCCATACCTTTACCTGTGATTCTTTATAGTCCTAATTCAGGCTGGCATTTTTTTTCTTCCCGGAAATTATACAGCAACAATGAAAGTTTTCCTTTTTTCATTGCAAAAGAAGGAGAAAACAAAGATAAAATCATCGAGAAACTGAGTGAAGGCTCTGAAATTGTGCCCTTCGATCTTTCAATAACCAAAACAGTTGCAGGGATGATAGTGGTTGCCCTTTTACTTGTGATTGTTTTAGTTAAAGCATCGTCGCGGGCCCGCAAAAATCCCTTGGCGGTACCGCGTGGCCTTCAGAACCTTGTTGAGCCTGTAGTGAATTTTATCCGCGAAGATATTGCTATCCCTTTTATCGGAGCCCGGCATGTTTGTTATTTGCCGTTTTTGCTGACCATGTTCTTTTTTATCCTGGTTAGCAACCTGATTGGCCTGGTTATCCCGTTGGGAATCAACATAACAGGAAATATAGCTGTTACTTTTGTGTTGGCTTTTTTCACCTTTGTTATTACCTCTGTTAGCGGAAACAGGCAATATTGGTCCCATATATTTAACCCACCCGATGTGCCATGGTTTATGAAACTGCCCATTCCGCTCATTCCGTTTGTCGAATTTATGGGGATATTTACTAAACCGATAATTCTTATGGTACGATTATTTGCCAATATGTTTTCGGGTCACATGATTGTGGCAGTTCTTATTGCCCTGATCTTTCTGATGTCGTCGGTTTTCAATCTTGTCGTTGGAGTGGGAACATCGCTAATTTCAGTGCTTTTTTCTGTTTTTATTATTACTGTCGATATCTTGGTCTCCTTTATACAGGCTTATATATTTACTGTGCTATCAGCCATGTATTTGGGTGCCGCAACATCTGAAGTTAAACATTAAACAATAAATGCTATGACACTATTCATTATTTTAGCCGAACTGGCGCTGGGAAAATTAAGTGCAGGTATTGGTGCCGGTATGGCCGCTTTAGCAGCTGCCCTGGGAATTGGAAAAATTGGTGCTGCTGCTATGGAAGCCATTGCCCGCCAGCCCGAGGCAAATGCCGATATTCGGTCGAGTATGATCCTTGCTTCTGTATTTATCGAAGGGGTAGCTTTCTTGGCTATCATTCTGTGCATTTTGTTGGCGGTATTGTAGTATATGGCCGCACGTATTGAGTTGGTATATATCGTATTTATTTAAAGTGTTTTATCATGTTTCTTATACCGCATGTAGGCACCATAATCTGGACAACAATAATCTTCTTGTTGTTGGTCTATATTCTTGGAAAATTTGCGTGGAAACCATTGCTGAAAGCATTGGCCGAGCGTGAGCAAAATATCGAAAGGGCACTTACTGGCGCTGCCGAAGCCAACGAAAAAATTAAATCGCTGCAAGCTGAGCAAGAGGAGATTATTAAGGCAACAAGACTAGAAAAAGAACAATTGTTGAAAGAAGGGGTTTTGCAACGCAATACGATCATTTCTGATGCCAGAATTAAGGCTCAGGAAGAAGCTGATAAAATTATTGAGAATACACGGAAACAATTGGCATTTGAACGGGCCAAGGCGTTGGAAGATCTTAGAAATCAGGTTGCTGAATTGTCACTCGAAATAGCAGGAAAAGTTGTTTCTGCCGAAATGAGCGATAAAATTCGTCACGAAAAGCTGGTTAAAGAATTGGTTGACGATATCGAACTAAATTGATAGATAATGGATACTAACAGGGTAACAGTACGTTATGCAAAGGCATTTGTTGAGCTTGCATCTGAAGAGGATGTCCTCATGGAATGTTACCATGATATAAGTGTACTTTATTATTCGTTAACAAATTACCAGGGTTTTCGCGATTCCCTTGTCGGGCAAAAAATGATGGCAGATGAAAAGCTTGGCCGGCTGAATGAAATGTTTGCTGATTCGTTTCAGCCGCTAACTCTCAGGTTTATTCAACTTATTGTGACAAATTACAGGTACCAATATTTGCCCGATATTTGCCGCAATTGTCTCGACATGATTCGAAGAAAAGAACAAATCTCGACCGGGAAAATTGTATTTGCACAGCCTGTTGGGCAGAAGTTGGTTGACGAATTAAAAGAAAAATTTCAGAAAAAAACCCAAAGGAATATCGAGCTTTCTTCTGAAACAGATTCGTCACTCATAGGAGGCTTTATTTTTACCATCGATGGAATGCAATACGATGCCAGTATTGCAACCCGTTTTGCGACAATAAAAAAACAATTACAGAAAAAGTAACATGGCAGATATTAGACCCGCCGAAATTTCGGCTATACTTAAAGAGCAGTTGAAAGGTTTCGACTCCCTGCCCACAATGGAAGAAGTAGGTACTGTACTTCAGGTTGGTGATGGAATTGCACGTATATGGGGGCTTTCGAATGTTGAAGCCGACGAAATGATAGAGTTTTCCAACGGTGTAACTGGAATTGCACTCAACCTCGAAGAAGATAACATTGGCGCTGTTTTATTGGGAACTTCCGACGGAATTAGTGAAGGAAGTGCCGTAAAACGAACACAAAGAATTGCTTCTATTATGGCTGGCGACGGGCTGCTTGGTCGTATAATCAACACTGTTGGTACACCAATCGACGGGAAAGGGTCTATCCCTGGTGACCTCTTCGAAATGCCGCTCGAGAGAAAAGCTCCCGGGGTAATTTTCAGGCACCCAGTGAAAGAGCCGCTTCAAACAGGTATTAAAGCTATCGATGCCATGATTCCCATCGGACGAGGTCAGCGCGAACTCATTATTGGCGACAGGCAAACAGGGAAAACAGCAATTGCCATCGATACTATTATTAATCAACGGGAAAATTTTCTCAAAGGAGAACCTGTATATTGCATTTACGTAGCAATTGGTCAAAAGGCATCAACAGTGGTGAGCATTGCCCATACCCTCGAGAAACATAGCGCTATGGATTACACAATAATCATTTCTGCAACTGCCGCCGAGCCTGCCGCCCTCCAGTTTTATGCCCCATATGCAGGCGCTGCCATAGGTGAATATTTTCGTGATACGGGGCGCCATGCTTTAATCGTTTTCGACGACTTATCTAAACAAGCCGTTTCGTACCGCGAAGTGTCTCTTTTGCTTCGCAGACCTCCAGGGCGCGAGGCTTATCCTGGCGATATATTCTACCTCCATTCCAGGCTGCTCGAACGGGCTGCAAAAATTATCGAATCAGATGATATTGCCAGGAAAATGAATGATTTGCCAGAGTGTTTGATTGGAAAGGTCAAAGGAGGTGGTTCGCTTACCGCTCTTCCTATTATAGAAACTCAAGCAGGCGATGTTGCTGCATACATTCCCACCAATGTAATTTCAATTACCGATGGGCAGATTTTTCTCGAATCGAACTTGTTCAATGCAGGAATAAAACCAGCTATCAACGTAGGAATTTCTGTATCGCGAGTTGGAGGGCATGCTCAGATAAAAGCCATGAAACAAGTGGCTGGAACATTAAAACTCGATCAGGCTCAATATCGGGAATTGGAAGCTTTTTCTAAGTTTGGGGCCGATCTCGATGCAGCTACCAGGCAAGTTCTTGAAAAAGGGGCACGAAACACCGAACTGCTTAAACAGAAACAATATAGCACATTAAATATTGCGCACCAGATTGCTATTATCTACTGTGGAAATTTAAACCTTTTGAGTAAAGTTCCTATTGATAAGATTGCCCAATTTGAAACAGAGTTTTACGAATATCTCGACTTGAATTGTCCTGAGGTATTAAATGAACTGGGGAAAGGAATTTTGAATGACAAGGTTTGCGAAACACTGACAAAAATTGCAACCGATTTGTCTTTTAAATACATAGAAGAATAATGGCAAAGCTTAAAGAGATACGGCTTCGCATTGCATCGATAAAAAGTACACGGCAGGTTACCAGTGCAATGAAAATGGTTTCGGCGGCCAAACTGAAAAAGGCTCAAGACCAGATTTTTAGATTGGAGCCATATCATAACAAACTTCACGAAATTGTAGGAAACATTAAATTGGCCGATACGGATCATCAAAACCCATTTTTGGTGCAACGTGAGATTAAGAAGGTGCTGGTTGTGGCAGTGGGCTCTAACCGAGGGCTTTGTGGGGGATTTAATACTAATGTTGTCAAAAAGGCATTGTGGCATGTGTATTCTAGTTATCCCGAACTGCTAAAAAATGGCAACGTATTTTTTCTACCCATTAGCAAACTAGTCGAGAAAGACTTGTTGTTGAAGGGGGCTCATACGATTGGTAATGAGAATGACATTGCCTACTATTTTAATTACGATGATATTGTAGAGTTGTCGAATAAGTTGAATTCACTTTTTCTGAGCAATCAATATCAACGGATCGATATTGTGTATAACAAATTCAAAAATACTGCAAATCAGGAAGTTTATATTGAGCAATACCTGCCACTATCTGGAGAAAGTACTGATAACTCAGGTTACTCACTTTCGTCTGACTTTATTTTCGAACCTTCTAAAGAGACTATCCTTACTTCTTTATTGCCACAATGGCTCAATTTGCAACTTTACCGCATTTGTATCGATTCTAATGCAGCTGAGCAAAGTGCCCGAATGTTGTCAATGACTACAGCTACCGATAATGCAGATGAGTTAATCAAAGACTTGCAAATTATGTATAACAATGCCCGCCAGGCTTGTATTACTAACGAAATTGTTGAAATCTCTTCGGGAGCAGAGGCTTTAAAGGGCTAGCAAAGGTACATGTTATTATATTTCTTCTTATACAGCGATCTTGATCGTTGTAGATCTTCTTTTCACTTTTTATTAAACCTTATAACCTGAGTTCGATTTTATTTTTAAAGTTCAGATTGGCATAAAACGCTGTTTTACAAAGCAAATTTTTGAGTATTAGCGGGCTAAATCGAGGAAATTTAATGCAGGAAAACAGTGTTTTATGCA
>JAAYAG010000125.1 GCA_012719495.1 Bacteroidales bacterium
ATGAATATTGCTATAGATTTAATCGCAGCAATATGAAAGAGGGGTTATTTGAGAATCTCATGATGCGAATGATAAACAAGCCTCCTTGTTCTTATAAACAAATTATTGCTTAAATGCCTAATTCAATTAACTTATTTGTCATCAGAGGCTTCAGATAAAAGCACAAAAACATTGAAACATGCATATAACAATGCCTTTAAGATGGGGTGTTCGGTCAATTCTTCGATTGTGAGAGGGCGCGATTCGGTTTCGCTCGAGATTGTAAAGGCTCAGTTTAACAGCATTACTCCCGAAAATGATATGAAAGCCGAAACCATTAACCCCAAACCTGATGTTTGGAATTTTGCGCCAGCCGATGCATTTGTGAAGTTTGGAGAAAGCAATAACATGTTTATTGTAGGGCATACGTTGGTTTGGCATAATCAGACGCCTGATTGGTTTTTCAACGATGAAAATGGCAAGCCAAAATCGCATGATGCAGTTGTTGAGCAAATGCGCAGCTTTATCGAAACGGTTGCCGGTAGATATGCAGGAAAGGTTCACGCATGGGATGTTGTAAATGAAGTGATTGATAACGATGGCTCTTACCGGCCAACTACATGGGTTAAAGGGGTTGGAAATGGCGACGAACTGGTGAAGTTGGCCTTCAAATTTGCCAGTCAGTACGCTCCCAACACCGAACTGTACTACAACGATTTCAATGCATGGAGGCCAACCAAGCGCGATGGCATTGCCCGAATGGTACGGATGCTACAAAAAGAAGGCATCAGAATTGATGGCATTGGTATTCAGGGACATTGGGGCTTGAATTTCCCTAAAAATGAGTATATCGAAGCGGCTATCGACACTTTTGCCTCTCTTGGTGTAAAAGTGATGATAACGGAGTTGGATATTGACGTGCTGCCTATTACAAAAGAAGGCCAGTTGATTGGAAAAATAATGAACGATCCTCAGTGGCAGCTCGAAGAGTTTGAAGTATTTCTCGACCCCTATAAAAAAGGACTTCCTGCCGACGTTGAAATGCAACTGACTAACAGATATGCCGAATTGTTTGCGATTTTCTACAAAAAGCGTGATAAAATTGATCGGGTAACTGTTTGGGGGCTTCACGATGGCATGTCTTGGAAGAATGGGTATCCGGTTCCGGGCCGAACTAATTATCCATTGCTGTATTATAGAGATAAAACTCCAAAACCCGCATTCGACGCCGTATTGCAAATTCCCGGAAATTAGATTTCCCATGAATTTTCAGTAACTTCCGAGGTATGAAATTTTAATTAATGCAAGTTAGTCAGTTACCGGAAAGTTAATGATGATGGGGCCCTTTCACAAAAATCAAGAGCTACGCTAAATTTTTTTTAAGCTTCAATAAGAGAATTACAGAGAAACATTATCTTTGTTCGTAATTTTACGAAATACGAAATGAAACGAACATGATTGCAGAAAAATTCAAACACGAATGAAAAAAACACATGTGAGTTCCATCCGGTCGAAATCTCGTTCAATGAATGACCTTTCGTTCCGAATGATATCCAGTACGTTTAAAGTTTTATACAGATGAAAATTAAGGAAATCATAAGCGAAGATCAAAAACGTTTGGCCCGATACGCCAAAGCATTGGGACATCCGGTGCGGGTATATGTTATGCAGTTACTTTCGAATCAAGCCTGTTGCTACAGTGGCGACCTAAGTGAGGAACTGCCCATTGCCAAATCGACACTCTCGCAGCACTTGAAAGAACTTAAAGATGCCGGATTGATCCAGGGCGAAATTGAAGCACCAAAAATCAAGTACTGCATCAACAAAGAAAATTGGGCGGAGGCACAAAGGCTGTTTACAACTATGGCTTCTCCCAAAAAACCGGGGAGCTTAATGAATTGTCAGAATAAAACGGTATAAACTTTGATTTTGAGGATCAAACAATAATAGCAAAACATAAAAACTAAATACAATATGGATTTACAGAATTTAAAACCTGCAGAAATTGAGATAAAGGTTCTGGGCCCCGGTTGCCCAAAGTGTAAAACACTTGAAAAAGCTACCTTGCAAGCTGTAGCCGAAACTGGAGTGAAAGCTACCGTAACAAAAGTTGATGACATAGTAGAAATCATGAACTACGGAGTAATGACCACTCCTGCGCTTGCAATTAATGGAAAAGTAGTTGTTAAAGGCCGTGTTCCGAGCCTGGATGAAATTAAAAGTTTGATAACCAATAAATAATACACCATGAATAAAATACTTTTTGTTTGCAGTTTGTTTATCCTGTTTGCAATTTCAGGGGTAAATGAGGAGAACCTCCAAAGTGCATCTCAAGCAACCGATAATGCATCGAAAACTGCTTTGGCTCAGGATGCTGAAAAAGACAAGGTTAAGGTTTATTATTTTCACGCTACACGCCGGTGCGCAACCTGCATGGCGGTTGAAGATGTTACTAAAGAAACGTTGAAAAGCTACAATGGCGGCAAAGTTTTATTTCAATCGATCAATAGAGAAGAAGATAGCAAAAACCCATTGATAGAGAAATATAAGGTAAATGGTCAAACACTTTTGCTTGTTAAAGGAGATAAAGTTGTTGACCTCACCAACGATGCGTTTTTGTATGCCCGCACTAGCCCCGATAAGTTCAAAGGGAAACTAAAAGCAACCATCGATTCATTAAAATAGGATAATGGAAATACTGCAAAATTTTCTCGAAAATTCACAGTTCCCAATTTGGTCGGCCTTCTTGTTGGGACTGATGACCGCCGTCAGTCCCTGCCCGTTGGCCACCAACATTACGGCCATTGGTTTCATTAGCAAGGACATTGAAAGTCGGCGCAAAGTATTCTACAACGGACTGATTTACACGTTAGGTCGTGCCGTTTCGTACACCTTACTCGGACTGATTTTCTTCTTTGGAGCCGAACAGTTTAATTTCGAAGGGTTCTTTTCAACCTGGGGCGAAAAACTGCTGGGACCGTTGCTCATCATCATCGGGCTGTTCATGATTGGCGCATTCAATTGGGTGAAAATACCTGGTTTGGGCTCAATTTCCGATAAAATGGAAAGCCGCGCCAACAAAGGTTTCTGGGGCGTTTTGCTTTTAGGGATGGTGTTCGCGCTGGCCTTTTGTCCGTACAGCGGCGTGCTTTATTTCGGCATGCTTATTCCCATCACCATCAGTAGTGCATCGGGCTTATATTTGCCACTGGTATTTGCATTGGCCACAGGCATTCCGGTAATTCTGTTTGCTTGGTTCATCGCCTTCTCGGTAGGTTCGTTGGGGAAAGTTTACAACAGACTGAAGACCTTCGAACTGTGGTTCCGCCGTGTGGTTGCCGTGCTATTTATTGGCGTTGGTGTTTACTTTGTGGTGATCTTTTTCTTGTAAAAGGAACGATTGTAACTTTGGAGACATTGTCGTAAATTTATTGTTCACTCAAAATTTTGATATGCAAGATTATAAATCAGTTATTACAATAGAGCCCGGCAAAAGAGGTGGAAAACCTTGTATTAGGGGCATGAGAATTACAGTTCAGGATATTCTGGGCTGGCTTGCATCAGGAATGACCATTCAAGAAATTATTTCTGACTACGATGAATTAAAGGAGTCGGACATTTACGCTGCCTTAAGTTTTGCAGCTGACCGGGAGAATAAGATTTATCAAATTGCCGTATGAGGCTTTTGTTTGATCAAAACATATCTCATAATGTTCTGGCTATGCTTCCAGAACAATACCAAGGTTCTACTTCGGTAAAGCTTGAAGGATTATGGGATAATTCTGATCGGGAAATTTGGGAATTTGCAAGAAAAAACAATTTTACCATCGTAACTCAAAATTCCGACTTTAACGACTTAAACCTTCTCCTTGGCTTCCCGCCCAAAATCATATGGGTTCGCTGTGGAAATCTAAGAACGAAAGACTTTGCGAATGTGCTTTTAAATCACGTCGATGAAATTTTTCGTTTTTTAGAAGACAATCAGCATGGTTGTTTTGAGATCGTTAATATTTTAAAGCATTAATTTTTTTATTTGATTTATTCGTATTTCTACGAACACCGAACAAAATAACATACGATGACTCGAAATCAAAAAATACTGTTGGCTGTTGCCTTTGTTGTTCCAGCGATGATTGTTTTGTATGTGTACTTACAACCGCTGATTGACTACCTGATTTACGACCTCGTAGGTATGAATCCCGAGTCGCATTTGGGCGCTTCAGTCAACTTCTTCTTTTACGACACCATTAAAATACTGATCCTTCTGTTTCTGATTAGTTCGCTAATGGGAGTTGTAAACGCTTACTTCCCTATCGACAGGCTGCGCAACTATTTGAACACAAAAAAAATGTACGGACTGCAATATTTTCTGGCCTCGTTGTTCGGAGCAGTTACGCCATTTTGTTCTTGCTCTTCAATACCATTGTTTTTGGGATTTGTAAAAGGGGGCATCCCACTAGGGGTAACCTTCTCGTTTTTAATTACCTCGCCCTTGGTAAACGAAGTGGCCGTTGCCATGTTCCTTGGGTTGTTTGGCGTAAAAGCCACGCTCGTTTATGCCATCAGTGGAATTCTGTTGGGAACCATTGGCGGGTTCATTCTTGGGCAATTCAAACTTGAAAGATACCTGAGCGATTGGGTAAAGCAAATTCAAATTCAAAGCGAACAAGAAACAGAGGAATGGGAAGCTGAACACACGCCTTTCATTGACCGCCTGCCCGGAATTGTGCGCGAGGGATGGGACATTGTGCGAAAAGTGTTGGTATACGTGCTGATTGGAATTGGCATTGGCGCTGCCATGCACGGATACGTTCCGGAAGATTTCTTTACCACATACCTTTCGGCCGATAAGTGGTACGCCGTTCCTGTGGCAGTAATCTTGGCTGTGCCCATGTATGCCAATGCTGCCGGAATTGTGCCCGTAATTCAGGTTTTTGTGGCTAAAGGTGTTCCGCTGGGTACAGCCTTGGCTTTTATGATGGCCGTTGTGGGACTTTCGTTGCCCGAAGCAACCTTGCTGAAAAAAGTAATGACCTGGAAACTCATCGGTATTTTCTTTGGAACAATTACCATTTTCATCATTCTGCTGGGATACCTGTTTAATTGGATATTGTAACTTAATGCCTTTGAAATAACCTTAAATATCAATTCAACAATGAAAACAAATGCTCTTGGCTTTATCGGTGGTGGCCGCATCACCAAAATTTTTCTCAACGCGTTTACCAACGCCGAAGTTGAACTGCAAAGTGTGGTGGTTTACGACTCGAACCCTGAAGTTCTCGCATCGTTGAAAGAACAGTTTCCGTTTATCGAAACAGGCGAATTGCTCCATGCTGCAAGTCAGCAAACGGTGTTTATAGCCCTTCACCCACCCGTAATTATGGAAACGCTCGACAAAATTGCCGAAGTGATTTCTGAAGAGACAGAACTGATTTCGTTGGCACCCAAAATTACCATCGAAAAAATTGCGTCGAAGGTGAGCAGCAAATACATTGCGCGCATCATTCCCAACGCCACATCGTACATCAACGAAGGGTATAACCCCATTGCTTTTGCGCCCGACATGGAAAAGGAGGACCGCAAAGAAATTAAGAAATTGCTGAAACCGCTGGGCAAAACCATCGAGACCGACGAAGCAAAGTTGGAAGGTTACGCCATTGTTTCGGCCATGCTGCCCACCTACTTCTGGTTTCAAATAGAAGAAATTCAGAAAGTTGCACAACAATGCGGATTGAGCGAAGAAGAAGCCGACGAGACAGTAAAAGCAACACTGAAACGGGCCATCAAGCTTTATTTCGATTCGGGCTTAACACCATCTGAGGCGATGGATTTGATACCGGTAAAACCCATTGGCGAACACGAGACCGAAATCAAAGAAATATATCAAACTAAATTGATGGGGTTGTTTGAAAAGATTAAGGCCTAAAATGCAATCAAAAATTAAACTATTAATTGAACAAATCAAACCCAGTTTATGAAACCCGAAGATTTAAAGCTGGTAGTAAAGGAAAAATACGGCCAGATTGCCCAACAAAGTAAAATTCAGGTTCAATCATCTTGCTGTGCTTCATCGGGCTGTTGTGGTGAGTTGGAGTTTAGCATGATTGGCGATGAATACCAGAACATTAAAGGCTACAATCCTGATGCTGATTTAGGTTTGGGTTGTGGTATTCCCACTGAATTTGCCCAGATCAAAATGGGAGATACAGTGATCGACTTGGGCTCAGGTGCCGGAAACGATTGTTTTGTGGCCAGAGCTTTAGTAGGAGAAACGGGCAAGGTAATAGGTATCGACATGACCAAGGCAATGATAGAAAAAGCCCGCGAGAACGCCAAAAAACTAAACTACACAAATGTTGAATTCAGGTTGGGCGACATTGAAAAAATGCCAGTAACAGCCAACAAAGCAGATGTAATCATCAGCAATTGTGTGTTAAACCTTGTACCCGATAAACAGAAAGCTTTCAGTGAAATTTTCAGGGTACTGAAACCCGGCGGCCACCTTTCAGTTTCCGATGTTGTTTTAAAAGGCGAACTGCCCGACAAAATCAAACACGCTGCTGCAATGTATGCAGGTTGTGTTTCCGGTGCAATGCAAAAAGATGAATATCTGAACGTAATCAGCGAAAGCGGACTCTTAAATATCAAAGTACAAAAAGAAAAAGTGATCAATATTCCCGATGAAGTTTTATTGAATTATTTGAACCAACAGGAAATTGATGAATTTAAAAAATCAGGGACAGGTATTTTCAGCATTACAGTTTATGCCGAAAAAACCGTCAACTGTGGTTGTGATTGCAATTGTTAAACGTCTAAATTGAAGATATATGCCATCAAAATCTCGTTTAAAATTTCTCGACCGTTACCTCACACTGTGGATTTTCCTTGCCATGTTTGCAGGGGTTTTCATGGGTTGGTTAAGTCCCAAAGTAGCCGAATTCTGGAACAGCATGTCATCGGGTACAACCAATATTCCCATCGCCATCGGATTAATTGTAATGATGTACCCGCCATTGGCCAAAGTAAAATATGAAGAGTTGGGAGATGTTTTTAAAAACACAAAAATTCTTGGTCTTTCCTTAGTACAGAACTGGATCATTGGTCCTGTTTTGATGTTTGCATTGGCAATAATCTTCTTCAAGATTTTTCCGGGAGAAAACAATTCCAATCTGCCTTATATGTACGGGATTATTCTTATTGGACTTGCCCGTTGCATTGCCATGGTGATTGTTTGGAACGATTTGGCTAAAGGTGACCGTCAATATGCAGCTGGATTAGTAGCCTTTAACTCCGTTTTTCAGGTATTGCTATTTTCGGTTTATGCCTATCTTTTTATTGCCATAATGCCAGGCTGGTTTGGCGTGCCTGTAAACGATACAGTATCGCAAATAACCATGGGCGAAATAGCGAAAAGTGTTTTTGTCTATTTGGGAATACCCATGATTGCAGGTTTCCTAACACGGTTCATCCTTACACGCGTAAAAAGCAAGGTTTGGTACGAAACAAAATTTGCACCTAAAATAAGCCCGTTAACCCTCATTGCTTTATTATTCACCATTGTTGTGATGTTTTCACTCAAAGGCGAATACATTGTGAAAATCCCGATGGATGTTGTGTTGATTGCCATTCCTTTGTTGATTTATTTTGTGGTAATGTTCATCGCTTCATTCTTTATGAGCAAGAAAGTGGGTGCCAATTACGAGCAAGCAACAACCTTATCGTTTACAGCTGCCAGCAACAATTTCGAATTGGCCATAGCCGTAGCCATCGCTATTTTTGGCATCAATTCCGGCGAAGCATTTGCTGGAGTAATTGGCCCACTGGTTGAGGTTCCCGTAATGATTGGATTGGTGAATGTGGCATTTTGGTTTAAAAAGAGATTCTTTACAGAACCAAAAACCGAATAATTCAGGTTTTCTTACTTGCTGATCAGATAAGCCATTAATGCCTTGCCGTGCCTGATGTACAAAACCCCCTTGTCGATTAACGGATACGCAATATGTTCTTTTGATCCCTCCTTAATCTGAAATTTTCCGGTGAGCTCCATTTTAGGACCTGCAATATCGATCAGGTTCACATTTCCATTATCAGCATAACAGATCAGCTTTTTGTCGGCATAAACAAGGCTTCCGCTCATGCCCCGTAAGGTATCGATTACAGAACCATTTTCCGTGTCAATACACCAAAGTTTCTTTTTAGTTGATGTGGCATACAGACGATTATTGTTGATAATAAATCCGTTATACAGGTTTTTGGCATCGGCACAATGCCACACTTCCTGAACAGATTTCCCGTCAGCCGAAAGTTTTAGCTTCATGGCACCTTTTCCCTTCTCAATTCCCGAAACGCTGTATAGGTAACCATCAGCATAGATTGGTGTGTTGCAATATTCGTCGTCGTATTTTGCCGAGTCGTCGAAACACGTCCACAACAATTCGCCGTTTGATGCATCGAGGGCAAAAACATCCTCTTTGGCAGTGGTAACAAACAGTTTTCGCTCGGGCAGATTAATCAGCATGGGCGAACAGAAAGCCGCATCCTTTCCAATCCCCTTTGAAGTCCAAACGGTGTTCCCCGTAAGGCGGTCGAGGCAAACCACGTTTGTTTCTTCGCCTCCAGGATAGCAGTAAACGAATTTGCCATCGACCAGCAACGATTCGCTGTAGCCGAAGTTATTTAGTACTCCACCAAAGTCGTTAACCAAATGTTTCGACCAGATTTCCTTGCCCGTTTCGGCATCGATGCAGGCAATGCGGCCAAGTCCCGACGAGATGTAGATCAACCCACCGTAAATGGTAGGAGTTGTTCTCGAACCGGGGAAGCCGGCCGAGAAACCCTCGCCACTAAACTCGCGTCCGTTGGGGGTTTTCCAAAGCAGGTTACCACTCAGGTCGAATGCAAAAAGGTGGGCAATGGTATCGACCTCGCCATTTACATAAAGCTTATTGTCTGCAACCACCGGCGATCCGTAGCCATTACCAATGACATCGGTTTTCCAGAGCAGCTTTGGTCCATCGGCAGGCCACGAAGCAAGCAACCCGGTTTCGTTATAAATACCGTCGCGGTTAGCACCCCTGAACTGGGCAATGTTTTGACCTTTATTTGAACAACCTGCCAGAAGCAGAACGGCAATAACGGCAAGGAGAAGTGAATTCTTCATAGATTTTCGATTTGGATGGTTCATTTGATTTAATGGTTGATCCAAAAATAGGTTGAAAGAATGAAAAAACAAAAAAGGGAGATGTTAATGAGGTATAACATTGAAAGTCAAATATCCGGGAAAATATTAAATCCAAATTTTTTAATTGAAGTTAATATTACTGAGAAAATAGTCTATGTATATCTTAAAAGTTTTTGTAGCTTTATAACCGAGTTAACATTCTCTAAATTAACAATTCATGGATTACCGATTAGAACTTCTTGGTGACTCAACTTTTGAAGACCTTATCAATACCATTTGCCATAAAATACTTGGGACAGGAGTTATTTCTTTTTCTCCCGGGAAAGATGGTGGCCGTGACGGTAAATTTACGGGAACGGCTCAGGATTATCCTGACAATGTTAATCCTTGGTCTGGTAAATTCATTATTCAAGCAAAACATACCAATAATCCAATTGCATCATGTTCTGATCCTGATTTTGTAAAAATTGTGAAGGATGAGATCATAAAAATAAAGAAACTAAAAGAAGCCGGAGACATTGATTGCTACATGCTTTTTACAAACCGGAAATATACCGGAATAAAAGGTGAAGAACTGCTCAAAAAAATTATAAAAGAAACAGGTGTTGAAAGATCCGTAATCATTGGTAAAGAAACAATTAATGACAGATTTCTTAATCAACATAAAGAGATTGTTCGGCAATACCGTTTAGATTTACTCCATATCCCTTTTGATTTTTCGGATGAAGAGATAAAGGAAATCATTCTTGCTTTTAAAACCCAAATTCGCTTCATTGAGAACGATTTAAAAGCAGAAGTTGACCGGATAAAACATGATTATAGCTATATTGACAAAAAAGAGAAAAACAAGAAAAACAGATTAGGTGAAGAATACTTTCAAAATGAAATTGCAGCCAAATCGTTAATGGATTTTGAAAAGATTGAGCGATTTTTGGCATCACCCCAGAATGAAGAGATAAAAGATTACTATTTCGATGTTGTTTCGGAACTCAGCAGCCTGATTACAATAAAAAGAGATAATTTTGATGCCTTTGAAGAGATTTTCTTGTTTATTTATAAGATAATTTGTGACGGCAGTAAAGAGTTAAAAGGAACTAAAAGACATGTAACTACGTTTTTACATTACATGTATTACAATTGCGAAATTGGTTTAAAAGAATGATAAGACCCGACAGGCATACAAACCCCGATTTTTCGGTTATAAATATCAGTGCTTTCATTTTAAAGCAACTGAATGCTTTTTATGCGGTTAGTTATGATTCTCTTTTGAAAAAAGTAATTGATACGTTGGGCGAAGAATCAAAAGAAAACTATCCGTATGCCTTAAATTTCCTCTTTTTGTTAGGAAAACTAAATTATCAACAAGAAACAGATTCATTTACATTGAACCATGAAACTAAGTAAATTATACTGCAATCAACCTGGTTTTCAAAACATCCAGTTTAATTTGAATGGGATCAATGTGGTCTATGCTGACGTAAAAACAGATATAAAAGAGAAAAAGAATCAGCATGATCTTGGAAAAACTAAAATAGCTGAATTAATAGATTTCTTATTCCTTAAAAAAATCAACAAGGATCATTTTCTATTAAAACATGAAAAGGAGCATTTTCAAAATCATGTTTTCTATTTGGAAATCTTGCTTAATTCAGGGCAGTATCTCACCATAAAACGGGCAGCTAAAAACAATACAAAAATATCTTTTGCAGTTAATGATGCTTCAACAAACGAATTTAGGCCACCATTTAGCTGGGAGTTTCCTGACTTAACAATCGAGAAGGCGCGAAAACAGCTTGCAGAATATTTATCTTTAGATTTTTTCTCTAACAAATCATACGATTACAGAAAAGCGTTAAGTTACAGCCTTCGTACACCACCCGACGATTATTCTGATGTTTATCAGTTGTCAAAATTTCAAGGGCAACACATCTTCTGGAAACCGTTTATGTTTGATCTTTTGGGATTTGATGGAACTCTTCTTGAACTAAAATACCAAAACGATGAGCAAATCAAGGAGATTAATAAGTTTATTGATAATCTAAAGAGAGAGTATTCAATTAGAGTGGATGATCGTGATGATTATGTCGCTCAAATGCAGGATATCGAAAAGGAAGTTCGAGATACAGAACAACAGCTTGATCGGTTCAACTTTTATGAGCAAGACAAAGAATTGGTAAAAAGAGGCATTGAAGATATCGAGACATCTATCAGTCAATTAAATTCAACAGCATACAATCTCAACTATGAAATTGACCGTTTAAGGAAATCGTTAAAAAATAAGTTTGCCTTCGATTTAAACAAAGTTGATAAGGTTTTCAGGGAATCGCAAATTTTATTTCCTGATCAGTTAAAGCAAGATTACGCCAATCTGATTGATTTTAATAATAAGCTAACCATTGAAAGAAATAAACTTCTAAAATCTTCTTTGGGAAAAAAGTCATCTGAGTTATCAGAAATCAACAACCAGCTGCAAACACTGAATAAAAGGAAAGAAGAGCTACTCTCTTTTATTCAGGATACCGATAGTTTTAAGAAATTTAAAAACCATCAAAAAAATCTTGTAAAAACAGAAGGGCAACTTTTTTCTATTAAAGAAAAAATCAACAAGATTGATACAATTATTCAAAAAGAAGAGAATATTAAAGGGCTAGAAGAAGCAATTCAGGGAACTGTCCTGCAATTGAAGCAATTATACGGAAGTACTGAAAAAAACATGCGATATTCAGAAATTAGAACAAAATTTTCGGAATATTACAAAACGATCATGGACGAATCTGCCCATTTATCTTGGAAAATCAATTCGAGTAACAATGTCGATTTTGTCCCTCCTAAAGTTCACAGCAAGCTAGATGAACAAAAGGAAACCGCAAAAGACGAAGGTAACACTTACAAAAAACTGCTTTGTGTCGCTTTCGATTTAGCTATTCTTACTTCCTATAATTCTGAATCTTATTTTCGGTTTGTTTATCACGACGATGTCCTTTCACAGCAAGACAATGGAATAAAAAACCGGCTTATTGAGTTAATTAAAACATTGACTTCACAATACGACCTTCAATATGTCCTTTCTGCAATCAAAGCGGATCTTCCTCTCGATGAGAATGATGAAATTGTTTATTTCGACGATAAAGATGTTATTTTAAGGCTCCATGATCGGGATGAAAGTGGAACTTTGTTCGGATTTGAGTTTTGACAGATAGGCTCTTTGTCAACTATTTTGCCTGTTTTCTTTATCTAAATTGACTATGAACACCTATTATTCAGTTATATTTGCTTCGGTCAACTCAATTATCTCCGAACAGTTATCAATAGGGTTGGTAATGGCCGATGAACAACGGGTTTGGTTCTGCTATTCCAAAACCAAATTATCGCTAATGCACCGGTTTTTCTCCGAAGAAGCATTTCAACTGCTGAAAACTTCGCTGAAAAACATCGAAAGCACAGCTGCTGGTGCTGGTCAAAACAGGAGCACCGACAGCAATGCTTTGTTCCCAATAACCGACAACAACCAACACCCATTTTCAATAGAGTATTTGCGTTATCTGGCGCGTTACAGTAATTCGACACTCACCTTTAACGAACCTGTGAAAATTGATGTGGAAGTATCGGATTTATTGTTTGAACACCTCTATCGTGAATTTATTTTTGAAGAAGCGGGACAAGTGTCTAAAACATCGTTTATAGAAACCGTAAAAGCAAAGCTTTATCCGGCCATCACGAAACATGTTAATTTGGATTTTTGCATTGAAACAGGCAAAATTCCGGGACTTATTATGCCCGTTGAATTAGATTTTATAGGAAAGAATGATCGTCCGGTGGTTGGTAAGATCACCGATTTCAATCTGCCAAGCTATAACCTTGATGCTCCGCTGTCGAACTTGTTTGTGTTGATGAAAACTTTCGAATCGAACAACGAAACAGGCAACTACTTTATAATTGGCGACGAACCGAGCAAGCAAAACAGCAAACAGCACAATACTTGGGCACAAGTTAAAGCTTCGAAATTTCTTGATTTTGTACCCACTAATGAGACTGACCGTATTTCGGAATACATGGAGGAACATGCGGTTGAACCATACTTTAGCGCAGATTAATTTCAGTTTTTCGATGTTTATCAAGCCTTTCCAGAGTGATCTTTTCTGGGTTTTTATTTTTTTGTTGTAAGAAACTGAAATTTACCAAACCAAGTTAATGTGCTGTATGGAAAGTTTAAGCCATAAGCTATTCGTAAGTTTCTGTCATATATTTTCGATCAGAAAATAATTTTAAGACACTGGTTATCTGTTATATTAACGGAAAAGCAATAGGTTGTCCAGATATTGTTTTTCAACTTTTTCCCAAATCTTTTCAGGGTCGTTCCTGGTTGAATTCATTTCTTCATACGCTTGTTCGGTAAGGATATCAATGTCTTTACTGAAACGGTAATAGTAATAACAAAAGCGATGATAATCAATCCCGGTTTGTTTTGCCAAATCGAATTTTTCGTCACAGTCTGCCATTATTTGTTTGAAAGCTGTAGTATCGATATTTGCTGTTTCTCTTTTGTTGAACCAAGTTCTGAATTTTATTCTTTTTCTGATTTTCCTCGATATTGATGAAGCAGCAGCATTGCATTCTTTTTTTAAGGCATAAAGATTTGTATCTCTGATGATTATTTGTTTGCTGTCATGATTTAAAGATTCTTCTTTATCAGAGAACAGCTTTAACATGGCATCAATGATTTGGTCTTCAGGTTGTTTTGCACCTGCCATTTGTAAATATTTCGCGGCTTTCTGGCAAAAATCAGCGGTAATATTTTTTTGTTTTGTTTGAAATTCAGCGATAAAACCATTTTCTGTTTTCTGGAGCAATATTTCGTACTGGGGCATTACAATTCTAAGGTTGTTTTTAAACAGGAACTCTGATTCAGAAAAGTATATTTGCCTAAGGGCAGGCTGTTGAGTACAAAAAACGGTAGCCTTCGACTTTATGCTGCTGGAATTTATAAAGATACGCGCACCTGCTTTGCTGCATTCACCGAGCAGGCCGATCAACAACATATTTCTGTCGAACCGGAATTCGCTTATCATAGCTCCATTCTCAAAAAACTGCTCAATAGATTTGTATTGATCGTATTTCGAAAATCGTACCGGCATAGAAGCTTCTTCGCGTTCGCGACCGAGAAGCAGATCGAATAAAGAAAGTTTTTTGGCCTTCAACCGGGTATCTTCCACCAGGGTGAGCAAGCGTTGCGGGTAAACTAACGTTGGATAAAATCCGGCGATTTTCTGAAGCAGTTTAAACCGCGAAACAGAATTTGGCAGCTCGAAAGCTGAAATCGGATAGAGCGCAATAAGTTCGGGAAGAAACTGTAAATCTGGTTTTTGGTTTAATTCTATCGAAACCTTACATCCACTCTGCAATGCGGCCAGCGCAACCAATGCTCCGGATAGGTTTATCCCATGAAAACAGATATCGGTTTCGTTACCGCTATTATTCACCGGATTGTCCATCCTAAGTAGTCAATTAGTTTTTAAACAGATATTTAGTTGTTCCAATATTATACCCATCGGCAAAAACATCGATAGTATAGGTGCCAGGAATGAGTGGTTCATGGCCGCTGTTATCCCAGAAAATATTTACAGGCAATTCATTTCCTTCATAGTTTACTTCGCGTTTGGCCGAGTAAGGGATTTTCAAATCTTCGAATTCGAAAAGTGCAGATTGGCTCTCAACAAGCAGCAACTGGTCGGGACGCATAATTCTGACATAAATGTTTTTAGCCCCACGAACTGCAGTAAGGTTCTTGCTCAGGGTGAAGCTTACCATAATTTTTTGAGTTTTAGAAATACGGTCGGTTTCTTTATCCCTTGGGTTAAGGCCACTAATCCTAAGGCTCAGTGCTTCAAGTATTTGAGCCATTTTTACAGTTTGTGCAAGTTCGTCTTTTTCTTTGGTCAGCTGCTCATTTTTCGACTGAACTGCAGTATACCGTTGCTTTACTTCGACATTTTCGGCGTAAAGAATTTTATTTCGTTCGTTTAGCGAATCGATTTGGTTGTATAGGTCTTTCATAATTCCCCTCAGGGTATTCACCTTGTCTTTGTAATTAGAAACCTCGATTACACTTGCTCGCTTAACTTGCTCAATTTCAACCAAAAGATTTTTTATTTCCGATTGGGTCATCAATAAGTTTTCGTTCAATTGCTCGTTGTTGGTTTTAAGCGAATCGTAGTTGATCAACATTTGCGAAAGCTCAACTTTTATTGAATCTTTTTCTGCATTCAGTTCACTAACGATTTTATTGTGTTCGTTGCGTTTAGTGAAATACAATACGACCATAACGGCCAGAACGATTACCAGAAAAATGACTACAATATCTTTGATCCCGAATTTTGAATTTGATTGCATTGCCTTGTTTTTTTTCATTTTAGTCGACATTTCAAAAATAAACTTTTCAAATGAATTTTTGTTGCATTTCGAAAACAGATCGATATGGATTTATCAGATATCCGGCGTAATTATGGAAAAAAACGGCTCGAAGCCGATGGGGTCGATCCCGATCCATTGAAGCAATTAACGCTTTGGCTCACCGAGGCCGAAAGGGCTGATTGTGAAGAACATTCAGCTATGGTATTGTCAACAGTCGGGACTGATGGTCAGCCTTCGTCTAGGGTTGTTTTATTGAAATTTCTTACCGAAGAGGGCTTGGTTTTTTTCACCAATTATTCCAGCCGTAAAGGGCAAGAAATTTCGTTGAACCCCAAGGTCTCTGCCTGTTTCTTCTGGCCTTCTCTCGAGCGGCAAGTCCGGGTTCAAGGCCAAGTTTCGAAAACCGACGTGAGAATCTCCGATCAGTATTTTTCTTCACGACCTTATGAAAGTCGCGTCAGTGCTGTAATTTCTCCGCAAAGTGATGAAATCCCTGATCGCATATTTCTTGAGACACGGCGAAAACATCTCCTCGATTTAGGAGAACCGTTGCTTAGGCCAGATCATTGGGGTGGATATTTGCTTAACCCTTCTTATTTTGAGTTTTGGCAAGGTGGCCCTCATCGTCTTCACGACCGGATAGAGTATCATCTTCGTTCGGGAGCCTGGGAAACAGCACGGCTAGCCCCTTGAACCCATCAACCAATTACTCCGGTAATATATTAACAATCACTCGCTTATATCTTGAGAGGCTCGGAGTTCCTTTGTCACTTACTTTCAAAATAAAGTGAGCGGTTTCTTTTTTGTCGACCACAGGAGCAGTAACCCAAGCTTTATACATGTTTTCGGCAGAATCTATGGCAATCTTCTTTTTATAAGAACCGGCTTCGGGATAATTGAACCAAAGGTAACTGATGTTGTCGCCATCAGGGTCGTACGAACCAGAAGCGTTAAGGCTAAATCCTTGCCCCGATTTTACGGTAATTTCCTCATCAATAGCCAGTTTTGCAACCGGCGGGTGATTGGCTTCGCTGTAGGGTTTAATGCACCAGTCCATTCGGGCTGCAAAATCGTGCTGGAAATCTTCCCTCCACCGCCATAGGGAAACTTTATCCCCTGAATAGGAATTTGAACCAATCTTAACTGTTCGCCCGTGGTTGTTAAAAACGTGAGGGGTGTATTCATCGCTGGCATTGGTCCATATTTCGCGGGTTTCGGGTTCGGAAGGAACTCCTGAAGTTCCCTTTTTCTGCTTAGAAAAATCGGGCTTATACTTTTCATATCTTCCTCCCCAACCGCCCCATTCGGGATGTTCTGGGTTATTTAATCCATTGTTTATGAGAGACAACCACGAGGGTGTGTCGCCTTCCATTCCATACGCTACGTCGGGGTAGTTTGTTCCCAAGGGGCCATGCCCTTGTTGAATGTTTTCAGCCAACCAGCTATTGCTCACAACATTGTTGTTTGCCCCTTCAAAATATTCGTTCATTGCAATCCATGTTGCATTTCCGTACTCATCGCCGGGGCTTACAATGTAAAAAAGAGTTGGGAAGTTATTCCTGATCCAAATTCCGCTATCATCCTGATCTGAAATTGTATAAACTCGTAATTTCGAAATCAGTTTTTCAACTTCTACTTTCGGTTTGGTTTGGTTGATCGTATAAAGAGCTTGCGCCAGAGTGTTCGATCCTCCCCAAACTGATATCCACAGTGGTCTTTCGTCGGGTTCTTCCAATATTTTTATGATCCACTCCGATCCTTCAGAGCTTTTTCCCTGACCTACACCTTGCATCCCGTAAATCGGAAGTCCCTGTTTTACTGTCGATAACAACGATTCAGTACTTGGGAAGGCCGGATCGTGAAGCCGTAAATTGGGAAGTACGCTTCGGTAGGCTTCAATCACTTTTTTAATCGATTCCGGGTGTACACTGGTTCTGAGCCAGCAGGACGTTGTGGCTATTAACCCTTTGATGTCTATATCGTTACTATAAAGCAAAAGCCGAATCATCGACTGTGTATCGTCGGGTTCATTTTCAATATCGGTTAAAACGATTAGTCTGTTTTTGGAGTTATTCTCAGAAAAAACTGGCTTCACAAGCAGGACGAAGAGCATGGCTATAATAATGAAAATATTTTTCATAGCACTGTTTATTAGGTTGTTAGCAATATATCACTGATGTAATTTTCAGTATTAAATTCGGTCGAGCTTTTTCAGGTATTTGCGCAAATAGTATTTCAGTGGGTTTTTGTATTTCAGGCTTTTCCAGGGGCGGCTACTGTGGGGTAAATGGGTTACTGTTAGGTTTGTATCAATCAGGTTCTGAAAACCCAAAGTTCTCGATTTTTTTGATATCTGTACATCGAACCAATGCTTCTTTGGAGATAATGAATTAAAATCGAATGATTTGAGTAGATCGTAAGTAAGCAGGGTGCAACAAAAGCTAATTCTATGGCGGGTTTTTTTTAGTCCTTGCTGGGCTTGTTTAATGTGAAGATAAGGAAAGTTTATAATTCCATTTTCATCGGTCGTAAGGGCAGCTACAATTCCGCAATTATCAATAGTTTTGGCGTGATGCAAGAGTTGCTCGATGGTGTCGGGTTTCACATAAACATCCGATTCGACAATAAGAAGGTGTGAGCCAGATTGGAGGGCAATTTGCTGTGCATCAATTAATGTAAAACGGTAATTTGGTGAAGGGGAATCAGTAAAGTCTTCGATATTGATCAGTTCGTAACCTAAAATAGAACCATGTTCGAGCACGGTACGGCTCTCGGGCAAACTTCTATCGTTGTAAACACGGTACCGATAATTTTTTTTCGATTGACAAACACGCGTAATGGCCTCGCTTGCAACAACAATCGAATCTTTTACAGGAGTTATAATCAGCAGGTTTTCCAATGTTACCGTTGTGAATACATTTCTTCGTAATACTTCTGATAGTCGCCCGAGGTAATTCTTTCCATCCAATCTTTATGGGCAAGGTACCAATCAACTGTTTTTTCAATTCCTTCTTCAAATTGAAGTGAGGGCTCCCAGTCTAAGCATTTTTTTATTTTAGTTGCATCAATAGCATACCGCAAATCGTGACCTGCACGATCTTTCACATACGTTATTAGTTTTTCTGAGGTGCCGTTTTCCCGGCCCAATTTGCGATCCATTATTTCACATATTTTTTTCACTATGTCGATATTGCGCCATTCGTTGTTTCCTCCGATGTTGTATGTCTCGCCAATTTCCCCTTTATTGAAAATGAGATCGATAGCAGAGGCATGGTCTTCAACATAAAGCCAATCGCGTACATTTAAGCCCTGACCGTATACCGGAAGGGGTTTATTGTTTTCTATGTTGTTAATTATTAGCGGAATGAGTTTTTCAGGGAATTGATTTGGCCCGTAATTGTTTGAACAGTTCGAAAGTACTACCGGCAAACCATAGGTGTTGTGGTATGCCCTTACCAAGTGGTCTGAACTGGCTTTCGATGCAGAATAAGGGCTTTGCGGATCATAATGGGTTTCTTCGGTGAAAAATCCTTCTTCTCCCAGCGAACCATATACTTCGTCGGTCGAGATATGGTAAAAACGTTTGCCTTCGTAATTTCCTTTCCAGATGTGGTTTGCGGCGTTCAATAAGTTAACTGTCCCGACGATATTAGTCAAAATGAATGACATAGGGTTTGTAATCGACCGGTCGACATGGCTTTCGGCGGCCAAATGGATCACTCCGTCGAATTGGTGTTCTTCGAAAAGCTTGGTTATGAAGTCTCCGTCGGTGATGTCGCCTTTTACAAAAGTATAATTGCTGCAATCTTTTATGTCGGATAAGTTTTCGAGATTGCCAGCGTAGGTTAATGCATCGAGGTTAAATATCTGACTATCGGTATATTTTCTAACAAATCTGCGAACTACATGAGAACCAATGAATCCGGCGCCTCCGGTTATGATAATTTTTTTCATCTTAATTACGTATAAATTTTACTTGCTGATAAGCTTAAACGGATGCAAATTGAATGTTGTATCTTTTAGTACAAAAATAGGCATACCAATCTATTTTGCAATAAACATTTACTATGGAAAAAACTACCCCAGGAGCATTTTAGTATGGATACTGAAGGGACTTGATGCAAAAATGAATTTGGATATTGACTTTTCAGTTATTTGGACTCACGTTTCCCAAAGATTCGGATCATTTTTCTATCGAAATCTAGGGCTATTACAGTATCGCCAATTACAGCAACTTCAGGAGCATGTCCATCTTCTACAAAAACATCGGGACCTGCAACTACAGATTCAAGTTCTCCTGTTCGACTATAGATTTTAATTCTCGTAAGCCCTTTTTCACTGGTGACAAACCGTCCATCGTTCATTAACGCAAAATGTGCCGGATTGCAACATCCGCAGAAACCATCAATGTTGTTCGATATTTTCTCCCAGGAATCGAGCAGATTTCCATTTTCATCGTAGTGTTGGAGCGAATGCATGCCAGTATTGGCGGCCCAAAGTTCATTCGATGCGCTAACGGCAACATCAAAATAAGGACTTGGGATAACGAAACCATGCAGGTTTTTTGCACCGGAAATACCTTCTATCTCTCTTCCTTTCAGATTTTTGTCGTAGATGTAGATCTTGCGCTTTCCGGCATCAGCAATCACAATTTTTCCATTGAGAAAGGCTACCGAGGTGATGTAAGTGCTATCGGTAATCACATCTGATTCGAATGCTTTTTCGCCATCGTGAGAATAGGCGGCAAACTTTTTTTCGTAGGCTACAACAACGAGATCACTGGTTACAGCTATAGCCCTAACAGGTTCGCTTACTGTAAAATCAGCAAGGATTTTGCCTTCCAGAGAAAGATTTTTCACGCTGTTATCTGCTGAAAACCAGATAGTATTATCGAAAGAAGTAAGGCTTCCATGCTGTTTCACAGTAATTTTCACCTGCCTAACCTCAGTGTGACTTATTAACGAATCGGGAACCGTTTTAAACTCTTCAACATTGTATTCATATGGATTCTGCTTGGCATTTTTGGGCTTATTCCCAATGTAATTCGTAGCAATAATTGCAACAATGAGAATGGCCAGAACCAACAAAAAATATTTTATCATTTTGTTTTGCATAGTGCAGTTTTAATTGAATAAACAAATATTTTTTGAAAATGTTCCTAATTGCCAATGCAATACAAGTTTTCTGTACTCCGAATAAAAATGCATCCATTAGCAAACGAAGGGGTCGACATAATTTTTTCACCCATTGGTATATCAGCAATTTTTGAAGCTTCGGCGGCTACTTTTCTAATATGAACAACTCCTTTTGTATCGCAAGCGAAGAGCTTGCCGTCGGCAACTACCGGACTTGAGTAGAAGCCTTCGCCAAAATCTTCTTCCCAATGTTTTGTTCCGCTTTTAGCGTCGTAACATGCCAGAACACCATAACTTGTTGCAATAAAGAGCAATCCTTCAGAGACAACCGGACTGGCAACCTCGGGCAGATATTCATTGTTCTCCCATACTTTAGATCCGTTCGAAGGGTCAATTGCTGCGAGGGTGGCGTATTCATTGGCAGCAAATACCAATCCGCTGCCAAATGCGGGCGAAGGCCCAACTTCACCCATCATACAATCGTTTTTCCAAAGCTCTTTCCCGGTTTCTACATCATAACCAGCTACTGTCGGCTCCGATGAAGTGATCACTTGCATTTTCCCACCGATTTCGGCCAATATTGGCGATGCCCACGAAATGTGTGAAGTGCGCGGCGTTTCCCAAACCGAATTTCCGGTGTTGATATCGAGGGCCATGAGCTTGCGTTCTTTGTTGGTATCGAACTGTACAATGACTTTGCCCTTCCAGTAAATAAGCGACGATGAGTGGCCGTAATGGTTGGCCGGAATTCCAAGGTTTTTTGCCCAAACACGGTTTCCCGTGAAGTTGCATGCCAGAATGTCGCCGGTGCCGAAAATGGCAACTACGATATTCCCGTCGGTCGTGACTGAAGGTGCTGCAAGCCCGGTATCGTCGGTGGTTTTGGGCGGTGTGGCAGGCGATCCGGCAATGTTGTTGGCCTGATGCTGCCAAAGCAGATTTCCCGTGTTGCGGTCGTAGCAGTAAAGCCAGCGTTCGGAAGCATCGGCACCCGAAAGGAAAAGTTTGTCGCCCCATATTACCGGAGAATTATATCCTTTCTTTGGAACTTTTACCTTCCATTTCAGGTTGGTTCCGGCAGCTATATCCCACGAAGAGGGGATATTTTTACTCGTCCAGACCCCGTTACCAAGTGGTCCACGGAAGCTATTTGATTGCTTTTTGATCTCAGACAAAGAAGGCGTTTGGGCGACTAAAGCTACTGGTGCAGCCACCGAATCGGCAGGCGTGTTTGCTGATGCCGATGTGGCCGCTGTATCTGCAGTAAGCGTATTGGAAGAGGAGGAGATATCGACCACCTCAATGGCATCCTGCGTTGCAGTAGTACTATCCTGAACCGCAATCAATAAAGGATCGTAGTTGTTCAATTGATTTACCGATAAAAACGACGATCCTAACGCCAGCACAAATACCAACGCACCCAATCCTAAAATCCATATTGAAGAGAGCAAACGGGCCATATTTTGCGAAAGTTTTACTTCCGAAGGTTCTTCAATTTTGCTGGTGGCGCTGAAATAGTAGCGCAGCGAGACCACAATGATAATAGCACCTAGCAAGAGCAGGATTCCCCCGGTTTCAATTTGCCACTTCGACGTGAAGTACGCCTTACGTGCCATGAGGTCGAAGGCTCGGATTTCTGACAGTAACTGTTCATTGTTGGGGTCGCTCTTCAGTCGCTCAACCAATGCCGTCAGGGTTTCACTCTCGATCGGGTCGTTGGTCGAAAGCTGGAAATAGTTGAACAGCATCAGTATGCTGATGAGTGCCGAAAAGATGCCTGCAATGATTGCGGCGTTTGTGGCAAGACGTATTTTAGTTGGTTTGTCCATGAATCATTTATCGTTTTACCCACCCTAACCCCTCCAAAGAATGGAATAGGAACGTGAGTATGTTTCTTACAATCTTTTATTCAATATTCTATTTTTCACTATTCAAAGATTCCTTATTTCATGTTTGCAGAAACTGACTCCCCTCCATGGAGGGGTTTGGGGTGGGTTTTATTCTGAACTTTTATGTTCCAATACCCAGTGTTCAATCTCCCGCAAAACATTGCTCATGTCTTTCTTTATATCGATATCTAAAAAGCGCAGGAATTTGACTCCCAATGGTTCCAATTTCTCCTGTCTTTTCAAATCCTCTTCATATTTGCAATCGTGGCTATCGCCATCTATTTCAATGGCTAGGTTCAATTCCTTGCAATAAAAATCAACAATGAAATTATTAATTGGTCGTTGACGATCAAAATCTAATCCATGCATTTTCTTTCCGCTCAATTCATTCCACAGCAACACTTCCGAAAGCGTCATGTTCTGCCTTAGCTGTTTTGCCAAGGCTTTTAAGTTTGGATTGTATGGAATGATTTTTTGCTTCATTGTTTCGTTTTTACCCACCCCTAACCCCTCCGAGGAGGGGAATGAGGGCGTGCGTATTTGTAAGTTTCTACCTTTTATTCAATATTTTTTCAATCTCAATTTGATTTTCTATTCTTTCAAGTTTGCAGAAACTGACTCCCCTCCTTGGAGGGGCTGGGGGTGGGTTTCCTATCGCCTTCTATTGTTTTCCCTTTTCAACCGCCTTCATTTCTTCACCGGGCAATTCTTCATGCACCTTCCGCAACTATAACAACCTACCCGGTTGGGTTCGAAACTGTCGCGGCGGCGGGTGACGAACTGGTTCATCAGCATAATGCCAATGACTAACCCGAGGAAACCTCCGAAAATCCAGCTTCCGGTGTAATATTTTGTCTGAACCAACTTGGCTTCAGTCACCAGTTGATCCATGGTTTTTTCTGATGCCAAGAAAGTTTGTATGTCGATATTGTTCTTGTCGTTTTTCAATTCGGGATGTTTAATCAGCATCTCGGCCATGTACACATCGGGGTGGGCTTTCGACAGGAAACCGTGTGCCTGGCTCATGGCAAATCCGCCGATGAAAATCCAAACCGGAATGAGAAGGGCATAAATGGTGAACCTCTTTTTATTTTCGGTTTTCTGCTCGGGTTTTAACTGTTCTGAAGGACGATCGATGGCATCGAACGGGCATGAATCCTGGCAAAGTTTGCACTGGATGCATTTCGCAGGCGTAATGCTCATGTGATATTTCGAGAAGCGCGAAGTCCAACCTAACAGTACCCCGTAGGGACAGAGAAACCGGCAGTAAGGACGCGCCACAAACAGTCCCATCAGCAGGAAGGCGATGCCCAGCACAATCATGCTGAACTCGGCGCTGCGACGGAAGATGCCTACAAACGGATCGTAACGACAAATAATGAATTCAGAGCCGGTGGCCGCCAACAACACGGCTAATCCAAGGTAGATGTAAGGCAGAAATCCTAAAGACTTCCGTAACCAAACCGGAATCGAAATGGGTTTAATAATCACCAAATCCTGAATCATCCCCAGCGGACAAGCTGCCGCACAAAACACTCTTCCGAAGAAAAGCGAAAAGATGAGTGGCAATACAAAAAAGAGGATGATAGGTATGGAGATGGCATAGGCCGAGTCGAACAGGGTTAGGGCAATATTCTGGATGGAACCTACGGAGCACACGCACCCTTCGCGATAAAAGCCAAAATAGGCCAGCGAGAAGATGCTGAGCCAAAGGATCCCTTTACGAGACCTTTTTTTGATAACAAACCATGCGGCCAGCGCCATTACCAAAACCAGTACTGAAACATCAACCCAGGCCATAAAATCGGCACGAGGCTCGGGTGTGGTAGGCGATGGTTGGGTGTAGCCGGTTTCGAATTCAGGTTTCGGGAAGCGTTGCTGCTGGCCAAATGAGGATCCAGAAATAACTAAAAAGAGACAAAGTGAAATCAGAACAACTACTAACTGTATGATCGTTATGCTTGATGTCCTTGTATCGTTGGTTTTTAGTGGAAAAAATATCCAATTTCCTTTTTGATCTGTTTGTTGGCTCATTTTGCTCTTCTATGGTTAAATCTTATTAGTCCATGTTGTTTTTTCTGAAGCAGTGAAATCACCTTTTATAAGATAAGGATCATTGGCCTGAACACGACGAATAGCATCTGACGGGCAAACCCTTGCAATGGCGCATTCATTACAATTGTCGCACAAGTCGTGACGGATTTGCAAATGCAGTGAACCATTGCCAAACGAGGTGCAACCTTTTACGCATTTGCCACAACCGATGCAAAGTTCTTCATTGATAATGTATTCAAAATAAGGTTCTTCAATAAACTTGCGTTCAATAGCCGCTGTGGGGCAAAGCTGATTTTCGGCTCCGGTGTTGAGGTCGGTAACGCCCGGTTTAAAGTAGCCGCCGCACAGATCGCAGTAACCGCACAGGTCGTAGGCATGAACGCATTTCACCGCCGACTCGCTCAGCACACAGTCGGTAGCACAGCGCCCGCACTGGGTACATTTGAAAGGGTCGATCTGCCAAACTGTTCCCCCGGCTCGCGAGTTTTGCGCGGCAATTCCTGCAAGTCCAAGTACACCAAAAGCAAGTGAGAAACGAGCCCCTGTAGCCAGAAAATCACGACGGTTATATTTTTTTTCTTCCCCCATGCCCAATTGCTTCTATTGTATAATAATTCTCATTTACTATAGGACAGACTAATTATCTTTTATTGTGCAATTTCTTCTTTTATTGCAACTTCTGCATAATTTGTCGTTGGTGCATACTTCTTGGTTGTTTATATTTCTTTTTGATACAAGAAATCCGGCCAGTAACACTAACAAAGCAGCTAAACCATAGCGTGCTGCAATGGTGAAAAATTCTTTACGGCTTAGTTTCTTGTTAATCATTTCTATTTTATATAATTCAGTAATTCAGTAATTCAGTAATTCAGTAATTCAGTAATATATCATTTTATTCCCCGTATATTTTTCTCCCATTTCCACGCCGAGAGTAACGTTTCTTCCAGACTACTTTGGGCTTTCCAGCCAAGAACTTGGTTCGCAAGCGTTGTATCGGCATAAACGGCAACAATATCCCCTTCGCGGCGACCAACAACTTGTCGGTTAACCGCAACTTGGTTAACTTTCTCGAAAGTATTCACTAATTCCATCACGCTTAGTCCACGTCCTGTACCTACGTTGAATACTTCGTAATTTGTTTCTGCTTTTTGTTCAACCAGCCGGTTAATGGCACAAACATGCGCTTTGGCTAAATCTACAACGTGAATATAATCACGAATACAAGTGCCGTCGGGGGTGTTGTAATCATCTCCATAAATGCTGAGTTTTTCACGTATTCCGGCAGCGGTTTGGGTGATGAATGGCACTAGGTTCGCAGGCACACCAATAGGTAATTCACCAATAAGTGCCGAACGATGGGCTCCAATTGGGTTAAAGTATCGGAGAGAAATTGCACTTAACTGTGGGGTGACTTTTAAGGTATCACGAATTATTTCTTCGCAAATTTGTTTCGTATTGCCATAAGGCGAACTGGCTTCTTTTATTGGCGATTTTTCGGTTACTGGCAATGCATCGGGTTCTCCGTATACTGTACACGATGACGAAAATACTAGATTTCGGACAGCAAAATTTTGCATACTTTCCAAAATGTTTACCAAAGAAACCATGTTATTCCGATAGTATAATAAGGGCTTTTGAACCGATTCGCCTACGGCTTTACTGGCCGCAAAATGTATTATGGCATCGATGTTTTTGTGAGATTCAAAAAAACGGGTTAAGCGGGCTTGGTCTGTTAAGTCGAATTGTTCAAAAATGGGTTTAACCCCGGTTATCTCAGCAATTCCTTTCAGCACTTCGGCCGACGAGTTTGAGAGATTATCAATAATTATTGCTTCGTATCCTTCATTGATTAGTTCAACAACGGTATGTGATCCAATGTAACCGGTACCTCCGGTGACTACTATTTTACCTTTCATTACTTTTTATTTATTGTACGCCACTAAATTACGCAATAATCCAATTTTACTGCCATAAGCAGCTATTTAAGTTTTTGTTGTCCAATGCCGAAGTGCAATTGAATATCATACTATTTCATGCACATATATTGTATTAACCGACATTTGTTTTAGTTCAAGGTTTTTGTTTACTATTCAGCGTGTTGAAATTCAATAAAACCGATTAAAAAACTCGGTCCTAAAGATCGTTTTTTTTGAAAAATGGGGTTGTTAAATTGATGTAAAAATTCCTTTGTTGAAAATGATTTGTATTTTGAAAATGTGTCGAATGATATTTTGGTTAACTTAAAAAAGAAACCCCGGAGGGAAATTCCGGGGTTGTATGTTATAAAAATATAATCGTTATTCTTTAACAGCTGCAATTCCCGGGAGTATACGTCCTTCAAGGTATTCGAGCAAAGCGCCACCGGCAGTTGAAATGTATGAAACGCCTTCGGCAAGATCGAACTTGTTGACACAAGCTACTGAGTCTCCACCGCCTACAAGTGAGAATGCTCCTTTTTTAGTAGCAGTAACAATAGCATTACCAGCAGCACGTGAACCAGCTTCAAATTTTTCGAATTCGAAAACGCCAACAGGTCCGTTCCACAGAATAGTTCCCGATTCTTCGATTACTTTCTGCATGTCTTTAATGCTTTCTGGGCCAGCATCCAATCCCAACCATCCTTCAGGAATGTTGTTGGCATCGCAAATCTGAGTATTTGCATCGGCAGAGAAAGCATCTCCAGCAACAACATCATGAGCCATAATAATTTTTACCCCTTTTTCAGCCGCAATTTTTTCAATGCGGAGTGCTGTTTCAAGGAAGTCATCTTCGCAAAGCGAGCTGCCAATTTTTCCACCGTGGGCTTTTACGAAAGTGAATGTCATACCACCACCAATGATCAGGTTATCAACCTTATCGAGCATATTTTCGATGATAGTGATTTTCGAAGAAACTTTTGCACCACCCATGATGGCTGTAAAAGGCCGTTTGGGTGATTCAAGCACCTTTGAAAGGCTATCTAATTCACTTTCGATAAGATATCCAAACATTTTGTCATTTGGGAAAAATTTGGCGATAACTGCTGTAGATGCGTGGGCACGGTGAGCAGTACCAAAGGCATCGTTAATCCAGCAATCCCCATTTTCAGCTAATTTACCGGCAAAAGCTTCATCACCTTTTTCTTCTTCTTTATAGAAACGAAGGTTTTCGAGGATTAAAACTTCACCAGGAAGCAATTCTTTAGCAATTTTTTTGGTTTCTTCACCGATACAATCGTTGGCAAATTTTACATTAACACCAAGTAATTTAGACAGATGGTCAACCAAATGGCGCAATGAATATTTGTCGGTTGGGCCTTCTTTTGGGCGGCCAAGGTGCGACATAATTATTGGTGAACCTCCCTTTTCGATCACTTTTTTGATTGTGGGTATGGCCGCGCGGATACGGGTATCGTCGGTAATTTCAAAATTCTCGTTCAGTGGTACGTTAAAATCAACCCTGATGAGTGCTTTTTTCCCTTTAAAATCGTAGTTGTTAATTGTTTGCATTTTCTTAATGAATTAAGTTTGAATTGGTTTCAAAGATACGAATTTCAAAAAACATTGAAATTATTTGACGATTTAAATTGACTTAGTTAATAATTGGTTCAGGAATACAAAATAAAAACCCGGAATTGTTGAAATTCCGGGTGTGTGCTTGTTACAATATTCCCATCAAAATTGCTTAACTTCAGTCCCCAAAACATACTTCAAATCAATTCAATGTTATTGTTAACAACTTGCACAGTTTATTTTTCAGATTTAGTTTTCAAAAAGTATAAAATTCAGTATACTGAAAAAATGCTTATACATTGAAATTACATGTTAACTTACAAAAAAAAAGCCTCAAAGAGGCAAATGCTCGATAATCATCCCTTTGGATTTACGGCTAATATAAAAGATCAATAGATTAAATTGTTCTTTGGCGTTTTGCTTCCGAGATAAAGGCAATACCAACAGCAACTAAAAAAATGAAAAGCGCGATTCCTATGTATAACATGACAATAGTTTTATAGTGGTTAACGAGAACAAAAATATAGTAAAAAACTTATGTCGAAAGGGGCTATATGCCGGCTTTTTACGAACAGTCATTATTCGTTGACGAACGTATTATATTTGTTGACGAATGAATAATATGATTGGTTTTATTCAAAAGTTAAGATAAGCATATTTCGTTGCAAAGAGTATTGGCCAGTAAATAATACTTTGCCTTGATTTTCTTAGCTCTTTTCTTGTGAGTTACAACAATGCCACCAGTAGAAGTTGTAGCTATTATTTTCGGGCAAGGGCTCCTGTAGGGCATGCATCTGCAACTTTTAAGGCGATGTTCCTCAGCCCTTCGTTGATGCTTTCGCTAAAGGGTACACCAATTTCAACATCGAAACCTCGGCCAATGAACGTAAATCCGTATTTTTCCTGATGTTTAGCAGTAATCCGGACACATATCCCGCATTTTATGCATTTTTCTGGTTCATACACAATTGACTCATGGTATTGTTTTCTCACAGGCTTACGTTCTTCATACGAAAAACGTTTCTGAACAGCATTATATTGATCTGAGTATTCTCTTAGTTTACAGTTGGTTGATTTTCGACAATCGCAATGCATACAACGGGCTGCTTCTTGTTTAACTTCATCAAGGCTAAGTCCATGCAGAAAGCCATTTCGTGGTTCAATCCGATTTATTTCAACTGATTCGCTCAAGTATTCAGAATACTCAGAGGCAAACAGTTTTCCAAATTTAGAATTGAACCTCATTGGTTGACCAATAATGGGCTGTTTATTAATCACTTGCCAAATACTTGTAGCGGCTTCCTTTCCTTGGGCAAGCGATCGTATAGCTAATTTTGAAGTTCGCAAAACACTTCCGGCTGCAAATACATTTTCTATAGTTGTTTGAAATGTATCTTCGTTGGCTTTCAACCCCTTAAAGAACCATTCAATACCCCAGTATTTCAGTTCTTCGGTTATATTTCCGGTAGCGATAAGGACTGCATTATAGTCTTGCTGAATTTTGGCAAATGTATCTTTGTTGATTTCAGTATTCAATTGGAAATGAACACCAAGCGCTGCAATAGCTTGAATCTCGCGATTGAGCACTTCTCGGGGCAATTTTTCCTCCGCAATTTCGGTACGCAACATTCCTCCAGCTTCACTGGCTTTATCGAATACAACACACTGAACTCCTTTTAGTTGAAGATAATATGCGGCTGACAATCCGGCCGGACCGCTTCCTATGATAGCTACCTTGTGCCCTGTGTCGGGCAATGGTTTTTCTGTGTATTGTCCGTGATCGCCGGCAAATCTTTTCAGAAGGCAAATAGACACTGCCCCGTCAATTGGTTTTCTTCGGCAGGCTCCTTCGCATGGAGCCGGGCAGATGTGCCCCAACACAGAAGGAAGGGGTATGTTTTGTTTCACTACCTCTAACGCCTCGTTAAATTTTCCGGCTGCCAGTAAACGATTCATTATTGGTATGTCCATGTGGGCCGGGCAAGCTATGGTGCAAGGGGCTTCGCAATCGCCAACATGGTCTGAAAGAAGTAACTCTAGGCCTGTTTGGCGGGCTTCCTGAATTTCTTCATCGAAGGTAGTTATGTCCATTCCTTCGTCAGCGGCAATTGAGCATGAAGGAATTAACTTTTGGTTTCGATTGTTTTTTACCAAGCAGATCATGCATGAGTTAAAGTGTTCAACCTCCGAGTTATGACAAAGGGTTGGGATGCTCAGTCCCAGCTTTTCTGCGGCCATGAGCAAGGTGGTACCAGAGTCAACTTGAGTAGTTATCCCGTTGATCTTTAACGTTATTTTCCCTGATCTTTGTATTGCCTGATCCTTGTTTTTTTCTACATTTGAAGATGGATTTTCTGCCATAACTCCTGATATTATGATGCTTCAAAGATAAGCTTAAGAATTTATGTTGATGTTGATCTTATTTATAATAACAGGAATTTAACGGTAAAGCTGTAATTTTTTCTTTTCAGTGATTACTTATTAGAAAACCTAAAATTGTGAAACCTCTTAAATTGATCAACAATGGAAACTATTCGTTATTTTCATCAGCCAACTATTAGTGAAAGCCTCGGGAACGGCTGGTATGTTTTGAAGAAACATTTTTGGTGGCTTCTTTTGGTGGTTATTATTACCAGCATTTTCGACGGCCCTTCAGCAAAATATACTTACGATTCAGATGGTTCGCTTCTAAAGGCAATTGGTGCCGCATCGCTACTTATTGGGTTTGGTACGCTTATATTTTTATTGGTACGACCAGTTGTTTCTTGGGGTGCTAAGCGCGTTTTTCTTCAATGTGCCCGGAATGAAAATCCCAACTTAAGCTATTTATTTGCTGGTTTTCAGCATAATTACTTCAATATAGTGCTTGCAAACTTATTACTGACCATTATTGTTGTGGCTGGTTTTCTGTTTCTGATTTTACCTGGAATATTTCTGGCAATCCGCTTAGCCTTTGTTCCTTATTTGGTTGTTGATAAGGAACTTGAACCTATGAAAGCAATTGAAACCAGTTGGAAAATGACCAGCGGATACGAATTTACAATCTTGGGTATGGCACTAATGAGCATCTTTATTATGATTATTGGCTTGATTTGCCTGATCGTGGGTATTTTCCCAGCAATTATTTGGATAAACTCATCATTTGCCAGTTTATATCAGGCTGTACTCAGTAAAATGGAAGAAAATTCAGAAGTTTCAATTGAAATTTAATCTGTAATTAGGGCAATTAATTGTAAGAATTTTACTAGCAACGCTTTGCCTTAAAGAGATATACAAATGTCACAAATTTACCTTAACTTTTTTTGCAAGGTTAAGATTTTTTTAGCGTTTGAATTTTTTTCAATGATAACAAGTTCATCATCAAAAACGGAAATTGAATAAGCAGTATTTTCCGGATATCATTCTACCCAAATAAAATCAGTATTACTATGAAAATAAAAGAGTTGAGCAACAAACTGGTTGAGGCATATTCTGATCAAAACCTTAATAAAATTACCCTAACCTTACTAAACCTATACAGGGAGCAACAATATGCAAAATTGAATAAAATTGCAGAATTAATTGCAGATTTTGTGATTGTTGAAATTAACGATATCGGCAAAGGTTTTTCGAAATTGATGATGCTTTACCATCCCGACAGAGGCGATGCTCACCGCAAAGAAATTGTTGATTTGGAGAAAAAGGGTGATTACGACGGGCTGCTCGGGCTCTCTCATATTTTCAAATTGATGCGGGTTGATGAAATCGCCGAACGTCTGGAAAGCTACGAAGATATTGATTACTCTCCTGTTTATGAGTGGGATTGGGGCAGCAAGGCTGATTCTTTTTCGGTTAAAGACGAAGAGCCGGAAAAAGATTTTAAAGCAAGAAAAAAACATTCTCCAAGGGTGTATTCTTTTTATGATGCATTTCGGATCAGGATTTTTGGTAACACTAAAACAGAAATCCCTTATTACTATTTCGACGACATTGATGAGATCGAACTTTCTGAGTCGGCAATCGATAGCCTTGATGGAATAGAACGTTGCAGGCATGCAGTGACAGTCGATCTGTCTGGTAATAAAATATTGGATTTGAATGAATTATGGGGACTATCGCTTATTGAAGAGCTCAACCTTTCGGGGAATTGTATCGAACTTATCGATAGCCTGTCAAACCTTACAAATCTGCGGTATCTCAATCTGTCGGACAACAAAGTAAGTGACCTGAGCCCGCTTTTCGACCTTGGAAAGCTAGAAATGGTCATTCTACACGGAAATCCGGTGAACCGGAAACAAATTGAGGAATTAGAAGAACTTGGTGTTGAGGTAGAATGGAGTAATTGAATAATTAGTTGTGTTCAATGTTTCATTAAAAGGTATTCTACAAATACCTGAGTCACGGTTTTTCGCTTATGTTGTTGAAATATTAATCGTTACGTGAGCTTTGCTTGAAGTATTTCCTGATTACATTCACCGTATAGTTAATGTCTCCTTTACGAGTATCTTTTCCAAAACTGATCCTTAAGGTTTCATTGGCCAGTGTATCGCTTAGCCCAATGGCCTTCAGAACATGCGATGGTATATTAAGCTGTGAGCTACACGCCGAGCCCGATGAAACAGAAATTCCATTATAATCGAGCATCATCATCAACTCCCTGCTACTGATGTTGGGAAAAGTTATGCTGATTGTATTTGGCAGGCAACCTGTTGTTGGAGAATTTATTACAATATCGGGTTTAATAATGCGTAATTGTTGGCTGAAGTGTTCCTTAAGCAACAGGGTTTGGGCTGAATGCGAAATTAATTGTCTTGTAGCTTGGCAAGCTTTTCCAAATCCGGCAATATTATGAACCGATTCAGTTCCAGCCCGCAAGCCTTCTTCCTGGTGGCCTCCATGGATGAAAGCTTCGATAGGACTGCTAATTTTTGCATACAAGCATCCAATTCCTTTTGGCCCATAGAGTTTGTGTGCTGAGAATGTTGCATAATCGATGCCCAAGTCTTTTACATCAATAGGTATTTTCCCAAATGCCTGTACACAATCGGACATTACAAGGATGCTGTGCTTTTGGGCAACTGACGAAATTTCACGAATGTTTTGTATTGTCCCGATCTCGTTATTTGCGAGCATACAACAAATTAAAAATGTATCGTTGTCGATCATATTTTCCAATTCTTCTGCCGAAACAAAACCATAACGATCAACAGGGCAGTATTGAACAATTATCCCTTTGGTTTCTAAAAATTTCAGTGTATTTATTACCGAAGGGTGCTCTATTGGTGTTGAGATTATCTTCTTTTTGCCAGGATAGAAATGATTACTCAACGATTTCAATACCATATTGTTGGCTTCAGTAGCACAACTGGTGAAATATATTTCGTGAGGATGAGCATGAATGGCACTGGCTACTTGTTCTCTTGCGTTCTCAACAATACTGTTGGCCGTTTTCCCTTTTTGGTAACCCGACGACGGATTGCCCCAACAGTATTTCAATACCCTGTTCATGGTTTTTCTTACCGCTTTGCTCACATGAGTTGTGGCATTATTGTCGAGGTAGACATTTCGCTTAAGAATGGTTGATATCATATTTATGCTTTTGCTAAGGCGTCAATAATGTTTTTGCAGCCACCGTTTCTGATGTATTCTGAGTGCTCGTCGATCGTGTCGAATTTTCTTTTGCAGATGTTTTTACACAACATTTCCGAGTCGGTTTGTATGTAAAAAGCTCTCATTACTCTTTTTGCATCTGGGTTGTCGAATAACGTTTGCGACTTTCCCTGGTTGTTTTTCTCCCAAATCAGCATTTTGTACCAAATTGCAGCTGCCAAGGCACCGCAAGCATTTCCGCTAAGGCCAATTCCCCCGGCAAAGCCAGCTGCCATCACCGATTCTTCTTCAGATCCTCCCATTTCTTTCACCACCTTGCTTGCGCAGCTAATGCATGGTGATGAGTAGCTGATATTTTCTTCCAACCCGGTTCTTGCAACCTCAGCCGCTTCAGGTGTCCATTTAACAATGAGGTTAAAACAGGGGTTGAAAACAAAACCCTGTGCAAAGGTTTTTACTACGTAGAAAGCCATTTGAAATTTGTTTTCCCAGTCGACTTTCGATATGTCCCTGCAATTTACTGTTTTGTTTCTGTTGTAGAACGAATTCAACAGCAGTGTGGATGCATGAATCGCTGAAGCTATTGCCTGGTCTTTATTTTCAAATTTTCGGTAGGCCACGGTTCCTATTGCCAGTGAACCACCCCACAGCATTCCGCATTGCTCTCCTTTTTGGGCAATGCCTCCGGCCAGCATATCAGATGCTTTTTCTTCAATGGGTTTTAAGTTGCCGGATTCATTGTTCAATAAGTGGAACATGGCATGGGAGCATGCTCCACATTTCCAGAAAACTTGTCTGGGATTTAGTTTTTTGGTTTGTGTTTTCATGGTTAATGTAGTCATGGCATTATTTGCATTTTGGTGTTGTTTTTTTGGTTAAGATCGGGTCTTCGTCATATTGGTATGAAAAAACTTCATTAAGTGGTTTGTTGAATACATGCGATATCCGGAAGGCCAGTTCGAGGGTGGGTGAATACTTCCCGTTTTCAATGGCCACCATGGTTTGGCGTGTAACCCCGGTACGGTCAGCAAGTTCCTGCTGGGTCATTTCGCTGGCCATAAAACGAAGTGTTCTGATATTGTTGTTAATTAAACATTTGGACATATTAAACCCCCTTTCTATAGTAATATAGTTTCACCAGTTCGGAAATAATTGCAGAACCAAATCCGGAAGCCAGCAGGATGATGAACATGGCTGAAGGTTTTGCTCCAAAGGCTAATACTCCCATGGCACAGATAAACCCGGTGGTGAAAATCCAGTGTGAGATTCGGATGGATTTTAGTTCAATTATCCTGTCGCGTTCGTCATCAATGGTTGGTATGTCTTCTTTGGTTACAATTTTGTTTATAATGGCATAAATAATATGGATGATAATCAGAGCCACAATGGAAACCGGAATAAGCCACAAGAATGACTTTCCCCAGAATTTGAAATCATCAAGTATTTCAATGTTTCCGGCCACCTGTTTCTGATACACATACAGCACATACAGGCCTACTGTAACCAATGTTGCAATTAAGTTTACTACTATTTGTCGTTCTTTTTGATCCATAACAGGTTATTTTAAGTTTAAAAAATTTGACTTTAAGTAAAATATTAACGACACAAAGATAATAATATTTTACACAATGTCAAAAAAAATATACATTGCTTGTATTTTTTTCTTTGTTTTTGTCTTATTTAACGGATATGCAGAAAGTTATTTAAGGC
Source organism: Bacteroidales bacterium (assembly GCA_012719495.1). GTDB lineage: Bacteria > Bacteroidota > Bacteroidia > Bacteroidales > Prolixibacteraceae > CAYMTR01. The sequence continues at coordinate 35,441 of JAAYAG010000125.1, forward strand.
GATAAAGACATGTTTTTCTTCTACAGTTGTAAAAATATGTTGGGAAAAGGTAGGTAGATATGTCTCCGGATTAAAATAGATTGTGGTTTTTTAGAGGTTTGTTATGGCGGTTTGTAACAAATTAGAAAATGATTTGTTAATTTCAACAAGTCAACAAAATTTTGTTAGGATTTAAACAATGCGATATATCAGCTTAAAACACAACTCTTGAGTATAATTTTAGCCATCGTTCAAAAAATAACTTTAACAACCATAATAATTACACGATGAGAAAATTAACGTTACTGTTCATGTTCATTCTGGCGGCAATGTTCGCCAATGCTCAAAACCTGCAGTTGCACTACGACTTTGGTGCCGACAGAAGCTACCTAACCACAACCTTGGAGAAATTTGCGCCCGACAAATATGGGAGCACATTCTTTTTCGTTGATTTCAATTACGATAAAAATGGGCCAACCGAAGCGTATTGGGAAATTGCCCGTGAGTTGAAGAACTGGGATGGCCCCCTTTCGGTTCATGTTGAGTACAATGGCGGCTTGCACACCAATGTTCTTACTGAGGTTATGGGTGTACAGGTTCGAAATTCGTTTCAAATTAACAATGCCTATTTGCTTGGCGGGACATATACCTGGAATGCAGCAAACTTTTCGAAAGGCTTCTCGTTATCTGCAATGTACAAAAATATTCAGGGCAACGATTCTCCTCACAACTTTCAACTTACCGGTGTTTGGTACATCAATTTTCTGGATGGAAAACTTTCGTTCTCGGGATTTGCCGATTTATGGAGCGAAAAGCATACCGTTTCGAATGATGGGTTTACAACCGATTTTCAGGACGCAAGTATTGTATTTCTCTCTGAACCACAATTGTGGTACAACCTAAATAAAGCCTTCTCTATTGGGGGAGAAGTTGAATTAGGGTACAACTTTGGCGGAGTTGCAGGCTTTAAAGCTTGTCCAACGTTAGGTGCAAAATGGACATTCTAACCGTATAAATATCAGCTATGTTAGATAAATTTTTTAAACTCAGCGAAAATAAAACCACGGTAAGAACCGAGGTTATTGCAGGAATTACAACGTTTATGACCATGGCCTATATTTTGGCCGTTAACCCCGATATTTTAAGTGCTGCGGGCATGGATAAAGGTGCCGTTTTCACTGCTACCATTTTGTCTTCAATTATTGCTACACTTGTGATGGCGTTGTATGCAAAATTACCTTTTGCCTTGGCACCTGGCATGGGGCTTAATGCTTTCTTTGCATTTACCGTTGTACTGGGCATGGGTCACTCCTGGCAGTTTGCACTCACCGCAGTTTTCCTCGAAGGGTTAATTTTCATTGCACTCACTGCGTTCAATATTAGAGAGATGATAGTTAATTCCATACCCAATAACATGAAACATGCAATCTCGGTGGGTATTGGTCTTTTCATTGCATTTATCGGATTGAAAAACGCAGGTATTATTGTTAGCAACGAATCAACTTTTGTAGCTTTGGGAGATGTTAAAAACGTGGCTGAGAACCCCGGGGCATTGGTGGCTTTGCTTGGCCTGATAATTTCTGGCGCTTTGCTTGCATTACGGGTAAAAGGTGCATTGCTTATTGGCATTATTGCAACAGCAGTTATTGGTATCCCGTTTGCAGTTACGAAGTTCCCCGAAACATTCGACCTAACACCTCCTTCAATAGCTCCTATTTTCATGCAGTTTGAATGGAGTCAAATGTTTACAATGGATATGTTGGTAATTGTTTTCACCTTCCTTTTTGTAGATATGTTTGACACGGTTGGAACGCTGATTGGGGTTTCGTCAAAAGCAAACATGCTCGATAAAGAAGGCCGTGTACCTCGTGTAAAACAAGCTCTTATGGCCGATGCCATTGGAACAACAGCAGGTGCTATTTTGGGGACATCAACTGTTACCACCTATGTTGAAAGTGCTGCAGGAGTTTCTGAAGGTGGACGCACGGGCTTAACCTCGCTAACTGTTGCCGGGCTGTTTTTAGTTGCATTGTTCTTGTCGCCTGTCTTTTTAATGATACCTGGTGCAGCAACAGCTCCTGCATTAATTTTAGTAGGCGCAATGATGATGTCTCCAATTAAAAACATCGAGTTTGATGATTATACCGAATCGATTCCTGTATTCCTTACAATCATCATGATGCCATTAACCTACTCAATTTCAGAAGGTATTCTTTTTGGTGTTCTTTCGTTTGTCATTCTGAAGTTGTTGTCAGGTAAGATTAAAGATATCAGCATTGTCACCGCAATTTTGGCTGTGTTGTTTCTGCTGAAGTTTCTGATGTAAGAAGCTTTATTAAAACTTCTCGACAAGGTGTCTTAAAGAATGAATGGTTAATTTCTTCTTGAGACACCTTTTTTAATTTACATATCTTGCAACGACCAGCATTTTAAAATAGTTTAATGAATGCAAAACTGTGAAAACTCACAGGTAAAATCTACTTTGATTCGGCGGGGAATATACACTGACACAACTACTGTGATTATTCCAAAAAGAGTGATCAAAAAAGCGAACAACAGCTCACAGTACGGAATATTTCCCAATGTCAACCGGAACAAAGATGAATTTGCTCCACCCAACAAAATATTTAACAACGAAACAGGGAAGAGCCCAATTATAATGATGTTATTCCTCATCAACCGGAAGTGATTGTATAATAAAAAAGATTTACCGGGAACTAAATCAAGTTTGAATATACGGGGATACCAAAAAAAGAGATAGCCCGCTAAACCCAAAAGGTATAATCCCAACAAAACAAGGCACACTTTGGTATCATTGCTGGAAACCCTGAAAACCAGGAATAATGCAAAAGTAACAGCAAGGGTCAGGATGATTTTAGGCAACCTGAAAAATTCCCTGATGTATTCCCATTGCAGCCGCTCGTATTTCCGTCGTAGTTCTTTCTCCTTTGCCGCTACAATTGCAGCGAATCCGGAAGATTCCGTTTTTTTCCAACCAGAGGGAGGTGGAAGCAATGACTCTGAATCGATCTGGAAATAAGGATCGACACCAAATTTTTCCCCAACGGAGAAAACCGCTTCTTCAAATGGCATTTCCGGGTTGATTTTCCACAGATCTTCAATAGACGAAGCCAGATGGTCGACCAGCTCAACCTGTACGTCGTAATATCTCACATTGTGGAATTCACAGAATTCGAACAATTGATTGATTTCTTCTTCGGTTAATTTTCGTTCGTTCATGACTTTATGCTTTTACAAATTGGGGAAACTGATCTTGAAAATGTTCCCGCATTTTTCCCGGGATGAAGAAATAATCGCAATAAAACAATACAATCAGGAATGAGATGGAAGCAGCCATAATAATGCTTCCCGTTTGGGAGAAGTTACAATGGTGAGTTGAAAGGTTGAGCAATGCCCCGCTGAAAATGATTCCTGTTTTCAAATGAACGCCTCTGTTTGCTACATCATCAAACAAAAAGTAATGTTTTTCGGGTGTCTCGATCCGAATGTGTCGGGGGAAAAAATAGAAACGGTGAAAGAATGAAGCTCCAATGAAAAGAGCAGTTGCGGCAATAAATAACCATTGGTCGTTTGGAGTCGATTTCAATGCCAGGTACAATCCGATCGATAAAACCAATGTAATCATGATTTTGGGAACTTTGTAAAATTCCGCCACTATGTGCAAAAGCAATTTGCGGTATTTCCGTTTCATTGCCTTTTCTTTTTGTTTTCGAATGTTATAAAAGCCCAATTCTCCGCCAAATTGCTCCTGAACAATATGTACAGCTTCCTCAAACGGAGTTTCAGGTTTCGTTTTCCACAGATCTTCAATGGCTGAAGCTAAATGATCGACCAATTCGACTTGCACATCGTAATAAGGAACTAAGCTAAAATAGCAGAATTCGTATAGGTCATCAATTTGTTCTTCGGTCAGTTTTCGTTCGCTCATGCCAGCTCAATATTGGGGTTTAACAAAGTTTGCATATGGCGGATAAAAGCTTCCATCTCGGCCATACGATCTACTACCTCCTTCTTGCCGTCGTGGGTAATGGAATAATATTTACGCATCCGGTTGCCAATCATTTCGGTTTCAACCGTGAGCATTCCATCGGCTTCGAGTTTGTGCAACATGGGGTAAAGCGCCCCTTCGGTAATCACAAACTCGCCTGCCGAAATGGCTTTCACTTCCTGCGTGATCTGGTAACCATACATCCGGCCTTTCTCTTCAAGCAACTTTAAAATGATGGTAGCCAAACTTCCCTTGTATAATTGATTTGATCCCATATACCTAAGAATTTTAGGCAAAAATACATAAATATCTTATGCAAAAGAATGTTTTGTAGTGTAATTTTATATTAAAATAAAAAAAGCCACCCTTGCGTACAAAGGTGGCTGGAATTATGTTGAGTAGTACACCGATCTGCGTGAAGCAGTACGATGCGCTACGAAAGCAGCCCCAACGCAATGTTGGCGCTGTGTATTATTTCACCTCCGAACCGTTTTTAACGGCATTCACAGGGCTTACAAATTTCAAAGCGCCATCGGCATCGGCGGCCATAAGGATCATGCCTTGCGATAGAATGCCTTTCAGTTCACGTGGTTCAAGGTTTACCAAAATGCACACCTGCTGGCCAATGACCTGTTCTGGTTCGTAGTACTCGGCAATGCCCGATACCACTGTACGTTGGTCGATGCCAGTATCGATTTTCAGTTTCAATAGCTTCTTGGTTTTGGCTACCTTTTCAGCTTCAATAATGGTTCCCACACGGATGTCCATCTTCGAGAAATCGTCGTACGAGCAGTTCTCTTTTTGTGGTGCTGCTGTTACGGCTGCCATTTCATTGGCCTTTTTGGTATCCTGTAGCTTTTGGATTTGTGTTTCAATCACCGAGTCTTCAATCTTCTCGAAAAGGAGTTCGGGTTCTTTCACCTTATGGCCAGCAAGCAGTATGTCGGTTCGTCCCAGTTCGCTCCATTCGAGGTGGTCCATGTTCAGGAAGCCACGCAGCTTGTTCATGGTGAAGGGCAGGAACGGCGCAAACACGATGGTGAGGTTGGCGGCAATCTGCAAACAAGTGTTCATGATGGTCTTCACACGCTCCTCATCGGTTTTCACCACTTTCCAGGGCTCCATGTCGGCCAGGTATTTGTTACCGAGGCGGGCCATGTCCATCGCTATCTTTAACGCTTCGCGGAAACGGAAGGTGTCGAGGCTTTTCTCTACATCAGCTTTCAACGAAACGATCTGCGCCAAAGTATCCTTGTCAACATCCTGCAGTTCGCCAGCAGCAGGCACCACACCGTTGTAATATTTTTGGGTGAGCACCAACGCACGGTTGATAAAGTTACCGAGGATGGCTACCAGTTCGTTGTTATTGCGAGCCTGAAAATCTTTCCAGGTAAAATCGTTGTCCTTGGTTTCAGGCGCATTGGCTGTAAGCACATATTTCAGCACATCTTCTTTGCCGGGGAACTCTTCGAGGTATTCGTGTAACCAAACCGCCCAGTTGCGCGAGGTTGAAATCTTATCGCCTTCAAGATTGAGGAATTCATTGGCAGGAACATTTTCAGGAAGAATATAGGTTCCTTCGGCCTTCAACATGGCTGGGAAAATGATGCAGTGGAATACAATGTTGTCTTTCCCAATAAAGTGCAACATACGGGTTTCGGGATCTTTCCACCATTTAGTCCAGTCGGCAGTCCACTCTTTGGTGGCCGAGATGTAACCGATAGGAGCATCGAACCACACGTAAAGCACTTTACCATCGGCCCCATCGACCGGAACAGGCACGCCCCAATCGAGATCGCGGGTTACGGCACGTGGGTTTAGCCCACCGTCGATCCAGCTTTTGCACTGCCCATAAACGTTGCTTTTCCACTCTTTGTGGCCTTCGAGGATCCATTCGCGTAGCCAGGGTTCGTATTGGTCGAGCGGCAGGTACCAGTGTTTGGTCTCCTTCATCACAGGGATGTTACCGCTCAACGTCGATTTTGGGTTGATGAGGTCGGTAGCGTTCAACGACGTTCCACAAGCTTCACACTGGTCGCCATACGCTTTTTCGTTGCCACACTTGGGGCAGGTGCCCACAATGTAACGGTCGGCAAGGAACTGCTTAGCTTCCTCATCGTAATATTGTTCCGACGTTTTTTCAATGAACTTGCCTTCATCGTAAAGCTTTTTGAAGAATTCGGAAGCAGTATCATGATGTACTTTGGCGCTTGTGCGCGAATAAACATCGAACGAAATACCGAAACGTGAAAACGAGTCTTTGATGATGTTGTGGTATTTATCGACCACATCCTGTGGGGTAACGCCTTCGTTTTTAGCTTTAATGGTAATAGGCACACCGTGCTCGTCGCTACCGCCAATGAAAGCCACCTCTTCGCCCTTCATTCGGAGGTAACGGGCATAAATATCGGCAGGTACGTAAACTCCGGCCAGGTGGCCAATGTGAACAGGTCCGTTGGCATAAGGCAACGCGGACGTAATCAGGGTGCGTTTGTAATTACTCATTTGAAATACAGTGCTAAAAAATTAGGCGACAAAGATAGGAAAAATGTAGAAAACAGATGTTGATCGTTAGCGTGAACCTTGTTTATCGCTAAGAATTACCATCAACGAAAATGAAAATGCAAAAAATTACTGTACGTTAGGATAAGGGTGCAAATTTATCTGCTTGTCTAATCTTAAAAAAACAGCCATGAATAGATTAATTTTATTGTTAGCCTTACTTATTTCTTTGATGCTTTTTTCCTGTAATTCTGCCAATCAGTCTACCCGTGTAGTTGAGGGCAAATCACAATCGGTGTATACCAATGAGCCTTTTGTTGGAATGGTCATCCTGACTTATCATAAGGAGAAATTGGCGTCTGTTGATTTCCAGATTGTCGATACCCTTCATAATGAAGTTTTTGGGAGCGATTATGAGAAGCATTATCCCGATAACGAGGAATATAGGATGCAATGCCGAAATGATTGGCAAGGGGTATTATCGTATCCGGCTCAGCTGGTAAGAAAGCAGGACATTGGTGCTGTCGATGCCATTTCGGGGGCAACATGGTCGTATAATTTATTTTCAGCAGCAGTAAAGAATGCATTGAAAAACAACAAATAGAAGGGAGATTTGGGGAGTAACGTTGATTGAGGAGAGCCTATTTTTTGAATTTCATTTTTTGGGCTCTCCCAATCTCTGATTTTTTTTCCATATTTGTACCTATGCAGTTTCGTGATGTTATAGGACAAAAAGAGATTAAAAAGCGCCTCATCGATGGTGTAAATGAAAATCGCATTAGCCATGCGTTGTTGTTTTCAGGGCCTTCAGGTGTCGGCAAACTAGCTATGGCAATAGCTTATTCACAATACATTAACTGCAAGAATAGAGGCGAAGAAGATTCCTGTGGTGAATGCCCTTCGTGCAAGAAATATGCAAAACTTATTCACCCCGACCTTCATTTTGTTTTTCCGGTTGTAAAGTCAAAAAAATTTAAAGACCCGGTTAGTGACAATTATATCGACAAATGGAGGGCACAAGTTTTAAGTAACCCATACTTCAACATCGATTCGTGGAATGCTCAGCTCGATGTTGAAAACTCCCAAGCTCAGATTTTTGTTGACGAAAGTACTGAGATCATCCGTAAACTTAGCTTAAAAACCTTTGAGGCTGAGTATAAGGTAATGATTGTTTGGATGGCAGAGCGCATGAATGCCCAATGTGCCAATAAGCTATTGAAAATGATTGAAGAACCTCCGCCAAAAACATTGTTTGTTCTTATAACAGAAGAAGAAGAAAGGCTTTTGACCACTATAAAATCACGTACCCAACTGGTGAAATTTATTGGTATCGATAATGAATCGATGGCAAAGGCGATCGAAAAAAACCCGTTGGCACAAGGAAAAAACAGCAAAGGGTTGGCACATTTGGCTAATGGTAGTTATATAACCGCTTTAGACCTTCTCAATCCCAATGATCAAGCCCTCTTGTTTAATGAAAAATTTACAGGTTTAATGCGTTCATCGTATGGTCGGGCATGGGAGTCCCTGTTTTTATTGGCCGACGAGCTTGCCGGCTGGGGGCGTGAACAGCAAAAAAGTTTTCTGCTCTATTGCATGAAAATGATTCGAGAAAACTTTATCATGAATTTCAAACAGAACGATTTGGTTTTTTTGAATGAACTTGACAGGAAATTTTCAGAGAAATTTAGCCCATTTATCAACGAAAGGAACGTTTACCAATTTACAAAAGAGTTTCAGGATGCCTTTCGTGATATCTCGCAAAACGGGAATTCACGCATCATCTTTCTCGACCTGACCTTGAAAGTGGTAAAATTGATCAAGCAATAGAAACCAGCAAATACTGAAATAGGGATTAAAGCAGTTGGATGGTTTCAACTATCACTTTTATAACTATTTTTGCAACATTAACAATTCAATATATAGCCTTTTTAATTGCAAAAGTCAAAAAAGAAAATATGGATACAGGTAACCAGATATACAGAGGATGCCCTTCGAGTGGACGGGCCGGAACATGTGCTAAATTAGAAGTTTACGATTGGCTGGGCGATGTAGAAAACATCCTTAACCCCGAAGAACTTGTCGAAATCAGGTTTAAGAATACCCGAAAAGATTATTTCAGAAATGTTAATTTGCTGAAATTGGAAGTTGGCGATTTGGTTGCTGTAGAGGCTAGCCCGGGTCACGATATTGGTATGGTTTCACTTACCGGCGATTTAGTTCGCCGCCAAATGAAACGGCACAAAGTAACCCTCGTTAACGGCGAAATGCGAAAAGTGTACCGTAAGGCAAAACCCGTCGACATCGATAAGTGGCACGAAGCCATGGCCCGCGAGCATGAAACCATGATCAAGTCGAGACAAATTGCTGCCGACCTTAGGTTGAACATGAAAATTGGCGACGTTGAATATCAGGGCGATGGAACCAAGGCTATTTTCTACTATATTGCAGAAGATCGCGTCGATTTTCGTCAGTTAATTAAGGTACTAGCCGAGTCTTTCAGAATCCGTATTGAAATGAAACAGATTGGTGCTCGTCAGGAAGCTGGCCGCATCGGGGGTATTGGGCCTTGTGGCCGCGAATTATGCTGTTGCTCGTGGATGTCGAGTTTTAGCTCTGTTTCTACTGGTGCAGCTCGTTATCAGGAAATTTCGCTCAACCCGCAAAAACTTGCCGGACAATGTAGCAAACTCAAATGCTGTCTCAACTACGAGGTCGATAGCTATATTGATGAACAAAAATCCTTTCCTCCAAGAATTAGACTTGAAACACAAGAAGGAGTATTTCAATACATTAAATCAGATATTTTCAAGAATGTCTATTGGTACTCGCTCGATTCAAGAGTGCCTAGTGGTCAAATTGGTATCCCGGTTGAACGGGTACACCGCATAATCCAGATGAACCGTAAGGGGCATTTGCCCGAAAAGCTTGTCGATGCGAACGATCAACCGGTGAATGCAGAAAAGCCTTCGAATGACTATGGAAATGTTGTTGGACAAGATAGTCTTACCCGTTTCGATAAGCCTCGCGATAACAATCGGCGAAACCGGAACCAGAATAAGCGCAGGCCTCGGCCATCTGAAGGACAGTCGGGCGAGCAGGTTCAAAAAAACCAGCCTCAGAACGTTCAACCCCATGATAACGAAAATCAGCCAAGGCGCGAAAATCAGCAACGAAGGCACATAAAAAGGGGAAACAGACCAGGAGGTAATCCGCAGGGCCGACCAAATAACCAAGGAAGGCCAGAGTAAAAAAGAACCTAAAAAAGCAAGCAGATGAAGCGTCTATTTTTCTTCTTTTTCCTGATTCCAACCTTGTTTTTTTCTTGTAAAAGCAATTCGTTGTACGAAGATTACCGTGCTATTAAAGCTTCGGGGTGGGAGCAGGATTCGGTAGCTGTTTTTAAGTTCGATGTTGAAAAAAACTACTTGAATTATTCTCTATCTATCAATGTCAGGAATCGTGGCGATTATCAGTTCAGTAATCTTTGGCTGTTTGTAGATATCACTTCGCCCGGCAATGTTACGGTGAGCGATACTATTGAATATCAGTTATCTTATCCTGATGGCCGTTGGACAGGTAAAGGAACAGGCGGCATTTTCTCAAATCAGTTTTTATTTCGCGACAATGTGTTTTTTCCCATTCCGGGAAGCTATACAGTGTCGATCAGGCATGCCATGCGCCCAAATCCGCTCGTGGGAATTAGTGACATCGGGATTTGTGTTAAACGCAAACAACCATAACTTCAACATCAATTCAACTTCACGTGGGTAAAAATAAGCTTTCAAAATTTGCTGAAATGCAATCTTTTAGCAATGTTCTGCAAGTTACATTCAGTCAGCTGGAACAGTATGACCATCCAATGAAAGGAAACTGGAACCGCGACTTTTTTCACAATCAAAAACCGATTGTTCTTGAGTTGGGTTGTGGCAAAGGCGAATATACTACAGGGTTGGCCGAGGCTAATCCAGAAAATAACTATATTGGAATCGACATTAAGGGGGCGCGAATGTGGAAAGGTGCAAAATATGCCACAGATAACCAGTTGTTTAATGTTGGCTTTCTGCGTACACATATCGAAATGGTCGATCGCTTTTTTGCTCTTGGAGAAGTAAGTGAAATCTGGCTCACTTTTCCCGATCCTCAAATGAAGAAAGTACGGAAACGGCTCACCTCAACACGGTTTATTGAATTGTACCGGAAATTTTTAAAACCCGGCGGTATTGTTCACTTGAAAACTGATAGCCGTTTTCAGTTTTTATATACACGTGAAATGGTTTTGGCCAATGGCTTTCACGTCGTTGAAGAATTAGATGATGTTTATGGCAACGGAAGCACCGATAGTATTTTATCGATAAAGACTTTTTACGAAAAGCAATGGCTTGCACGTGGCATAACCATAAAATATATAAGTTTTATCCCTCACCAAAATGAGCTTATTGAGCCAGAAGTTGATATTGAAGAAGACACCTACCGGAGTTTTGGCCGTGGAGCATTAACAGTTGATTAGTATATTAATAGCCAGGAAGTTCAAATGAAAAAGTACTTCCTTCGCCTTCTGTGCTTTCTGCCCAAATTTTTCCTCCGTGTTTTTCAACAAATTCTTTACATAGAATCAATCCTAATCCAGTACTTGGTTCGCCTTCGGTGCCAGGGCGGTTAATGTTCACATCTATTCTGAAAAGAGAGTCAAGAATGGATTTGTTCATTCCAATGCCTGTGTCTTTTACACTGAAAATGGTAGAACCTTTATTACTTTTTGTCGCCGAAATAAAGATCTTTCCCCCTTGAGGAGTAAATTTAATAGCATTAGAAACCAAATTACGGAGAATTGATTGAAGCATGTCAACATCGGCATAAACATTGAAATTCTTAGGAAAGTCAATATTGATGTCGATTGATTTCTTTAAGGCTTGTTCGATGCAACTTTCTGAACATGCCCCAACAATTTCGTCGATGACAAATCGTTTAGGATTAAACGGGAACATCCCTCTTTTTACTACTGACCAGTTGAGCAGGTTTTCGAGCAGACGGTTTACATTACCTGCCATATTCTTCATTGAGCCTACAATCTTTTTCTGCCTTTCAGTAGTCATTGTTTCAAGTTCGTCGTTGAGCAAAATTGTGAGCCCTAAAAAGGAATTGAATGGACCACGGAGGTCGTGGGCAATGATAGAAAAGAATTTTTCTTTTTCAGCATTACTCATATGTAGAAGTTCATTTTTCTTCTGGACTTCTTGTTCAGCAATTTTTCGTTGAGTTATGTCGCGTCCAACCCCAACGACAAACTCTATTTCTCCATTGTCTGAAATGACAGCCGTGTCGACCCAGGAAAACCATCGCCATCCCTCTTTAGTCATTGCTCGTTGTTCTAAACTGCACGTGTATGGTTTTTCGAGCAATTCCTTCATTTTTTCTCTGGTTTGGTCAACATCGTCGGGATGAACCATCGGGTAAAATGAATTTCCAAGTAATTCTTGTTCTGTCTTTCCAAACGTTTTGCAATAGCTGGGACTTACGTAGATGAACTTGTTGTTTTTGTCAACTTTCACAATCAAATCGGTTACATTTTCAACCAGTAGTCGGTATTTTTCTTCCGATTCGCGAAGTTGTTTTTCTGTAATCATTTGCTCAGAAACCAGCATTTCGAGTTTTTTGTTTTGATATACTTTTTCCGATAGCTCGTTAACCAGCGTGAATAATAAATTAGCAATACTTTTTAGTTTTTCTTCCGACATAACTGGCACTTCCAAAAAAGCTTCGCGAAAAGCTTTTGGGTCGGCACCCAGTTCTTTTGCGTATTCTTCAATAGCACAGTCTTCAGTTATTTCTGTTCTTACCTGACCTATCAGCCAGTTAGCAACATGAGTTCCTTCTACCGAAATTGAAACACCGGCATCCCAAATTCCTCCACTAAGGCAACGGCTAATAATTGGTCCAGTTTGATTTCCCGCTCCTAAAAGGGTATCGGATTTAATACAATTAGCAAGCCCTTTTTCTGTCTTTCTGATCAGGTCGTTGCATAAGCGGCAAAAATTTGTCGGTTTTGTAATTGGTGTTCCGTCTGGTTCAGTTATTAATGAAGCAACTCCGGTGGCATTTGAAAAGAGGTCTTGCAACCGTTGTAGCTCTTCAACACTGAATAAATCGGAGTATTGGGGAGTACTGCCAATATTTGTTGGGTTTATTATTGTATTCATGAAAAAGGGGTTAATTCGGTGCTAAAGTACAATATCATAACGGTAAAAAAAACTAATAAATATCATAACCGGGCATTTTTTTCTTACCACACTTTTTATTGTATGTATTATATTAAATATTAAATTGCATATGCTGACAGGCAATGAAGGATCACTTCATAAATATTGTCTCTTTGTAATTTACAACAAATTCTTTTTCTCGTTCAAATGGGATACCCGCTAAACGAAGATCATATTCCAATGCGTCTTTATATATAATTTCCAGAAATCCCGGTACAAGGTTGTTGTGTACTTCCATGCATATCCCAATAATCTTGTAGCTTTCAGCCTTGTAAATAATATCCGTCATCATTATTCGTGAATTTGTGGCCTTTTAGTTAAGTTATAAAAAATAAATTTATCCACCCGAATATTAAAGTGAACCGCAATGAAGAGAACTGATTTATTATAAAAAGAAAAACCGTATCGGAGATGCGATACGGTTTCGATGATGAGCGGGAAACGAGACTCGAACTCGCGACCCCGACCTTGGCAAGGTCGTGCTCTAC
>JAAYAG010000126.1 GCA_012719495.1 Bacteroidales bacterium
CTCGGGTCCTGCAAAATCTGAAACGGAAAGCCCGAGAATTGGGGTTTGAATTGGTTACATTACAAGAACCAGCTGCTGTATCATGAATCAAATAAAATTAAACCCTTGGCGTTAAGTTACTCAGAAGGTCATAAAAAAACAGGATCAAAAATCATGATAGGAAAAAGAACTAATATATTTATAGCTGTGTTCATAGCTGTTATGTTTGTCGCCGTCATATTCTTTTACTACCAAAAGATTGGCGACAAGAAACGCAGTTTGATTTGTGCCAAATCTTACACAAATTTGATTCTTAAAATGTATGAAGCCCAAACACTTCTGGATGCCTATGTGGAAAACGCAAAAGTCAGAACAGAGAATAAACACCTGATAAAACGAAATTTAGAAGAAGCTCGAATGTCATATAAAGAAATGATGTCACATTCGGGAAAAACGAAATTAAGAATCCACAATCTTAAACAAGCAATTGACGATTGGGAGCGCTTTTCCAGTGCAGTTGTCTCTGCATTTGGAGAAATATCCGAAAAGGGTATTGCAGAGGATACAGGCGAAATACCTGCTTATTCGAAATTGGCTATGGAAAATTTCATCCAGTCAATGTTTATCGCATTTTCAACATTCAGTAATTTAGAACCAGAACCACCAGTAAAAGAAAAGGAAAATATCAAATTAAATCTATCCCAAGAAGACAGACAGTATCTTTCAGGCCGCCTTCAAAATGCTTATAAGAGTATCTGCAGTAAAGAAAAAGAGAAGAAAATACTTTCTGGTATAGAATGGTCTTTGATTGGGACAAAAAACTTTATTGACGATCCGAATATAGGGATAGAACAGATAATTAGTTGTAAAGAAATCCATTGATGAAAACAAGGTTTGACCTAACATCGGTGTGAACTCGGACTGGCAAATCCGCTGCACTCCTTTGCCAGCCGCGTACACCGTGCGTTAGAGCATATATCGTACCATGAGAATTAGTGCAGAGTATTGAAAGATGATAAACTACGGGAGATTCGATGAGTGTTGCAAGCCAAGTAGCTGATGCAATAAAAAAGCTTTTAGACGACCGTTTCGAAGATGCTATTATCGCATCGAGTGTTGCACTTTCAGCCACTGCTCGATTGGAAAATCCAACATTAGGAGATAAAGACGCTTGTCGTAAATTTCTAGAATATTACCTCCCTATTATCAGCAAAATTGCTTGGGGGGCTTTTGGTGTTTCACAACCCATTAATTTTAAATATCGACGTCTTGATTCTAGAAAATCTGGTATCGCTGTCCGCACGATGCCAGAAATGCTGTATGACGTTATACGATGTACAGCAGTTCATGAAGCAAAACTACCAGACAATTTGAGATTCACAAATCAGTCAGTCATTCAGCTAGGTAATGATGGCGAACTCGCATTACCAATTGACCTAATCTATGGACTGCTAATAGCCGTAGTAGCATCTCCCAAAAACTCTGATCAGAGAATCGAGGGAGACCCTGTTTTTTCTTTTGGCGGTAAAAGCATGAGGTTCAATGAGTTGTGGGGAAACCGAGATAAAATTGAAGTTCTTATTGGGATCAAATAATTAACATCATGGTTTTGTCTGTAAATGGGCAAGCCCTAACCAGCGCATGCAGGCCGACGCGCTACGCGCGCGGCTGATGCGCACCGTTAGCTGGTTAATGCTTTCATGGCGGAAATTATTTGTTTATGAAGAGATAATAAGTTTTGAAGGTAAAATTACTGACC
>JAAYAG010000127.1 GCA_012719495.1 Bacteroidales bacterium
ATAAAACACTGTTTTCCTGCATTAAATTTCCTCGATTTAGCCCGCTAATACTCAAAAATTTGCTTTGTAAAACAGCGTTTTATGCTAATCTGAACTTTAAAAATAAAATCGAACTCAGGTTAATAATGAGTTATTAAAATAAACAATAAGCTCTGGATGCTTTTCCAGGGCTTTTTTTGTTTTTAGCGTGGCATCATTTCAATTATTTCGCCTTTATTGGTCATATAATGCCCCATTGAATGTGCAGTTAGGCATGCGTGAACGGGGATTATTTCAACAATGTTGCCAATTTCAATTTTTCTGAAAACTGATGGGTTCATCCGGATAACGCCATGTTCTTGGGTCAATCGGCAAAGGTAATTTGTCGAGTCAAGAAGTTTTTTCTCGTGCCCATTTTGTAACACAACACGCCCATAGAGGTTTTTCCCATCGCTGTTTCGTATGAATTCTTTTGAAAAATGTATGGCACCACCATAAATAACAATTTCGTTTCTGAGTGATTGTTTGGAAATTACCGGGCACAATACCCGCAATGCAATATCGTCGATGCTGCAAGCACCAATATTTTGTTGCATTAAGTCGTAAAACACGAAATTTCCCGGCCTGATTTCGGTAGCACCCATGAAGTTTTCAGATATAGAACAAGAAGGGGTGTCGCCTACCGATATTTCCAGCTTTGGGAACTGTGAAGCATAGTATTCCTTGAGGTAAAACATTTTCTTTAGTGAATCGTAATGAATGTTTTGTACTTCATATTTCGATGCTGCACGATAGGTATGGCCTGAATGGGTTAGAAAACCCTTAAATGTCAGATGTCTGTATTGGGATAGAGCGATCAGGAGTTCGTCAATTTTGTGTACGGCAGCATATTCAATTCCAGTACGTTCATAACCGGTCGAAATTTTAATATAGATTCCTGTGTTTCGCTTTATTTTTGTTCCAATTGTGTTAATGGTTAATGTGTTGTCAACAACAAGATTGAGAGCACAATCTTCTGAAAACCGATTTATCTCAGAACATTCCAAAATATTGAAAGGAATGGCGATGGTGATATCTTTCCATCCGGCTTCGGCAAAGTATTTCGCCATGCTAACCGAGGAAACAGTAATTTTTTCAACTCCAACCTTCTGAAACCATGTGCCAATTTCTGCTGATTGATGGGTTTTGAAGTGTGGTCTGAAAGTAAGGTTGTGACGCCGTGCTTTCTCTGCCATTAACTCAATATTTTGTTGGCAAATGGTTTTGTTGAGGACTAGGGTTGGCCGGATTATTTCCATCGTAAAGGTTTTGCCTGATTTTCAAACTCCTAAGTTATAAACTTATCGTTAATAAGCAATAGCAAACCGATGAAAACAAAAAATCCCGGAAAAACCGGGATTCGAAGTATGTATCAGTAGATTTATTTTCTGACAATTGTTTGTTTACGGTTTGGCCCGACTGAAACTATTGAAATAGATACGCCAGTTTGTTCTTCAATGAACTTGATGTATTCTTTCAGCTTAATCGGAAATTGTTCTTCTGAGGTCAACTCGGTTAAATCGGTTTTCCAGCCAGGAAGTTCAGTATATACTGGTTCAACGTTTTCGTTGAGTTCGTATGGAAACTCAGTGGTTTCTTTCCCGTTGATTTTGTATGCAGTACATATTTTTATCGTGTCAAATTCGTCCATTACGTCGGCTTTCATCATAATCAGGTCTGTTACCCCATTTATCATGATAGAGTAGTTCAGTGCAACCAGATCGAGCCATCCGCAACGTCTGGGTCGGCCGGTTGTGGCGCCGTATTCATTCCCGCGGTCGCGCAATAGATGCCCGGTTTCATCGAAAAGTTCGGTTGGGAAAGGTCCCATGCCAACACGTGTGCAATATGCTTTAAAAATGCCATATACATTGCCGATTCGTTGTGGGGCAAGCCCCATTCCTGTACAAGCTCCGGCACAAATTGTGTTCGACGAAGTTACAAATGGATATGAACCAAAATCAATATCCAGCATGGTTCCTTGAGCTCCTTCTGCAATAACAGTTTTACCTGCATTCAGGGCATTGTTCAGATAGTTTTCACTATCGACAAATTCGAATTTCTTCAATATTTCAATGCCTTCAAACCATTCTTTTTCTAATTGTGGCAGTTGGTCGGAATAATTATAGTGGTAAAAATTATCGAGCTGTAAAAGATGCTGTTTTTTATGAGCATTGTATTTTTCTTCGAAATTTTCGCAGATATCGCCAATACGTAGGCCTTCGCGTCCAATTTTATCACGGTAAGTAGGGCCAATGCCTTTCAGCGTAGAACCAATCTTTGTGTCTCCTTTAGCCGATTCCGATGCAGCATCGAGTAATCGATGGGTTGGAAGGATCAAATGGGCTTTTTTTGATATAAGCAGCTTCTCTGAAAGATCAAATCCGATACGGCTGATCGATTCTATTTCTTTTTTGAATATTGCGGGGTCCAGCACAACACCGTTGCCGATGATGTTCATTTTATCTTCTCTGAAAATTCCTGAAGGAATGGTGTGGAGGACTTGTTTAATCCCATTAAACTCAAGGGTATGGCCGGCATTGGGGCCTCCTTGAAAACGGGCAATTATATCGTACCCTGGAGTTAATACATCAACAACTTTACCTTTTCCTTCATCGCCCCATTGGAGGCCAAGAAGTACATCAACTTTATTACCGTTCATTGTTATTCTTATGTCTAAAGTATTATTCTTCTAGTTCTGTATAGTAAGTTTACCTTACACCAAAACAATATTGAAGTTCATAAAAATAGGCTTATTCTATACTTCTGATAGAACAAACCGGCCAATTACTTCGGTAACTGTTTTGGCTTTCAAATTTATAAAACAATTGAACCAATGCAAACTATTTAGGCTTCATATGTTATTCTTGAGTCAAAAGTTATTGTTTGGGTAGTATATGAATTGATTTTTTACTTGGTTGCTTAATATTTGTAACATAACACAATAGATAACTGCTTCGTATTTAAAAGTTTACTTTAGATCTTTTTAAATGGTAGCCGCTATTTATTGAGAAAATTGGTATCCAGGTCTCACTTATTTTATTCTTTCCCCATAGATATATAGTGTGTGGTGAGAGAGTTTGAAATTATTGTCTTTACACGCATCTTCAATTATTTGTCGTATACGTTGGTCGAAAAACTCACTGACTGTCCCTGTCGATAAGTCGATAAGGTGGTCGTGTGCCCGGGTAGCAAAGGCTTTCTCAAATTGAGCAATGTTTTTACCAAATTGATGTTTTACAAGAAGTTTGCAGTCAAGCAATAATTCTATTGTATTGTATAAGGTTGCTCTGCTTACCCGGTATTTCTTGTTCTTCATTGAAATGTAAAGTGATTCCACGTCAAAGTGTCCTTCACGACCGCTTATTTCTTCTAATATAGCATACCTTTCAGGAGTCTTCCGGTGTGCATTTTTTTCCAGATAATCAGTGAATAGCTGGTGAGCCGTAGCTTTCATATTTTGATTATTCATAATTAAACTAATTATAAATTGGAACAAATATATAAAAACCCTTTGAATTTCTATTCAGCTTTTCTCAATTCTCTCAACAATCTCTATTCCTTTGATTTTTGTCATTTTTGATATTATGTCATCTAAGTCTTCAGTATTGTGTATGTACACATCAATACTGCCAGTAAAGACTCCGTCATTGGTGTCGAAATGGACGGTTCGCATGTTTACATTGTGATCTTTTGAAATAATACCCGCAATTTCACTAAGGATTCCAACTCGGTCGAATCCCTTGATTATTATGCTGCTCAGGTACGATTGAATTTTAAATTGTTTCCAGGTAGCGGTAACAATCTTGTCACCTTCGCTGGTCATAATTCTTACGGTTTCTGGGCACGACTTCTTGTGAATGATTACTTTATTATTGTTGTCGATATACCCAATTACGTCGTCGCCGGGAATAGGGTTACAGCATTTCGCCAGCGTGAAATTCTTCTCTAAGTTTTCTTCGCTAAGCACATAGGGTTTTCTTTTGTCAATGGGAAGTCCTTTGTTTTCAGGTTCCGATGTGCTTTTTTTCTTTCGGCCTAAGCTTAAACGCCAATATTTAATTAGTTTGTTGGCTTCTTTTTTCTCTTCAAAAATAGTTTCAATGTTGTTGAGCGAACTGAGTCCTGATCCGACTTGTGCATACATTTGAATTTTAGAATCGAGGTTGAAGTGGGTGAGGAGCTGGTTAATTGTCTCGTTCGAAGGTATTTTGTCTATTGCTTTAAGTCGCTCTTCAATGAGTTGCTTGCCAAGTTGAATGTGTTGATTATGTTCGAGTTTGAAAGAATCTTTAACTTTTTGTTTTGCTTTGGCAGTGGTTACTATATCGAACCAATGAGCCTGGGGTTTTTGTTTTTCTGAGGTTAATATTTCTATTTGGTCCCCACTACGCAATTCGTAGCTGATTGGCACTAATTGGTGGTTAATTTTTGCACCAATACATTTATTTCCAAGGTCAGAATGTATTTCATAAGCAAAATCAAGAACTGTGGCTTTCTTTGGTAAGGTTTTCATTTCACCATTTGGGGTGAAGACTACTATTTCAGATGAAAAAAGGTTTAGCTTGAAATCGTCGAGAAATTCGAGCACGTCGGATTCCGGATTTTGAAGCATTTCTTTTATTCGTTCTATCCATTTGTCGAGTTCACTTTCGTGCGACGAGCCTGTTTTGTATTTCCAGTGCGCGGCAAAGCCCCTTTCTGCAATTTCGTTCATTCGTTCGCTGCGGATCTGTACTTCAACCCATTTTCCTTCTGGCCCCATGACTGTTAGGTGAAGTGCTTCATAACCATTGGCTTTAGGCATGGTAATCCAGTCGCGTATCCGGTCTTGCTTATAATTATAGGTAGATGTCACTACCGAGAA
This sequence comes from Bacteroidales bacterium, assembly GCA_012719495.1. GTDB lineage: Bacteria > Bacteroidota > Bacteroidia > Bacteroidales > Prolixibacteraceae > CAYMTR01. Next base: position 4,886 of record JAAYAG010000127.1, read on the forward strand.
TATCTCCCAACATTTCCTCCGTTCGTCCATGTGTTCATCAGCCTTAAATATTATCCTAATGGCTAATAAATCATACACTTCGTCGAATGAAACTTTTTTCACCTGCATCTTTTTCCATATGGAATACACCGATTTTGGGCGACCAAAAATCGAAAATTCAAGATTTTCTTTCTTTAGTTTCTCTTCAATTGGTTTAATAAACTGATTTACAAGATATAATCGATGTTCTTCCTTGTCGCGCAGTTGTAATGAAATTTCACGGTATTGTTCAGGGTATTTATATTTTAAGCTTAAGTCTTCTAGTTCTGTTTTAATGGCATACAGTCCAAGCCGATGAGCCAAAGGAGCATATATGTATAGTGTTTCACCTGATATTTTCAGTTGTTTGTTTGGAAGCATCGAATCGAGCGTACGCATGTTATGAAGCCGGTCAGCGATCTTGATCAGAATTACTCGTACATCGTCAGAAAGGGTTAGTAACATTTTTCTGAAGTTGGCAGCTTGCTTGTAGTCAAAATCGCCTTCGAGTTTTGTTAATCCGTCGACAATAGTGGCAATTTTATCACCAAATAATGTGCGTATGTCATCGAGCGTATATTCTGTATCTTCAACAACATCATGTAACATTGATGAGATAATAGCCTTTGTGCCAAGGCCAATTTCTTTCGTAACTATTGTTGCAACGGCCAGGGGGTGCATAATGTAGGGTTCTCCCGACTTTCTTCTGACTCCTTCGTGAGCCTTACAGGCAAAGTCAAAGGCTTTTTGAATCTGTTTCAGGTTTTCTTCTGATAAGGTGTGCCGGCACGACTTTATTAAGTTGTCGTAGGCTTCTTGTATTTGTCTTTTGTCGAGTTCCGATTCTAATGCCATTTACTTATCTTCTTGTTTTTTAGATAAAAATATTATTTTTTCCGGTCCGATGTACAATGTCCGTATAATTCGATTATAGCTTTTGAAAAATTAGTCCATGAGAATTTTTCTTTTGCTTTTTTTACTTCAGCCGAATATTCATTCTCTTTACTATTCTCAAAAAAATCGAGCAAGGCTTCTTCTATTGCCTTAGGAGTGGGAGAAACCACATATCCGCATTTGCCGTGTTCAATAATTTCAGACAAGCCGCCAACATTTGTAACTAGCATGGGTTTCCCAAAGTGATAACCAATTTGAGTTACTCCGCTTTGGGTGGCCGATTTGTATGGTTGGGCAATAATACTTGCAGCACAAAAGAACCGGTTCACCTCGTTTTCAGGAATATACTCTGAAAAAACATGTACATAATCGTTAATATTCAGTGTGTTGATCAATGTTCGATATTTTTCCTCGTTGGAATAGAATTCTCCGGCAATAAGTAAATGGTACTTTGTTTTATCAATTTTTTCACTCGCATAAGCTTCAAGCAGAAGATCTAGTCCTTTGTAATCGCGAATGAACCCGAAAAATAAAATATATTCTTTCGCAGTATCTAGTCCAAGAAGTGTAAGTGCTTCTTTTTTTGTTAGTTCTTCACCATAATGGTCGTATATTGGGTGAGGCGAAAGTATTCTTGGTTTCTTTTGGTCGAATAATGAAAAATCATTGAGAACACAATCCGACATAGCCAGCAATCCATCGGTTTGTTTCAGAAAGTATTTGATAAAAAGTTTATCACCGATGCGTTTTTCGTGGGGTATCAGGTTGTCGACTATTGCGATTATTTTAGTGCGTTTGTTTTTTTTTGCGATGCGGCATATTGTTCCGGTTGAGGGGGCCATAAATGGAAGCCAGAACCTGACCAATATAAGGTCTGCTTTTTCTTTCTTCAGATTTAACCCTGTTATTAACCAATTAAAAGGACTTACAGAATTGATCATGCGCCTTATTTTCAGTTCTTTTGGAGGAAGGGTATTGGTGTACTGGGTTTTCCCGGGAAAGAGAAATGAGGGGTATTGTACCGAAAAATTTATAAGTTGAACCTCATGTTGTTCGCTCATTAGTTGTAGTGCTAACCTTTCATTTAAAGCTGCGATGCCACCCCGATATGGGTTTGCCGGGCCAACAAGTAATATCTTCATGGTTTAAATAGTTATATTGGAAGATAAATGTAGCAAAAAAGATGGTTACTCTATAGTTGAGCAATAAAAAGCAAATTATTAATCGGTTGTGTTTGTAATCTTTGAATCGATATGTGTGATTATTTTATCGAGTTCGGTTGGGGCAAACCAGGTTATGTTAGAGTCGCGGTTGAACCATGATAGTTGCTTCCTTGCATATCGTCTCGAATTTCGTTTTATTAGCTCAATGGCTTCATTAATAGTAATATTGCCGTCGAAATATTCGAAGATTTCTTTATACCCAACAGTGTTCAATGCATTCGACTCACGATAATCATATACCGATCTGGCTTCATCAACTAAGCCATCTTCTATCATTTTATCAACTCGCTTATTGATCTGCTTGTGCAATTCCTCCCGGTTTGTATTTAGCCCAATTTTAATAATGTTGAAATCGCGTTCTTTCTTTGTGTTGCTTCTGAATGAGGAATATTTTCTACCGGTCATGTAGTACACCTCAAGTGCATGCAATATTCGTTTGTAATTTTTCAAATCGACGGTTAAATAGTATTCCGGGTCAATTCTTTTCAGTTCATGTCGCAGTGAATCGATGCCTTCTTTTTCATATCTCGAAATTACTTCTTTACGGACTTCAGGGTCTATTGTTGGTAAATCATCTATCCCGTAGCAAAGTGTATCGATGTATAACATCGAGCCTCCGCACATAAAAACTATGTCTTTCGATTTGAATAATTCATTTAGTATTTCCAGTGCTTCAATTTCGTAGTTCGATGCATTATAATATTCCAAAATTGAACGGTGTTGCACCATGTGGTGTTTAACAGTATTAAGTTCATGAGAATTGGGTACAGCAGTTCCAATTTGTAGCTGCCGGTAAATTTGGCGTGAATCGGCCGATATAATCTCCGTATCATAATGTTTTGCCAGCGCTATACTCAGGGCTGTTTTTCCAATTGCGGTTGGACCAAGAACTATTACTAAGTTTTTTGACATGTTTCGTTTTTCATCTTTCACAAAAGAACAAAAAAAAAGGGACTTGCGTCCCTTTTATTAGTTTTCTTCCATCTTTCCCATTACATCCATGTAATCTTGTAAAATCCCTTTTTCAATCATACTTTCCAATTCACTAGCCGAACGAAGGTCAGCTGGTAAGTTTTCCACTTCAAGATACCCGAATGTTTCTTTTGTAGCTTCAGATATCGAATTACTGAATAAATTTTTCATGAGGATTGTGATTGTTTAAATTAATACTTAAAGTTCACAAAACAATGATATTCAAAGAACTAGGAGCATGACTCGCGTCAAATCCATTTTTATAGTCGATTTGTGTAGAACCAAAATTATAAATTGTACCCATGTCCACAACTTTTTTCTTTACCGTTTTTTGTGTCCCTAAATGATGACTTTTCTAACACTCTGGTGAGAAGATGGTTAATGTTGAATTAGCGAGGCTCCAATTTTTAGAATTTTGGAGAGATGCATTCGAATGAGGAAAAATTTATGTGCTACTGTCAGGCAATGAAATTATTTTCTCCTTAAGAAGGAGGATTTCACTTTTGTGACTTTCTAGTCTGTTGTATTACAAAAAAAGGAACGGATTATCCGTTCCTTTACATATAAGTATTTGTTATTGTGTTTATTACTTAGCAATAACGCGAGCCATTTCAAGAACTTTGTTCGAGTAGCCCCATTCGTTGTCATACCATGAAACAACTTTAACGAAGGTCGAATCTAACTGGATACCAGCCTTAACATCGAAAATTGAAGTGCGGGCGTCACCACGGAAGTCTGTTGAAACAACAGCTTCATCGGTATATCCAAGAATTCCTTTCAAATCGCCTTCAGAAGCTTTTTTCATTGCAGCGCAAATTTCTTCGTAAGTAGCTGGTTTTTCGAGCTCAACAGTGAGATCAACAACCGAAACGTCCGAAGTAGGAACGCGCATCGACATACCAGTAAGTTTACCGTTAAGTTCAGGAAGAACTTTTCCTACAGCTTTAGCAGCACCAGTCGATGATGGAATAATATTTTCAAGAATACCGCGACCACCTCTCCAGTCTTTTTTCGAAGGACCGTCAACTGTTTTTTGTGTAGCAGTTGCAGCGTGAACAGTAGTCATCAAACCACGTTTAATTCCAAAAGCATCATTAAGAACTTTTGAAATAGGAGCTAAACAGTTGGTTGTACATGAAGCGTTCGAAATAATGTCTTGTCCGGCGTATGATTTGTCATTAACACCATATACGAACATCGGAGTCGAATCTTTCGAAGGTGCTGACATGATAACTTTCTTTGCGCCAGCTTGGATGTGTTTGCGTGCTGATGCATCATCAAGGAAGAAACCTGTTGATTCAACAACAACTTCAGCACCAACTTCATTCCATTTCAAATTGGCAGGATCCATTTCTGCTGTTAAACGAATTTTATTTCCGTTTACAATCATGCTGTTCCCATCAATTTTAACATCACCTTTGAACTGGCCATGTACTGAGTCATATCTCAACATGTAAGCAAGATAATCAGCATCTAAGAGGTCATTGATGCCTACAACTTCAATCTCGTTGCTGAAGTTTTGAACAGCAGCACGGAAAACCATTCGGCCAATACGGCCAAATCCATTGATACCAATTTTAATTTTCGACATAATTTATCGTTTTAATTATTAGTTATTAATTCTTTGCGATGTTTATTCAATTTTACGAAGGAACACAAAGTAAATACTTCTCTTTCATTCATGCATAATTTCAATTTGAAAATTTATGAAATTTTAGTTAAGAATAATCTTTTGGTAACAAAATGTGTTGTTGATACTTTATGCTGTGATTGCCATTCAATTCTTTTTTTTTGACGGAAGGTGTCTTTTTATACAATATAATTATATGCTACATTCTATCCTTTCTATGGCTCAGCCACATTCAACAAAAAAAAATATTCTGGCAGGGCAAAAAGTTACGAACAGGTCAAAGTTAATAATTGATACGTGTTCTATGCATGTTGTCTGTCAGTACACTAGCTAGTGTTTTACTTTTTTTTATAAGGCTGTACGACGGGCAATCGCAGGTTTTACAGCCATTCAGGAAAAAAATTATCAGAATTAACCCTGCTAACCGATAGGGTTTTTTTAGGTGAAGTTGTATTTTCATTGAAACCGAAATTTTTAAAACAAATGTAGTGGATTAACGGTTTATCCGCAGCGTTCATTGTTGAGTAGTGCATTTTCGATATAAAATATTTTTATCTTTAGTTTGTTTTTTACAAATGCAAAATATTTTTGTGTGAGCAAAGAAGAAAGGATGTTTATGGGAAATGACGATTTAACAAAAATATAATGTCGGTTTTTTACGAAGGAAAAATTTGCTGAAAATGAGATGTACAAAAGCTTTTGCAATTAAATGATACATGATTTTATTGTATAATATTTTGTGCGTTGTTGATAAATTTTATACGTTTGTAAATTGTTGTGTACTATGTGAAGTAGGCAACGAAAATTTGAATGATGAAAAAATTAGATAATTTAAAATCAATCAATCAATTAAAGTTCAATTAAAAACAAGTGCTATGAGAAAATCATTTACACGGCTCTTTGGAGTTTTCATACTTTTATGTATGATGAGCTTACAGGTCGTCGCACAGAGCACAAGTACTTTTGGTTATTCGCTTAGTCCTACGGACGGCAAATACCCGGTATCTGTGACTCAGGGAGATTTTGTCATCACTATGAACACGCCCGTAAAGGCTGTTTATGATGGTACAATTTCTCTGAACAACTACAATGGCACAGAGTATGTTCCTTGCCAACTGCGGCCCGGTTATGAAACCGCAGCAGGCTCGGGTATCTTTGTGGCTCCTGCAGGTAGTGAAAACGCCTGGAGGGTAGAGTTCAGCGGCAACAAAGTGATCATTAATTTTGATTACGACCTTGGTGAGTTTCAGAATTACTACATTACAGTATCTGAAAGCGCAATCCAAAATGCCTCTGGTACGCTACGTTTTGTTGGTTTGAAAGCCGGCTCTATTGCCCTTACAAGTGGCAATGATGCAGGTTATGACTGGGACTTTACAACAGAAGACTTGACCCCTCCGACTCCGGTTTGGTCTGCGTTTAATGCTGTAGCTCCTAAGACAGATCCTACCGACGAAGAAGTAAATGTAAGCCCATCTTTGACAACTTTCACTCTCGAATTTAGCGAGGATGTGAAATTCAAAAGTGGTATTACATCTGCTGCCAATCTTAGTGTTGGTGACATTGCCCTTTACGAATCAACCGATGTTGGCGTATATGGTGGTGATGTTGTTTACGCTACACCTTCTGCTATTTCTATTAGCGGTAAGGTATTATCTATTACTTGGCCTGGTGTTTTACCATCGATGGCTAAGTTGTATGTCCGCATTAAACCCGGTATTATTACCGATTTACAAGGTCTTGCATTCGCTGGATTCAATACCAATGGTGTTGGCGCCAATATCGGATGGAATTTCTCTACCAAAGATGCAAGGGTTCCTAATGTTACTTTTGCAGCTGTTACGCCTTGTAATACAACTAACTTCACTGCAAATACCAACTTTACCATTACATTAGATGAAATTGGTATTGTTTTAGGTAACGGTAACCGTACTCCTATTACTGCTGCTAATATTAAAAGTTATATCCAGTTTAGTGGTGGAGACTTCAGTGTTACCAGTGTTGCCGAAGTTGCTGGCAGTACAGTAATTACTATTGATCCAGCTGCCGCTCTTACCAGCGGTACTGTTTATACTATCAGTTTAACAGCCGGCTTGTGGGATAGTGGCGACAATGCTATTCCAGCTAAATTATCTCAAAATCTTGTAGCTGGTGATTATACTGCTCCTACAACTGATATCTTAGCTTGGAAAAACCCTGACGGAACTTCATTCAACATTAACCTCCGGGTTAACAATGAACCTGCAGGAACTACTACCAGATATTATTATATTGTAGTGAAAGCTTCTGATGTAGCTACTTCTGCTAATGCCGATTATTATAAGCCTGAATCGCTTACTAATTTATTGGCTGCTGCTAATACTACAGCTGCTTTCCCTACCGATGTAAAAACATCGATTAGCACCACAGTTCCAACTACATATGCTTATTACCCATGGGTTGGTTCAACTACAGTAACCACTGATGATAGGTACATTCCTATTTTCCAACGTGGTGACATTTTTGCTCCTGCCAATACCGAGTTGTTGGAACATGTTGTTCAACTTCCTGCTTCTCATGGAACAGATTGGGTAGTTTACTTATTTGGAGCTGATGGTTCTCTTTGCGGTTCAAACACTGTAACAGGATTATTCTCAGCTACAGCTAATGTGACCACTATTCAGAAGTTGACTCCTTCTACCTTTGATATTTTGGTTCCTGAAGTTACTTTCTCTGCCGAGTTAGTTGATGCAGTTCACGATACAATCGATGGTTGTTCTGAAAAATTGCAGGTAATTGCTGGTGACGATAATATTGCTAAGGGTATCAAACGTAATGGTCCAGTGTATATTCATTTCAATGAAGCTATTGAAACAAACATGGGAGCAGCCATTACTGGTGCTCATATTGCTTCATCAGTAACTTTGATTGACAATGCTTCAAATACTTATACTATTGATGCCGCTCGTTCATCTTACGATGCAGCCAATAAGAAAATGATCATTTATCCTACAACTCCTTTTGCTTCTGGAGTACAGCTTACTGTTACCTTATTGTCAAATAAGATTCAGGATGCTCAGGATTTAGAACGTTTTGG
>JAAYAG010000128.1 GCA_012719495.1 Bacteroidales bacterium
ATAAAACACTGTTTTCCTGCATTAAATTTCCTCGATTTAGCCCGCTAATACTCAAAAATTTGCTTTGTAAAACAGCGTTTTATGCCAATCTGAACTTTAAAAATAAAATCGAACTCAGGTTAATAAATAAAAAGATGGCAACGATTTTAAAAAGGTTGCCATCTAATAGCGAAATCAGTTTACATTATAGATAGAAAGGTAATTTTAAAAATTATTCTTTATTAGCCGGATTGCCAACTTTGCCAATAAAAAGAATTGCTCCGGTATCTTTTTCTGTAATGGCAAAAAGGAATGGGTGGTCGCAGTGGAACGGAATCCATTGCGGTCCCGATGGGTGTTCAGAGGTGGTTTCGAACCCGATAATGGTTACCGCTGCAGCCTCGGTGCCTTCTTCATCAACTTCAACAAATGTTTTGTGTTTCACGAAACTAATATATAGGTCGCGAGCTGGGTTTATTCCACTGAAATCTGCCATTTGGGTGAAGGCAAGTTGCATGCCCATGTCGTAGAGGTAGTCATTTAATACTTCTTCATATTCAATTTTGAATTTTGGAAGTAGAATTTCAATGCTGTTGGTGAAAGAAAAAGCTTTCTGCCATTTTCCCCAGTTGGCAGGAGTGAGTTGTACAAGAATATCGTCGACTGATTTGCCGGGTTGTGGGAGCAAAACCATCATGTTGAAATTTTCTTTTCCATAGGGCAGTCTTACCGACGAGAATGTTTCGTTCGAAAAGTAATCGACGCTGTCGCGGCGCATCATCATATCTACTATACTGCTCCCTTCCTTGGTGTAGAAATTCCACTGATGAGTATTTTCCTTGTTGAATTCCTTTGTCCAAGTGCCATTGAAATATATGGCATTTATAAGGTAAAGCACGGCTTCGGCAGGGATCTCTTCAATTATTTTGGTTATTTTTTCATGGGTTTTGTCCGAAACCCAGTCATTTATCAAAGAAACTGTTTCGGAATCAAAGTTAGCAGGGTGTACTTCGGCGTTGTAATAATCTTTGTTGATATTCAGGAAATTGTCTTCAACATTGTAGGCGTTGCGGTACCAAATAGAGTTGGCAACTTCCATTATCACTTTTTCGTCGGTATTGATAAGGGCTTCAACTAGTGCTTTGTGTGCAGGGTTTATCTCATCGGTTTTGAGCCCTCCAAGTCGCATGGCTTTCTGCATTTCCTCTTTGGTTTGGGTGTTGGCGCCATTATAAGCCATCGATAGCGCCAGAGAAATACTTAGTGGTGAAATCATATAGTTTTCTGGACATTCTGGTGAGTTGTAAATTCGCGAGAACATTTCGAGACCAAATTCATTATCGGCTTTGATCAGTTGTTCCGATTTTTCGCTTAAATCGGTGTTGCCCGGTTTATCGTCTGCTTTTTCGCAGGCAAAGAGTATGAATAGGGCAATTACTGCTGTGAATAGTTTAGTTTTCATTGTTTTACGTATTTGAATTGTTTGCTGTTTTTAATTTCATTCGGATATGTTTCAACTTGTGTTAAAGGGTATCCATAGTCGTTGTATGTGTATTCATATTGAAAAACTGAAGTGTAGGCTACACTCATTATTTCTGCTTCGTTGTAGTTATAGGAGGTTTCAGTTCGCGTGAGAACATTGTTTTTCGAAACTGGGCCAGGGTCGGGGTAGTGAGGAGCATTCATCGTGTCGTAGGTGAAAACGGCTTGTGAAATAATTCGTTCCTTATCGTCTATTATTACATTATCAGTGGTTTTCTCTATGTTCCCCTTGTCATTGTAATAATATTTGCTGTATCCTGGAATTGAGTTCCCAGCAGGATCAATGGTGCTGACTGTCATGGTTACAAGCTTATCATCGGAATATTCAAATGTGCTTAGCCGGCTATAATCGGCATTTACCCATCCTTCGATGTTGTAGTCGTAATCTGTTTTTATTGATTTTATTCTGCCTTTATCGTCGTAAGAATACTGGTAATCAACATCTTTTCCACTTGCCCCAGTCATGCTCGACATATAAATTATGCCAGGCTCGTACCCTTTTTTCCCGGTTAATTTGTTGGAATTGTCGTAGATATACGTGTAGTGTTGTTTCTCATTATGGGGAAACGCGATATCGGTGTGCCAGCTTTCGGTCACTTGTTGTTTTTTATTGTATGAGTAGCGGGAAATGGTTTCTCCTTCTCCGTTGGTAATTTCAGCAACCAATCCGCTCGGGCTGTTAGCATCGAAATCATCTTTGCTGCATCCGGCAAAAATCAGCGCAAAAACGAGCCAGATTATTTTACTAAACAGGTTCATGATAGGTGTCTTTTAATGTATTTTTTTTCGATGTAAGAAAAACAATCGGGTCGACTTCGCAGAAGGTATTTCCCGACTGTTCAGCAGCAGCACGGCATCCGCCAAGGCATTTTTCGTATAGATTGCAAGCAGAGCAGTAGTCCGGTCGTTGGTCCACGCAAGCATTTTTTTGACCGTTTGCAATTATGTCATCAACCTTATTTGTAAAAATGTTACCCAACACAGAGGGAGAGTGGTTGCAAAAACGAAGATCACCTAATGTGTTTAATGTCAACGGTCTGTGTGTGATGTCGGGCGAGCAGTTGGTGAACTGGATCGCTGGATAATGTCTGGGATTAACCACGCAGTGTGGGGTGCAAACATTCGATGATACTGTCATTTTTAGCGTACGGGATTTTTCGTTTGCCTGTGCAAAAGCTTCATTCAGTTGATCTTGTGTAGCTGATATTTCTTCAGGTGTTTTAACTCCTTTGCCTCCAATGTTGTAGCGATTGAGCATAACTCTGTTTAAGCCCATCGAATGAATCATTTCGAGGGTTTCAGCCACTTGGTTATAGTTGAATTTTGTTATTACCATAACCGGCACTATGTAGGCTCCCATACGGGAAAGATGCTTAATTGTCGCTAGCGATTTTTCCCAAGAACCCTGAACCTTGGTCATGTGGTCGTGAGTTTTGGCATCGGCAGCATGAACAGGAAGTTCAAACAGCTGTACCCCAAGGTTTATGAGTTGGGAAAGTTCTTCGAAAGAGGCATGGTTGCCATTGGTGATAAGTGAAACCGAAGCGCCTTTCATGCGGCAAAACAGGATAAGTTCACCAATCCTTTCGGCTAGCATAGGTTCACCTCCCGTGAAAGTAATATGTTTTATGTTGGCTATCGAAAATAGTTTCTTCAATGTTTTAAGTGAATTTGTGTAATCTCCAGCAGGCGGATTGTGTATGTATCCATCTCTTTTCCAGTGATTATAGCAGAATATGCAGTCAAGGTTACAGCACTCGGTTGCTTCGTACAATATGTAGCTTAATTCTGCTTTTTTTCGTCGTCTCAAAATCATGCTGCGTATTATTTAATTTTCAACCTGATGTTCTGCACTTCATATTCGGGTATGTCAGCAGTTCGTTGATACGGCAGAATTGACAGCAGGTAACAGCCTGTATCAATCTGAGAATTAAGGGTAATTTTGAAGGCTTCGGTGCTTTTGTCGAATGAGCCGTCAACGGCCTCAACCATTCCATGATCAACCAATTGACTGTCGGTTGTGCTTACTTTAAACTGATATTGATTGTATGTTGGTTCCATTACCGTGCCGGTGAGTACCGAGTCATTGGGCAGGTCGGCAAACACCGAATAGTCGTTGTAATCAATGCTGTCGAACTGGAACGAGTTTTGGGGCATCGGGTCGTAACAGGTAACAACAGGCGGGCATCCGGTAGAAACTCCCGTAATGGCAATTATTGCTGCTCCAAGTTTCATTTTCCGTGTAATGAACTTACCAGATCGCCCTTTTAGTAGCCAAACCATGAGGCACACAAAGGCAAAAGCGGCAAAAAGACCAACAAGCAAGATTGGTGTTATGAATCTTTTGTATTCCATTTTTCCATTTTACTGTTATAACGACAAGTTACAGCTTTGTTCAGTTTAAACGCAAATTAAAATACTGCTCGCTCCATTCGGGTTGATTTTCTTTAGCACTTTCGAAAAAGCGGATGATGTAGAGCCCATTCGGTAGCTTTTGGTCAACATCTATGCTGAAAGATTCAATGCGTTCATCAAAAACCCCGTCGGATGCCAGAATGTTGTCGCATTGCAACTTGTTGCCCTGCTGGTCGATTACGGCAAACGAAAATGTTTCGTAGGTGCGGTTCCGTATTTCGCCCTTTATCTGGTTTTCCCGACGGAGGTTTAACGTGATCAGGCTATCGTTATTGGTCTCAACATAGAATATATTCTGCTTTTTTTGTTCGGTTGAATCAGGCATGGCTATTATGTAACATGTCCATGGTGGGTTGCCATCGGTCAATGCCGCTGTTTGCGCGGGGTCACAAGCATTGATTAACGCAGTAAGCGATAAAATTAGGCCTCCAAGCTTCATTTTCCGGCTGATCCATTTCCCCGATTTATTGCCACGCAGCAGCACTATTAGGCTTACCGCTAGAAACGCCCCGGATATCACGATCAGTACAAGCGGCAGGAGTCCTTTTTTTAGCTCGTTCATTATCTGTTGTTTTTAATTGTTTAATGTTGGGTCAACCATTTTCCCAACAAAAAGGATCGCGCCCGTATCTTCTTCGACAATGGCAAACAAGAACGAACGGTTTATTTTTATTGGTTCAGTAGGGCCGGCCGAGGTAAACCTGAATTCCACCGAGGTTGCAGCTGCAGCTTCACTTCCTTCCTCGTCGATTTTTATGTAGGCTTTGTGCATCACTTTTGAAATGTACAACGACATTTCCGAAAGATTCGAAAAATCTGCGCTGAACCTGTCAAAAGCATCATGCATTCCCATGGAAACCAGTTCGTCGTTTAGTTCATTTTTGTATGCGAATTCAAATTTTGGAAGCCAAATTTCACGTTTTGACAAGGTGTTTTTTTTGAGGATTTCAAAATCGAAATTGCTTATCTCACCTGAAATATCCGCAGTGGTGTATCCTTCTTCGGGAAGAAACACTACCATGTTGAATTTGCCCGATCCATAAGGAAGTTCAATTGCTGTGTATTTATTATCAGTGTAATAGCTTAGATCAACTTCGCCCTTCATGGTTTCAACTTCTTTTGAAGTGCCGTTTTCGAGGGTAAATGGCGCTTTCTCGGTGTTGCTTTTTTTGAACTTGCTTTTCCATTCGGCTTTGAAATAGATCGCATTGATTAGGAAAAGCACGCTTTCGGACGAAACTTCTTCGATGATTTCTTTAATTTTCCCGTTGGTGTTATCTTCAACCCAATTGTTCATGGCTTTCTTTGCCTCGTCGGGTTTTGATGGATCGTAGCTGTTTACTTCGGCTCCGTAGTATTTTTTGTTGTCGGTAATGAATTGTTTTTTTGGGCTAAAATCCTTGCGGTACCATACCGAGTTGGCTATCGACATATTAACTTTGGGGTCGTGCCCAATGAGCGAGCTGGCAATTTCTTGATTGCTTTGGTTTAATTCATCTGTGCTATAATCATCGAAACCAAGTACTTCTTTCATTTGTGTAAGAGTGTTGCCATTTGCCCCGTTTAGTGCCATTGATAAGGCCTGGCTAACACTCAATGGAGAAACCATTATGTTTATATTGGGGTCTTCGGATGATAGCACTTTTTCGAAAAATGAAAAGCCGAAAAGGTTGTTCTCTTCGACAAGTGTCGCCGATTTCTCGTCGAGTGTTATTTCAGTTGCTTTTTTCTCCTGATCGAGGAGGTCACATGCTGGTAAAACTGTTGCCAATAAGAAACTTAAAACAATAATTGGTGATTTCATACTATCTTACATTTAAATTGATTACGATCTTTTCATACAATAAGACAAGCCATTTTTATGCTTGGTTACTCTTTTATTTAACCTCATGAAAGATGGTTTCTTATCCCATTATTTTTGCGATATAACATGAGATGTTTATGCGTTACGATTGGTTGCGTGAAATTTTATTTTTTTTCGCGCAACCTTTACTTGCCTTTTGTCATCTGAGATTTAGAACAAAATATTTAAGGATGAAACGAGCATGGTTGTCTATCACAAAAGAATATGTATATGCCCTGCGAGTTCCATGCGGGCATTCATCGAAGTCCATTGTTACATGCTTCGATCCAATAGGTAGTCAGCAACTTAATAGAATTATATACGCATGAAAACACCACTATTTGCAATTCTTATAGCCATGCTTTTTGCGGGATGTTCGCAGCCAGAGGAAACTCAACCAAAAGTAACGCTTGGCAATTTTTCTCATTCAGAATGCGGCGGTTTTAAAAGTGAATCGCTCTTTGCCAATGACTCTCAGGAGCTACTTGTAGTTGTTCATGAGCAACAGCAGGTATATAGCATCAGTCACTCTAACGTGAAATTCAATTGTTGCTTACCAAAAGGGTTGGGTGTAGAGCTTACCTTGCAGAACGATACTATTTATATTAATGAAAAAGAAATTGAAATGGGACTTTGTGATTGCCTGTGTCCTTATGATTTATATTTTGAACTTGCTGACCTAAAAGAAGGTACGTATGTTCTTTGTTTGATGCGTGGTTCGGTTGTCAGGGGGAAAGTCCGGCTTGGTTTTGCCAAAGGAATGATGGAAAAAATTGATGTTTCAGCCATGAATTAAGATAACTTTGTTGAAACATTTGTATTGAAAACCCATAAACGTTCAATTGTTGGAAGACCTCGGGCAGCTGATAGAAGACTGTAAAGCAGGGAAGCGTGAAGCACAATCAGCGCTTTACCAGCTTTTTGCCCCAAAATTATTTGGGGTGTGCCTTCGCTATTGTCGCGACGAAACCGAGGCTGAAGATACCTTGCATGAGGGGTTTATGGTCATCTTCGAAAAGATTGGGCAATTTTCATTCAAAGGATCGTTTGAAGGATGGATGCGGAAAATTATGCTCAACATTTCGCTTACAAAATTCAGAAAACGATATGTTGTGAACACCGTTGAGGACATGAGTGTATACGCATATAAATCTGTTGATTACGATGCGTATGCCAATCTCGATGCCGAGCAGTTGCTCGAACTGATAAAAGATTTGCCACCTCGTTATCGCATGGTGTTCAACCTTTTTGCTATCGATGGGTACTCGCACAAAGAAATTGCTCAGATGCTTGACATTGATGAAGGTACATCAAAATCAAATCTTTCGAGGGCGAGAAAAATATTGCAAGAAAAGATTACAGAGTTCGGATATATAAGAAAAGAATATGCAGAGTGAAGATAAAAATATGGATCAGTACTTCAGGCATCGCTTGAAAGATATTGAAGTCGTTCCGCCTCAGGGAGTATGGGATTCCATTTCCTCATCGCTCGATGCAAAAAAGAAGCGAAGAAGGCTTGGACTTATCATTGGACTGTCGGCTGCTGCATCGTTACTTTTTGCATTCGTTGGCGGGTGGTATTTTTCTCAATCGGAATATCCCGATCAAGAAACATTGGTGCACAACCAACCACAAACTGTTACTCATGAGAAGTTTGCACAAACACTTCCTGCATCACAATCTTCCATTGAGAATGCGGATGCAAAGAAGATTGAACGCGACGAGTTTTCTTTTTCTTCATCGAAAGAAAGAGTTCATAATAAGCCCGTTGAGTCAATTGCTTCAAATGGGCGCGAAAACAATTATCCGGTCAGGGAATTTCTCTCACAGATGATGGCCAAGATTTTTCTTGTTGAAAGTGCTTCGTCTCAAGGACAACCCACTATACTTTTAGCGATGAACGAAGGTTTTTCTGCTGCCGACAGGGCGCTGATTGAGCAGAATATGCAAGCGTATAAACAACAGCAAATTACAGATAGTAAACAAGATGCCTCAGGATTTTCATTAGGGGTAAAGGGCTCTCCTTCTTTTCGTTTCGATAGTGAGGCAAAAAGTGATGATTATTATTACGATGCTTCAGCTTCTTCAGCCGGAGCGCAGGAATATGTGCCGAATATTACCGCCGGTATTACAGTAGCATACAAAAAAAATAGCCGGCTTTCGGTGCAGAGCGGAATAAGTTACGATCAGGTTGAACAAAAAGGTGGTGCGGTTGGAGTATCTTTTTCTGGTCATAATTGGATTGGTAATGATTTCTTAGGTGATGGGTATTCCAGTCCTTCGCCAGAAAGCGAAAACACAGTAGCCTTAGTGACAAAAATGGGGGTTGCCAACCTGGATATGCCTAGCGGAACCGAGTTGGCAACGGCAAACCCGTCGGCAAGCTTTTTGAATTCTGTGGCCAAGAACTATGAACTTAAACAACAGGCAGGGTATATTGAAATTCCGGTAATTGTTCGTTATCGTGTGGTTGACCAACGCCTTGGTTTTGCCGTGCTGGGAGGCATCAATACCAATTTTCTGGTTGCGAACCGCGCTTTACTTTACGATAAGAGCGAAACAATTGCCAACGGAACAATAGAAGGACTAAACCCTGTTGTTCTCAGCAGCAGCTTGGGGGTTGGAATGGATTATGCCATCAGTTCGCGCTTTAATATTACGTTGGAGCCAACCATGAAGTTTCAGTTTAATTCGCTGAATAGCAATGAAAACACAAACTCGAGACCTTATGCCGTTGGCGTTTATACCGGGTTGACGTATAATTTCTGATGTTGCAGGTTGTTAGGGGAGTGTGAAGGGCTTACTTTCTGGCGGCCAACACAAAGATTCTGAAATCTTTATAGCCGATAGCCACTTCTTTTCTTGTCGTAATTTCTGATGAATAGAATATAGGTTCTAATCCGGCTTCAAGTAAAACAGTTTCCGAATTTTTTTTCGAAAAACCGAGGTGTGGCATTGGTTCGCCTGAATGAAAAGAACCATCTTCTTCGTCAAGATCTATCCAGCAAAAAATTCCTTCAGGGTTTAATTTTGAATGAAAACGCTTCAGCAAGGCTTCAATATTTTCTACGTGGTGAAGCACTAGCATAGAAAAAATAAAATCGAACGAACCAGGAATATCATCGGTTGTCAAATCGGCCTGACAAATGGTAACATTCTGGTAACCTAACGTTTCTTGCTTTTTCTTCACTTGTTCGAGCATGCCAGCTGAAGTATCGCAGAAGGTAATTTCACCAATGTGGTCAATCATCCGGAAACCCAACAGCCCCGTACCGCAGCCATAATCAAGAATCCGGTGGCTTTTTTGCAAAGGCATTTCTCGTATGATTACATCTGTAACATCGTCGATGAGTTTTAGCCTGCGCGTATTGTCATCCCACGATGAAGCCTTTTTATCGAATGAATTTTCCATTGGTTCACAATTTATTTTGGTTTAAAGCGATTATTTTTGTCGATTGCAAAATAACAAACAAAGAAATGATAATACTATGATAAACAAAAAAATATTGCTTTGGCCATCATTTGTCATCGGG
>JAAYAG010000129.1 GCA_012719495.1 Bacteroidales bacterium
ATGGGACGCCCACGTTCGTCCGTAATGGGACGCCCACGTTCGTCCGTGATGGGACGCCCACGTTCGTCCGTGATGGGACGCCCACGTTCGTCCGTGATGGGACGCCCACGTTCGTCCGTGATGGGACGCCCACGTAGGGGCGCCCCTACGTGGGCGTCCCCAATATTTTCAATAATACAATGAAAATGATTGGGCATTACAACCATTTCGTGACATCGTTTATCGGGATATTTGTTTTCCAATTCGTAATACCAACGTTTAACCATTTCCCCGGAATCGTTTAACATCATTTGATCATCAACAATTTCGCCAAACAAACAATCACGGTTTTGAACGCAAATGGTGATAAAATACAATCCCGCCTGTGAATAATCGTATCCTTTCATTCGGATTGACCGTCGATGGTGTATGTTGGGATCGTATGCCATTCTATTTATTTTATTTTTTCAATTCGTCGGGGCGATTCGTTGGGGCACCCCTTTGAGGGCAACCACGTAGGGTTGCCCCGACGACAATTCTCCGTTAAACGCCTTTTGCAATAGGCTCTTTTTCAATTCTTCCAAATTTAAAAGTTTTTGCCGATAAATAGCTTCCAGTTTTTGGGTTTCAGCACGTAGGGCATCTAATTGGCGGACGATGGATTGTTGTTCTATTAGACTTGGACAAGGAACATGCATATTTTTTAAATCATTGATTGAAAGATTTGGCTGCATCAAAGTGTTTACGTGGGCTAAAACATATTTTGCTACAACACTCGTTGTTAAGTAGTAATACAAGAAATTTTGATTAACTAATTTTTCATTGGACACTAAGGCAGCAACTCGTTGATTAACTAATGCACCATCATAGCTTTTAGGAACAACTGCAACTTTTAATCCTGCTGAAATAATTGTCCTTGTCAATGCTATTACAATATTTCCTTCTCTTACTTGAAAATCCTTTAAGGTTTCTTTGAATTTTTCGGGCAGATAGTTGTCTGCTTCTTCTACAAATTCTTTTACACCAACATTTGTAATTTTTACTGATTTAATCGTATTGGTTGGTTTAAAGTCCTTACTTGCAAATGCATAACCATTCACAATCTTAGTAATCTCTTGTATCGTTTTCGTTTCCCAATTCCCGTTTTCAAATACCCCTTGCAAATAGCTTTCAAAAAGTTCTTTGGCGTTTTTGAGGTTTTGTTCGGCATTGGCTTTTGCTTGGGCTATGGCGGCAAAGGCTTCATCTAAAATGGAAACAATGCGCTGTTGTTCGGGGAGTGGGGGAAGGGGAATTTTGATTTTATTAAGCATTGCCTGATTTAACTTAGGCTGTGCCATTCCACTTACATAATCATCTACGCGGATTGAGTTTAAATAAATTTCAACAATTTTTTGGGTTACAAGATTCGGAAATTTTAAAACGTGTGCGTGATTATTCACCCAAGTTTTCCCTGAAATTGGAAATGCTATTGGATATGTTCTTGCTAATAAGTTTGCTCCATCTTCTGAAACGCACAACAAATCTTCATTAAAAATAAAATCTGAAACATAGTCAACAATTCCAGATGCTCCATAATATGGAATATCTCCCTTTTTTCTTTTGTTTTGTGTAATAGGTATTCGTTTACTATCTAAGTTTTCACAAACTTCACCCAATTTCTTTATTTCCCAACCCTTTGGCAATTGAGAATTGACAGTTGACAATGGATAATTATGTTCTTTAATAGTTTTACTCATTGTCAATTATCAATTGTATATTATCCATTATCAAAGCACTTTCTTTATCCAAGGCTTTCATTTCTTCTAAAATGGCTTGTGGTGTGCGTAGGGTAACCTCTTCTTTTTTGTTGGGGTTTTTTACCGAAAGGTCGTAGGTTTGGTTTTCGGGGGACTTGAGGGATGCTGAGGAAGGTATCAGCCATTCACTGACATCAACTGACCAAGAATTAGGGCTGTCGGCTTTGGTTTTTTGGAGTTCTATGAAATCTGCTAAATCAGCTTCATTAAGCGAATTGGTTTTGCCCAAATTGCGGTCGAGGTTAAGTTGGTAGTACCACACCTTTTGTGTGGGTGCGCCTTTTTCGAAAAAGAGAACGACCGTTTTAACCCCTGCGCCTGAGAACACACCACCGGGCAAATCTAACACGGTGTGCAGGTTGCAGGCGGTCAATAACTCTTTGCGAATGGCAACGGTGGCATTGTCGGTATTGCTCAAAAAGGTGTTTTTAATTACCACGCCAGCCTTACCACCTGCTTTTAGAATTTTAATGAAGTGTTGCAGGAAAAGGCTGGCGGTTTCGCCTGTTTTAATGGGGAAGTTTTGTTGCACTTCGGCACGTTCTTTTCCACCAAAGGGCGGATTGGCCAACACAACGGTGTAACGGTCTTTCTCCTGTATGTCGCTCAGGTTCTCGGCCAGGGTATTTGTATGGATGATGTTGGGCGCATCAATTCCATGAAATATCATGTTCATAATGCCAATGATGTAGGCCAATGATTTTTTCTCCTTTCCAAAGAAGGTTTTCTTTTGAAGAATTTCGGTGTCTTTTGTGGATAGATTTGGGCGACCATTATCCGGGCGACCATTAAGGTCGCCCCTACCGCGCGATTTCAAATATTCGAAGGCTTCGCATAGGAAACCGGCACTGCCCACTGCCCCGTCGTATATGGTGTCGCCAATTTTTGGGTCAACTACTTTTACAATGGTGCGAATCAGTGGGCGAGGGGTGTAATATTCTCCACCGTTGCGCCCGGCGTTGCCCATGTTCTGGATTTTCGATTCGTAGAGATGGCTCATTTCGTGCTTCTCGGCATGGGTGCGGAAACGGAGCTGGTCGATGAGGTTAATTACCTCGCGCAGATTGTAACCGCTTTGGATGCGGTTTTTCAGCTCGCTAAAAATCTCACCAATTTTGTATTCAATGGTGTCGGGGTGTTCGGCTGTGGTTTTGAATTTTTTAAGGTAAGGGAACAACTTTTCGTTCACAAAGTCAACCAAGTCGTCGCCAGTCATTGCGTTGTGGTCGATGTTGCCATTGTCGAGTTTAGGAGCAGCCCAAACACTCCATTGGTAGCTATTGTCGAGAAGCGTTGTATAGGTTTTACCCGTGAGCAAAGCCGCGGTTTGCTTGTCTTTTTCTAAGTCGGAGAGGTATTTAAGGAATAAAATCCAAGAGGTTTGCTCCACGTAATCTAACTCGCTCCCGCAACCAGCGTCCTTGTGGAGTATGTCGTCGATGTTTTTGAATGTTTGTTCAAACATGATGTAGATTTCGGTTTAACATGACAATTTCAAATGTTCTGCAAAATAATAAAAAAGCGCGGGTGCGAGGGCAAAAAAAAGCTCAATTCGACAGTCTCATTGCAATAGGTTTAACTTCGATTATCATGATTATTTGCTGTTGCCGGGTTATTTGCACAGGGCTTGTAAATGTGCTGGTTTTGTGCGGGACTTTTAAAATGATAACTTTATGAATAACAACTTCTGTTTGCATTACTGCCGACAATAGCATTACTCATCTAACGTCAGGTTATTACGTTCTGGTATAAATACGCCTGCACACAAGGTTAACCAAAACAGTACATAAATATAAATTGTAGTATACACAATGGAAAAAAAGCAAATAGAAGAGTTAAGTTATGCTAGTTACAATCATTCAACTGTTGAGTACAAAACAAATGAGATATAAGTATAATAAATATCTTACTTGCTCAAATAAATGTTTTTAGATGCGCATATTAATACTCATAGATTGGCATCTAAATTATTTCAGATAGGCATGTAAATTATTTTTGGTGAGGATCTAAATTACTTTTAATGTGCATGTAAATGTTTTTAGATTGGCATCTAAATTCCATTTTACATAGTATTGTAAAACCACTGTTGCACTTGAAAGTACTACTAAGATAAGTAGAGAATTAATCTCTGACTACGACTTTGTATAAAAACACAGAAAAACACTCTCTAGTAAGCAAGAGATAATGCTGTGAAGCGGTATTATCTAAATAACCACGGGCGTTAGTCGGTGGTTCTCCAAATACAACCCATTCGGGACTGTCCTACTCATGCATTGCCAACCGTGGGCTTACGCCACAAGGTCATTGACATATTGCTCGTTCAAACAATAAACCAAATCAGCTCATTAAATGTCATCGGGTAGATGTAACAAAAAAGGGTGCCTTTTCAGACACCCTTTTGAAATTATGTTTTATCAACATTAGTCAACCAATGATTTGAACTTCGGATTTTGGAAGTATTTTGCAAATTCGAGGTCGGTTTTTGCAGCTTGTTTCATTTTAGGATCCAATTTGCATGCAGCTTCGAGGCTTTCGAGCAAGAGGTTTTCTTTTGCAGTGCGAGCACCTACAACAGCTTTAAGATATGAAGCCATTGGGCAGTTTTTGTCGCAAGCTTCAAGGGTTTTCAATGCACCGTTATTGTCGCCGGCAAGTATTTTTGCAAGGGCAGCATTTGGTTTGTTGCTATCGCCAAAGTATTTCACTGCTTTGTCGTATTCTGCACGTGTAATGCTAACAATACCCATATTATAGTCAACTTCTTTGCCTGCACCCGATGCAGCTGAGAAATATTCAATAGCCTTGCTGGTTTCGCCTTTATAAAGGGCAGCAACACCAAGGTTGTTCTGAATGATTGGGTTGCCCTGGCTAAGTTTGTCAGCCTTGCTGAAATTATTGGCAGCAGCATCAAGATCGCCTGTCCAAACCTGAGCCATTCCGAGGTTGTTGAATCCTCTCCAGTCTTCTGGGAACTGACGGGTGAACGAAGTATAGAATTTAACTTTCTTTGCATTGTCGTCGGTCAAACGTGCAGCTTCGAGCAGTTCGGCCTGATTGAGTTTTTCAGGGCTGTTATCGGCAAATTCCAACAATTCAGCATCGGTTTTTCCAATAAGGTCAATATTGGCCGAGAATTTAGCACGACGCAACTGTGGCAAAATTTGTTCAGCAACAGCGGTGAAAGCTTCAGAAAGGTTTTTGATTTCTTTCTCACGAACTTCAGGATCGCTGTACATAGAAAGTACGCGAAGGATCAATTCTTTATCTTTAACAGAAGATGCTTCGAGTAATTTGCGGAAACCGTCCCAGTCTTCAGCAGTGTATTTTGTTTTGATGTTAGCTTCAACTTCTTGCTGTTTCAACTCTTTTTTCAGAAGTTCTGAAGCGCTTCCTTCACGTTTCTGCGAAAGTTTATCGTTCAATTCTTGTTCCCCATCTGGTGATGCATACGCCGAAATTTCGAGGTTTTTCAACTCTTTTCTGTCATTTTTAACTGCATCGGCAGCATACGCTTTGAAATCGGAGAAGTCTTTGCTTGCAGCTTCTTCTTTTCTTACATCAGCTTTGTTGATGAGGTAATGGATGTCGGCCATAAATTCATCAGGAACGATTCTCTGGAATGGGTCAATTGCAGGATCATATTTTCCTGTTGTGTTCTTTTCACGTTGGATACCAATGATTGGCTCACCAACTTTATTAACCAATTCTGAGGTAGCAATAACGCCATCAGCAATCTTAATAGGATCGAAATCGAGCGATGCAGCGCCTTTCGATGCTACGATACGCACTTGGAGTTCCGACATTTTCATTGCCTGTTCGTAAGGAATTGCCCCTTTGATAGAGAAATTTCCGCCTGGTTTGTAAGTAATTACAGCATTGTTAGCTTTTACCTTTTCTCCCTGAAGTTTAATTTCGGGGTAAGCAACTTCTCCACCTTCGAATTTCATAACAGGAGTAACTACTACGGTAGCTTTCTTGGCAAAATATTTTGCGGGAATTTGACCGTCGACAGCAACTTTTACCTGACCGGCATGAGTTTCGAGTACTTCAGGAGTGACGTTCCATTTAATGAGGTCAGCATTTTTTTTCATCTTTTTGATGCTTGCACAACTGCTAAAGAGCACAATTACAAGAGCAAAAGAGACTAGAGCTTTAAAGTTAATTTTTTTCATGATGGACACATTATTGTTATTTTTCAACTATATTTCACTAATTACTACAAAAATAAGAATGTTTTTCATATCAAAAAGCCTTGATACAAAAATTTTATCATAATATAACCCGTGTAATGCCTGAGCTGTAACTATTTTGAAAAATTGTATCACAAATTTTCAGGTAATCCTTGTCATTTTTTACAAAATCGATATTCGTTGTATCTATAATAACAACAGGGAATTCACTTTGTTGCTTAAAGTAGTTAAAATAAGCTTTTGTTATGTTATCGAGATATTCGTCGGCAATATTGCTTTCGTAATCACGCCCTCTTTTTTTTATCATTTTTTGCAAAACATCGGTATCTTTATGCAGATAAACGTATAAATCGGGCCTTGGAAGCCGGGCATAAATCAGGTTAAAGAACTTGCGGTACAAGGTGAATTCGTCGTCAGAAAGGGTTACGCTGGCAAAAATCAACGATTTCATAAAGTAATAATCGGCTACTGCAAAATCTTTGAACAAGTCGCGGTTTTGCAGTTCGTTCATCAACTGCGAATACCGTTCGGCAAGGAACGACATTTCGAGCGTGAAAGCGTAGGTCGAAGGGTTCGCGTAAAACTTGGGCAAAAAAGGATTGCCCGCAAAACTTTCGGTTACCAATTGGGCGTTATAATCGCTGCTGATCATTTGCGCAAGGGTAGTTTTTCCGGCGCCAATGTTTCCTTCTATCACCAAAAAATTCATTGCCCTGCCTCTTTATTTCAACGTAATACCCGTGTGGTAAAACACAAATGAATATATATCGGTATATTCTTCAATCACCTTCGCCGTAGGCTTTCCACTGCCGTGACCGGCTTTCACATCGATGCGTACCAACGTGGGCAACTTCCCGGTATTCAACTCCTGAATACGCGAAATATATTTGAAGGTGTGGGCAGGAACCACCCGGTCGTCGTGGTCGGCCGTAGTCGCCAAAATAGCCGGATAATCTTTCTTTTCGACACTATGATAGGGTGAATAGGCTAACAAATACCGGAACATTTCTTCGCTGTCATCAGCAGTCCCATAATCGGTAGCCCAAGCGTACCCTATGGTAAATTTCTGGTAACGAAGCATATCGAGTACACCTACGGCAGGAAGTGCCACCTTGAACAAATCGGGACGTTGATTGGTAACTGCCCCCACGAGCAAGCCTCCATTTGAACCACCCCTGATGCTCAGTTTATCGCGGTTAGTATACCCGCTCCCGATAAGGTATTCAGCACCGGCAATAAAATCGTCGAACACATTTTGCTTGTTTAACAAGGTGCCGCCCTGATGCCAGCTTTCACCATACTCACCCCCTCCGCGAAGATTAGCCACGGCATAAACTCCGCCATTTTCGACATAAAAGATAGTAGATACTGAAAATGAAGGGGACATACTAATATTAAACCCGCCATAACCATAAAGCATAGCCGGGTTAGTTCCGTCTGGCTTTATATCCTTCCGGTGCACGATAAATATCGGGATTTTGGTTCCGTCTTTACTGGTGTAGAATTCTTGTTTCACCACAATATCATCGGGGTTGAATTTCACTTGGGGGGCAAAAAACAACTCCGACTTACCGGTTTCTGTATTGTACTTATACACCGAGCCCGGAGTGTTGAAAGAGCTATATGAATAAAATGCTGTAGTCCCGTCAGAAGTACCGCTAAAACTGCCCAGGCTGCAGATCCCGGGTAACTCGACAGGGTTAAGGGGCGAGCCATCGGGGAGAAAAACAGCCAGTTTGCTTTTGGCATCTTCCATGTAATGGGCAAAAAGCTTGCCCCCGCAGTACGAACAACTTTCAAGAGTATTTTTACTTTCGGGAATAATTACTTTCCAGTTTTCTTTTTGAGGTTTACCCGGGTCGATAGCCACTAAACGGTACTGTGGTGCCCCATCGTTGGTGACAAGGTACAACTTCCCGTCGATCATATCCACGGGAATATAGTCGAATTCGAAGCCCTGAGCCAGTTGGGTAATTTTCGAACCCGGCTTAGACAGATCTTTGATATATAGTCCATTACCACTGGTTGATTCTGATTCACTAATCAGTAAAAAGTTCCTGCCCTCATTGAGCGAAGCAGAGAACATGCGTTGTGGCAAATCGGGGTTTGAAAACACGAGCTCGTCGGTTTCCTGTGTTTGCCCGTAGCGGTGAAAAAAGATTTTTTGCCCGGCATTCCGATTCGAGAGCTCCTGCCCTTTTTCGGGCTTATCATAAGCACTATAGAAAAAACCATCGGCATAACAAGCTAAGCCCGAGAACTTAACCCATTGAATATGATCACTGAGCAATTTTCGCGAAGCAATGTCCATCACAAAAATTTCATTCCAGTCGGAGCCAGAACGGGCAATCATATAAACCAATAATTTTCCGTCGGGCGAAACATCCATACCTGAAAAAGCTACCGTTCCGTCGTCGCTCAAGGTATTCGGGTCGAGCAACAGAACCGGTTCGGCACCAATACTATCGAAGGTATAAAGAACACTCTGATTCTGCAACCCATTGTTTTTAAACACAAACCATTGCTTTGAAATGGAAAAAGGAGCTCCCACTTTGGGATAATCCCACAACTCGGTAAGGCGTTTATTAATTTTATCACGATAAGGGAGCTTGCTTAAATAAGCAAAAGTCACCTCGTTTTGTTGTTTTACCCATTCAGCAGTTTCTGCCGAATTGTCGTCTTCGAGCCAGCGGTATGGGTCATCAACCGGCACTCCGTAGAATGTGTCGGTTACGGCTATTTTCTTTGTTTCGGGGTACTTCATAACTTGATTCGTACAACCGGTTATAAGTAAAATTACTGATAGAGTTAAGGTAATTCGCATAATATGTTAATTTTAAAAAAGAGACCACCGATAAAATTAACATATAAATTGCATTTGAAAGCAAATAGGGCGGCATAATTTCAATCCGTGAAAGGAAAAGTAAACGTAGCCCTGACTATTGTTAGAAAATATCATTACCAGAAAAAAAAGAGATCATGAAAAGCACTTCATGATCTCTCTATATTGCAAGCTATATATTAGCTCTTATTCTGACAATTACCGGCTATTACGACGGTCACCACGATCACGGTCGCGTCCGCCACGGTCTCCCCCGCGATCTCCACCACGATCATTTCTTCCGCCACGGTCGCCACGGTATCCACCGCCATCACGGCTGCCACGATCACCACGATCGCCGCCTTCGCTGCGCGGTTTTCTTTCCGGCTCTACATACCCTTCTGGTTTTGGAAGGAGAACCCTTCTCGAAAGTTTCAGTTTGCCGGTTTTATCTTCAACGCCGATCAATTGTACATCAATCTTGTCGCCTTCTTTCATTAGGCCATCCATGGTTTCGTGACGAGCCCAATCTACTTCAGAGATGTGGAGCAAGCCGTCTTTACCTGGAAGGATTTCGATGAAGGCACCAAAAGCCACGATCGATTTCACGGTACCATGATAAATTTCGCCCACTTCAGGGACAGCCACAATGGCTTTCACACGCGCCATTGCTGCATCGATTGATTCTTTACCTGTAGCCGATATCTGAACAACACCAGTATCTCCAACTTCTTCGATCACGATAACAGTTCCGGTTTCTTCCTGGATCTTCTGGATTACTTTTCCACCAGGACCAATTACAGCGCCAATGAATTCTTTTGGAATAATGATGGTTTCGAGGCGTGGTACATTTGGTTTATATTCGGCACGTGGTTCAGGAATCACTTCAAGGATTTTACCAAGAATGTGCATACGTCCCTGACGTGCTTGTTCAAGAGCCTGAGCCATAACTTCGTATGAAAGGCCATCTACTTTAATATCCATTTGAGTAGCCGTAATACCATCTCTGGTTCCGGTTACTTTAAAGTCCATATCGCCAAGGTGGTCTTCGTCGCCGAGAATGTCGGAGAGAATAGCAAATTTTCCGTTTTCATCGGTAATAAGTCCCATAGCAATACCCGAAACCGGCTTCTTGATTTTTACCCCTGTGTCCATCAAAGCCATGGTCCCAGCACAAACGGTAGCCATCGACGACGATCCGTTCGATTCGAGAATGTCAGATACCAAACGGGTGATATATGGGAAATCATCAGGGAACATACGTTTCAATGCACGGTGGGCAAGGTTTCCGTGACCAATTTCACGACGGCTAAGTCCGCGGGGAACTTTAGCTTCACCGGTGCTGAACGATGGAAAGTTGTAGTGCAGCAGGAATTTTTCGGTTCCTTGTACTGTAACCCCGTCAATGATTTTTTCATCCAATTTGGTACCCAATGTACACGAAGTAAGCGATTGGGTTTCACCACGGGTGAAAATTGCTGAACCGTGCGATCCTGGCAAATAATCAACTTCGCCCCAGATTGGACGGATTTCAGTGGTTGAACGGCCATCGAGACGGTGTCCTTCGTCGAGGATCATGCGGCGCATGGCTTCTTTTTCCACATCGTGGTAATATTTTTTGATCAACTTGACATTTTTAGCCAAATCAATTTCAGTGTTCTCTGCATTAGCAGCCTGATAGGCTTCGAGGTACTCGTCGAGAATGGCTTTGAAGCCATCGGAACGGAGATGTTTGTCGGCCTGTTGCAAATTTGCATGATCGTAGCATTTCTGGTAAAGGTCTTTTTTGACCATTTCGCGAACGGCTTCATCATTTGTTTCGTGGCAGTAAGTACGTTTTGCTTTGCCTACAGCGGCAGCCAGTTCTTCCTGTATTTTGCAGTGTTTCTTAATTTCAGTGTGAGCGAATTTAATGGCTTCAAGCATTTCGGCTTCAGTAACTTCGTTCATTTCGCCTTCCACCATCATGATATTGTCGTACGAAGCACCCACCATAATATCGAGGTCGGCATTCGCGAGTGCTGAAATAGTTGGGTTGATCACCAACTGTCCATCGATACGGGCAACACGAACTTCAGATATAGGGCATTCGAAAGGCACATCAGAAACGGCGATAGCAGCAGAAGCAGCCAACCCTGCCAGTGAATCAGCAGTGGTTTCTTTATCGGTTGAGATCAGCGATATCATCATCACGGTTTCGGCGTGATAATCGCTGGGGAAAAGAGGACGAAGAGCGCGGTCGACCAGGCGGGCGATCAGGATTTCTTCATCGGAAGGACGGCTTTCACGTTTGAGAAAACCGCCGGGGAAACGGCCTGCTGCCGAGAATTTCTCACGGTAATCGACCGATAGGGGCATAAAATCTACATCTTCGTTAGCCTCGGTTGCTGAAACTACAGTTGCCAGCAACATTGTGCCACCCATCTTCACAACAACAGAACCATCGGCTTGTTTGGCTAATTTTCCTGTTTCAATAGAGATAGACCTTCCATCTCCCAGGTCAATAATTTTTTCAATTACATTCATCATACTAAAGTTGTTCAATTTAAATCAATGATTAAAAATTGGGCGGGCAAAAAAAAGCAGAAAAAGGCAATTGTTGAAATTGCCTTTTTTTGAATTATTTACGTAAGTTAAGTTCCTTAACGATTGAACGGTAACGTTCGATATCACGCTCTTTCAGGTAATCGAGCAAGCGACGGCGTTTTCCTACCATGGCTAATAGCGCGCGTTGGGTTCCAAAGTCTTTCCTGTTTCTTTTCAGGTGCTCGGTGAGATGAGCAATACGGAATGAGAACATGGCAATCTGACCTTCGGCACTGCCTGTATCGGCTTCGTTTTTACCGTGTTTTGCGAAAAATTCTTTTTTCTGTTCTGAAGTTAAATACATAAACTGTTAATTTTTAAAGTTAAACCATTCGATAACTACCCTGCAGCATTCGTGTTCGATGTCAACAGCGCAGCATTAAAGTTTGACTCTTCGCCAAATTTTCGCAAAAGTAAACAAATTTCTTAATTGAAATAAAAAAAGGGTTGATTTTTAATCTTTTCTACCACGCCATAAAGGCATGAGCTATTTTCGGATGTAAGATTTCGTTTATTTCTGTTTTTGGAAAGAAGCAGAAGGTATGAGAATGAACTTAACGGCACATGGCGATGGCGACAAATGTAATTTTACTAAATGTCAGATATTAAAAAACCATTCAAAAGACACAAAATCTTTTCAGATTTATCAGTACATTTCACCCATTCATCAACAATAAATGCGTGTTTATCAAATAAAAAAAGAAAAAATTTGATTTTACCCCCCCCCATAATATTTTTGCTAAAAATTTATAAAAACTAATCATGACCTTAACAAAAAAATGCAACGTAATAAAAAAGCTAGTACATTTAATTAATTATGAAGTTACCGGAAATGCTTCTGTACTTGCTCAACGGCTGGGCATCTCGCGCAGTCAACTATTCATTGAGATAGAGACGATTAAAAGCTATGGAGTTGACATTCAATTTGACCGTTCAAAGAAATCATTCGTTTTCTCCGGTCAAAAAAAGATCATTGTTCGTGAGCCAATAGTTATTACTGACAGAGAAGATTTATCAACGATTAATGCAGGTTTTTTTCGTAAAAATCGTTCAGTTCTTTTTTCTGGACTGTATACTACTAACTTTGTATCAGAGAATTCTCAACAACCCCTATCTAACTTTTCCTATTAAGAAGATGCAGGGCGGGGAAAAGCCCGGCAGCTAACCACTTTTCGCGAACCGGAAAGCCACCGGGCAAGCTGGCCAAAAAATTTGACCGGCACAAAATTAAATTAATTTATTAACGTTTAAAATTTTGTGTATTATGAAAAACTTAGAAACAATGGGCGTTCAGGAAATGAATGCGAGTGAAATGAAAAACACAGAGGGTGGTCTTGGATTGTTACTTTCTCTTGGACTTTTTGCGGCTGGAGCTGCTTTGGGTTTTTGGGGAAGAGATAACAATTGGTGGTAAGAAATATTATGAGAGAGGGTTTTTTTCCCTCTCTCAAAACAACTAAAATGAAAATTATTCCAATCATATTCATGTTATCTCTTTTGAGTATTTGTTCCTTCTCAAAAGATAAAATCGTAACCGAATATCAATATTCCTTATCTGGATTGGGTTTTGGCCAACAGAAAGTATCTTTTTTATCTCCAATATTTTACAATGCCAGCTCTCTTGTTTCTTCAAGAGGAAATGTTAAAGCTACAAAAAACAGAATATCCATATTTGATACTGAAACCGATATTGGCATCAATTACAATAAAGCTGGCAGTACTTTTTATTCATTTGATTTCGATTTAAGTTACAGCAAATATTATTTGTTGAAGATAAAGGATTATCCTGCTTCTTTTCCCGATTTATATGCAGGCTGGGGGTATTGGCTTAATACCGATTTCTATATAAAACCCGACAATACCAATAATCCCTTCTATTACAATTTCAACAATTTGGTGTGTTTTGGCATTTATTGCGAAAAAAAAATTCAAAAAGTAAAAATATCCAATGAGTTTCGGCTTTCTATTTTTGGCATTTTTTCAGGATCTGAGTACAGTAGCGGACTCCCTTATTTTCTCACCGAAGAAGATGCCAGCTTTTTTCAGGCATTTGATATTGGCAGTTTTAAAACAGATTGCAGGGGAAGTAATAAGTTAAATGTTGACTTCAGAATGAACACTAAAAAAAAGGTACGAACTTTTCGATTACAATATGAAATTAACTCATCGGTATTGTCGTTAAATGGGAACATCAAACACAACATTTTTCATATTTTTAAGATTGGCTACCTCTACAATTTAAGCAACTATGAACATCCGTAAACATATTTGGATCACCTTGTTAGTGCCTATTCTAACATCTTGTATTCAGGATTGGGCAATAAATTACGACAATTCTCCCCAAGGAAACTTTGAGCTTTTATGGAAGACTATAGATGAAAACTACTGCTTTTTCGATGAAAAAGGAATTGATTGGAATGCCGTAAAAAAAGAATATGAATCGCTGGTTTCGGAAAAAACTTCCGATGAAGAACTTTTCCAGATTTGTTCATCAATGCTTTCGAAACTAAAAGACGGTCATGTTAACCTTTATTCCGATTTTAATACGTTTCGATATTGGGACTGGTTTTTAGATTATCCACAAAATTTTAACCAGTCGCTTGTTGAAAGAAACTATCTGGGAAAAGATTACATCATTGCAGGCCGGTTAAAGGCAAAAAGAATTAAAAATATTGGCTATTGCCGTTATGAAAGTTTCACCAATGAAATTACCTCGGCAAACATTCATTATGCCATAAAACAAATGGGTAACATCAACGGACTAATTATTGACATCCGCGATAATGGAGGCGGCTCTTTATCACTGGTCAATGAGTTTGCTTCGTGTTTCTTCTCAAAAAGAACACTTACCGGACATGTAAAATACAAAGAAGGCCCAGGACATAATGATTTTAGCGATTTCTTCCCTCAATATATTGATCCCGATTCATCACTTGCTTTTTCCGGTAAAATTGTAATATTAACAAACCGAATGGTTTACAGTGCCGCTAATGACTTTGTTTCTGTCATGAAAACACTGCCTAACGTTACGGTTATAGGCGATGCGACCGGAGGAGGTGGTGGAGTTCCCTTTTCATCTGAATTATTTAATGGTTGGAAATTGCGAGTTTCACGCGATCCATTTTTTAACACAAAAAAAGAATCAATTGAAAATGGCATAGCTCCTGATATCCATATTGATATGAATGCAAGAGAAGAGCAGCAAGGAGTCGACACGATGATTGAGTATGCAATAAATTACCTAACAATCAATTAATAAAAATGGCATTCTAAATAGCAAAAGATGAAACAGCTTTTCCCTCCAGAAATTATCGAATACTCAGCAGAAAGTCATTTTTCAAAGCGAAACAAAAGTACAAGCATTATTTACATTGCCGTAATGCTTTTTATAGCTGCAATAATTGCAATTTTGCCAGTAGTAAAAGTAGAAATAACTACTCAAAGCAGGGGAATTGTTAAATCGGCAATCGAGAATAACCAACTTCAGGCGGTTGTTTATGGCGAAATTGAAGATGTATTTTTATACGAAAATAAGGATGTTGAAATTGGCGATACATTGATGATTATCAGCACCAAGAAATTAAAAGAACAAAAAGAGTCATATAAACGTAATTTACTGGAAAACAACGCGTATCAAAGAGACATCAAATCTATTCTCAGCTATCGACCAGAACTAATTAGAACACCAAAATATAACAGCGAATACAACGAATATTGCACTCAATTGAAAGAACAACAGCTACAGACTGAACTTCTTTTGCATGAGAAAAAAGTATCGGATCAACTCTACGAGAAAAGGGTTGAGCCGGAAATGGATCATATTCAAATTGTAAATCGTTACAACTTATCTGTAAAACGGGAAAAACTAATTCACGACCAATTCCATAAACGATGGCAAGCTGAACTTTCACAACTAGAGATAGAAAATCGGAACCTAGTCTCAAATATTGAGCAACTTTCGTCAGAGCAGAAGCAATACATTATTACAGCTCCAATCTCTGGCACTATTATCCAGTATGCCGGATTGACTAAAGGAAACTTTATTGGTCCAAATCAGGTCATTGCACAAATATCTCCAACGACCAATCTTTTGGTCGAATGCTATGTTTCACCTTCTGATATTGGATATTTGTCAATAGGGACTTCTGCCCGTTTTCAGTTCGATGCCTATAATTACAACCAATGGGGATTGGCCTCCGGCGAGATTCAAGAAGTATCGAGTGACCTCATTGCTATTAACGATCAATTAGCATTTAAGGTACGATGTTCGCTAAACAACACCCATCTGCAGCTAAAAAACAACTATAAAGGTCAACTAAAAAAAGGGATGACACTCACCTGCCGATTCAATCTTACAGAACGTTCTCTTTCGCAACTGTTATTTGATAAAGTTGACAACTGGTTGAATCCTAAACTTGTAAACACAGATGTCTATTAAAATTAAACAACGCGACATAACCGACTGTGGAGCAGCATGCCTTGCATCCATTGCGGCACACTACAAACTAATCTTCCGGTATCGAGAATCCGCCAAATGGCTGGAACCGATAAAAAAGGCACCAATATTCTTGGATTAATAACAGCTGCAGAAAAGATGGGGTTCTCGGCCAAAGGGGTAAAGGGAGGCATTGATGCATTACCCAAAATCCCTCTTCCGGCCATTGCTCATATCATTGTAAAAGAAGTACTTTACCACTACATAGTGATATATTCGATTAAGAAAGAGCTGATTGAATTTATGGATCCCGCTGATGGACTAATTCATAAAATGTCAATTGATGAATTCAGCAAAACTTGGACTGGTGTTCTAGTCTTATTTGCACCAACAGAGAATTTTAAAGCAGTTAATGAAAAAGTATCGAACATAAAACGGTTCCTCTTTTTGCTCAGGCCACATAAAAGTATGATATACCAAGCATTGTTTGGAGCAATAATTTACACTGTATTAGGATTGTCAACTTCAATTTATGTACAGAAACTAACTGACTTTGTTTTGGTCGATGGCAACCGCAACCTTCTGAACTTACTCAGCATCTCTATGCTGATTATTTTATTACTCCAACTTTTCATTGGATCGGTTAAGAATGTTTTAATGCTTCGCACTGGACAAAAAATAGATGCCCAACTAATTCTTGGCTATTACAAACACCTACTTAAATTACCGCAGCGTTTTTTCGACACTATGCGAGTAGGAGAAATCATTTCACGAATTAACGATGCAGTTAAAATAAGAGCATTTATTAACGATACAGCTATTGCAATATTGGTAAATATATTTATTGTAATTTTTTCATTTGCATTAATGTTTGTCTACAGCTGGAAACTTGCTCTAATAATGCTGATTGTTATCCCATTATATGTTTTTGTTTACCAAATTACCAATCAATTAAACAAAAAACAAGAACGAAAACTAATGGAAAATTCTGCAGAACTGGAAAGCCAGTTAGTAGAATCTATCAATTCGGTTAAAACTATTAAGCAATTTGGCATTGAAGACTTTGCTAATGTAAAAACCGAGATTAAATTCATTGCTTTATTGAAAACAGTTTATCGTTCCGGAGTCAATTCCATAGCCTCAGGCACATCTTCTGAATTTCTCAGCCGCGTTTTTACCATTATTCTACTGTGGGTCGGGGCTGGTTTTGTGATCGATCGGTTCATTACTCCCGGCGAATTACTTGGCTTTTACGCAATTATTGGCTATTTCACCTCACCAGCAGCAAGTTTAATAACCATGAACAAAACAATTCAAAATGCACTTATTGCCGCCGATCGACTTTTCGAGATTATGGACTTGGAACGTGAAAACGATGAGAACAAGATTGATTTTAGACCTGAAATGACTGGTGATATTCGCTATGAAAATGTGTCGTTCAGTTATGGAACCAGGGTTGATGTCTTCGACGACTTCAGTCTCACAATCCCCAAAGGCCATATCACAGCAATTATTGGAGAAAGCGGTTCTGGTAAAACGACGCTATCAGTTCTGTTACAAAAGCTTTATGCATTGAATAAAGGCTCAATTTCAATTGGTGAATATAACATCGACTATTTTACCAATCAAAGTCTTAGGCAATTCGTGAGCGCAGTACCTCAACAACTCGATTTGTTTGCAGGGAATGTGGTTGAGAACATTGCAGTGGGTGAATTTGTCCCCGATATGGAAAGAGTTCTTGAGATTTGTAAAACCCTTGGTTTACTAAGTTTTATTGAGAAGCTACCTGCGGGCTTCAACACATACATTGGAGAAAATGGTGCTCAACTCTCGGGGGGTCAACGACAACGGTTGGCCATTGCACGTGCATTGTACCGTAACCCTGAGATTTTAATACTTGATGAAGCTACCTCTTCGTTAGATGCAGAATCGGAAAGTTATGTGCAGAAAACGATTCGACAATTGCGTGACACGGGAAAGACCATTGTTATTATTGCCCACCGGTTAAGCACAGTTATTGATGCCGACAAGATTGTCGTTCTTGAAGAAGGCAAGTTAATTGAGGAGGGAACCCATGAGAAACTTTATTCTATGGAAAAAAAATATTATCAAATGTGGCAAAAACAGTTACCATCGGTCATTTTTGAAACAGCTCACTAAACAAATATGATTGCAATATTTTTAGTGATTCCTGCTAAACGAATGAAAAGTGCTTAATTTAATCGTTCAGTTCTTTTTTCTGGACTGTATACTACTAACTTTGTATCAGAGAATTCTCAACAACCCCTATCTAACTTTTCCTATTAAGAAGATGCAGGGCGGGGAAAAGCCCGGTAGCTAACCACTTTTCGCGAACCGGAAAGCCACCGGGCAAGCTGACCAAAAAAAATGACCGGCACAAAATTAAATTAATTTATTATCGTTAAAAATTTTGTGTATTATGAAAAACTTAGAAACAATGGGCGTTCAGGAAATGAATGCTGAAGAAATGAAAGAAGAAAATGGAGGGAAATGTGCATTGATTGAAGTTTGGGGGTTGTTTGACGGCATCCCAGGCAATACAGAAGTCTACATTCTCTGTCATAGAATTATTTAATTCAACATATTCAGGGTAAACAGTTGATTTGCCCTGAATACAATTAAATCACGTGTAATGCTTAATCGTTTAATTGTTTCATTATTTGCCTTGTTCCTGGCAATTACTTGTGATTCACAAATCAGGATCGTTGACAAAGAAACATATGGAGCAGTGCCATTTGCCCATGTAATAAATGAGAACGGAAAATTAATAGGGACAACCAACATTGATGGGATTTTGATAAAATCAGAAATCTTTAAGGAACCTGTTAACAACAATTCAATAGTTTCGATTCAACATATCTCGTATAAAAACTACCAAATTGAGTTAAATACCCTTTTGCTAGGCGATACAATTTTCCTTCTTCCCAACAACATTTTCCTGCCCGAGGTTACGGTAAAAAAGAGAAATACAGATCCTCAATATCTTGCAATAACAGGTTATTTCAGAAGTTACCAGTTGAACAATGGGATTCCAAAATTCTTCACAGATGGGATTGTCGTTTACTACATACCGTTGGGCAGGAAAAAAGAATTAAAAAACAGTGTATTACATAACAGGTCGTTCAGAAATGAAAAACTGATACAGCAAGAAAAAAAACGATCTGTAAAAATGGAAATGGTTTGTGCCGGAATACCAAATATAAAAGCAGAAACCATTGTTCAGGATCTTGATAAAACATATTCCGTTGTGAAAGAAACAGCCGACAACTATCGAATCGAAAATAAAAATGAAAAAGTGGGCTTGTTGTTACGCGATAGTTTGAATGCAAATATTACTATTAGCATTGATTTAATTGCCCCTGAACAGAAGAAAGTTAAAACATTTCTAAATTATACCAGCGAAATATTGGAAACAAATATTATAGAAAATTATTCATCAGCTGATATAAAATCGTTCTCAAAAAATGATCTGTCAACTAGAAAAGAATACAGGAAAATTGCGTTTAAACACAAAAAAGAGAACGACTTTACAGAAATTGAGGTTATCCATGAATTTTATGTTTTAGGAAAAGAAATTGTATACCAATCTGAATTGAAAAAAATAGAAGTTTCTAACCATTTTGGACTGATCCGCTCGACAAATTTTTCTCAAGAATATTGGGCAAAACTACCCAAATATAATATCCCCGAAATCTCTCCAAATATTGAAAATCTATTTGGCAAAGAATTGATTCTGTATGATTAGAAAGCTACCATACTATCGCCGCAATGCGGCTTTTTTATGAAAGAACAACACCTGCCGAAATTAAAAAGGTAAACGGGGGTTTGGCCAATTAATTTCTTTACTCAATTTTTTAGCTAAATAATTTTCTACTATCAGAATTTGAGAGTACGGGGTTTTACTTTAGCCCAAGTTTAGTGCACAAAAACTTGGGCGGATTCCGAAAAGACATATACGAGTAGGAGAATCATTTTTTTTTAAATTTACAGCAATTGAAAGAATTAAGTAAAAATGAATTAAAGGAAGTCGACGGTGGTTGGTTTATCGAGGTAATGGTTGCGGGCTTGATTTACGACATACTTAGTAATCCTTCTAGCTCTGCAGGATTTGCAAAATCAGGTTTCAATTATGTTCATAATTTATAAAACAAATTATTTTGGATAAAACTAAAATTTATGAACTAGACAGTTCTGAACTTCAATTGATTGAAGGAGGTTCGCTTTTTAGTGAAGCTGTTTCGTGGTTAGCTGGTGCTATGTTTGCTACTCCAGGAATGATGGCTGATCGTGGTGCATCAGCGTTAGATATTCAAGGAAGCAAATAACATAAGGGGGCTGTTGATTTTTTTATAACAGCCCCTTACAAATAATAGATCAATGAATTCGATATTTAAGACATCAATAGTATTTGTAGTGCTATTATCCGGAGCATTTCTTTCTTCAACGGTTTATCGTACTTATATTTATTCCAATCATTTATATGATTTTCATCTAGCAGATACTTTACCGAGTCTGTTTTCTGTTCCCGTATATTACTCGTTTTTGGTTTTGATTGGCTTAATTTTTAATAAACCAGTCACAAAAATGTATAAGGCCTTAATACAGACAACAATTGGATTTATAGTTTATGAGTTTTTGGAAATCTTTCCTGGTGGATTTGATGTATTTGACTTAGCAGCAACACTCATTGGAGCCACCGTAGTTTATATATTTATTCGATATTTGAACCCACGTTCATCGAAATCTGCAAATTATGCCTCGAACACAGGATGTTGAATGCTGTAAAATTCTATAATCGGGGTGTTTGCCCATGCTCATCGGGATTTGTTCAGACACTGGCGCATAACCTTTCTACTCGGGATCTGCCCGCTAAGCGGCTTTTTCGAGGCAAATATAAATATTAAATCTATGTTTTCAGGAAGGTGCATCGCACAGACAGTATGGTAGAAAAAATGGGGTTAGGTTATTGGAAGCCGCATCGCGGCGACACAATTGTTTTTATCACTCTCACAATAATCAACACGGAGCCCGTTATCCTATTTTTTGGAATTGTATATGATGCTATCTAACATCTTTTGCAACTCTTCTTTCGTGTATAATTTGAAAGATTGATTATACTTCATCCATAGGTGTTTGATTTTACCCCAGAAAATATCATTACTTTTCATCGTTTTCATTTTTCATTTCTATTAGTATCAAGCGTTACAAATCATTACAAAAGATGGAATAACCTTTCCCTCCAGAATATGGTAAGGAGCAATTCTCCTTTCACAATAATCGCATTGTTAATATCGCTAGCTAATTATCAGAAAAACAAGTGGCTGTTCAACAGCATTTTCAACACCAAAAGCAAACCCGTTGTATAATTTTCTCATGTTATTCCCGTTTTATGGTATGCAGAATGAAAAACTTAGAAACAATGGGCGCTCAGGAAATGAATGCTGAAGAAGTGAAAGAAGAAAATGGAGGTATTTGGGCTGCAATTGTAGCAATAGGAATCGCCGCATGGGGAATTGGAAATTTAATTCACGATTGCTTTTGTAACCATAGGCAATCAGATATAACAGTATGGTAAAA
>JAAYAG010000130.1 GCA_012719495.1 Bacteroidales bacterium
CCGACTAATTTTTTATTCGTATTTTCGCTCATACTGTATAAATTGCTAGTTTACACAGTAAAGATACAGGTTGGTCGGCTTCGGTTGGCCAACCTTTTATCCTAAAAACTTTTGTCGGTTACTAATGTTAAAAAAAATCGATTTTTCTACAATTTAGAGTAAAGATAAAGTTTAATTGTTTTATGTCTGATTTTGTTTTAAAAAGACAAATCAATAAATCTTTACCCTCCCCAATTTCTTTCTAAAAGTAGTTAATCAGAGTTTTTTTTTGAGACTGTATTGTTTGGATCTTTAATGCCGGCAACCTCATTCGAAAGTGTTACATTTGTGATAATTACATAAAAAAACTACTTTAAAGTATTAGAAATGGTTAAATATAGATCTGAAGGTGCTGAAATTAAGGCGATTGATGAAAAGATTGCAATCATACACAAGCTTTCTCAGTACGATCCACTTTTTTTAATGATCAGGGAAAAATTTCAGGCTGAAGTTACTCATCATCTTACTTCGTTAAAATTGAAAAAGGAAAAGACAATTTCCGAAGTACTTAAAGAGGAAGATCCTGACATTGAAACTATGAGGCAGGCATATTTGTCGTATGGGAAAGAACTTGCTGTTACTCAGTTTATTTTCGATATTTTACCACAGAAGCTTTCTATAAAAAACATTCTTCTTCTGGCCGAAATACTGGTTGGTGAGACTTCTTTCAGACAAAAGGAAATATTTATCACTAACGTTAGTGGTAACCGGCAGTCTACACCTCAACCTTCTTCTATTGCCCCCGAAATGCAAAAACTGGTAAGTTGGTACAATGAGGCAATAAAGTCGAAAGAACATCCTATTGCCGTTGCTTCGGTTTTGCATCATAAGCTTACGGTTATTCAGCCATTTGGAGATTGGAACGGACGTATTGCCCGTTTGTTGCTGAATATTTCACTCATGCAGCTCGGATATCTTCCGGTACTTATCGCTGCCGATGAACGTCTTTCGTATTATGAAAAGCTGGAAAAGGCCGATAATGGTTCCATTGAACCTTTGATCACATTTATTGCCCAGCTCGAATTGAAAGCCTTGGATAGCTTTATGTTGAGTCCCGGATATCTCTCAATTAAAGCGAAGTACGAAATGCAAAAGCAAATTGAGACGCTTGGCGATACCGAAAAATGTATTGTCCTTACCGAAGATAGCGCTACGGGAAATTTAATGGGTATTTTGTTGGAATCGTCTGGTTTTAAGATGCAAGAAACCAATATTATTTCTTACGAAGGCTGTTCTAAAATTAGTTCGGCGAACTTGTTTTCTATTTTCGTGAAAGAGAAAATGCCCAATGTGAAAATTCTTGTTCATAGGGACCGTGATTATTTGACTGATGCAGAGATTGATGCCCAGCGTGAGACATTTAGCCGCATAGGGGTATACTTTTTTGTAACCAAAGGAACCGATATGGAAAGTTATTTTCTTAATTATCAGCATATTTCTTTTTGCCATCCTGAAATAAGCGAAACCGTTTCGGCAAGGTTGGTAAATGAAGCTATGGAAGAAGTTTTCCCTAAATCGGTCGATTATCTTCGCAAAAAAGAGTTCGGGGGGAGCAAACCCGAATCGTTCTCACATCTTAATCAGGCGATTGAGGTGATCGTGAGAAATTCGTTGCGTAGGTTTACCCATGGAAAAACAGCCTTGAGAATTTTAGAGAATAAGATTCAGGATGTTGTTAGAAGAAAATCTCAGTTGGAACAGCCTTCTCATTTTTTATCGGTGAAACAGTTGCGAAAAATTGCCGATTCAATTTGGGGCAATCAGGAAATCATCTGATTTAAGAAATGATCTTCTTTTTGCGAATGACTTATAGACATGATTGTCCTTCTTTTATTTACTTTTGGAAGGGTTCCTCTTTAAATATTCGGCAGCAATTTCCAATTCGCCGTACCATTCTTCCCCGTATTTCCTGATTAAGGGTTCTTTAAGAAATTTGTAAAGGGGTAATTTGTGTTTTTTCCCACATTCTTTTCCCGACAGGCATATTTTAAGCTCTTGATAGTTAATGGCATCAAAGTCGTCGTATTCAGTTATCCGAATTGGGAAGAGATGGCACGAAACGGGTTTTCGGAATGGAATTTCATTGTTGAAGTAGGCTTTTTCAATCGCACATTTTGTTATGCTATCGTCGTCGATAAATGTGTAGGCACATTCTTTATTATTGATTAGTGGGGTAACCAATTCTCCATCGTTGTCAGTCACCGATGTGCCAACGGTTTCAACCACAGTTCTGTATTCGGGTGAAATATATTTTTCGAAAACAGAGTAGTAGGTTTCAATTTCTATGGCTTCTTCTTGGGTAAGAGGAGCCCCCGAGTCGCCTTCTATGCAACAAGCTCCTTTACAATGTTGAAGGTCGCAAAGAAATTCACCCTCGAAGATGTCGAAACTTATTATGGTTTTGCCTATTTGAATCATAGCGCAAGGATACTTAAAAAGATTATACAATACAAAAATTTGCTAAGGCATAGAATAATTTGACGATCCTATTTACAAAATAAAAACAAAGTGTTAAATTGTAATTAATTTTTTACGAGCATATATAATAAAAAGAAATTCAGTGGGTAGTGAGTTTTGAGGGGAGGAGAATTGATTTTATTTATCTTTTAAGTGGAATTTTAAGCAGGAATGGAATATTTTTGATAAAAAGTTAAACAATAATTATTACTTTCTTAAATTATAAGAATGAGAAAACCTGAAATTATTCACTACAAGGGGAAAGAAGTCATTTATATTGACCTTTCAAACTTAAAAAGTAAAGATGAAATCATCCAATTAGAGAAACAAGCTTCTGAAATGATTAGAAGCCGTCCGGTTAAATCGGTTTATACGTTGACGAACATGGAAGGGATGTTCTTCAATAACGACATTAAAAGTTTCTTTGAGGATGCAGTGAAGCACAATGCTCCTTTTGTTTGTTGTGGGGCAGTTATTGGCCTTTCAGGGCTTATAACCATTTTTTACAATGCATTTTTGAAAATTACCGGTCGTAACATTAAGTCTTTTAGAACTAGAGATGAGGCTCTCGAGTATTTGGCAGTGAATTAGTCAGAATTATTGTTTGTTCAAAACCATTGTGGACGACTGGTTTTATTACAAAAAAAACTCCGACAAATTATTTGTCGGAGTTTTTTGATTTGTAACATATGGCTTAGGAAATCAATACCTTACCTGTCATGCTTTCAGGAACCTTTAATCCCATAATTGATAACAGGGTAGGGGCAACATCGGCCAAGACGCCATCTGAAATTTTTCCATTTTTGCGGTCGGTAACCCAAATGCAAGGTACAGGGTTAAGCGAGTGAGCCGTGTTTGGAGACCCGTCTTCGTTTACTGCGTTGTCTGCATTTCCATGGTCGGCGATAATTAGGATGTCATATCCACCTTCTTTGGCAGCAGTAACAACATCTTTCACGCATTCGTCGACAGCAACAACTGCTTTATAAATGGCTTCGTATACTCCGGTATGGCCAACCATGTCGCCATTGGCAAAGTTGAGACAAACAAAATCAGCTGTTTGGTTTTTCAATTCAGGCACAATGGCATCGCGTATATCATAAGCACTCATTTCGGGCTTGAGGTCATAGGTAGCCACTTTCGGAGAAGGGCATAAAATCCTTTTCTCACCCGGGAATTCTTTTTCCTGACCTCCCGAGAAGAAGAATGTTACGTGTGCATATTTTTCTGTTTCTGCAATTCTGATTTGTTTTAACCCTTCGTTCGATATTACTTCTCCTATGGTGTTGGTTACATTGTCTTTGCCAAAAATCACATTGATTCCTTTGAAGTCGGCTTTGTATTCGGTAAGGGTGTACCATTCTAAATTTTGGGTTTTCATGCCAAATTCAGGAAGGTCTTGCTGAGTGAATGCAATAGTAGCTTGACGCAAGCGGTCGGTTCTGAAATTGAAGCAAAGTACTACATCGCCTTCTTCGAAGGTAGCAAGAGGGTTGCCCAATTCGTCAACCATAACAATGGGTTTCATGAATTCGTCGGTTGTTCCTTCATTGTAAAAATTCTTTACAGTTTCGAGTAAATTCGACGATTTTTCACCTTTCCCGCTCAGCCACAGATCGTAGGCTAATTTCATTCGGTCCCAGTTTTTATCGCGGTCCATACCGTAGTAACGGCCAATTAGCGAGGCAAAGCGGGCATTTGTACTTTTAATAGCTTCAAGATCACTTTCGAGGAAGCCATAGCCCGAGCGGGGATCAGTATCACGGCCATCAGTAAGGCCATGAATGAAAATATCTTTTAGTCCCATTTCGGTGGCAATTTGGCAAAGTGCAACCATGTGGGTGCTGAGGGCGTGCACCCCTCCAGGGCCAATAAGCCCAATCAAATGAATTTTCTTGTTGTTGTCTTTTGCGTAATTGTAAGCTTTCAGAATCTGAGGATGGCTCCATAACGATTTGTCTTTTATGGCACGGGTAATGCGAACCATATCTTGATATAAAACCCTTCCGGCGCCCAAATTTAGGTGCCCAACTTCTGAGTTTCCCATTTGCCCGTCGGGCAGCCCTACATATTCACCGCTTGCAAGAAGCTTTGAGTGTGGGTATTCGTTTAACAGTGTGTCGATAAAAGGTGTTGGTGCAGTAGAAATTATATCAGATTTGCTTCCATTACCAATTCCCCATCCGTCAAGGATCATCAACATTGCCTTCTTATTGTCAGCCATAAAGTATTTATTTTATTGTATGTTATAATGCTTTGCAAAAGTATCAGTTTTAATACAACAACCATCGACCCAACTTTGATTTCAGAAAATTGTTAATTGTGGCTTAAATTCACCCAATTATAGCTGGTTGTGCTTGCCGGAGCAAAAATAATCAGAAAAAAAAACATTCATTTTTTAATATCCTTGCGTAGGTTTATAAAAGTTTTGTATTTTGCCCGCATAAAAACAAGCAAAACTGCAAAGTTGATACTCATGTTTTT
Organism: Bacteroidales bacterium; assembly: GCA_012719495.1. Lineage (GTDB taxonomy): Bacteria > Bacteroidota > Bacteroidia > Bacteroidales > Prolixibacteraceae > CAYMTR01. The sequence continues at coordinate 4,981 of JAAYAG010000130.1, forward strand.
TTACTCTAACACAGAGTATTGTTTGATTAATTTGAGCGTATAACCTTATAAACCTTTTGCAATGAATAGTATTAAACCACGGGTAATTAAAGATTACGATAAGCTGCCTTTGGAGATACAGGAACAAATAAAACTGGAATATCCTTTTGGGTTTAGCGATAACTTAATTCGCTTTACAAATAAAGACGGCCTTATCGTGAGTGCTTTGCCATTCGAAACCGAAGATAAGTATTATATGGTAAGGATGACCGTTGGCGAAGCCATCAAAATTGTTGAAGACGACGACGATTTCGATGATGATGGTATCCTTAAAGAAGGAATCAAAGAGGAGTATGCCAATAAATATGGCGAAGAACTCGAAGGTATGGAAGTGTCAGAGGAAGAAGATTCGGGATATGATGACGATTACGATGACGATGATTACGACGACGACGATGCTGATGAAGAGGTCGCCGACGATGATGACGAAGATTAATCCCGAATAACCGGGATTTTTTTGTTCCTGCTTTGTGACTTTTGTTACCGGCTGAAGAGGTATGTGTGTGTATTTTTGTTGAAATTTTAATTCAATAAAAATGTTACACACAAGTTTAGAACATATCATTTCAAAAGTCGACTTCGGAAAAATTATTTCAGAGAACGAAAACGTGATGGTTTGCTGCGGCCGCATGGGGCCAATGTGCATTCCTGTTTATGCTGCTATGACAGAATTGAAAGAGGAATACAAAAATGTACGGTTTGCAGATTTTGAATTCGATAATCCTGAGGCAGCTGTGATTCGTGACGCTCCTGAAGCCATAGGTTTTATGGGCTTGCCCTTTACTTTTTACTACAAAAACGGGAAAGCAGTTGCCGCTACCAGTAGCATTCAATCGAAAGATCAAATTGCTGCTATTCTTGACAAACATTTTACTGCTTAATTACTTAACTCAAAATTGTTATGAAATCGTTTAAAATTGTTCCGCTTATTGTTTTGTTCTCTCTTTTGGTGTCAATGTTATATGCTGTTGATAATCAGAAAAACAATTCATCTTCGAGCGCTTCGGAGGTAGTGGTCAAAAATATTACCAAATCCGATTTTCTTAAATTGGTTATGAACTATGAGAAAAACACAAAGGAATGGAAATTTGAAGGTACAAAGCCTTGTATTATTGATTTCTATGCCGATTGGTGTGGGCCATGCCGAATAACATCTCCTATTCTAGAAGAATTGGCCGCCGAATACAAAGGGAAAATCGACATCTATAAAGTCAATGTAGATAAGGAACGAGAGCTTGCACAGGTTTTTGGAATTTCGGGAATCCCGGCCTTCTTGTATTGTCCGCTCAACGGAAAACCGTCAATGACTTCGGGCATTGCAAAAGATAAGGAGCAAACCAAGAAAATGTTTATCGACAATATTGAATCAATACTGTTAAAATCGAAATAAGCTTTTATTTTAATTTTGGCAACAATGCAACGCTGAAGGTTTTTTCCCTTCGGCGTTGCATTTTTAGTGTTTATCACACATCTGTTATTTCGTTTCGGATTCTCGGTTGCATTTAATAACAGATGTAATTATAAATCAGTCCGAACCTTTTAATGAGTTTTTCTTGAGTGAAAGGTTACGCTTTTTTGTGGCAAATTGTATCGAAATGTTTTGCAAATTGCGAGCTCAAATTTTCATCAGATGAAACCATGCATAGATTAGTTTTGGTTTTGGGATTTTTAAACAGAAATTATGGGATTTCTTAGCTTAATTTTTTTGGCTATCGGGTTATCAGTCGATTCGTTTGCAGCATCGGTTTGCAGCGGATTATCGTTATGTCGCAAGCATTTGAAGATTAGGCAGGCGCTGAAGATAAGCCTTACACTAGCTGTGTTTCAGGGGGCAATGCCAGCGTTGGGTTGGTGGCTAGGTTCGGCCTTCAAAGGGTATATCGAAAGAGCCGATCATTGGATTGCCCTTGCTCTACTTAGTGTTCTTGGAATAAGAATGATATTTGAAAGTCGCGTTCCGTTAAAAGAACGGAAAGTTAAAAATCCTACATCAATGAAGGCCATTATCCCTATGGCTATTGGAACCAGTATAGATGCATTGGCTGTCGGGATTAGCTTGTCTTTCTTTGTACATGAAATTCTTTTTCCATCATTGCTGATTGGTGCGGTTACTTTAATTTTTTCCCTTGGGGGTATCTACATGGGACGAAAAGCAGGTATCCGTCTTGCCGGAAAAGCTGAAATTGCTGGTGGTTTAATTTTAATTTTAATTGGTGTGAAAATTTTCGCCGAACATATGTTCTTTTAGTCCACTTTATTGGATGCCAGTATCTTTTACTGCATAAGGTTCAAACTTGATTGAAAATCGGGTTCCTGCGCCTAATCTTGTTTCGAGGTCAAGTGAGGCACCAAGAGCCTGTGTTATTCCTTTTACAATTGTTAACCCGATGCCTGCTCCTCCATGGTTTCTTGTGAATGAGCCGTCGCCCTGAACAAACGGTTCAAAAATCTTTATCAGATCTTTTTCAGGTATCCCAATCCCGGTATCCGATATCGAGAATTCGAGACAACCATCAACCATGTTAGCCTCAAATGTTACATAGCCTTTTTCGGTAAATTTTAACGCGTTATCGATAAGTCGCAGAATTGCTTTTTTAAGGTAGTAATCGTCGCTTACCAGTTGAATATTTTCATTTTCGAATGGCCGTATGGTTAACTCAATGTGTGGGTTATTGTGCTTAGTCTCAAGGCTTTTTATGTCGTATGAAATGATTTGAATAAAATTTTTTACTGAAAAAGGTTTGATTACGGGGTTAATTTGCTCGGTTTTTATCAATGATGCATCAAAAATGTCATCGAATATTGATAATAAATATCCTGTGTTTTTTTCGACCAACGATTGGAATTCCTTTTTTCTGTCGCCGACAATACTGTCTTCAGTCATCATTTCGGTAAATCCCACAATTGCATTCAAGGGTGTTCTGATTTCGTGAGAGATATTGGCCAAAAATTCAGACTTTAGCCTATTGTTTGATTCTGCAATTTTAATCGATTCCAGAAGTTTAGATTCAATGATCTTCCGCTGGTTAATTTCTTCTTTTAAGTTTGAGTTGAGCAGTTGTAACTCTCTTGTTCTATGGTCAATTTCTTTTTCTAACCCTTTTTTAGCTGAATTTAAAAGAAGTAGCGCGCTCTGAGAGTTTACCCTCGTTGTGCGGAAAAGGTTATAGAACGGGATTACCACTATACAAACAAAAACCATCGCTAAGGCGTTTTCGGTCAAGGTGTCATGTTCTAATGCAAAGGAAATCGTAACGAATTCGGCAAAAATGAAGAGGTAATACAGGAGTAGTGTTTTTATTGGGGTGATTACCGCAAAGGTGTAGAGAAACAGAAAGAAATAAAAAGCAATCAGGTTTAATATCGATGATGGATCGATGGCGCATACCGCTGTACCCCAAAGAAGTGTGAAGGCTGGGAAAAAATTGAACATGATTTTTTTTGCTAGTTGCCAGTGGTGCGACGGATTCTTTTTTGCAATATTAAAAATAATTACCAGCAAAAAAGATACAATCCAAAGGGATGAATCAATGGCAAGGTAGAAAAAGCGAAGTTCGTCGTTGAAGTATGTAAAATCGAGAGAAATGATTATAATAATTACTATAAGAGCCATGTAGGCAAATAATTCGAGCCTTTTTTCATCAATTTTCCGTAATTGGTCAAAGACAGTTTTCTTGTCTTCTTCATTGATTTTTAGCTCTTCTTCTCCAAATTGCCGCAGAAACAATCCCATACTCCTTAAATATTTCTGAAAATTAATGATTTTATGAAATATTCAAAAGTTTTTACCAGCAAACTATAGAGAACGAATCGTTGAAACTTGAAACCCGATTTCAATCCAAGTTGTTAACTACCATTAGTTTGCTAAGGTATTTCCCGATAATGTCGAATTCAAGGTTCACTTTCGTGCCTTTTTCTATGGCGTGGAAATTTGTGTGATGATACGTGTAAGGAATAATTGCTACCTGAAAACTGTTCAGTTTAGAATTTACTACCGTGAGGCTAACTCCATTAACAGTTACCGATCCTTTTTCTACAGTCATGTAGCCTTGCTTGGCTTTTTCCTTGTCGAACGGGTATTCAAATGTGTAGTACCAGCTTCCGTCGGCTTCTTCTACCTGGGTACATTCTGCCGTTTGGTCTACATGGCCTTGCACAATATGCCCATCGAGGCGGCCGTTCATAATCATGCTCCGTTCAAGGTTTACCTCGCAGCCAGGTTCAAGTAGCCCAAGGTTCGACTTTAGCAATGTTTCTTTTATGGCTGTAACTACGTATGTTTTCTTTTCCTTGTCGATTTTTACAACAGTAAGGCAAACCCCATTGTGCGAAAGGCTTTGATCGATTTTTAACTCATCAATAAATGAACAGGTTAGCGTGAAATGATAGTTTTCCTGATCTCTCTCAATCGCAATTACTTTGCCGGCTTCTTCTACTATTCCTGAAAACATATTTGTTATTTTTTAAACAAAAATAATAAATTTTAAGACCATTTGAAAAAGCTTTATACTGCTGCTTCACAATTTTCCAATTAATGTAAGTTGCTTCTGCATTGGGTTTTCATAAGATCAGACTCATGGCCAGTTGGAGACCGCCAACCAATGCACATAAGGGTAAAGCCCAGATGCCTATGAGTTTGAAAAAAGAGTTTTTTGGGTTAAACGTAGAGTATAGTTTGGGTAAAATATAAACCGAAAAGGGCAAGTAAAGAACGATGGAAGTGATTACTGCTGGTGTATAATTCATTAGTAATAAAGTTAATATAATGTGTGGAATGAATGCATTCACAAAAAAGACAGTCGTGATAAGGGTTAAGATATCGCGTTGCAAACGCTCATTTCGGGATGATAAACCCCAACTGATTATTGCCCAGGCAATAAGGGTTATGGCAATTATTGCTGCTACCATAGGGTTGGTTTTGGTCATAGCAAAAGGTAAACGGATGTCGATTTCGGGCATGAATAAAGCGTAGCCAATGGCTTCTTCACAATTATGGATGGTAAATATTATTCCGCTGGCCAACAATGCTTTATTGTACGATAAGTTTCGCATTTTTCTTATAGTGTTTTTTTGTGCGTCTGGTCTTTGGCGTTGATAATGTTGGTCAAAGAAACTTGCCCATTTGGATGATATTGTCGTAACAACCATCGAGTTTTCGGCTTTTAATACGCTTTCCTTCAACCTCAAAACCGAATTTTATATAAAGATTTACTGCGGCAGTATTCGATTCATATACTTCTAGTTCAACTTTTTCCAGTCCATTAGTTTTGGCATGGGCGAGTGTTTTTTCAAGTAATTGTGAACCAAGTCCCTGATTTCGGTATTCTTTAAGTACTCCCATTCCGAGAACTCCAACATGGGTAAGGCCTTCATAACTTTTGGGAATAATATCACACCAGCCAACAACTGTTTCTTTATCAATAGCATAGTATTGTGCATGATTGTTCTCGACAATAAATTTAACAAAGTTTACGGTGCTTTCTTCCGAAAAACCAGTAGTCGATCCAAGGTATTTGCGTTCACGGGCTACAATATCAAGCGATTTGCAAAACGATTTGGCATAATGTTCTGTTGCAAAGGAGATTATCATGGCTAAGGTGTTTTTAAAAATAAATTTGTTTTATACACTCATCAATGTGACAATAAAAGAACCAAAAACTTTTCGAATACTGTCTTATATAAGCATATTTATGAGTTTTGTAGACAATATTTTACATTTTCTTGTTACGCATAGCCATTTAATTGTACCAGTTTCAATTTATTATGTTGGAATTTGTTGCCATATTTCGTCTCAACAACTATCTTTGGTTTACTTTTTGTTAGTTCTTCGAAAGAGAATTTTTATATACATGCAGCTGTAACTTTTAAGTAAATCCATTAATATGAAAAAAGTTTATATCAATCAGGGTATTGCAACAAGTGATTTTTCTTTAGGTAAAAAATGTTTTTCTTCCTTTGCCTCGGAAAATTCAATAGTTCACTTTTTAGGAAGAAAGAAAAAGGTCGCCACAATGTTGGTTTTTGCCTTTTTTGCATTGTTTATGGTTTCTTGTGATCTTTTGAACGATGAAGGTAAGTCGTTCGATAAGAGTTTGCTATACGGCACCTGGCGATCGGGGACATTATACTACTCGTATACCAGCGAAGGGGTGGGGGCAACATGGGATACTTCTGATGATGTTACTGAAGCAGAAGGGCAGGCATTCACATGGACGCTCATTGGCGATCAGCTGATGCAGCTTCATGTACTTGAAATGGGTAGCTCTGTTCCTAAAACGTATACCGTTACTACCCTTACCGAGACATCGCTCGAATATAAAGACGGGTTTGGCGTAAGTTATTCTTTTGTGAAAGTTGAGTTTTAATTGATTAATCGGCATGCTTCTTTGAATATGCGCAAACCTCTAAAAATAACTTTAATAACGATTCTGGCATTGTTCATTCTTTTGGGTGCAATGTTGGGTTATTTGCTTTGGTTTGTGGCAACTCCTCCAAAACTCACCTCGGCACTTAAGCAGCAGGTTCCCAAGTTTATCAATTGTCATTACGAAATTGGCGAAGTTGAAATTACTTTTTTTCGCACTTTCCCAAAGTTTGGTATTAGGGCGAACGATCTTATCCTAATTAATCCGGTTCCGGGTGCTCCAACCGATACGCTGGCTGCCATTGATGAAGTAGTGGGTACTGTTGATATTTCAGCTTGGTTTAAAAACAACGAACTTGTTGTTGACGAATTGATTTGTAAAAATTCTGCGGTGACAATTTTCAACGACAGTCTTGGACATTCAAACTTCGATGTTGTGGTTTATTCTTCCGAAGATACAGTAGCAACCACATTTATTGCAGGCCTTAACAATATTCAATTCGAAAATGTTGATTTTCGATATGTTGACAATTCATTGAAAACCAAAGTGCTCATCGATGATTTGTACGGAACGCTCAGTGGGTCGTTTGTTTCGGGAACTCTTATTAGTGATATTTCTATAGACAATAGCATCATTACTGTTGGATATTCAGGTGAAAACTACCTCGATAGGGCCGCAACAAGCCTTAAACTCGTGTCCGAAATTTCTGTATCACCTATGTCTGTCAATATTAAAGAAGCTAGCGGTTCCATTGCTTCGTTGCCAGTGTTTGCCGAGGGGCTGTTGAAAGAAGATACGGTTACAGGTGACCTGCTTTTCGATGTTGATTATCAGATAAAAGAATCACAGGCAGATCAGATATTGTCGATGGTTCCTACTTCATATTCTTCTTATTTCGATGGGATTACGCTTGGGGGTAATGTAGCTGTCGATGGTACAATTAAGGGTACTTATAGCCAATCGACGATGCCAATATTTGGAGTCAATCTGCAGTTTAATGATGCAAAAGCGGCTTATCGTGGAATTCCTTTACAATTGCACGATCTGAACGGCCAGCTTGAAATTTCCACCGATGGTATGACCGATTCATTAACGTATGTCTCGATAAAGAACCTTACTGGTAAAACACCACTCTCATCGTTTGCCGTTACGGGGGGAGTGAAACAATTATTTTCTGATATTTCGTGCGATTTGCTTACCGATGCTGATTTAACTCTTGATGAATTCAATGTTTTCATTCCCGATTCGTTGAATTTTAGCATAAAGGGAAAGGCAAAAGGGCAAGTGTCAACTGTTTTCACCATGCAACAAATTGAAAACATGGCATTTGAAAAGATGAAAATTGCCGGCAATGTTCTTTTTTCAACGCTCGATGCAACGTACGATAGCATTTCAGTAACTGCCAACAGTGCAAAAATGAAGTTTGCTCTTCCAAACAGCAAGGCAGGGAGCAAGACAACAACGTTTTTATCTGCCGATATTATTGCAAAAAAGATGAATGTTTCATTAGCCGATACTCTTGAAGCAACACTCGGAGGAGCTCATGTGATTATTGAAAGTTCCGATTTTAGAGATTCTACACGAATTCCTGATGCGATATGTTCCTTCACTGTTGATTCTCTTTGGGGAAAATCAGACACTATTTCAGTCGCCATGAACTTAGCTTCCGGGAGGGTTAGAGTACAAGCTCGTGATGATGCTCCGGAAAATGCGAGAGTGCAACTTTCGGGGAGGGTTCGGCATGTTGATGCGGTTATGGGGCAGAGTAAGATGGTAGTAAATAAAGTTGATTTGAATACCGAGATTTTGTCTGACAAAAAGGAAAAAGATCCCATTTTACAGTGGATGCCAACGGGTACTATTGGGCTTGAAAACGGACTTCTTTCAATGAACGGTTTTTATTATCCGATTGAAATACCAGCGATAAGCATCGGTTTCTCACCACAAACTGTTATGTTTAAAGAAGGACGTCTGAAAATTGATAAATCAGATTTTCAGCTTGTTGGAGCAATTAACAATGTGTTACCTTATTATCGTGGAGATTCGATTTTAAGGGGAAATCTCAAGTTCAACTCGGCAACAACCGATATTCTTCAGCTCATGACAATGACCAACGGGATTGGATATGAAGAAGAGGTGGATAGTGTTCCGAAAAATGCGGGCTCGGGGCCTTACATGGTTCCCAAAGGGATTGATGTTACCCTCGATGTAGATGTAAAAAATGCTTCTTTTGGTGTTGATTCAGCTAAAAATATCAGGGGAAGCGTAAGGGTTTCTGATGGAATATTGCTGCTCGATGAATTGAAATTTTCGATTCCGGCAACCCGTATGCAGGTTACAGCCATGTATCGTACACCTCGGAAAAATCATTTATTCCTCGGAATTGATCTTCATATGCTTGACGTACAAATAGAAGAACTGCTACAGATGGTTCCCGATATCGATAGTATGATGCCAATGTTGAGGTCGTTCAGGGGTGAAGGTGAGTTCCATATGGCTGCCGAAACTTACCTTGATTCTATGTATCGTTTCAAAAAATCGACGTTGAGAGGAGCTGCTTCTATTAAGGGAGAAAATTTGGTGCTTTTGGATGGTGAAACATTTACAGAGATTGCCAAAACGTTGAAATTTAATAAGAAAACAGAAAATAGGGTTGATTCACTTTCCGCTGAATTTACAATTTTCAGAAATGAAATCGATATTTATCCCTTCCTGATCGTGATGGATAAATATAAAGCAGTGGTAGCTGGCAGGCATAACCTCGATATGAGTTTCGATTATCATATTTCGGTGGTTGATTGTCCATTACCGTTAAAATTGGGAGTCGATGTAAAGGGGAAAATAGATGATTTATCCTATAAACTGGCGCCTTGCAGGTATGCTGAGTTTTATAGGCCGTCGTCTCGTCGTGTGGTTGAAAACAAGCAGTTGGAGTTAAGAAAGATGATTCACGACGAATTGGTCAAGCGTGTAAAAGAACCCTAGATTTTCCCATCGGGTAATTTGTCCGTCAAGTTTTTCCGGCTTTCAGTCAGAATTTTGTTTGAAACAAGAAAAACAGCAGGTTTTTTCGATAACGGATTCTCCTGAGTAAAAACAACCGTATTGTACACCTCTTCAATGGTTTTGTAGTCAATAACTTCGCCGGGAGTGCCTTTTTTGTATAGTTTCCCTTCATTCAAGAGTAGCAGGTAGTCACAATATTCGCTGGCCAGGTTCAGATCGTGGATTATCATAAGCACAGTGAGTCCCATTTGGGCATTAAGTTCCTGAACAAGGTTCAATACCTGAATTTGATGGGAGATGTCGAGTTGAGAGGTGGGTTCATCGAGGAGCAAGAGTTGGGGTTCTTGTGTCAAAGCCCTGGCAATGCCTGCAAGTTGACGTTCACCTCCGCTCAATTTACTCATTAATTTATCTTTAAACCGGAATACATCGGTTAAGTGCATGTATTTTTCCGCAATTGAGAGGTCTTCTTTGGTCTCAAAGAATTGAAAATTTGTGCGATAGGGCATGCGTCCCATTAAAACATAGTCTTCAACACTAATATCAACTTCCTCTGTATGTTGGGTTACGATGGCGATTTTTGTAGCTTTTTCTCTAATCGAAAGTTGGTTCAGGTTTTTATTATCAAGCATAATCAGGCCTTTGCTGATTTTTAATTCTCCAGTAATGGCTTTCATCAGGGTAGTTTTGCCCGATCCATTAGGGCCAATGACTCCTGCGAAAACACCTTTGCCGATTTCGAAATTGAGCGAATCGAGCGAAAAATTGCCATAGCCACATATCAGGTTCTTTATGCTAAGATAACTTCTGTTCACGTGTGTTGAGTTACTAAAGTGTTGTCAATAAATCCAATATAGCCTGCTTTATGCTGTTTCCTTCTATTGTTTGAAAAGAAAATAGAACAGCAGGATATGTGTTTAATTATCACTATTTTATCATCTTCTGTTTTGAGCGGCTTAATACAAAAATAAATACGCTTCCTCCCAACATCCCGGTAATAACGCCTATGGGAAGTTCGTTTGGTGCGATAATAGTTCGAGCAATAATGTCGCAAACGATCAAAAACAGGCTTCCTCCAAGAAAAGAGCTGATAAGCAATATGCGGTAATCGCTACCGATAATTGAGCGCAAAATGTGAGGAATGATCAGACCAACAAATCCAATAATACCCCCCACTGCAACACAAAGTCCTGTAAGAAGCGACGCAATAATAAACAAAATCCGAATAACTGCAGATGAATTTATTCCGAGGTGTTTTGCTTTCGCTTCGCCCAGTCTCAGGGCATTGAGAGGTTGAGCAAAAAGCATCGAAATGATAAGCCCTGCCAATGAGGAAACGACCATCACGGTGATTAATGTGGCGTTTGGTTCGTCGAGAGAGCCCATGGTCCAAAAAATGATACTGTGCAGGTTGTCAGCCGATGAAATTGACATTAAAAACATCATACCAGATGAGGCAACAAAGCTGATCATCACTCCGATAAGCAGCATTCGGTTTATGTTGATTTCTCTGCGTTTCAACGCCAGAAAATAGACCAGAAAAATAGTGATAAAGGCTCCCGTAAAGCCAGCTGCAGGTATAACCAATGTGCCAAGGCTCATGTTAAGGCCAAGAACAATAACAAGAGCAACAGCAAGGGCTGCACCTCCCGATATTCCAAGAGTATAAGGCTCGACCAGAGGATTGTGATAAATTCCCTGGAGGATTGCCCCGGTTATGCTTAATGCCCCGCCTATTGAAAAGGCCAGCAACAATCGCGGTATCCTGATATTGGATAATATGGCATATTCCATTCCCGATTTATTCTCGAATATTGTTGGCAAACTGGCAAGTGGTATTTTCATTTCACCTGCAAGCAACGACCATAACGAAGCCGCAGCAACCAGTAAAAGCAGTAGCACGGCAAAACCAATCCATATGAAATGTTTTCTGCTCATTATGGATGCATTAAATGGATCATTGTGTCGAGTGTTTCTACAAATGTGACTGGAGTTGGGAGGCATGCTTTATTGGAATCGATGATGAATATCTTATTGTTTTTTGCGGCCTCAAGTTCTTTTATGTTTTGCCAGGTTTTTTTTTCTTCTTCTCCGGCAACTCCCATGGTTACAATAAAGATAATATCGGGATTTCTGATGATCACACTTTCACGGGTGATCGCGCCACGGGTCAAATCGGAGGCAATATTCACTGCTTCGGCTTTTGTAATGTATTCATCCATAAACGTTCCGGGGAAAACAGTATATATGGGACTTGCCCCAATCTGAAGGAAGACTTTCCTCTTTTTGCCAAGAGGAATTTTCTTTTTTAGTTGTTCCAGAGTCTTTGTCGAATTGTCAATTATTTTAGTTGCAACTTGTTCTTTACCAATAATTTTTGCAAGATCGGTAAATTGCTGGCAAATTTCTTCAAATGAATCGGCCTTGGGGTACACCACAACATTCAGCCCCATTTTTTTTAACATTTCGAGGGTTTCTATGTCAGTTATGGTGGTTGCGATAACTAAATCGGGCTTCAATACCACCACTTTTTCAATATTCACTTTTATTGCCGATGCAACTATTTCAGCGCCGCTTGTTGCATTACAAAAACTTGTACACCCGACCAATTTATCTTCTGCATCCAAATAGTAAAGGTTTTGGGTGAGGGAAGGAGCAAGCGAAACAATTCGCTGTATTTCAGTTGCCTTAAGAGTCTGAAGGTTGAATAGCAGGCCAATTGATGCAAAAAAAAGAAAATTGACAAATTTTAACATACATCAAAAATTTATTGGCTTCGGAAAAATAGAATGATAGCACTTATCGTTCATGAACTTTTCTCCCCGAAGTTCAAGTTAATACTGTGCAATGGCAGGTCTTCTGGCTTGTCCTTTTTCTGGCGCCTTCCCGTTCGTTGATCGACAAACAGTGGCTAAGAGTTGCCTGAAAAATTCACGGACTTACAGCTGCGGGTACAGCCCCCGCTTTTAACGGGGTTCCCATATTAAGGCATTTCCGGTGTCGGAAATATCCACCAAATGCATGGCAAAGGTAGTAAAAATGATTGAGGAGAGAAGTGGTATTGTATTCGTATTTTTGTGCATAAATTGTTAGTCGGGACTACTGATTTTATGTGTATTTTACTTGTTTGATTCTATAGTTATTTTTTTATCATTATTAGGAGCTAAAATTTGATGTTATTTTTAGTTATTCTAAATTAGCTTGGTAGAAATAAGAAATAAAGAGATATATGGAAAAACTATTGACAATCAACCCTGTATTGTTGGCATTATTTGCCACGCTTTTTACGTGGGGGTTAACAGCATTGGGGGCCGGAATGGTTTTCTTCTTCAAAACGATCAATACCAAGGTGCTCAATATGATGCTTGGGTTTGCCGCTGGTGTGATGATTGCGGCGAGTTTTTGGTCGCTTTTAAGCCCCGCAATCGATATGGCTGAAAATAACGGACAAATTGGCTGGGTACCCGCATTGGTGGGTTTTCTGGGAGGTGGTCTTTTCTTGTTTGGAGTCGACAAGTTATTGCCGCACCTTCACATGGGACTTGACATTTCTCAGGCCGAAGGGATCAAAACTTCGTGGCAGCGAAGTATTTTGCTTGTGTTGTCGATTACCTTGCATAATATTCCTGAAGGCTTGGCTGTTGGTGTAGCTTTTGGTGCATTGGCCAATAACCCCGATGTGGGTTTGCTTTCGGGGGCCATTGCCTTGGCTTTTGGTATTGGGTTGCAGAATTTTCCGGAAGGAGCTGCGGTGTCGGTGCCATTGCGTCGCGAAGGTTTTTCGCGATTTAAAGCGTTCACCTACGGACAATTGTCGGGGGTAGTTGAGCCTATTGCCGGGGTCTTGGGGGCTTATTTAGTCTTGACAGTTGAGCCTTTGCTCCCATATGCGTTGTCTTTTGCGGCCGGAGCCATGATTTTTGTTGTTGTGGAAGAACTTATCCCTGAATCTCAAACGGGGAACGACACTCATTTTTCAACCATTGGTGCGCTGCTTGGTTTTGCGGTGATGATGGTTCTTGACGTTGCCCTTGGATAACAATCTGTATACAATCAAAAAAAAGCAGGTGCCTGAGATTTTCGACACCTGCATTTTTTTAAAATCGATTATTTATTTACCAGATAACAGCTCGTTGGTTTTCTGATAGATACATATAGTCGCCTTCTTTTATATCGAATGCTGTATGGAATTCGGGCATGTTTCGTAACGGCCCAAGCACCCTAAAGCGGCCTAATGAATGTACATCTTCCTGAGTCAGGCGCAAAATTTCTTTGTCACGAACATTGCTGGCCCATAAATGAGCATAAGCCAGAAAGAATCGTTGATCGGGAGTAAAACCTTCGATCGGTTCCTTTTGATTGCTTCCTTTTTTAAAGGCTGTATAGGCAATGTTTAACCCGCCTAAATCGGCAATATTTTCACCGAGAGAAAGCTTGCCATCGGCATGAACGGTATCCAAAACGATGAATTCATTGTATTGTTTCACAAGCACTTCGGTGCGGGTATCAAAGTTCCTGCTGTCTTCTTCTGTCCACCAGTCGTTAAGATTGCCGTTTTTATCATATTTTCTTCCCTGATCGTCGAACCCATGGGTCATTTCGTGACCGATAACCACTCCGATAGCGCCGTAGTTAACAGCATCGTCGGCTTCAAGGTAGAAGAAAGGTGGCTGTAAAATAGCTGCCGGGAATACAATTTCGTTTACTTGTGGATTGTAGTAGGCATTTACCATTTGTGGTGGCATGTACCACTCACTTTTATCCAATGGTTTATTGATTTTAGCAAGGTCGTATTCTGTTTCAAATTTCCACGAGCGGAGCACATTGTACAAATAATAGTCTTTTTTGATTTCGAGACCCGAATAATCGCGCCATTTATCGGGATAGCCGATCTTTACAATGATTGTAGCCAGTTTTTCGCGGGCTTTTTCCTTGGTCTCATCGCTCATCCATGTTAGTTTGTCAATGCGTTCGCCTAGAGCAGTGCGCAGATTTTCAACAAGAAGAAGCATGCGTTCTTTGGCTTGTGGTGGAAAATATTTTTCAACATAAAGTTTGCCAATTGCTTCACTTAAGGCGTTGCTTACTGTTCCTTGTACCCTTTTCCAGCGTGCACGGTTCTCAACTTGCCCTTTCATTACTTTTCCGTAGAATTCAAAATCCTGATCGACGAAGGCTGAAGAAAGATAAGGTGCTGAGGCATTTAATACGTTCCACCCAAGGTATGCCTTCCAGTCATCAACGGCAATTTCCTGCATCATGACACTTATTTCTTTAAAAAATAATGGCATACAAACGTTTATGTCGCCGGGTTCAGGAAGATTGACGGTGTTGAAGAATTGTTGCCAATTGAATCCGGCAGATAATTCTTTAAGCCCGTCGAGTTTCATTTTATTGTACGTTTTATCGGGGTCGCGCCGTTCAAGCCTTGTCATCGATGCATTGGCAAGCCGGGTTTCGATGGACATTACCTGCGATGCTTTTTTTGCTGCATTTTCATTGTTCTCGCCAGCCAGTTCGAACATTTTGGCAACATGCTTCACATACTCAGTCCTGATTTCTTTCGACCGTTCGTCATCTTTTACATAGTAGTCGCGGTCGCTTAGGCCCAAGCCTCCCTGATAAAGTTGGCCAATAACCCATTCGCTGTTCTTTTCGTCGGCTGAACTGAAAAACGAAAATAGCACTCCTGTTCCATTGGCGTGCGATTTGCTGATTGCTTCCTGCACTTGCTCAATAGTTTGAATATTTTCAATTTCAGAAAGCAAGGGAAGTATAGGTTCTCGTCCTTGTTGTTCGAGAGTTGCTGAGTCCATCCCCATGTTGTACATGTCGGCTATTTTCTGCCCGTAACTGCCTGTTTCATGCGTGGTTGTTGTGATATTTTCAAACAGTGTCTGGAGCTGTTTCTCGGCCGAATCGCGAAGCTTGTCGAATGTTCCAAACCTGCTTTTGTCGTCGGGTAGGGGGTTGTTTGCTTTCCAACCTCCGTTGGCATAGTTGTCGAAGTCTTGTGCCGGGTCGACCGTTGTATCTAAATTAGCCGGGTCGATGGCTTGGTTTTTTCTCTTTTGCTCGCACGATGTGGCTAACATCGAAAAGAGGATCAAACTGAAAATCATTAGTTTCGATAATTTTCTCATGAATATTAATTTAATGTGTCGTGTAATTTGTAATTGAGCCACAAAGATAATCCAAACAGGTTAGGCTTTAAAATATCTTGTAGCTTGTTTTCACTGGTTATTTTGATTTACTATATTTTTCTGTAATTATCTGCTTATGACTATTTTTTGCGAATATGATTTATCGTTGGTAGTTAGCGAGATTAAATACACCCCGCTTGGCCAACCAGGCTTCAGGTTGACTGAAATGGCTGACTTACCTCCTTCTACCTGTTGATCGAGTAATAGTGAACCCGTTAAAGAAAATATTTTTACGCCGATGTTTCGTGTTTTATTAAAACTATCATCTTGAATTATAATTCGATCGTCGGCTGGTTGGGGAAAGATCCGGGCTGGTTTTTCCGTCTCGCTATAGTGGATTTTTGTTTCTTCCCAATTTTTATTTTCCACCTTTAGGATTATTAAAAATTCGCCCTCGGTGCCCCCTCCGCTACCATCAAATTGAATCCAGTACCTCTTGCCCGGGATTACTGCAACGGTATCTATGCCCGACTCAGGATCGAGAGATGATTTGTCATCGTTTGCAGCTAAAATAGTATAGTTTCCGTTCAAGATATCTCTTTCTGAGTTAGCTTCATACAGTGCAATTTGTCCGTCCATTCCTGTGGCTTCAATCGATACCTTGCCCGACTCGGGGGCATCGAAATAAAACCACACCGAATTCTCTACAATGTTTTTTCCTGTTCCATACTCATCGCACCAATCGGTTTGTGTAGTGCACGACTCGAATGGCGGTATGGGTTCGTTATCTTCTACAGTGGCGCAGGTATTGCAAAAGGGGCCATTTTGCCCGGGTTCAATAAATTGTGCATTGATTAGATTGTCGTTTTCCGGCTTTAAAAAATCGATAGAAAAGAGAGCTGTATCGACACATGTTCCGTGGGTTCCAATTAAAGTTCCCTTTATGGTAACCGTTGATTCGATTACAATTGTGTCGTTTTTTATAATGGCAAATGTGTTATTGTCTATGTTGCTGGTATTGAAAAGCGAGCTGGTTTCGGAGGCGATTTGCCATGAATAATTGGTCGCTCCGTAGGCAAAAAGTTTGAGGGTGTCGAGTTCGTAAAGGCATTTCCCCGAGCTGAAGTTTTGCTCAAAAGAAACATCTATTGAGGAGCTTGCAATAACAGCATTCTGTCGGATCATGCTATCTTTTCCTTCACTGTTTTCTACTGTTAGTTCTATCGTGTAGTATCCTTCGTTATCGAAACTTATTTCGGGATTTGCTGATGTTGAGCTGGTACCATTGTGATATGTAATTGTAGAAGGGGTGATTTCCCATTTCCATTGGGTTATATTGAATAAGGAGTAATCTTTTAGTTTGATGGGCTCGCCTGTGCAAACTTGTTGAAATTCGGGAGCAAATATGGCCTCGGGCAGATTGGTTTCCGGGGTATAGCCTTTGTGCGATGTGATATCGCTACCATTGGCTAACAATTGTTTTAATGTCGATATGGTCGTTTGTGAGGCGATTGCATTGCCTTTTGTCCATGAATAATTCAGTTTTCCATAGTACGAATCGTAGTCACCCCCGCCATGTAATTGGCCAATAATCAGTCTATTTTGGTCGAATAGGGGAGAGCCTGACGAGCCGCCAGCGGTTGCCCCTTTGTCGAAAAGCACTTCCCAATGGGTATTTGTTGGCGAGTATCCGCCTTCGTCCCAATAAATATCATCTAAAAAGGTAGTTGGTTGGTTGTACGATAAGGATATTTTTTTTAAGATTCCGTTAGGTTGGTGGATGCCAGTGCCACGGGTTGCATTTTCTTCAAGGTTCCAACCGGCATAGTAAGGCTGAAAGTTTGCCGGGGGAACACTCTCGAGCCGCAGCAGTGAAAAGTCGGAGTTTGCACCTGTAGCGACTAAGGTAGCACCATTAAGTGTGCTGCGTGTTTTTGCCATGAGCCCGCAACCTTCAGTTTCGTGGTTAAAGTAAGCAGTAAGGGTTTTAGCAACAATGGGAGAGCTGATACAGTGGTTGGCAGTAAGGGCGTAGGGCGTTCCATCGTTGTTCACGTTGTTGATGAGCGCTCCGGTACACAAATAGCTGTTCCGGTCTTCAATGAATGTGAAGAGAAATACAGCATGTTTTTCGAGTTGCCACTTTATTCCTTCGCCGCAGTTTACGTCGATAAATTCTTCGCCCAATGAGTTTTGTTCTATCATTTCGTTGAGGTCGCGGTAGGCTAGCCCAACTTTTTCAAGAATGACAACTCCTGAGAACTGAGGGGAAAAAGGTTCGAAGTATTCAATAATTAGAGTGCTGGAAGGGAAATCGGCGATGACAAACGATCCGTCGTCTGATGCATTTTCTTCGGTGAAAGCACCATAGATTAACGAATAGTCGGGAGAATAAATAAAAAGATTTGCCCCTTGCGGAATGTCGAATGTGCTAAAAACTAATTTTAACGATTTTGCTTCAGCCGAGGAAATTTCATATCTCCAAAGGGTTCCATTATGAGCGGGGGTTTCTGTTCCTTGTTTTATATCGATGGCAACATCTTGAACTACCCCGTAACGGAAAGGAGTGCCATAGCTAAAGTCTTCGGCCTTAAGTTGTTCCGGGTTGATTGATTGAAGGGTAACCGAAGAAACAAGTTGTCCCGATTTGCGTAAAGATATATCGAGTGAGGCAGGTTTGCCACCATTCGATAATTGTGCATAACTTGTTGTAATGTAAAAGAAAAAAGAAAAAATAAGAATAATTCGTTTGGCTATTTTATTTTCTTGTAGGTGTAATTGCTTCATATCGTGATGTTAAACAAGTTAATTGTAATGAAAAATCTTGGTAAAGGTAATTTACTTGTTATTCCGTTTTCTTATCTTATGGTTTTTTAGTATTTCTTTCATGGCATATTACTTTAACAACAAAATACAAAACAAGTTTTCAACTAAAAAATGAGAAAAAGCGCTTCTTTATGAAACGCTCTTTCAAACTAACTAAATTCTATAAAATGTCCATCATAATGATATGGGTATTCCGTTGTAGAAATCTAAAATTTTTGAACGGAAAATGAATTCGTATTTGGCTTGTATCAAATTCGATTCTGCAATGGCGAGCTTTGTTTTTGCATCGTTGTATTCAACCGAACTAACCCTTCCTACATTATATTTTTCTTCGATATACCTGAACGATTCACTCATGGATTTTGATGCTACACGGTTTGCATTGAATCTTTTCTGCGAAGCAAGTGCATTGGTATAGGCCTGTTCAATTTGTTTCCTAAGTTCTTTTTTTGTGGCATCGAGTTGCAGTTGCTGGTTCTTTACCTGGATTTTAGCATTTTCAATGTTTGTCTTGTTTTCAAACTTGTTGAAAATAGGAATGTTGAGATAAAGTCCAATCCCTTCGCTGTGGTTTGTTTTTATTTGCTCGGAAAGAGCGGGCATCTTGTTTTCCGAAGAAAGTAAGTAACGGTCGTCGAAACTGGCAGAGGCAGAAAGACTTGGCAGCAGAGACGATTTAGCAACTTTTAGCTGTGACTCGTAGCTTTTCAGGGTGTAATCGGCACTTTTTATTTCTGGTCGATATTGCAATGCTTTTTCGTAGACCCCAGATGAAGAGGCAATTGAGGCTTGAGAAGCAAGTTCAGGCATCTCGGGTATTTCAATTGAAAAATTGTTGTAATCTTCCAGTTCGAGCATTTGTGCCAGGTTGAGATAGGCTAGTTGCAACTGATTTTGCCGGGTTACAAGAGTGAGCTCTTCGTTGGCTCGTTGGGCTTCAATTTCGAGCAGGGTACCTTCTGCAACTTTGCCTGCAGCAACCAGCTCTTTGGTGCGCTGAATTTGTTTGTTGGTCTGTTCAATTTGTGTTTCCGAAGCATTGATTAATTCATTGGCAAACAAAATTTCGAGGTAAGCCGATGCAATATTAAGCGTGAGATCATCTTTGGCTTTCTGCAAATCTTCGAGGCTCGATTTTAGTTCGAATTCTCGCTGTTTAATTGTGTTGTTTAGTGCTCCTCCCCGCCAGATCTGTACTGAGGAATTAACCGACAGCCCTGTGTTCGACGATGAAAAGTTATCGTAGGTGTTGTCGATATTTAACGAACGGCCAAAATTAAAACCCTGTGATAATCCCGCATTTACATCGGGGAGACGTTCATTTTTAGACTGTTGGTATTGGTTCGAGCGGTACTGTGTGTTTAGCTCGGTTTGTTTAATCATTATATTGTTGCTCAGGGCATAATCGATACACTTTTGCAGCGACCATTTTTCTTGGGCTTGCGATTGCATGAAAATCGCTATGGTAATTAAAAGTAATGCAACTTTCTTCATTTCTGTTTTCATTTTACGTTGATGAAAATCTGTTCTGTACTTTATTAGACTTCTTGTGGCATACAATCCTACTCGGGGTGAGCCACATTAGTGCAATATGTTTACTTTGTTCTAGTTAGTACTAGTAGCCGTCTCTTGTTTTGGATCAATTTTTTCGCCTTTAATTTTGTTGTCAACGGTTAACCCTTCAAGAATTTCGATGTTGATACCGTCGGATAATCCTACTTTTACTGATCTTTTTTCGAATACTTGCTCTGTTGCTGTTTCAATTTCAACATAAGCTGAATCGTTTTCGAATTTGAGCAACCTTTCGGGAATAACCAGAACACTGTCACGACTGTCGGTTACGATGCTGGCGTTGGCACTGTATCCCGAGCGGATAAACTGGCCTTCCTGTAATTTTACATCGGCTTTGATAGGAAACTGAACGGCACCGTTTTCTTCTACGCCTTTGGGCGAAAGGTAGGTGAGTACTGCATTGAAAGTTTGATTCTCTATCGCTCCAATAGTCAGTAATATATTCATCCCTTCTTTAATCCTTCCAACTTCGGTTTCATCAACTTTTCCTTCAAAAATCATATCGTTCATGTCGGCAACAACGGCAATGGTTGTTCCCGCGTTGAAAGTATTTGCTTGAATAACAGAGTTTCCTTCTTTAATTGGAACGTCGAGGATCATCCCGTTAATCGTTGACCGGATTAGGGTGTTGGTTGTTTTTGCCGATTTCTTTGTCACCCCTTTCTTAATCAATTCAAGGTTGTCTTCGGCAGCGGTAAGTTCCTCTCGTGCTGTATTAAAAGAGAGCTGAGCTTTTTGGTATTCTTCGTACGGGATTACCTTTTTGTCGAAAAGTTCTTTTTGACGGTCGTAATCAATCTTGGCATCTTCGTAATTGAGTTTTGCCATGTTGAGTCTCGATTCGGCATTGTTCATGGTAATCATGTCGGGTATGATGGTTACTCTGGCAATTACATCGCCATTATTTACCATTTGGCCGGCTTCGAGATATACTTCGTCAATAATTCCCGATACCTGAGGTTTGATTTCGATCTCTTTTCTAGGTAGAACCGATCCTGTAGCTACAGTTTTTTTGACAATATTATCATACTTAGCTGTTTCAATTTTGAAAACGTCGGGTTGTTTCTTTGATTTTGAATAGAGAAAATAGAATGTTCCCAGAAATATTGCAACTAACAATACAATCCAGAATGTTCTTAAATAATTTTTCATGACTATTTATAATTTGTTGTTTATATTTTCAGTTAATTCAATCATTCAGTTAATTCAGTTAATTCAATCATTCAGTCATTCAGTTAATTCAATCATTCAGTTAATTCAATCATTCAGTTAATTCAGTATTTATTCCGCCCTTAGTGCATCGATAGGTTTTATTTCAACAGCTCTTTTGGCAGGGAGATAACCTGCAATGGCTCCGGAAATTATTAATATAAGTAAGCATGCAACAGCAATACCAAGATTTACACCAGGCTCTTTGATGAATATTTGACTGTCGCCGTCTTTAGGTGCCATAGCCAGAATTTTGTTTAATATCTCGAGGATAAAGATGCCCGAAACTAGCCCAAGGTAACCGGCCAAGGTAGTCAGGAATGTGCTTTCCATGATAATTTGCGATATAACCTTCCGGGGAGTTGCCCCAATAGCCCGCATTACGCCAATTTCCTGAGTTCGTTCCTTTATGATGACCAACATTATGTTGCTTACCCCGATCACTCCTGCCAGCAAGGTGCCAATACCTACAATCCAGGTTAATACCTGTATGCCAATGAATAGGGTGCTGAACATTTTGAACTGTTTTTCGAGGTTGATGTGGCCAACAGCCTGGACATCGATTGGTGCAATGGCGTGGCGTTCTTTAAGCGAGGCGATTACTTTATCTTCAACAAAAGTTGCACTGTATCCTTTTTTTGCTGTAATTCCCAGCATATGAACCGAATTGCCATAATTGTAGGCTACTTGCATAGTGGTGAACGGAAGAAAAATACTTTCTTCGGTACGGCCGTTTATGTTAATTGTTGAAATAGGTTTTATGAGTCCAACGATTTGGTAATAAACTCCGTTTACCCGTATGTATTCACCAATAATTTTTTCTCCGGGTTTGAACATTTCTTCTTGAACATTTTCCCCGACTACACAAACTTTTCGTTTTTGGAGGATATCAACCTCGTTAAGCCAACGTCCTTCAATGATGTCGACCGGATCAATCTTTGTCCATTCTGGATAATCTCCTTTAATATAGAAACTGGCAGTTTTGTCGCCCCTTACGGTGTTATTGCCACCCCTCCATCCAAAAAGGCGTGGGGCAACCACATCGGCTTCACCAATTGAGCTTTTAATAAAGATTACATCTTCATTGTCATATTCCCAATATCGCCCCCTGCGAAACCCTTTGTAAGGTTCACTGGTACTTTCAGTCCACATGAAGAATGAGTTGGTGGCCACTTGGCCTACACCGTCGGTTATCCCCTTTTCGAGGCCTTTCCCGGCACCGGCCATAATTATTAGCATGAAAATGCCCCAGAAGACCCCAAATGCAGTGAGAAGACTGCGAAGTTTGTTTTTTTTCAGGGTGCTTATTATTTCGTTCCAGCGATCTAAATCAAACATGGCTATATTGTCTTATTGTTTTAATGTCTATTATATTTCTATGCTTAGTAAAGAAATTACTCGTCGTGCAGCGCCTCAATTGGCCTGATAGATGCGGCACGTTTTGCGGGCATGTATCCGGCAAATGCTCCGGCAGCGACCAAAAGCAGCATGGCACTTATGGCAATCCGCAAATCAACCGTCGGGTTCATAAACATCCTGATTTCTCCCTGATCGCCACTGGCTCCAACCTGCGTTTGTGTTTGGGCTTCCATGGCAAAATTTATCCCTTCCATTAGGCTTATGCCCAGAAACATACCTATGTAGCCAGCAGCTGCGGTTATTAAAATCGATTCGAGCAGAATTAGCCCGATTATTGAACCAGGCGTGGCGCCAAGGGCTTTTCGTATGCCAATTTCTTTGGTTCGTTCTTTTACTACAATGAGCATGATGTTGCTAACGCCCACTATACCTGCAATTAGTGTTCCTATGCCAATGAGCCAAACAAACATATTGATGGCACTGAAAATATTCATCGTTTGCACGTAGTCTTTCAGCGAATTATAGAGTCCAATTGCTCTTTCGTCTTCAGGATCGAATTTGTGCCTGCGTGCAATATCGTTTTTAATGTTTTTTTCAATTTTTTCACTTTCACTTTTCGAAATATCGGTTGTTGTAAGTGCCAGATTGTGAATTCGGTTGCCCGCGTTAAAAAGCCGTTGAGCTGTAGAAATCGGAATTAGGCCTTGACGTGTACCTTCGCGGGGGTCTTTTTCGGTATAAACCCCGATTATTTTGAACGGTACGCTTCCAACTTTTATGAATTGCCCAATCGGGTCGGTATCTTTAAAAAGCGCTTTGCGGATATCTTCTCCAATAACCATCACCTTTCGCTCGTGTTCAAGATCAATGTCGTTGAGGAAGCGGCCTTGTGAGATAATCAGGTTTTCGATACCGAGGTAGTCGGGGTGGCACGACTGGGTGTTGTATGTACCATATTCATTTCCAAATGAATATATTCTATCTCCAATCCAATAGCGGGCTGATATCTTGTCGATGTTCTCCATCTTTTTGATGGCATCATAATCGTCCATTGTAAACTGAATTGCTCGTCCCACTTTGTATCCTTGGTAAGGCATGCTTGTTTCGCGACTCCAAATCCATATTGCGTTACGGGCATTTCCCTCAAAGTTTGAACTAACGCCGTTGCTCAATCCGTTACCTGCACCCAGCAAAACCATCAGCATGAAGATTCCCCAGGCAACAGAGAAACCTGTTAGTAGGGTACGTAGCTTGTTTTTCTTAATCGTACCCAGTATTTCTTGCCATTTATCCAGATCGAACATAGCTTACAGTATTGCTTTGTCTTTTGTGTAACTTTTCTTGAACGAGGCAAGTTCACCGTTTATGATCATGTCGCCGATTACCCCGTCGCGAAGTTTTATAATCTTGTCGGTCATGGCGGCTATATCGTGTTCGTGAGTTACGATAATGATGGTAATATCTTGTTTATTAATTTTCTTAAGGATATCCATCACTTCGTACGAGGTTTGCGTGTCGAGAGCGCCTGTGGGTTCGTCGGCAAGGATAACTTTGGGTTGTGAAATAAGGGCACGGGCTATGGCTACACGTTGCTTCTGCCCGCCCGACATTTCATTGGGCATGTGATCGGCCCAGTTGAGTAGTCCTAGCCGGTCGAGGTATTCCAGTGCAATCTTGTTCCGCTTTTTACGTGGTACCCCTTGGTAGTACAGAGGAAGAGCTACATTTTCCATCGCGTTTTTAAACGATATTAAATTGAACGATTGGAAAATGAACCCGAGCGTTTGGTTGCGGTATTGTGCAGCCCTTTTTTCGCTCATGTCTTTAATGAGTTTACCTCCAAGTTCATAACTGCCCGAATCGTAATTGTCGAGGATGCCCAGAATATTCAATAAGGTTGATTTTCCAGATCCTGACGATCCCATAATCGAGACAAATTCTCCTTGGTGTACATCGAGCGATATGCCCTTTAATACATGCAGGCTGTTGGTGCCTGTGTGATACGACTTGTGTAGATTGCTAATTTTTATCATGGCTATATATAATCTTGCAGATGAATTTCGAACCCAAAATTCTTATTTGTAACATACTTTTTATTGTTTCAATAGATAAGTTGTCGATTTTTATCGGTAATTATCATTTTTTGCTGATTAGTATACTTCACCTTTGGTTTATTACAACATTCAGGTTCTTTTATAAGTCGGTTTCATTCAAAAAAAGTTACATGCTGAAACGAACATGATTGCAGAAAAGCGCAAACACGGATGAACAATACACATGTGAGTTCTCCCGCAATAGCGGGACAGGCTATCCGGTCGAAATCTAGTTCAATGACCGACCTTTCGTTCCAAAAGATATTCAGTATGTTAAAAGTTTTGTACAGATGAAAGGGTTTTTTCTGTTAAGTATTTTTTATTCTTTTTATTGGTTAACTTTATTTTAACACCTTTTTGTCTGATTATGTGTATTTTTGTGCTGTAACATTGTTCCTATGCGATTTAATCTGCGTAAAACGATATCGTTGTCTCTTACTGTTTTAATTATTTCTTCTACAGTAGGTTTCAATATTTTGCTCACATTCTGCGGAGGGTGTGATAAGGAACATATTGCCATTTCATTAGTTGCCGACGGCAATAATTCTTGTTCTTGTTGCGATGAAGATGGTCATGAAAAATGTTGCTCTCTACCCATTGATCATTGTTCCGGGACTCATCACGAGACGAGGCACTTCATTGCCCAGTTGAAATATGACTCGCTTGAGGTAAAAACTAAATTATTGAAGATTTTACTTCCGGTAGTCCCGTTATATTTTGTTGCCATTATTTTCGATATGTTTGTGTCTCTGGCACAAACTGTTACTCATTCCATCGTAAAGTCAATTCCTCCATCCGGGGGCCGATCAATTTTGCTTTCAATTTGTGTTCTTCGGCATTGAAAATGAATGATTATTAGGTTTTTGCACGTCTAAAGCTGGCGTGTACTCAGTTAATTATGTTTCATTTTCAAAAGAAGATTTTATGTACAAAATAGTATTCATTGCATTATTTCTTGCAATATTTTCAATAGATATTAATGCCGCGCCGGTTGAGGTAAAAGGCCGGGTGGTTGAAAAAGATAATCCGGCATCACCTATTGTTGGTGCAAATATTTATTGGCTTGGAACAACTGTTGGAACGAGTTCTGATGTTGATGGGAATTTTTCTTTACCAATATCCGAAAAGAGTCAGAAAGTTGTTGTTTCATTTGTAGGGTTTAAGCCCGACACAATATCAATATCCGATCGCGGAAGTTCATTGCTGGTGTTGCTCGATAAGAATATTGAGCTTGATGAAGTGGTTGTAAAAGAGCGCCGTAGAGGGCAATACCTTTCTGCGTTAGACCCCGTTCAAACAACAAAAGTTACGGTTACTGAATTGCAAAAAGCCGCCTGTTGTAACTTATCTGAGAGTTTTGAAACCAACGCATCAGTCGATGTGGCGTATTCCGATGCGGTTACAGGGGCACAACAAATTAAAATGCTTGGGCTTTCAGGTGCTTATGTGCAAACGATCTCTGAGAATATTCCTTCAATTCGAGGAATGGCTGCACCATACGGGCTTGGGTATATTCCCGGACCATGGATGGAGTCAATCCAGATTTCAAAAGGAACATCATCGGTAGTGAATGGGTATGAGGCAATTACTGGGCAAATAAATGTTGAGTACAAAAAACCTTTTGCCGACGAGAAATTCCATTTCAACCTCTATGGGAATAGTGAACTTCGTTCAGAAGCAAATCTGAACGCTTCGTATAAATTTCCCGATTCGCTTTCAACCATGGTGCTATTGCATGGCGAAAACCAAAATACCCAAATAGATGGAAATGCGGATGGTTTCCTGGATGTGCCAAGAGTGAGGCAAGTTAATTTTATAAATCGCTGGTATAAAGAACACCGCAACGGAGGCGATTTTCAAATAGGGGTAAAACTGCTCGAAGAGGATAGAAAATCGGGGCAGGTTGATGCTTTTGATTTGCCTGACGAAAATTTATATGGTATAAGTGTCCGCACTAGCCGGTACGAATTATTCGCAAAAAATGGGTATTTGCTTGATCGGCCAGGAACCAGCATTGGTATGCAGCTTTCGGGCTGGTATCATAAACAGGATGCCTCTTATGGCCGCACGGCTTATTCAGGGACTCAATACAATGGATATTTCAATTTTATATATCAGGGTAATTTTGGAACCGACCTTCATACCTTCAAGGCTGGTGCATCATTGCTTGCCGATTCGTACAATGAGAAACTCGATATGGCCTCAACTTCGTTTGCCGAAATGGTTCCGGGGGTTTTCTATGAGTATAATTTCAACCTTCGTCACAAACTCAACATTATGGCGGGCTTACGTGCCGATTATAGTTCTGAATATGGAATATTTCTGACGCCCCGTGTTCATGCAAAATGGGAAATTATTCATGGACTTACCTGGAGGGCATCGGCAGGAAAGGGGTATCGAACCCCAATGCCGCTTGCCGAAAACAATTTTATGCTGGCCAGTTCGCGTAAAATGGTAATTCCCGATCGCTTGAAACAAGAAGAAGCTATAAATGTGGGAACAAGCTTGAATGCACTTATTCCGCTGGGTGAAAGGGACGTAAGCTTGACTGTTGATTTTTACAGGACTAACTTTTTGGAGCAAGTAGTAAGAGATGTTGACAGCAGTACCGATAAGGTTGTTTTTTCAGATCTCGAAGGAACCTCATTTTCCAACGCATTTCAAGCAGAGTTAATGTACGAAATCTTCAAAGGGTTTACGATTAACGCGGCTTACCGCACAAACGTAGTGAAGCAAACCATTGGAGGTCAATTGCGTGAAGTACCCTTAACGAGTCGTTATAAAGGGTTGTTGAGCATGTCGTATGCTACCAGAATGAAGAAGTGGCAATTCGATCTAACATCGCAATTTAACGGAGGTGGCCGCATGCCCGATCCCGATGTTTTGAATCCTTTGTGGAGTGCTGAATTTAAGCCGTTTACTATTGTAAATGCCCAAGTTACAAAGAATTTCAAACGTTGGAGCTTTTATGCAGGTGCCGAAAACCTGTTAAATTTTATGATGGATAACCCGGTGGTTGGTGCTGCCGATCCTTGGGGAAAGGATTTTGATGGAACGATGATTTGGGGGCCTGTTCACGGAAGAAAAATCTATGCAGGATTGCGATTTACCATCAACGATTATAACTAACCCAAATTAGAAAAAATCGAAACAGGTGTAATGAATCAGGATTATAAAAAAAGTTAAAAATAGAACGATATGAGAAAAATTAGAATTGCAACACTTTTATTGTTAATTGTGTTTATTTTCATCGTTAACAATGCATTAGGGTCGGATAAGAAAGATGAAAAGACCGTAACTTTCACAGTGAGCATGGATTGTCACAGTTGTGTGAAAAAAATCGAAAGCAATATTCCCTATGAAAAGGGCGTTAAAGATTTACAAGTTTCACTGGAAAAAAAGGAGGTAACTGTAACCTTTCGCACCGACAAGACATCCACCGATAAGCTGATCGAAGCTTTTAAAAAGCTCGGCTATACAGCAAGCATTGTTGGTGAGGCAAAGGTAGATAAAGAAAAGAAAGAAGATGGTCATAAGACACATTCGCATTAAACTTTTAGTAAGAACATGAACTTTTAGAGGGCTCCGCATAGGGGCCCTTTTTGTTATACCAAGGGCATTTTTAAAACAAACCAAAACCACTCATGGAATGGATCACTTTACTATTCGGGTGGATAAATTTATTTTTTGTCATTGTTGGCCGGTAAAAGTATAAAAACACAAAACAGATTGCTTCGCTTCGCTCGCAATGACAACATTATCTGCTTATTAGGTGGAGGGGAGGGGTTGGTTGAAACCCCTGTCATTGCGAGCGAAGCGAAGCAATCTCAAACGTTTACCGGACAACAGTAATTTTTTATAACTTAACTAACTAAAAGGCCACAAATTCACGAATAATGATGATGGATATTATTTAACCTGAGTTTGACTTTATTTTTTAAAAGTAAAATCGAACTCAGGTTATTTACAAGGCTGAAAGCTACAAGATTATTGGGATATGCATGGAAGTACACAACAACCTTGGTCCGGGATTTCTGGAAATTGTATATAAAGACGCATTGGAATATGAACTTCGTTTAGCGGGTATCCCATTTGAACGAGAAAAAGAATTTGTTGTAAATTACAAAGAGACAATGTTATAATGAGCACGAAACGTTCCGATAACAATCGGAATAATATTCGTGCATTAGTGGCCATTCTATCAAAATTACCAAGCGACTTTATTGGTAATGAACCTGTTGTTCGTGGTGGCGAAATATGCATAAAGCCTCACGATGCCAATACAGCGTTCATGCAGGTTTATCTGCCAAAGTCGGTTTTGCTCATGGAAAAAATCAAGCGTTTTTCTATGTCGCGCTACAGTTCGGCAGATAAATGCTATTTGTTGCCGGCAACCCCCGAGGTTTTCAAGG
>JAAYAG010000131.1 GCA_012719495.1 Bacteroidales bacterium
TGACTGGAGCTGGAGAAAGTGCAAAACCACGCCATGAGATACTCGAAAATGTAAAAACCTGTTGACTTAAATAGTCGATATCTCTGAATGATGATGCTTTGTGTAATTTAACCAGAACCGGATATGATCCACCGTGTGTATATTTTTTAATCTCTGCCGGACCAGTAAGTTGAACCAGAACATTAAAATCATCTAATCGCAGACCTTCACCACGCAAAGGTGACCAAATCCCTTTTAATTTTGATCTATCTGTTCGATCTTCTTCTCCTCCTTGAGCCATATCAATTTGAAGATATGGCTGAATCTGAGAAACAGTTAAATATGCAAATGTTGTTTCATGCTCATTACTAAAATATGACGCAACTTCTTCTACCGCCTTGATTTCGTATTTATTAAATGGTTTAAAGGTATGAAATACAAGTCGAACAGATGACCTTTTTTGCCAATTATATCTTTTTCTAACTTCATCAATAGCCGTTTTCAAATTTCTTACAAGCTCTGGAAGATATTGGTCGTATTCCACTACTCTAGAGCGGTTACCGATCAGATAAGTACCATCACCAGAGAATAACGTTGTGAATCCAACTACTCTACGACCTTTTGAAAACCTGTTTTCTTTGATGGTTGAGCTCCCAAGCCCTATAACCAATTCGTGCTCGATAGATTGATTAACAGGTATTACCCATGGGTTCCCACCTAATTTAGCATACATCGCCAGGCTTATATCATTTAAAACCCAACTCAGTTGCCAATCTGATGCCCGAATATTTTCAATCTTTATATCTTGCGAAGGAATTTGATTTTGAAGAAGTTTTGTTTTGGTAACATAGTAAGGATCATCTGTATGTGCTAATTTTTTAAAATCTTCTGCTGTTTCTACTATAGCAAGATGAAATTTTCCCTTTTCTGATATTGCTCTACTAATAGCTTCACTAAACTTGGCCGGCGTTGGTTGATCAACATCGTAAATTGTCAAATCTAATCCAGATAAATGAAATCTCTTCAAAAAACCATCAGAATAAGGATTAATCCCAAGCCGGTTTAATTGTATACCATCCCTGAATTTAGCTAAAAATGTATCCATTGCTGCATGATTTGTTTTACTACAAAACGCACATATAACCGGTTTTTTAGGTGTAAAAAAGCTCTTATCCCATGGGCCATATCTTTTCAAACCGTAATTAGAGTTAGTATTGGATTGAGTAGAATCTGTACTAAAAATGTACGTTGGTTTAACATATATCTTTTTTGACCAAAAATTATCACCTTCTTTGAAAAGTTGCCCTATACTGAATTCTATACCATTATTATTACTTAAAGTAACTTTTGAAAATGCTGCATGAATTTTATGAATTTCCTCATATAAAAATTTGTGCGACTTTCGCAAATGTGCAGTATTGAAAAGTTCTGATAGAATTCTTGATGAAGTTACTTTGCCTAAAAGAGTTGTTAAAATCATTTCACGGTTAATTTTACTATTTTCGAGATATAACTCATCAGCTTTAAAGGTTTCGATTGTATTGTTACGTGAAACACTGATATTTAAAAGGTCTGTAACTTTGCTAACAGTTCCTTCAATGCTCCTTTTAGGGGCCATTACATCGTTTAAATATTCGGAACTGCACACATATCTTCCGATTAAATTAAAATTCTTTTTAAGTAGAAAACTACAAGGCACTTGTAAATCCCACTTATAGAATATTTTAAATAGCAGTATGTAAAATGGTTTACCATCAGGAAATAGGGTCCTAACCTCAAGCGTAACCCCTTTGCGATAACCAATGATATCACGATATTCTTCAGGAATGTAAGATGCAATTAAATTGTCTTCTGGCCGACGGGAATAAAATTCTATGGGTTGAAAAGATGTAGGTATAATCCCATTCCAAGATATAACTTTTCTGAAAAGTATATGACGCAGAAATGCAGAAACAATAGTATGGTCTATTTCGGTTGATATTGTTTGTAGTTCACCTTCAAGTGGGTTTTCACCTGCAATCATTGGTGCATGATATACATAATTCCCGATTTTGGGTAGAGAGTGAGTATTATTATGTTTTTCTCTTAATTGCTCGTGCAATTTTTTAGAATATGGAGTTCTGTAAACCGTGAACTGCTCATTCTTAAATTCAACAGGTGCAAAATTTGTGATCATTGACATTGAACACTAACTCCGGAATAGAAAAAAGAAATCAAATTTTCATTAATGCTATATCCAGTACTTCTGAGATTTCCCTTACTGGTGTAATCTTTACTTCGTTTCTGATATAATCGGGTAACCCTTCTGCTTCCTGCAGGTTATCAGCAGGAATAATTACCTCTTTAATTCCTGTATCATAAGCAGCTTTAATTTTCTGCTGAATTCCGCCAACAGGTAAAACTTTACCCATAATAGTTATTTCACCTGTCATTGCGACATCATTTCTGACAGGAATGTTTTTAAGTGCGGAAACAATGCCTGTCACCAGAGTTATTCCTGCAGATGGGCCTTCTTTAGGTACTCCCATGTACGTAGCAAGAATTGCTATATCGTAATTTTCCCGCCATTCAGAGCTGATTTCAAGTTCGCCTGATTTTGCTTTGATATATTGGGCTGCTGCTTCAATGCTTTCACGCATCACTCGCTGTATTGAGCCAAGCGGTACAATCCTGCCGCTTCCTTTTGTTGATTGCATTTCAAAGTGTAACAAACAACCGCGGTCTCCTGCTACTGCTAAACCAGTAACTTCACCGATTGTTGGAAGTGTTGGAATGCTGATACGCTGTATTCTGTTTGCATCAGGTAATTTCGGTGTTACTGTTCTATTTGTGGTATTAATTGTTGCACCAAGAATAATCCGTTCGTATTCGCCTGGTGCCATAAGATGTAACTGTTCTCTTACACGTTGTCTAAGTTCACAAGAAAGCTCAAGGACTTCTTCAAGTTCAGTATCAGAAACTTGGCCATGAGGGTACAGTAACTTAAGTAAACCGGAAGTAGTTTTCATCACAGCTCTCTGATCTCTTCCAGATACACCTTTTCCGCCTTTTCCGGCATCAATAAGTTCAAACCGCGAGCGAATTGATGATAATAGATCCATGCGACGCATTTCATGAAGAATCTCACAGAAATAATCGGTTATAAAACCATAATCCTTTGAGTAACTTGAAGGAGAGAGTTTCGGTATTTCCCAGCCAGGCAGGTAGCCATGCAATCTGTCAAGAAATGCTATAACCTGAAGAAATTCCGGTAATACTTCAAAAAGATGGTAATATTTTTCATGTGGTAAATTGCCCTGTACATCGATGTTTCCAACAAAAATCAAGCTTGCAAAAGCGAGCATCTCACGTTTGCCACGGCTAAACTTTGCATCCTGCATATACCCCTGCATGATACTTACGAATGCTTTGGGGTCGGTAAAATCAGTATTTGCAATTTCATCAAACACAACGGCATCTCTGCTGCCGACCTCACCGATTTTGCCGGTATTGAGGTTAACAAAAAGTTGCGCGGGCGTAGCTTTTCCGCCGGAAAGGACATGTGCGTAATAGGAAATATTGCGATACAGATATGTCTTTCCTGTTTCACGCGGTGCTAATTCAATCATATTAACGTTTGTTTCCACGAGTGGAATGCACCTGCAGACATAGAGCAATTTTTCGCGTCGAGTCATCTTCAGAGGATCAAGGCCGCAGGAATTTATTAATATATCAAGCCACTCATCTGTGGTAAATTGCTTCCGTTTCTCAATAAACTCATCAACGTTAATCACACTTACCTGAAACGGTGTAAACGCAGTGATTTTAAATGGACGAATCTTTTTACTATGCACTTCATTTTCATCATAGGTAAGATCGATTGTCCCCCACATGCCACCAGATAATAACATTGGATATTGGCGAACAATACCCTCTGGAATGTTTACGAATGTTTCATTTATTGCAGGAATCGTAGCCCAGTACTTGTCTTCTGTCTCGACAAGGCGCACTTCTATACTTCCAATAATAGAGTGGTGGCGATTTTCTCTGATGTAATGACGAACTTTTTCGGTTTCTGCACCATATACAAAGGTTTCTTTAAGACGTCGAACAACCTTTTCCATGTCTTCATGGAAGGTTTCTTCGGTGCAGTAGTTGTCAATTAAATATTCCAGTACATAGCGGGGGAATTCGTCTACACCAGTATTAATAGTGTGAGCTTTATTGACAACCTTACCACTGAATATTTCTTTTAGTTTTGTATTCATGCTTTTTTCCTTGTTCGGCGCGCGGGTTTGCTGGAATCATTCTTTGTTTCCCGTGCAAGCATTCTCACACAGACCTGGTAATCCTCCTCAACCTCAACGAGCTGCTCTTCTGTCAATGAGTCAAGCTGTAAACCGCCCTTTTCGTAGAGAATTTTTCCCTGTTCGAAATTACCAGCCCGTTTGCAGTGCCGTATCCATTCACAGAGTGTAGCATCATTTGGCAATTCGGTTTCTGGTATCTTTGCACCCTGTTCAAGCAGTGCCAGATAACGTTTTACACGACGGTTGGTTCCCTTTGATCTGCCCTCTGCTTTGGCAGCAGCTTCTTCTTCGGTAGCTGGTAAACGATAGGTGCCTTCATCTGTTTTGAAAAAATAGTCAATTAACCATTCTGAAAGCTGACGGCGAGGTTTATCTTTGACTGCATAGATATAGTTCTCAAACAATTCGCTATAATGCACACCAATAAGATTCGGAGATACAAACATACCCTTCATTACTGATGCTTTTTGAACATCTGCATCCGGATTGATTTCCTTTATTTTCTTTGAAATAAAATTTGCAATTTGCCGTGCGCCTTCATCCTCTTTTTCTGATTCCGCAGTATCGGTGATAGCGAGTTCTGTTTCTTTCAAGTACCAGCGGGAAATTTCGTGGGTACCGAAAATATCGGGATCTTCATTTTCAAAAAGATCCTTTTTTACTGGTTCTTTAGATTCGATGGCGATTTGAGAAAGAATACTATTAAAATCGTGCACTTCTAACTGTCCCTTACTAACCATTCTAGCCACGATTTCATCATAAATACGGTCATATGATAAACCAGGTTTAGTTGACAATAGGTCGCGAACTATAGTTCGAATTTTTTCTGTGAAAGAATCATTATTGTCATCACCACTAATTTCGACATGTTTATTTGTTTCGTTCTGAAATGGTTTTCTATAGCTGACTACTAAATCTCTTTTGGTTATATCTGAGCTTGTATGCATTTTAAGAGTTTGCCATCCTGTATGCATAGATGCAGCCTCAGTTACACCTTCTGCAATAAAACCAGCCTCTGCCATTGCATTTTGTAAGTGTACCCAGTTTTGAGGATCTGAATCATGAAAACAAACACTTATCCACCGGCCAGGTTTAAGAATTCTAAAAGCCTGTTCCATGGTCTTCCCAAGTCTGTTCTTCCATTCTTCAGATTTGATACCTCTTACATCATTTATTATTATTTCATTTTGGAGCCATTCAGTATTAAAACCAAGAAAGGCTTCCTGCAAAAAAGAAAGTTCACCATACTGAATTCTTCCACCATAAGGAGGGTCAGTGAAAATATAATCGATTGATTCAGCAGGAATTGAACTCAATTCATTTGAATTAGCATTTACGACCGCAACTTTTCCTTTACCCAAATAATTATTAACAGCTTTTTGACCGCTTATTAGACTTCGTTTTTTGGATAGAAACCGACGAAAAACATTGATTTCTTCAAAAATGGGAGGAACATAAAGAACGCCTGGCATTACCATATTTGGAAATGTACTGCCGGGATAATGGCGCTGTTGTTTACTACATGCAGGAATTATGCTTGCAAGGGCAAGCTTAAGTAAAAGGCGCGCTTCCTCGCTTACATTAAGAGCAGTGATTTCATTGAGTATGTATTGCAAAGCGTACAAATTTCTATCAGTAAAAAAATCAGCAACTGTTCTAATATCACCATGGTAAGGTCGCCATAACAGGCCCCAAGGACCAGAATTAGTTGTGCTATTCATGAGTGGCCGATTAACAAAGCCAATATTTCTTGCATCCAAGTCAAAATTTTTATTCGCTTTAATATCAATCTTCTGTAGGTTTGCATATGTTTCTTGATCAGCAGTTGTATATCGGTGATTATGTTTTCCATCTGTTGTCCTATAATTAACACCCCAGATTACATAGCCATTCCGTTCCTGTCGAGTACTAATTTGTTGTTTGCATTTAGGGCAAAGACTACCATCTAAAGTCGACTTAAGTGGAACTATTTCAAAACATTTTTTACATCTATATGTCTGACTCCAAATAACTGATTCATAAATAGCTTCAGAATTAGTATTATGGCATATAGTACCATAAACAGACTTTTCAATATTTTCAACAGACTTTTTAATTTTTGTGAAGGCTGTTTCCAATTCTAATATATCAACATTAGTGCAATAGGCTTTAGAAATGTGTGCTGCTAGAGGCGATAAATCTGACATAACACAGTTTCTTCCAATATGAGAACATACTAACCCAACACCGCCAGACCCGCTAAATGGATCATAAACTAGATCACCAGTTTTACTGAAAGCTCGAATATATGCCTGGATTGGTTCGTATGCTTTTTTACTGGAATACCCTAGAAAATTATACAATGGTGAATGCCTGTTTCCTTTTTGCCCTTTCTCAATCGAACCATGTGAAAGAGTTCTAATATCATTTACGGTTTTATATTTATTAATAAAATCAGTAAGGATTTTTTGCTCTATTTCTTTAATGAAAATAGAGCTTTTATCACTACTGTTTGAATCAATATCATTTAGTAACATTTCAGTTTGATGTACATTTTCACTCATCATTATTCCTTGCAAAAATCCAATTTTAAATTTGCTTTTGTATTACCTGTTGAATCGCACCACAATATTCACGAAATTTACCTTCAGCATCCCGTTCACTGTATCTCTGTAACAACAACCGAAGGTCATCAACACTAAGTTCATCCGTAATAACACCTCGTATAGCTTTTTTCCGATTTTTCTCAAGCAGTGAATAATCAAGTCTCAACTTTTTTGTATTTGCTTCAGCACCCAAATCATCTGGTGCTGGCTTTATTTTACCATCATCATAATATCTGAATCTTGTTTCGCAACTGGTTTCAAGTGGAGAAATATAAAGTACTGAATCATACCAGTTTTCCCTATAATGGCCGCAATGCTGTTGTGTTTTTAACTTTTTGCCATTACCATTGTTTGCAGGGCTATTATCTTCCTTATCTTCACCCTGGCATGATGCAAGCATATTGGAGTAATCCAGTTTCTGTGCTTCATTTTTTCCACTCACACTTCTTGGGATAATATGCTCGATATGGCTGGATTGTTCATTGA
This sequence comes from Bacteroidales bacterium, assembly GCA_012719495.1. Lineage (GTDB taxonomy): Bacteria > Bacteroidota > Bacteroidia > Bacteroidales > Prolixibacteraceae > CAYMTR01. Next base: position 7,340 of record JAAYAG010000131.1, read on the forward strand.
TTCTCTTCATGCAATAGCAACAAATCATGCCCTGTTCCTTAACAAGAGCAGTTTTGGTAGCCTGCTTCGGCTCACCACTGAAATTATCCCAAGTTGGTTTCCA
>JAAYAG010000132.1 GCA_012719495.1 Bacteroidales bacterium
CATTTCTTACTCGCGTGAGCTGAGCGTTGGTGTTTGTCTATTCTATGTTGTTAATCAGTTCATAACTCCGGCCATCGGAATAAGTGTACTTTATTATCCCATATTGGTGGGAATAGTAAACCGTGTTAGGAATTGAATCGGGGAAATTGACTGTATGCCTAACAAAAACAGATTTATATTCTATTCCATTAACAGTGACATCAACCGGGTCGGCATTTCCATACGTAGGAAAATCATTGTTGTTAATAAAGATTATGACACTTGATCCATGTCTAAATCCAAAATAATCTATCGGAATGGATTCTTTTAAACTATAATATTGAACAAGGATTACTTGTTGGTAATACCTTTTATCCGAAACAGTGTAATCATCCGTTCGTGTAATTAAAAAAGAATCCAGCAGTTTGCTTTCCCTCTCTATAAAAACAACGGTATCATTATTTTTCAACAGAGGTTTTTCGTTTTTGGGTATATTGTGATATACTTCTTTATCGCACGATAAAAGTGAGAGCAGCAGAAAAAGTATGGTTAGTCGATGTTTCACAGGCAGATAATTAACGTTGATATCGTTTTTGTTGTTTCTGAATGAGTCTATTTGTTTGTTGTCAATTACCATTAATAATTATTTACCCAAACGGTGTCGCACGAGGTGTTCATTGCAGCAAAGATGCCGAGTCCATTATTTACATTGCTGAATATTTTCACAGGTTCGCTATACCGGATATCATTGTTTTTAAAATCGGTTAGCGTTTGCAAATACTTATATGCTTCATCGCTAAGGGTAATTAAGTCGACAGCAAATATTCCTCTATCAGTATTCAGCTGGTTCACTTCAATGGCAAACTTGTAAATATCGCCAGAGAATAACTCGTTCGAGAACAATGGAAAATCTTCTTTTATTCTTCTTTCTCGCGTTCCTATTAGCGGATCATTTACCCTGAATGTAAAATATCTTTTATTGTACCCAATAATTGGAACATCTTCTGCTCCGCTTGATGAAAAAATAGGGTTGAGATACGCTGTCCCTAAAAAAAACCAATTTTTTTCAGATGGGTTTCTCATTTCAAGATAAACTCGGAGATATTTTTCAAAATCTACGTTTACCCATGTGGTATCAACAACATGAATAATTGTTTTTTGCGGGACTTTACTTTCGGCTATAACGTCTTCATAGTTAGGTGCCTCCACTGAAATTCTGTAAATATTTCCAGCTTTGGGCAGTGTTTTTTTGCTGAAGTAGAACCATTTTCCGATTGTATCTCCAAATATATTGATGGTATCTTGACCGCCGATCAGTTCTTCCACCCATTCTCCGTTCTCGAATAGGTTAACAGTTGCATTGGTTACCGGAGTATACTTTTCGGTAGAATTACGTCCTAAGTTGGCTGAAACATTTACCCTGAAGCGTTCACCTTCATTAAAAATTGAGTTAATCACTAATTTGGGCTTCAATTGAGGGAGTTCAATATCATGGTATCTTTCCTGACAACCACTGATTACGAGGCCAATGAACAAAACCATGAGGATAACATTTTTTGAGGTACTGCGATTATGGTTCTTCATTTCTTAATCTTTTAATATCTTAAAACATAATTGATTGAAGGCAAAAATGTCACAAAACTGTTGCTACGGAGTTTTCCATCAATGAAATCGTAATACAGTGCATTTTGTTGGGCATATATGTTATATATCCCAAGACTTAGTGTGCGGTTGAAATACTTTAATTTCTTGTGAAAGTTTATTGTAACATCAAGTCGATGGTAGTTGGGCATCCTGAAATTGTTCTTTCTGTCGTAAATATATAGTTCAGAGGAATAATCGTAGCCATAGAATTGATTTTCGAACGATGTGGCACTAAATATTCTTTCGGTTGGTAAGGTTACAGCATTTCCAGTGGTAAAAACCCAGTTGATGCCCAAATCGGCCCTCTTGCCTAGCGGATACATCACTACAATTTTTATGTCGTGCCTTCTGTCATACTTATAAGGGAAGGTTATTCCTTCATTTATTTCATCAAATTTTCTATCTGATTTTGATATTGTGTAGGCAATCCAACCAGTAAGTTTCCCCTTTTCTTTATTAAGTAGGAACTCTGCACCATAGGCAGTTCCATTTCCCTGAACGATAATGTCTTGCCAGTCTTTCTTCAAGTTTGCATTTTCACTATACTCAATCACATTTTTCATTTGCTTGAAGAAAAGCTCGGCTGAAAAATTAAATGTGCTGCTTAATTCCTGATTGTATGATAGGTTTGCCTGGTGCGCCAATATTGGTTTCACATTCGCGGTAATTGGCACCCACTGATCGGTTGGGAAACCAACTGAGGAATTTGTGAGAAGATGGATATTTTGGGAAGTTCTTGAATAGGCTAAACCAAACGAATTGTTTTCATTCGGGGTAAATTTCAAAAAGAAGCGGGGTTCTACTGTTAAATACTTTTTTTTATCAGTTGAGAAAGCAGTACTTCGCAGTCCTGCTTGGAGTACCCACTGAGGCGTAATAGTCCATTCATCTTCAATATAAAGTGCAGTCTCGTTGTTGTTAAGTGCATGATTTTTGCTGATTGTATCGGCTTTTATAATACTTCCAAAATTGTTGAAATCTACAATGTTAACACCAGGGAAAAATTGGTGATAGGTAAAAAGGGCACCAAACCGTAATTGATGGTTTTGTGCTGGTGCATAATCAAAATCGACACATATACCGAAATCTTTTATTCCCGATTTAAACTTCAAATTGAGAACAGAAGTAGTGTTGATGCTGTCAAGCCGGTCGGTAACCTTAGTATACTTATTTGTGTTGAAGGTATAGTCGCTGTAGATGAGGGTGGTATTACAGAAGAAACGTTTCCCTGGTTGCCAGTTCCAGCGAAGGGTAGACGTAAGGTTCCCCCAGTTAAACCCGTTTTTTTCTTCTGTCTCAATTTTTTTCTCGGTGTCGCTATACTTGCTTTTGTAGCTATATGCGTCACTACCATTATAGATACTGAAATATAAGCGGTTATTTGAGTTTACAATGTGGTTGATTTTGAAATTTAGATCTTGAAAACTATATTTCCACAATGCATTTTTCCCATACAAAACGCGCTGGTAGGGGAGCGAAAGAAGATCGAGATATGTACGCCGGGCACTCACCATAAAAGATGTTTTTCCTTTTACAATTGGTCCTTCAAGCATTATTTTTGAAGATATCAGCCCAATTGAAACAATTCCTTTGATTTCTTGATTGTTTCCCTCTTTCATTCTAACATCAAGTACTGAAGAAACTCTGCCGCCATATCGTGCCGGAAATGCGCCTTTAATGAGTGTGCTGCTTTTTATCGCATCGCTGTCGAAAACTGAAAATAAGCCAAAAAGATGATTGGCATTATACACTGGGACACCATCCAATAAAATTAAGTTCTGTCCGGGATCACTACCCCTTACTACCATACCCGACGTTCCTTCGATACCCGATTGAACACCGGGCAACATTTGGTAGGCTTTCATTAAATCGGTTTCGCCTAACACCATGGGGATTTTTTCTATTTGCGATGGAGCAAGTTGATGTTGCCCCGTTCGTTTCATTAGTTTTGTTTCTTTTTGTGCTGAAACAATAATTTCGCCTATTTCAATATCCCTTTTTGCTAGACCAACGATGAATGAAGTGTCGTGAGTCTGGTTGAATTCAATCCATTTGGTTTGAAACCCGATGTGCGATACTTCTATTCCTTTGCTTTCGGGTGTAAGCATGAGTGTGAAAAAGCCATATGGGTTAGTTTGGGTTCCGTTAGAAGTTTTTGGACAATATACTACAGCTCCAGGCAATCTCTCACCCGAAGTATTGCCCTGTACATATCCACTTATCGTGAACGATGTATTTTGTGTATAACCTAAAGCAGACCACAAAAGAAAAATTAACAAGAAAAAGGCAAAAGCTTTCATGGTTAAAGGTTTTTAAGGGACGTTTTTTACACAACGTAACGAATAGTATTGGCTTGCGGTTGGAGAAGAACTTAATCTGTTAAGTATTCCCTCTGTCCCCGTAAAATACCGTAGCCAAATTACCGAATTACTATCGGGACTGGTAATAAAGAATGTGCTTGTACCAAACCCATTGTATTTACCGGCATCGTAACTTCCTGCTGGAAATACTGTGAAGCCAGAGCTGTTTGTTTCATAATTGCTTATATACTCTGAATATTTATTCCCGGGGTTTTTAAGTTTGTTGCCTGCAGTACTTGTTCTGTTTGAATTTTTCAGTTCAGCCTCGGGTATTCCTATAAAACGTTCAAGGTCTATCCAATCTTCATCAGTGGGAATCCTCCATTCATCAGGACAGGCACTTACTGCCGCATTATATGTATAGAGTCTGCCGAATTTGGGCAATTCGCCAAATGCTGCATCGATTACAGGTACGCTGCCATCTTGTGTGATGAAGCGTAAGTTCTCGGCCATCCAAATCAGTTTGCCAAGTTGCAATACTGGGTATTCATTACCATCACGAGGGTCTTTGTATTTTTCAGCATTTTTTGTGGTAAAGTTGATTTCTTCGCCCAGAAATTCACCTCTAAAATCTTCACAATATGGTCGCAAATAATAGCTTTTACCCGATTCAAGTTCGGTTATTGGAATTGAAAATTCCCGATAAGCATCACCTGTTTTTATGATTGTGTCAGCTAGACTGACCCCAGGCTTATCAGACCATGCCATTCCTGCCGAAGTTGGGGTTGAGCCTCCATCGTCAAGAACTTGAGCAAAAACAATTACAGAGTTATGTGAAATATTGGTTATTGAATCAATTTGCACGACAGGCGATTTTACCTCGACTTCTTTGCATGCTATAAAGCATAGTTGCCAAAACAGCAGCAGAGATAGATAATAATCTTTATTTGTTTTTATTTTATTCGATTTTAAACAAAACACAGGCAGAGATTTATTCGGCGCCAGGAAGCATTGGGTTACGCTCATAATAATTTGGTTTAGTTTGTTGTTTGTTATCGCAATAATAATAATAATAATTCGGTCAAACAATTTGCCAAAATAATTTTTATTTTTTTGACCAATGAGTTGAAATGCTTAGCCTGCGGCTGCCTATACGAGGGAACTCGTGCTGGAGGGGGCTGATTCTCCTTTTGATTTTTAGCCACCGGGGAAATGGTTTTGCTTTCCCCGGTTGAAAATAATATCTTTATTTTTTCACATACTCAATTAACGAATAACTACTCCCACTGGCTGTGCTATCAATAAAAACAATACCCTTGTCTTTCGAAAAGTAAAGCATTGGGTTTTTGCCTTTTTCCTTGGCGAACACAAAAAGCTCAG
>JAAYAG010000133.1 GCA_012719495.1 Bacteroidales bacterium
ATTGGTCGGCAATAGTTCCTGTACCGCCGCTTCCTGCCGATGTTGTAGCAGTAAGGGTTTGCCCGGCACAGACGTTGTTCACATCCGGGTTGCGTGTTATTGGTGGTGCGGTAGGTTGGGGCACCACTGTAACCGAAGTTGTTCCTGCAGAGCTGGTACAACCACTAACGGTAGCTGTAACCGAATAGGTACCTGTTGCCGCTATTGTGGCATTGGTTATATTCGGATTCTGGGCTGAAGAAGTAAAACCGTTTGGCCCAGTCCAACTGTATGTTGCACCACTTATTGTTGAAGCTGTAAGGGTTAACGTAGAACCAGCACATATTGGACTATTACTTCCAGCGGTTGGTGCAGCAGGGGGTGTGCAACTACTCCATGTAATGATTATTTGGCCATTTGCGCCGGAGCCTGGATTTCCAGTGTTGCTACGCCCACCACCCCCACCACCGGGTTGTGAGCCAGGCTGTGCGTTATTATTGTTAGTGTTTGCTCCGTTACCTCCATTACCTGTGCCAGTTCCACCTTCGCCAGGAGTTTCAATGGGCACAATTATCAACCAAACCACACCAGCATCTTCTCCATTATTTCCATTTCCATCAACAAAAGCAGAACCACCACCACCGCCTCCCGGATTCACAAAAAAATTGTAACCATCACCTCCATTACCTCCGCTATATTTTGTATCGCCAACACCAGCGCTGGCTTGCCCTCCATTTGCTCCATTTGAATTATTTTGAGCAGTATGTCCACCCTTAGCTAATAGCGTGGAGGTTGAACCAAACCAGGAATCTCCACCCGGCTGATTATTTGTGCTGCCCGCACCAACAGTAACAGTATAATTTGTTCCAGGGGTAACATTTAAAAGGGAACTTGAATAAGCACCACCACCGCCGCCGCCTGCACCATTTCCGGTACCACCTCTTCCACCGCCACCCCAGGCTTGCACTGTAATTTGGGTTACACCGGGGGGAACAACAAACGTACCGCTAGTAATAAAGGTTGCACTATTCTGAGAATAAACGGTTGTAGAAATAAGTATGGCGATGATCAAGGTTTTTGTTTTTATAGACCTGTGAAAATTAGCTTTTGAAGGAATAAAAGAGTTATTTGCTTTCATTTCCCCTGAACTAACAGGTAGCACCAGCCAACTCAATATTTTTTTTAATCCTCTGTTCATTCTTTTTTGCAAGATGCATCAACAAAACTGTTTTTCTCCTTTTTTTGTGCGTTCAAATATGCCACACTACCACCAAACACTTGTGTGTTAAGCTTACTATGATAAACAGCTTGTTGAATAATTTGTTCCCAATGCTTGGGCTGAATTTCCCTCTGTCTGTAATGCCTCAAATTTAGCTTCTTAATTTGAATTTTTAATGCGATAATTATTTTTTTTACACTATAGATTGATCTGTTTCTTGAATGCGCATTATGTTTTTCTGAATTGTTTTAAGCAGATCATTCTTTTCTGTTTTGTTATTTTTAAATATTTCTTTGTATCTTGCTCTCTGAATATTACTCATATGGCTATTAGTCATGTACTTATTGGTTTGTTGTCTCCAATTCTTTTTCAGAAACTTAAAAATTACCGTCATGTACAAAAGAATTTATATCCTTATCGTTGTTCTGTTTTCGCTCGTTGTATCTTCTTGCACTAAGGACGATGATTTTTTTTCGGCTCCGGGCTTGGGGCGTACCTTGATCGATACAACATTGAATGTTTCGCAACGCGAGGTCACGGTAACGCTTTCTGAGGGTATCACGGTTACAGTTCCTAAGGGGCTTTCAAGCAAAAGTTTTTCAATGAAAATTCGCGAAGTTGATATGTCGGTACAAACCCCTGCTGTAATTAACCTCTTGAAAGCGTTTGATATTGAATTAAGTATTGGAGAAGAGTTTGAAAAGGAGATAATTATACGTGTCGATTTTGAAGATGACGATCTTTCGGGCGATGTAACTTCCAACGATTTAGCCTTCGGTTTTTATAATACTTACAATAAAAAATGGGCTGTATTTCCCGACTATGAGGTCAATCTGGACAAGGGCTATGCTGTTTGTCGGACCAATCACCTTACCACTGTGGGTGTGTGGGAATTTGTTTCATCGGGTGGCTATTCACATAAGTTTATAGGCGATAATATTACCGTGTATTACACCTTGCGTGGTGACGATGCCCCGATGGATTACAGCGAATATTTGCCCGATGACAAAACATGGCATTTGCCCTCGGGTCATAAAAACTGGGCACCTATATACATTCAGGATATTGCCCATTATACCGCCGAAGCCCGGAAGCTTTTTGCGGCCAGCCCTCATAACCTCAATGTTTCGAAAGGAAATATTAATATCTACGTAAAAGATATGAATGGAAGCGATGGCGAATATGGCACCATTAGCGGGGCAATTTATATCAATAATACAGTGAAAATACCAACCAATGTGTCGGGGGTTGAAGGTCAGGATGTACTGAAAGCTACTTGTGCACACGAATTGATGCACTTTATTCAAGATAATTACTACGTGATGAACAAGGGCAGTATAGGTATGTGGTGGCTCGAGGCAACTGCAACACAGGCCGACCGGATGGCGTGGGGCAATTCGCTCACATACAGTGAGTCTGAGCTGTTTGCGATTGAATCAAATTCTGCCCTGCTCGAGAACTTGAGCAAGTCGTGGGACGATTGTAACTCGAACCCCAACTGGTATCTTGCTGGCTGCTTTCTGCAATACCTTTCAACCTATCGTATGGGCGAAAAACTCAATGTGGCTAAGGCAATTAAGCAAGGAGGGAGTGGGGCAAGTTTAGTTCGGGTCATGCTAAATGATATAATAAAATCAGACCTGGAGACATCGATCACCGACGAATTTCACGACTATGTCCTTTATCTTTTCATCGAAGGAAATGAAAACCTTACAGCTTTCCCTGTTGATAAAGATTTTAGCAAAATTGAAACTGCCAGTTCCTTGACCAAACAAGTGAAAATGTCGAAAAAAGATAATAAACAAACGGTTGAGGTTTCACTTCCTTATATGTCGGCCAAACTTATCAGTGTAAGCAATTTAGAGAATACGGATATGATGTACAGTTATACTTATCTACAAGATGCTCCAGGGGTTATGGCTTATTTGTGCAAGGTAGATAAGAAAAATGGGATGCTCGATATTGTTGATCGGTTATCGAAAGACGATGCTGGTAATGTTGAACTTAAGGCTCGTGTGGGTGGCGATGCCGATAGTTTTGTTATCTTACTTATTAATATGAATTTTACAGAGGGAAAGAAAACTGTTAAGTATATTTTCGAAACGGCTCCTGATTTTAAAGATTTCGATTACATGAGCTTTAAACTCGAAGGAGATGAGAATAGTTTCAAATACAGCAACGGTTCTACCGACAATGCGTTTGAAATCGGATTTGTGAAGTGGAAAGGGATGACGTATGATGAAAATCTCTCTGTAGTAACAAAGTCGTTTGCCGGAAATAAGGTAAAACTCACGATAAAGAAATCAGGAAGTTACTTATCTGAGCAGTTCTATCAATTGAATAATTTTGTGCAAACAACAACAATAACAGGAGAATATAGTTCGAGTGAATTTGTTGTTTTGAACCTTAAAGAAGTAATTACTGGCACCATAGAAGAATGGTCTGACAAAAAGAATAAGTGGGTCGATCACACTGTAACCATTAACAGGGAGTTGGAATACGTTAATATACCGTTCAATGTAACCGAGACTCAATATGGAAATGTATACTCATACATTGAAAATAACAACAGCACAATAAAATCCAAATTAAAGAAGCTTTCTGAAACGGTGAGCGAAGTTGATGATGAGGGTGAATCGGTGAAGTCGTATTCATTGCAACCGTTAAACTGGAACTCATTGCCTTCGTATTTTAATGCAACAATGACTACCACAAAGCCTTAATGTTATAAATTATACAGTGGCTCTAGCTGTTGGTATTTAGTTCCTTTGTTCCTGAGAAGAAGTTCTCGGCCATGGCATTTTGTTCATAATTGCCAAGTACATAGGCAATATCGCCGGCATGGAGTACGGTTTTTGGCCCAGGGTGTTCAATAATGGTTTCACCGCGTTTTATGGCTACCAGTGTAACCCCAATGGCTTTGCGTAGCTGAATTTCGGATACTGATTTTCCAACAACCAACGAGTCTTTGTCGATGTCGATGGCTGAAATTTCGATATTGGGCATCTGGTCGAGTAGCGAAAGCTGAGCTTTGTCGTCGCGCTCGCTAAAAATACCGTAATTTTCGTTTCTTATTTGCGCAAGTAATTGATTTACTTCTTTTTGCGGCATTAGTCGTTTGTTCAGTATTCGACCAAAAAGGTCGATGGCAATTTCAAAGTTCTCTGGGAAAATCTGATCAGCCCCAAGTTTGAAGAGTTGCTCTATGTCGTTAATATCCTTGGCCCTCACAATAATGTAAGTGTGTTTATTAATCGTCCGCACTTTTTCAATAATAGTCATCGAGGCAATAAGGCTTCCTACCGAAATAACCACAACATCAGCGCTATCGACATAAGCTTTGTACAAGATGGGGTCGTTCACGGCATCTCCATATACCACAGTTTCACCTTTGTTTTGTCTTTCGCGCGCCAGCACCGGGTCGAAAATTATCGAGATGTAAGGCAGCTTAATGTACTTTGCCATTACCGAAAGTTTTATCGAGCTACTATCTTTTCCTATTATTACAAGATGGTTTTTCATCTTTGGGATTTCTATTTCTTCCAACGGGAAAAGTCCTTTTACCATGATTTGTGGAAGTGGCAGGCGCGAAAGTAAATCGGCTAACTTTTTCGACCCTTGCATGATAAACGGTGAAATGGCCATGGTTATAATGGCTACTGCAAGAAATAATTGATAGTAAAATGGGGTGATAATGGCCTTGTTTACCCCGATTTTGGCTAGAATGAATGAAAATTCCCCCACTTGGCTAAGTGCAAGCCCCACCATAATTGTGCCTTTGAACGTGTGGCCAAGCATAAAGCCAGTGCTGCCTGCAATAATAGATTTGATGATTATGATTAAGATTACAGTGATTGCTATAAGGGAAAAATATTCTACTACAAACTGTAAATCGAGCAGCATACCTACCGAGACGAAAAAGAAGCTCGAAAACAGGTCTTTAAAAGGAATAAGACTGCCAAAAGCATTGTGGCTGTATTCCGATTCAGAAACCATTAACCCTGCCAGGAATGCCCCGAATGCCAGCGACATACCCAACGAAGAAGTGAGCAGCGCAATGGCAAGGCAAATAAGAAAGATGCTCATCATGAAAAGCTCTTGGTTTTTAGCCAGCGCGATAATGTGTAATATTCTCGGGAATAACCACTTATTCCCGACATACACAAACGCGATAATGCCAATCGCTTTAATTAGAAGTACGATAAGTTCGTGACCCACATCGAGGGTGGCTCCTTTGCCAAGAAAATCGCTGAAGAGCAACAAAGGAACCAACATAAGGTCTTGAAATATAAGTATTCCCAATACAGTCCGGCCATAGTTCGAGGTAAGTTCCGAACGGTCTTGCAATATCTTCAGAACTAAAGCCGAGCTACTGAGCGCGGCCATAAATCCGATATAAATTCCCGAAGTCCAGCTTATTTCGTATATGAATGAGATGAACATGAAAACTACTGCAGTAAAAATCACTTGCATGAAGCCGCCAAGGAATACTACCCGCCTGATTTTAAACAGGTGTTTTAGCGAGAATTCGAGGCCAATGGAAAATAACAGCAGCACAATGCCAATTTCAGCCATCAATTCTATATTATGCTGATCGTGAATTAATTTTAGCAGATGTGGCCCGGCAATGATGCCCGTGAGCAAGTACCCCAATATGGTTGGTAGTTTCAACTTAGTGAAGAGTAGGTTTACTACAGTTGAAAGGGCAAAAATGATGACTATATCCCGTAAAATATCTAGTTCCATCTTGTTATGTTTCCTAAATCAATTGGTTATAAGAACGTTTTTACTGCAATAATGCCTAAATAAACCGCGGCAACGCCTAGGATTACGCTGCCAAATATATTGAAAAACAAAAATGCCAACTGGCTATCTTTTAGTAATATAAGATTATCGTTCGAGAATGTTGAAAAAGTGGTGAAGCCTCCGCAGAAACCAACCGCTAAAAAGAGGCGCATTTCGGTGGTGAGGAAATTGTTCTTTTCAGAAAGGGCATATACAACCCCAATGATAAAACATCCTAATATGTTGACGATGAATGTTCCCACAGGAAAAGACAAGCTTAATATTTTGCCTGAAGCCACTTGTGTGAGGTAGCGTAACACGCTGCCAATAAACCCACCCGCACCTATTATCAATATATTCTTTAACATATAACCTTTTTTCAATGAGCAAAATAACAAAAAAACCGGCTGAAAACCGGTTTTAATGAAATATAAATTGTGATTTTTATACCAAGTGCAATTTCAAAACAGACCAAAATCACTCAGGTATAATGCCGATGAATAGAAATGTCGGGCCAATCGAGAGAGCGATCCCGATTAATCGGGAGGACTGTTACATTTCTTCAATCGGTATTATTTTGCTCCCCCAAAATTTAATCCGGTAAATTGGTATCCTTTGGTCGAGAATGAACTGCTTTTCTTCATGTCTATACTTTTTACAGTCATTACAGACGATGATTTGTCTTTTTTCGAGCGGCTTTCATATTGCATCACCATGCCGTCAAGGCCATCGGTTTTATAGTTCATGCCCATCGAATTATTCTTAAATATTTTATTGTTCTTTGCTGAAAAATCTTTGGTAATCCACACGCTAACCGATACTTCATCGGTCTCACATGAATATTCGGTGCATGAATATCCGCTAATTGTTTTTGTTTTACCTGTTTTCGAAGGGGTACAATCGTCAGCACTGTCATTAGTTGTCTGTTGCTGATTTTGGGTTTGTGGCAAGTTGGCGCTTTGTGCTGCATTGGGGTCAAATTTGGTGGCAAAACCTGTTTTCGATCCGTTCGATTCGCTGAGGATCAACATGCATGAGTTTTCCTGATCGAAAATTGTAGTTGTGCTTTCCGATCCTTCACCACTCAGTTTGAACATAGCATCCGAATTGGTTTCGTTAAAACAGGTTGTGTATTCCCCGCCGCCTGCTTTTTTGCCTTTTTCATCGGTTATTTCCATGGTCATAACAATCTGGCCGGTAAACTTATAGTCTTCTTTGTGTGCTGCAACTTCAGTTGAAATGCCCAATTTCTTGAATATTTTTGACGAAGGGTCTTCTGCCTCGGTTTGTTTTTTCTGGCTTGGTGCGGTCTGTTTGGTTGAGTCTTCTTCCAACGCTTTATCTATGGCTTTGTTAACTCCTTTGTCGACTTGTTTGTCAACTTCTTTTTCAGCACGGTTTTCTACAGAATTAACAGCTTGGTTGGCAGCGCTACGGGCAATGTTTCTCAAGAGTTGTGCCTGGGCAGAGTAGCCTGTGGCAAGAATAAATATAACGATAAGTAATTTTCTCATAGTGAAATGTATTATGGTTTTTTTACAAATTTAGACAGTTTTATTTAAAAAATTACCTTCTTGTCCCCTTATTTTGAGGTCGATTATTATTCGTTTTGATGTGGGTTGAAAGCGGCGTGCTTTGTACTGAATTTGTGTGTTTTTATTTTGTTTACATGGTCAGAAGTTCAAAACCGTTATGGTCTTTTTCTCTTCTGGCTGTACAGTTATACAGTTCGGTAATCACTACTTCGGCCACAAGCCAAATTTTGACCCCCGAACGGGCGCAGCCTGTAACTGCTTTTTCGCCTCTGCCAGCCGAAAGGTGTATGTGTGAAATCGCTTTCCCTTCTTCGTTTCTGAAGAGGGTGCCAACTCCGGTGATCTCGTGCACATCGTCGAGCGTAATTTCTTGTTTTTCAATGATTGGAGCTCTTCCGTCACGAGGACCCGTTACCAAGATGCTTCCTTTGTCAGCTCCGCCCAGCACAATCAGCTTTGCTGCATCAATTTTTTGTTCTTCAGCAAATTTCTCAATTACTTCGTGAAGAATTTCCCCGTCTTCGAGTCGTAAAACAAAACTCCGCCCGGTTGTTGCTTCTGTATATTTCATTTTTTGTTTTTTTTGCTGGTTCAAAGGTAAAATGATTTTTTTGTAGTTTTTTTAAGCTCTGGCTTTTATCAGATCTTTTTAATGCCAGCATTCGGGATTAATCCTGAGTTTTATGGCACAAAATAATTCAATATAAGATTGTTATATTTGTTCCCGTTTGATATAATCTCTTTGAATATGAGAAATCTCACCTTGTTTTTATTACTCTTTTTTGTCGTTGAAGTGTTTGCTCAGCCAAAAGATGACAAACTCATGGGAGTAATCAGAACGCAGCCCTTTTTCAAAAATGCAGGCATAAGTATTTGTGTTTCTGATGTGTTAAGCGACTCTGTGTTATGGTCGTACCAGCCAGAATTATGCATGGTTCCCGCTTCGGTACAAAAGCTGATTACTTCGGCCACGGCACTTGAAGTTTTTGGCGCCGATATGCGTTTCGAAACCGTGGTATGGTTCAACGGAACGATTGAAAGCAGGAAATTGTCGGGCGATTTAGTGGTAACCGGTGGTGGCGATCCAACGCTTGGTTCGGGGTTTTTCTGTAAACAAGGAGAACAACAAGATTTTCTTGCCCAGTGGGTTCATCGTTTTCGTCAGGCAGGTATTGATACAATTACCGGGGATATTGTTGTCGATCCATTTATTTTTTCTGATAATGATGTTCCACAATCGTGGTTATACGAAGATGTAGGAAACCATTTTGGAGCTGCGGCTACAGGACTTGCCATTTTCGACAATGTTTTCTGCATGGAATTTAATGTGCCCGATACTCCGGGGCAGCCCGCAATATTGGCAAAAGTTTTCCCCGATATTCCAAATTTATCCATTGATAATAAGGTTTTTTCATCTAGTATTAATAGCGATCAGGCGTATGTCTTTGGGAGTACATTCAATAGCGACCGCTTGGTGAAAGGTACCTTACCTGCTGGAGCCAAGGGGTTTGTTGTGAAAGCTTCGATGCCCGACCCGGCTGTTGTATTGGCTAACCAATTGCTTCGCGTGCTTACCGACTCGTCGGTCGTTTTTCTTGGAAAAATTGAACAACGAAAAGTTGCCGATATTCAGCAAATTGAGAAAAGCAAAGTGCTTATCAGGCAATTGTCACCAGCCTTATCTGCAATTATCGACATGATGAATAAAGAAAGCGATAACCTGTTTGCCGAAACGCTACTCAAGCATCTTGGCCTTAAGTTGCTGGGCGATGGCTCTACTTTAGCGGGCTGTAAGGCTATAACTTCATATTGGAATTCGAAGGAGATCGGAAAAAATGCCCTTTTTGTTTCCGATGGAAGTGGCTTGTCGCGGCTTGATGCATTCTCTTCTGGTACGCTTGCCAATTTGTTGGTTTACATGAAGAAAACATCTGCTTGGAGCGATGCTTTTGAACAGTCGATCCCGTTGGCGGGAGTTGAAGGAACACAAAAATCGTATTTTCAGCAATCACCGGTCAAAGGAAGAATTCGCGCAAAAACGGGCTCCATGACCCGGGTAAGAAGCATGGCCGGGTACATGCTAACCCAGCGAGGCCACAATGTGGCTTTTTCAGTTTTGTTGAACAATTATTCAGGTAGTGGATCTACAGTTAAAAAAGAAATTGAAAAAATAGTTGAATTAATATACAGCGAATTATAGTTTTTGCATGTGTTGGTGACCTTTTCCGGGCTTTTATATTTTTGCAAGAGAAATAAAAAAAGAATTATCTTCGCTTTTTGTTCAATTTGAAATTGATGACAACCTTAACCCGAAAGCTGCAGAATAGTTTTATCAGCATGATTGATTGGTTTTATTCTCCTTTCAGTCGTTTTTTATCTGAAGAAACCTTCAGGTATGGTGTAACTGGTGGAGCCAATACCATGCTCGATATTTTTCTGTATTTTGTATTCTACAACTTCATTATCGATAAACAAATTGTTGATCTTGGCTTTATTGCAATTAGTCCGCACATTGCTGCTTTTCTGTTTGTTTTTCCTATTACTTTTTCTACCGGGTTTTTATTGGCCAAGTATATCACTTTTACCCAATCGGAAATACGTGGGCGGGTTCAGTTGTTTCGTTATTCTATTTCTGTAGCAGGTTCAATTCTGCTCAACTATGTTTTACTGAAGTTTTTTGTTGAAGTTGCCGGCTTATGGGCTACTCTATCGAAGATACTAACAACGTTTGTTGTTGTAATTTACAGTTTTATCATCCAGAAATATTTCACGTTCAAGACTGGGAAAAAAGTATTTTCCGGCTCACGCGACTATTGATATAGCAGTTTTACAACATAAAAAAAGCCACCTTTTCAGGCGGCTTTTCAAATCTAATAATAACCCAGTCAATTAATTAAATAAACCTACTATTTAACAATTGTTTATTTTGTGCACTAACGCAAAATCATAACCATTTGGGCAACGCATTTTAATAAAATATTAACGGCGATTGCTCCATCGATACTTAAACACGAAAAACAAATCATTCGATGCAACTTCTTTTTCTTGTAATCCAATTCATTTATGCCCGTTTAATCTTTTCTCGAAATTGCAGCCCTTTAACAAAATCATCTTTTGTGGGCTTCAAAGTTAACTAAATGATTCACGTTTTCAACGGAATAATTTTTTTTATCAGTTAAATGGCAGTTAAAATTTATTCAGGCTGTGATCTTTGTTTATTGTTGTTGACTGAGGATTTGACTGAATTATGGAGAATGATTTTTTTCTTTATTTGCGAATTAACAAGTTTATATGTCTATTTCCTTAGCTAAAACTTTAACACACCTTGTCTTTCAAATAGTTTGCCAACCCATCGACCGGTTCCTTCACAATGCTACCCACAATCAGGTTATGTGTTTTACAAATAGCGTTAAGAATATCAGCGTGGGCAAAAGCTATCGACCCGCAGAAGTTGGCTTCAATTTGCCTTGTTCGGCAATAGTACAGGAGGTTTCTGTTAACAAAGTTTTCGAATTGATCGCTTATCAGTTTTTTGCAATATGGATTGTCGATGTGTCGTTGTACAAATGGGGCAAAACTGGCCAGATAGCGATTAGGCTGCGATAATTGATAAACGCGTTCAATTACTTTCTCGCGGGAAATGTCGTACACTTCACTGAAGCGCATTTGCAAAACAGCGGGCATCTGTTTTTTAAAGAAGTCGGAGAGTAGCTGTTTGCCTATTGAAACCCCACTTCCTTCATCGCCAAGCACATAACCCATTGATGGTATTTGCTCTTCAATAGCTTCGCCGTTCCAAAGGCATGAGTTCGACCCTGTGCCAAGAATGCCAATTATTGAAGGCTTATTCCCTGCAAGCGACAAACAGGCGGCAATCAGGTCGCTGTCAATGATTATCTCGGGTGATTCGAAGACAGAAAATATAGCCTTCCCAATTTTTTCTTTTGCCATTAGCGTTGCACAACCAGCTCCAAAAAAGTAAACAGCATCGGGTAGTTGGGCTTCAACTTCACCCGATACAGGCCTGATTATGCTCTCAATTTCTTCGAAACTGAGGAAAAGTGGATTTATTCCCGGCGTGTTTTTCAACTCTTCAATCCGGTCGGGGTATATTGCCCGCCATTGTGTTTTTGTTGATCCGCTTTCTGCTAACAGTATCATTTATATAATATTAATAGATGAGATTGTTTTTTCTGAAATTAATTTTTAAAGGATTAAAACAAGACCGATAGCTTTTGGCAGATAAATTCGAGCAATTCAGTGTCGTTGGTGGTAAAAGGGGCAGGAGAGTGAGAATCGATATCAAGTTCTGCAACAAATTTGCCATCTTTTAACACAGGAACCACAATTTCTGATTGTACATTGATGCTGCACGATAAGTAATTTTCAATGGCATTAACATCCTGAACTACCATGGGTTGTTTGTGCTGGGCAACCTGCCCGCAGACCCCTTTCCCAGTTGGGATGAAAGTGTGATCGGTTGAAGCGCCGGTGTATGGTCCAAGGAATAGCCCATCTTTTGCAGCATCGAAAAGGTAAAACCCAACCCAATCGTAATGATAAACTTCATTTTTCAACATTTTTGAAATTTCAAGCAATGTTGTGTTACGATCTGTACTATTTTCGATGAAGCACAATGTTTGTGCTTTTATTGCCTCTTTATCAAACATATAATCAGTTTATTGTTACACTATTTCAATTTGATTTTCGTAGGTTATTTTCTCGCAGTAGCGGCATTTTAACTCGATTGGTTTATTTGAAACAACCGAAAATCGGGTTTTTATTTTTTCGTGATTAGTAATGCATTTTGGATTGAAGCACTTTACTATGCTCACGATCTCTGATGGAGTTTCAACCACGCGTTTTTCAATAACTTCGTAGTCTTTAATGATGTTTAGTTTTGCATGTGGGGCGATCAAGGCAATCTTGTCGATTTCTTCTCCTTGAAAAAAACGGTTAGCAACTTTTATGATTCCTTTTTTTCCTAGCTGTTTGCTGTCGAGATTCGTTCCAAAGGTTATCATTTCCAAGCTGTTGAAAAGTCCCAAAATATTGATTACATCGAATAATCTTTCGGCAGGGATATGGTCGATAACTGTGCCTTCTTTTATTGCGCTTACTTGTAATGCTCTGTTGTCCATAGCTTTAATTTTTATTATTTAACGCCCATGATGTGTGAGATAATTGCCTCGCGGGTGAAAACGCCGTTAAGGGCTTGGGTGAAGTAATATGCGTGCGGACTTGCATCGACATCGGGATGAATTTCGTTGACACGGGGCAGTGGGTGCAATATCTTCATCGTAGGCTTTGTGTTTTTCAACATCTTTTTCTTGAGAATATAAACATTTTTAACTTTCTCGTATTCAATAGGATCTGTGAATCTTTCTTTTTGAACACGGGTCATGTAAATGATATCGGCTTCCGAAATGATGTCAGTAAACTGGGTGTGTTCAAAGTACCGTATGTTTTTGCTTTTCAGGAATCGTTTGTATTCATCGGGCATAGCCAGTTCGGGTGGGGCAATGAAATTGAATATCGGGTTTTCGAATTCAGACATGGCCATGAGCAGCGAGTGTACCGTTCGTCCATATTTTAAATCGCCTACCATGAAGATGTTGATATTGTCGAGGCTTCCCTGTGTTTTTTTTATGGAATACATATCGAGCAGAGTTTGCGAAGGATGCTGGTTGGCACCGTCGCCAGCATTGATTACCGGAATTGATGCTACTTCGCTGGCGTAACGTGCGCTACCTTCCAGCGGGTGTCGCATCACAATCATATCGGCATAATTGCTTACCATGCGGATGGTGTCGTGAAGGGTTTCGCCCTTAACTACACTCGACGATGATGAATCTGAGAAGCCTATAATCCTGCCACTTAGTCGGTTTATGGCTGTTTCGAAGCTTAGCCGGGTCCTTGTCGATGGCTCGAAAAACAGGGTGGCAACTACTTTGTTTTTTAGCAGCTCCTGGTTTGGATTGGCTTCAAATTCGGCGGCAAGTTCCATAATCCTCAGATAGTCTGCTTTACTGAAGTCGGTAATCGATATCAAATCTCTTTTTTCCATGGTCAGAAAATTTCATGATTTTTTGGATAAAAAAAATGCCAACGTGTAATTTGTTGGCAGATAATATTGTTGATAGCTTTTGCTGAACGCGATAATTGGTTTGCGTCCGAACTCAATGCTATTGTATTTTTTATATTCATCGCTGGCTAATTTACTATTATTCGAAAAAGAAAACCATGATTAGTCCTTGTTTTTTATTCACAATGTAAAGGTTCAGTTGTTAATCCGATTATCGTTGCCAATTTTTCGGTGACGATATCGGTTTTGTTAATCCGTACTTTTACTTCAAGAGTGCAATCAAGCTCATAACTAGCCGAAACTATTTCAAGCTGCTCGTCTTTAATTATTTTCATTACAGCTTTTTGCAGGGGATAGTCAAACTTCAATCTATAGTTGTTTTCAATTATCCGTGTTACAATAGAAGCATTCATTATGGCATCGGCCGCTGCATTTTTGTAGGCATTAATAAGCCCGCTAACTCCCAGCAAGGTTCCTCCAAAATAACGGACTACTACAATAAGTGTTTTTGTAAGATTGTGGCTAAGTAGTTGTCCATGAATTGGTTTTCCGGCAGTACCCGAAGGCTCCCCATCGTCGTTGGCTCGGTATTTTTCCCCATAGTATCCCAGCCGGTAAGCATAACAATGGTGACGGGCTGAAAAGTGTTCTTTTTTAATGAGCTGAATGGTTTCTTTTATTTCTTCTTCTGTTTCAACGTGAGAAATAAAGGCAATAAACTTACTCCCTTTGTCTTTGAAGAGCCCTTCGGCATTGCCTTCAACAGTCTGGTATGTATCTTGAATGCTCACGATAAAAAAAAAGCAGATCGTTTGACCTGCCGGAGTGTTTTATACTTTTAATCGTTTTTCTATTTCTTCAACATCAAGTCTGAATTGTTTGTCTGTGTCCATCAAGTTGGTAACAGTTTTGCATGCATGGAGCACCGTAGCATGGTCTTTTCGCCCAATTTGCAATCCAATGGTAGCTAACGACGATTTTGTAAGGTTTTTCGAAAAGAACATGGCAATTTGCCGGGCTTGTACCACTTCTCTTTTTCTTGTTTTCGAGCAAAGTGAATCGATAGGCATGTTGAAATAATCGCATACAATTTTTTGAATGTAATCGATGGTTATTTCGTGTTTGTTTTGTTTTACAATCTTGTTAATCATGTCGATAGCAAGATCGATCGTGATGGCTTTTCGGTTAAGTGTTGATTGAGCCAACAACGAAATAAGTGCACCTTCGAGTTCGCGTACGTTATTGCTGATGTGTTGGGCAATATGTTCGAGAACCTTTTCGGGCATTTCAAGCCCATCCTTGTATGTTTTTTTCTTCAGGATAGCTAACCGTGTTTCGTAGTCAGGCGACTGTAAATCGGTAGTTAGCCCCCATTTGAAACGCGAAAGCAAGCGTTGCTCAATCCCTTTTATTTCAATTGGCGACTTGTCTGACGTAAGGATAAGTTGTTTGCCTAATTGATGTAAGTGATTGAATATGTGAAAAAAGGTTTCTTGTGTCTTTTCTTTGCCCGAAAATTCCTGCACATCGTCCAGAATGAGAACATCAATCATTTGGTAAAAATGCATAAAGTCGTTTCGGGTATTGTTCCGGGTTGCTTCCTGATATTGTGTGCTGAATTTGTTCGCATTTACATAGAGTACAACCTTCTCGGGGAAGCGTTCTTTAACTTCAATACCAATGGCTTGGGCAAGGTGTGTTTTTCCAAGGCCACTATCACCATATATCATAAGTGGGTTAAAAGCTGTGCCTCCGGGGTTTTGAGCAACAGCAAAGCCTGCTGAACGAGCCAAACGGTTGCATTCGCCTTCGATGAAGTTCTCGAATGTGTTATCTTTCTTAAGCTGTGGGTCGATGTGTAATTTTTGTATTCCAGGAATTACAAAAGGATTTTTTATTGATGCAGTATCGGCAGTTACTGGTACAGAAACTGGTCGATTGTTTAATTTAAGGTTGTTGTTGGTTGGGTAGTTAACAGTGAGTGAGCCGCTCTTTTGCGGGACATTGCTCATCACCACATTATACTCCAATTTAGCATTTGCCCCAATAACTTTACGCAACGTTTTCCGAAGAATATCTATATACTGCTCTTCTAAATATTCATAGAAAAATGGACTAGGAACTTGTATGGTAAGAATTTCATTGTCGATCTTGAGTGGTTTAATAGGCTCAAACCATGTTCTGAAGCTAACGGGCTGAACATTGTCTTTGATGATCGATAAACAATCATTCCATATCTGGTGATGACTCTTTAACATTACTGGCAATTTGGTTTCAAAAATTTAAGTTTAGTTTGCGACTACTGTTTAACGAATGACAAAAATGTGAAAAAATAATCTGAAAAAAAATAGTTTGAAGATTAGTTTTTTTAAATTTTTTTTAAATGCTTATGATTCAAATTTATAGAAATAAACATTTTTTAAATAATTGAAAATGAGAATTTTAAATTTGCATAAAAATGATAAAAGGTTGAATAAATGGTAAATAATAACCCAGTTAATATAATTTTGAATATGACTTTTAATATTATGATAAAAAAGAATTAGTATATACTATTAAGATCTACCTTATTTGAAAGTTATTTATTCTTGTTGTACTCGGTTTTCTTATCGAATGGGATTTCTTTTTGGTGGTTTTGTCGTGTCGTTTTATCCATATCTTTGTAATAAACCACTAACAATATTGTATTAATTGTACTTTTACTTTTTAAGAGGGTTTAAATATTTTTTTAAGTTTATTTTTTGATAAAAAGAAAATATCTAATCTTTTCTAAATGTATAGATATTCTATGTTGTGGAATTTGTTGTTTTATATTTGCTTGTTACAATGTTTGTTATCTTTTTTGTTTACAGAGTGATTCTTTTATGTTGTTAATCTATTACACTGCGCACTCCATTTTCGAAGGATACCATAAATGCCCCGTTGAACGATTTCTTTATTTCTTGATGCTGTTTTGTAGCTTCATCGATATTATTGGCCAACCCCAACACATATTTGTAGTACCCGTTTTCATTGAAATAATAGACGGGTTCAAACTTTTTAAACATAGCATCCTTGGGGTTATATTTTTTCTTTAGTGCCATAATTTGGGTTCCGTACCATTTCCCCTGAATTTTGGATAAGTCATCACTTAGTTGAGTACTGTCTCCTTTTTGTTCTTTATTTTCAGTGGTTTGTTGTGTCTCTTTTACCTCTTTTGTGTCTTTTGTTTCAACTGGCTGAACTTTTGGCTCTTCTGTTATCTCTTTCTTTTCTTTTTCAATAGCTTGAACAACAGGAGGTTTTGGTGGTTCTTTCTGTTCGTCGAACCTGCTTTTGTATTCAGAGAAAGACTTAACAATGGCCTCGGCCAGTAGCTGCTTTCCCTGATCTTTTTCCAAAAAGGCTTTTTCATCTTTGTTGCTCATGAAGCCTAGTTCGATTAAAACACTGGGCATTGCGATTTTTCGTAGAACCAAGAAGCCAGCTTGCCTAACGCCCCTGTCTTTTCTCTTTGCATGGCTCACGAAATGGTTTTGAACCCTGTCGGCAAAAAGGCGACTATGTTCGAGATGTTCATTCTGAAGAAGCTCAAACATGATGTATGATTCCGATGAGTTAGGGTCAAATCCTTCATAACGTGTATTGTAGTCATCTTCGCGCAAGATTACCGCATTTTCAAGTTTTGCAACTTCAAGGTTTTCCTGGCTTCGGTGTTGTCCCAAAATGTAAGTCTCGGCTCCGGTAGTGCCCGGGGTACCACATATATTCACGTGTACCGAAATAAATAAATCGGCTTTGTTTTTATTGGCAATTTCTGGACGGTCGCCCAGCGGGATGAAAATGTCTTTATCGCGGGTGTAAATTATTTCTACCTCGGGATACATTTTTTTAATCATTTTTCCGGCACGCAGCGAGACATCGAGTGCAATGTCTTTTTCGTATGTTTTACCCACTGTTGCCCCGGGGTCTTTACCCCCGTGCCCCGGATCTATTACTATTTTTTTTATTGAGTAATCGTTTTTCTGACCATACATGTTGGCCGATAACGAAAGTAGCAAGGCGATTACTATTGTATTTATTGTAATTCTTAACATTTTTTGGCTCTCTTTTAATAATAATCTATATCAGGAAAAGTTTACCTTAGGCCACTGTAAAGTAAATTGTAAATTCTCAATGATGCAACGGCTGACCACGATAAAACCTTCTATTTGGTGTAAACGGTTTCTAATTTTAATATATTTTTGGAACTTTTAAAAATAGTTGTATTGAACAGAATTCAACACATATTCCTTGTTTTTGTTTTTATGTTATTATCTGTCAGGGTTTTAGCCTTTAGTTGGGCCGATTCTGTGGGTAATGAACCTTTTGTACCTCAAAATGCAGAAAAACTTCTGGTAAATGATTCACTCTCTTTTGCTGCCGATTCCAGTTCACAACTTGCTAAAACCGACACTACTGAAACAGTTGCCCCTATTTTTGAATCGCCAATAAGTTATAATGCTGTTGATTCCATGGTGGTTTCTCTCGAAGATAGCAATCAAGTTGTTTATCTGTATGGTAAGGCCAATCTTAAATATCAAGAGATTGATTTAGTGGCAGATATTGTCGAAGTAAATCTTGGAACGAAAGAAATTTTCGCCAAAGGCCTGGTCGATTCTCTGGGAAATCAACTCTCGAAACCCCATTTCAAGCAAGGAACTGATGAGTTCGATTGCACTTCGTTGCGGTATAATTTCGAGACTCAAAAAGGTTTTGTTGAAAATGTTATTACCAATAGGGAAGATGGAAAAGTTCATGGAGCTAAAGCAAAAATGGTTAGCAAAGACATTTTTTGTATGGTCGACGGTAAATATTCAACATGCGATGCCGATCATCCGCATTTCTATCTGCATATTTCGAAGGGTAAACTAATTGGTGATAAGGCAATTATAGCTGGTAGATCGTACATAGTCATAGAAGATTTCCCCCTTTACTTCCCGTTTTTGCCATACGGGTATATTCCGACCAACAAAAAAACATATAGTTCGGGAATTATACTCCCTTCATACGGGTATCTTCAGGATTCGCGGGGTTCTGTGCTTCGCGATGGCGGATTTTATTGGGCTGCCTCCGATTATTTCGATGTAAAGCTTACGGGTGAAATTTATTCCAAAGGTTCATGGGGTGTTGGGTTCGAGAGCCGCTACAAGCTTCGCTACAAGTTCTCGGGCAGTTTTTCGTTTAATTACAAAATGACCATCATGGGTGAAAAGGGGATAGACCAGCAAAGAAAACCGAACCTCTCACTAAAGTGGAGCCATTCACAAGACTCAAAATCGAACCCAACTCTGAGCTTCTCAGGGGATGTTAGCTTTTCAACATCGGGATACAACAAAATGCATGAATATAACAACACCGAGCAATATCTTCAAAACCAAACAAACTCAAGGGTTAGCTTAACGAAGAAATTTCCAAATTCCCCGTTTACCTTATCGTTAAGTATGAGTGCCTCTCAGAGTTCTTCCAACAAAACGCTCGATTTGTCGTTGCCCAATATTAGCTTTGACATGCGTACCATTCAGCCATTTAAACGGAAAAAGCCAGTTGGGTCCAAACGTTTCTACGAAGATTTTAAGTTATCCTATTCTACCAAGATCCAAAATTCGGTAAAAGTCAAAGAAGGTGAATTGTTTTCAACTCCGCTTTCTAAATGGAAAAAAAGTGTAACGCATTCTATTCCAATTACATTGCCTTCGTTTAGGGTGTTGAATTATATCAACGTTACCCCCAGTGTGAATTATTCTGAACAATGGTATTTCGACTATGTAGAGAAATATTGGGTCGACGGATATATGGATCGTGACCCTGAAACAGGTATCGAACGCTGGCAAAAAGGCTATGTTGCCCAGGAAACAAAGTATGGCTTTAAACGGAATTATAATTATAACTTTGGAATTAGCGGAACGACAACGCTTTACGGGATGTACCAAATGCGAAACCCAAGTTCAAAACTTACTGCGGTTAGGCATAAACTCGACCTAACGTTGGGTCTGAACTATCAGCCCGATTTAACTGATCCGCGTCATGGCTTCAATAAGATGGTACAAGTAGATTCGCTGGGGCGTATGCAATTATATAACATCTTTTCTTCTTCGAGTCCAACAATGAATGGAGGCATCAGTTTTAGGGTTGCCAATAATATTGAAATGAAATTGCGCAACCTAAGCGACTCCACAGGCAAAGAAGCCTTTAAAAAAGTTCCCATTTTCGACGATCTTTCGTTTGGTGGAAATTATAACCTGGCAGCCGATACGAACCGTTTGTCTAACATTAGTTTAAATTTAAGGACAAAAATCGCCGGGACAGTATTAAACATTTCAGGAAATTTAAATCCTTACGCCCTTGACAGCTTGGGGAGGGTTACCCGTTTTTATATGTGGGAAAAAGCATCGGGCATAGCAAAGTTGGGGCGTATTACCGATTTGGGAACTGGTTTTAGCTATAACTTTGGCTCGAGTCAAATTGAAAAGTGGCGTAAAGAACGTGAAGCAAAGAAGGGGGGAAGTGAAGCAAAAAAATCTGAGACAGAAACTGTAAGTTCTAATTATCAGTCTTTTAAAAATTCGTGGAGTATTGTTTATAATTTTAATATTCGTTATTCTAACCCAGCAAAAAATCCAAAAATCAAAATCACCCAAACACTTACCTTTGACGGGAGTATTGATATAACCAATAAGTGGAAAGCTAACGTCACTTCGGGATTCGACTTTAATGCGATGAAATTATCGCACACGAATTTTTCTGTTACCCGGGACCTTCACTGTTGGTTAATGACTTTCAGCTTTTCACCTATTTCACAAAACCAGTATTATATGTTCACGCTCTCAGCAAATTCAGCAATGCTGAAAGACCTGAAAATTGACAAACGGAGCACTTCTATGTATGCAAATTATTAATAATTTGTTGCATATTTGGTTCTTGCCACAACTGGTCATGTTAAGGTTTACAATATGGCAAAATATAGGATAAATGGAAAGTGTTGTTATTTGTTACTTAATCAAAATATTAACTCAGAAGATATAGCAAAATGAAAAGAATTATTAGTACAGAGAAAGCTCCGGCTGCCATTGGCCCTTATAGCCAAGGCGTTGAAGTTAACGGAACTCTGTATATTTCGGGGCAGGTTCCTATCGACCCGGAGACTGGAAGTTTGGTCGAAGGAGATATTACCGTTCAAACAGAACGGGTAATGAAGAACATTGGTGCCATTCTTGATGCGGCAGGATATAGTTTTGCCGATGTGGTAAAATCGACATGTTTATTGAGCGATATGGATAATTTCAAAGCGATGAACAGTGTATATGCAACTTTTTATCCTCAGAACCCTCCGGCAAGAGCTGCTTTTGCCGTGAAAGGATTGCCGTTAGGTGCTTTAATCGAAATTGAAACTATCGCTGCAAAATAATTTGAAAATTATGCGAAAAAAAAGGCTACCCAAAAGGTAGCCTTTTCATTTATAAGGTGTTGTGTTATTCTGATACAACTTCGAATTCGAAATCAACAGTTACTTCACGATGGAGTTTGATCTTAGCAATGTGTTTGCCAATTTCTTTTACACCTTCTTTAGCAATGTAGATTTGTTTGCGGTCAATTTCAATTCCTTGTGCTGCAATAGCTTCGGCAAGTTGAATGTTGTTAACCGATCCGAAGATTTTACCTGTTGAACTGGTTTTTGCACCAATAGTAACAGTAAGTGCTTTGATTCTTTCAGCAAGAACAGAAGCTTCTTCTTTCAGTTTTGCTTCTTTGTGGGCACGCTGGCGAATGTTTTCAGCGAGCACTTTCTTTGCCGATTCGGTAGCAACAATGGCCATTCCCTGAGGAATGAGGTAGTTGCGGCCATAACCATCCTTAACTTTGAGGATATCGTCTTTAGAGCCTAGCCCTTGAACGTCTTGTTTTAATATGATTTCCATTAAGAATCCTCCAGATTATTTCATTAAGTCGGTTACGTATGGCAATAAAGCAATATGACGGGCACGTTTAACTGCCTGAGATACTTTACGCTGGAATTTTAGTGAAGTACCAGTGATACGACGGGGTAAAATTTTACCTTGTTCGTTCAGGAATTTCTTCAAGAATTCAGGGTCTTTGTAATCGACATACTTGATTCCGTTCTTTTTAAAACGGCAATACTTTTTCTTTTTAACCTCTACCGACGGTGGGGTCAAGTATCTGATTTCTGATTGATTTGATGCCATGGCTTATTTCTCCTCTGCTTTAGCTTTAACTTTACTTTTGCGTTTTTCGCTGTATTCAACAGCGTGCTTGTCCAATTTGAAAGTCAGAAAACGAATAATGCGCTCGTCACGACGGTATTCGGTTTCAAGCTTTTCAATGAACGTAGGCTCAGCTTTAAACTCGATAAGGTGATAAAAACCTGTTGATTTTTTCTGGATTGGGTAAGCCAATTTTTTTAGCCCCCAGTCCTCCTGGTGGATTACCTCGCCATTATTCGACGAAATAATTCCGCTGAATTTTGCTACTACTTCACTGAATTGTGCATCAGACAATACAGGCGTAGCAATAAATACAGTCTCGTACTGGTTTAACATAGAACGTTTACCTTTTAATTGTTTATTAATTGTTTATTTATTTGCTCAATTCGCGTAATCGACCGGTAAATAATCGGTTACATGGATTCAGCGAATTGAGCGGCGCAAAAGTAGGAATTATTTGCGTCGCAGCAAATTAATCGGTGAAAAAACTAAACCTTGCCTCCAAATTTTCATTTTTTCGTTGTTCTTTAATCTTTTGGGTTTTAAAACCTTTTCTTTTTATAGTCATTTTGTGGCATAAACTCGTTATCAAATTTCAAATGTTTTATTTTTGCCCGCAATTGATAATTTTCAATTTAATATGCTGCGATTCAATAACCCGTTAATTATATAATATCTACATGAAACCTACATTAGTAATTTTGGCTGCCGGAATGGGTAGCCGCTACGGTGGCTTAAAACAACTTGATGAAGTTGGCCCCAACGGTGAAGCAATTATCGATTATTCATTATTTGATGCCATTAGAGCAGGCTTCGGCAAGGTTGTTTTCATTATTCGCCGCGATTTTGAGGACGCTTTTAAAGAGCGTTTTGATAAAAAATTGAAAGGTAAAATCAATGTTGAATATGTTTTTCAGGAACTTACCGATTTGCCAGCAGGTTTTTCAGTCCCTGAAGGCCGTGAAAAACCTTGGGGAACCGGTCATGCAATACGTGCCGCACGAAATGTGGTGAAAGAACCTTTCTCCGCAATTAATGCCGACGATTTTTATGGCTTCGAGGCTTATGAAACAGTTGCCCGCTTCCTTACTGGCGATGTGGATGATAACCAATATGCGATGGTTGGGTACAGGCTCGATAAAACCCTATCAGAGAATGGTTCGGTTTCGCGCGGACTTTGTGTTACCAATGCACAGCAAAACCTTGTCGACATTGAAGAGCTGACTCAAATCACAAATGAAACAGAAGGGATTTTCTATTATAAAGACAATGAAAAAGTTGGGTTAAAAGGCTACGAAACAGTTTCAATGAATTTTTGGGGATTTCATCCATCGCTTTTCACGCATTTGGAAGAAGGATTTGTTTCTTTTCTGAAAGAAAAAGGCAACGAAATGAAATCTGAATTCTTTATTCCTATGTATGTTGACGAGTTGATCAAAGCAGAAAAAACAGAAGTTAAAGTACTTACAAGCAATGCTTCATGGTTCGGGGTCACCTATCAGGAAGATAAACCAGTTGTGAAGGATCGTATTAACCAGTTGATTGCTGAAGGAAAATATCCATCAAAACTTTGGTGATGAATGTTTTCAGAAAGAAAGCTTTAGAAATAAATATAGTACAAAAGCTTTTTAACTCTGTATGAAATGAAGGCTAACAATTGTTGATTCAGGGTTTCACGTATATACTGGAAAACTAATTTTTCACATATTTGCGCAATCTTACAATAATTAAATTGAATATACATGAAAGTTTACAAGTTTGGCGGAACCTCGGTGGGGTCTCCTGAGAATATGCGGTCGGTAATGGAAATTATTACCGCCGATGGCGAACCGAAGATTGTTGTCCTTTCAGCGATGTCGGGAACAACAAACTCGCTTGTCGAAATCAGTAATAAACTTTATGCCGGCGATAAACAAGCTGCCAAGGCTCTTATCGATACATTGAAACAGAAATACGATAAAGTTGTTGATGAATTATATACTACTTTAGAATTCAAAAGCAAAGGCCAAGAAGTTATCAGTGAGCATTTTTCAACTTTGTATGATCAGGTTGAGGGAACATTTACCGAGGTTAAGGAACAAATTATCCTTGCTCAGGGTGAACTAATTTCTACCGCTTTGGTGACTTATCTTTTGCAGGAGAACGGTATAAAAACAGCGTTGCTTCCTTCACTCGATTTTATGCGAATCGATGAAGATAAACAGGCCGATCTGCCTAAAATTAAAGAACTTATCAAACCTGTACTTGACAAAGCTGGGCCTCAGCAAATATATATTGCTCAAGGGTTTATTTGCAGGAATGCCTATGGCGACATCGACAACCTGCAACGGGGTGGCAGCGATTATACCGCCTCACTTCTTGGTGCAGCAATCGACTCAGAAGAGGTGCAGATTTGGACCGATATTGACGGAATGCACAACAACGATCCACGCATCGTTGATAAAACTACCCGTGTAGATAACCTTCTTTTTGTTGAAGCTGCAGAGTTGGCTTATTTTGGTGCCAAAATCCTTCACCCGCTTACTGTTTTGCCAGCCAAGGATGCCAATATTCCTGTGCGCCTTAAAAACACGATGAGCCCTTCAGACCCGGGAACACTTATTTCGAACGAAAAAATTGACTCGGGATTGAAAGCCGTGGCCGCCAAAGATGGGATCACAGCCATAAAAATTCGCTCGTACCGAATGCTAATGGCTTATGGTTTTCTTCGGAAGGTATTCGAAATTTTCGAGCGTTACAAAACTTCTATCGATATGATTACCACATCTGAAGTCTCAATTTCGTTAACTATCGATAATGTTAAAAATCTCGATCATATTGTAGACGAATTGAATACATTCAGCGAAGTAGAAATAGATAACAACATGACCATTGTTTGTGTTGTGGGCGATATGAAGTCGGAAACCAATTTCTCAAAACAAATTTTCGATGCACTTGAAGGAATTCCTGTTCGAATGATTTCTTATGGCGGAAGTCTGCACAACGTTTCAATCCTTATTAATACCGACAATAAGAAGCAAACCTTGCAGAAGCTTAGTGATCATTTGTTTTATAATTAGTCGATTCGGTTCATATAGAATACTTGGCAGGGCAATCGTGTACTATCATGGTTGCCCTGTTTTTTATTGAAAAATTTTAAAAATGACTGGCAGAATAAAGTTTACATCAAGCTTTTTTGCATGAGGGCAAGCGAAAAAAGATTTTCCGACTTGGTTTTTCCTATTTGCTTTTATCTTTGCAAAAAATTTATAAAAGGGGCTAAGTATGAGTATCCGAGAATTAAGTGAACAAGAAATTATACGTCGCGAATCGTTGAATAAATTACGGGAACTGGGCATTAATCCCTATCCTGCCGACGAGTATACTATAACCAATTCGTGTGCTGAACTGAAAGAAAAATACAATCCTGAAGAGAATAATTTTCAGGAGGTTTCGATAGCTGGACGCCTTATGGGACAGCGCATTATGGGAAAGGCTTCGTTTGCCGAAATCCAGGATGAATCGGGAAGGATTCAGCTCTACATCAATCGCGATGAGCTATGCCCGGGAGAAGATAAAACTCTTTACAACGACGTTTTCAAAAAGCTTTTCGATATAGGTGATATCATTGGGGTAAAAGGTTTTGTTTTTATAACCCAGATGGGTGAAACCAGTGTTCATGTAAAAGAATTGGTGCTTTTAAGCAAATCCTTGCGTCCGTTGCCCATTGTAAAAGAAAAAGATGGACAAACATTCGATGCTTTTACCGACCCGGAGACCCGTTACCGCCAGCGCTATGTCGACTTGATTGTGAATCCGCTCGTACGCGAAACCTTCAAGAACCGGACAAAGGTGATTAATACCATGCGCCAGATGTTCAACGAGCGGGGTTATCTCGAAGTCGAAACCCCAATTTTGCAGCCCATCCCAGGAGGTGCAGCTGCGCGGCCATTCATAACCCACCACAACGCGCTCGATATTCCCCTTTACATGAGAATTGCGAACGAGTTGTATCTTAAACGTCTCATTGTAGGAGGGTTCGAGGGGGTCTATGAATTTGCAAAAGATTTCAGGAACGAAGGGATGGACCGTACCCATAACCCCGAATTTACGGTTATGGAAATTTATATTGCCTACAAAGATTACCATTGGATGATGGACTTTACCGAAGAGATGATTGAGCGGGTAGCCCTAGCCCTTCATGGAACAACAACGGTTCAGGTTGGCGAAAATAGTATTGATTTTAAACGTCCTTTCAAACGCATTTCAATTCTCGACTCGATAAAAGAACATACCGGGTTCGATGTTTCCGGGATGGACGAGGAACAGTTGCGTGAAGTTTGTAAAAAGCTTGATATTGAGGTGGATAACACAATGGGAAAAGGAAAGCTTATTGATGAAATCTTTGGTGAAAAATGTGAGTCAAATTATATACAACCCACATTCATAACCGATTACCCAAAAGAAATGTCGCCATTGTGCAAGAAACACCGCGATAATCCCGACCTCACCGAGCGCTTCGAGCTAATGGTTAATGGGAAAGAACTTTGTAATGCATATTCTGAGCTTAACGATCCGATTGATCAGCTTGAAAGGTTTGAAGAACAGTTGCGACTTTCTGAAAAAGGCGACGACGAAGCAATGTTTATCGACATGGATTTTGTCCGTGCCCTTGAATACGGAATGCCCCCAACTTCGGGAATGGGAATTGGAATCGACCGTTTGGTAATGTTTATGACGAATCAGCCTTCGATACAGGATGTGCTGTTTTTCCCACAAATGAAACCTGAAAAAATTGTTAAAACCGATTCGAAAGATGATTTTGTGGCAGCCGGTATCCCAGAAGAGTGGGTAGAACCACTTTTCAAGTTAGGATACAAGACCCTTGCAAAGTTGAAGTCGGTTGAAAAACCAGCTAAACTTCATCAAGAGATTTGTGGGTTCAATAAGAAAAACAAACTTGGCTTGGCAAACCCATCTCAAGATGAGGTTGGACAATGGGTTGAAAATGCTTGATGTAATCATGAATAAAATAGCAAAGGGGCTGAAAGCCCCTTTTTTTTTCCAGTATTGAGTTGATTGTACGAACCTGCATGGTTTGAAATTTTAATTATACCAGAACACACTTTTTACTACCTTGCCTTTGGCACCGTCGGGCGGAAGTATGTTCAAATAATTGCAAAGTGTTGGCAAAATGTCGATTGCTTCAATAGGAGTGTCGAGGATTCCAGGTTTAATGTTTGCTCCATAAAATACAACTGGGAAGCGATTTTCAGCCGAATATTCCACTTCGTTGTAACGGGGCACCGGGTACCATCCTTCCTCAAGAATGAGCATTACATCGCCCGAGCGTTGGATGCAGTAGCTGTTTTCAATTATCTGAAAACGGCGGTTATCGAAGTTTGACAATTCAATGAGCGAAGCAGGAACTGCGGCCTTAATGCCTTCAAACTGGTTGAGGAACAGGGCTGTTTTCTGTTGCATGTCATCGAGCTTAATTTCCTTTTCTTCAATGAGCTCGTGGTTGAGGAACACTTGTTCTTCGTTATACATCAAAATCCATTCGCCAACTCCATATACCGCATTTAGGTATGCCCGAAGCAGGGCCATGGCACTGTGTGGGGAAAAATCGCTGCATGGAAGGTTCATTTCCTCTTTAAGAACATCGGGTGGATAACCTCCGGTAGAAGCCGCAGTCAGGAATACCATATAATTCTCTTTGCCAATTTTCCGGTCGAGATAATTTAACAGCGATGTTATGTCCTGGTCAAGGCGCAAATACATATCGTGTGTTTCGACCGAAGACGGGGTAAACCATTTGTTGGCAAAATCCATTGAGGTAAAAGTTAAATTCAGCAAATCTATATCAGCATCGTTGCCCAACACTTGCTGGTCAATTAAATAGAAAGCAAATTCTTTGACAAATTTATTTCCATAAGGGGTGGCAGCAAGTAGTTGATATTTAGATTTTACCATTTCGGTAAGTTTGCTTAGGTCGTAAGGAAAAGTATTCCATTTTTTCCAAAATCCCTTTTCAAGAATGTAGGCATCTTCAAAGTCTGTTTTGTAGCTGCTTGGAGGGAGCAGCGGTTCCCATTTCTGTTCAAGGTAATAATCAGCTAAATGTCTTTCGTTGAAATTCATTACCCAATCGGGAAAATTCTCCATGTAATACGACGAAGAGATCATTTTCCCGTTTAGAGGATCGAGCCAAAAGGCTCCGTCGGCGGCATGACCGGCACTAAGTACGGCTGCAACAGGGTTTAACGCAACCGAGTACACTTTCGACCTGAAATTGGAGATTTCTTTCATGGCATCTCCCAATGTGTACATTTTTAGCATATTGGCCGACATATTCCCGTTTTTTGAATCGCTTCCCAGCGTGAGGTAAAAATCGTCGTTTATTGCATCAATTTCTTTCTTTGTAAGATGTTTATACCATTTGTCGCCTACTATGCCATGTTCGGCAGGGTAAGAGCCGGTATATATTGTGGGTATTACTGTCGATGTGCGTATGTTATGAATGTCGAGTCTTGCATTGAGAGAGTACGCGCCGTTTTCGAACAGCCGTTTAAAACCGCCTTCCTGAAAGGTATCCCAATATCGGGTCACATAGTCTGACCTTAAATGGTCTATGGTTATGCCAACCACCAACTTGGGGGTTTTAGCACTTTTCAGTTGGTTTGTTTGGGCTTGTAGCCCGAGCGTTAAAGCAATAATCAGTATACTTAAAAAAAATCTCCCCATCTTCTGTAATTATTATTCTTTCCAAATGTATAAAATTGGGTGAGGTATAAAAATGGTTCGAGCGAAAAGAGTGCTTGTCAACCCCAAAATTAAACCTGTATTTGATACGAGCATAATTTCTATCGTTCGTCTTGTCTAGCGCTTTTTTTCGGTAAGGTATTTCCAAAATCTCTTGGGCATATGCTGACGCTGCAATTTTGGGTTCAGCCGTTCACGAATGGTGGTGCTTTTGCAATATCCAATCCATGCTTGCTGGTAAAAACCCTCCTCTTCCTGTAGAAGATTGGCCGGCATTGCACCTGTTGACCTGCTGAAGGTTTTGTCGGCAAGGGTTATTTCTTCGGATGTTTTCTTGTTGTAGTAAAAACCATAATCGCGTTTTAGATCGTAAACTACCCAATTCTGGTCTGCAAATCGATTTTGTAATTGTTTGATTGTTAAAGGAAGGACATCATACTCCGGACTAATGGCTGAGAAATAAATTCCATCGAGGGTGCATTGAAACCTGACGAATTGTAGCACACGCATAGCCTCTCGCATTACTCGCCGGGCAGCCTTCCTGACCGTTAGAATATTCGCATCGCCAAAATTCCCTTCAACCGAAAGGGGAAGTATAAATGCCTGTCTGATATATTCCAAAAGAGCCATCTCGATTCCTTTTTCTCCCGAGAGCCACGCCGAATAAGGTATTTGATTAAGTTCGGGCTTAAGTTTTTGCTGTAATCCTTTCCATACCCGTTCGGCATGGTCAAAATCGGTTGTTATTTCTTCCTTTGAAGTAAACATGGTATGCTGAAAATGCTCTTTTGCTGTGATTTCGGTGGGCTCAAGCTTCCTTTTGTATACTTCAAACACTACCGACAAGTAACCTTCAAATGTTCCGTCGTAAACAAGCAACATGATTTATGAATTATGATATCTTTTATTAATCGAGCATTGCTAAATTGGTGGTTAAGCGTAGCGGTTTCACATTATCGCCAAACGAAAATAATTTCAACTGTGTGTCGGGTTGCGATTTGGGTTTTGGTTTGTCTCCAAGAATAATCTGCTTTCGCAGGGTTTCACTCGGAAGATCGAACACCGATGCTGGTAGCTCATTGTTCACGATGAAGTATTTGGCCCGCTTCATCACCACCCCGATTTTGGTCAGGTGTTGGGTGTTGAGCGTTCGGAACTTTCGGGCTTCAATAATCCGCTGTGCCGATTGTACTCCTATGCCCGGTACCCGCAATATCATCTCGTAAGGCGCCTTGTTCACGTTGATGGGAAATTGATGCAGGTTTCGCAACGCCCACGCCAATTTTGGGTCAATTTCAAGGTCGAGGAACGGATGCTCGTCACTCACAATTTCGTTGGCTTTGAACTTGTAAAAACGCATGAGCCAGTCGCTTTGGTAAAGACGGTTTTCACGCACCAGTGGCGGCGTTTTGATGGCTGGTAGCCGCTGGTCGTATTCGTTCACAGGCAGGTAACCGGAATAGTACACCCGCTTTAACCGTTGTCCTTGATAAAGGTCCGATGCCAGCGACAAGATTTGCCGGTCGCTTTCGGGAGTAGCGCCTACAATAAGTTGAGTGCTTTGTCCGGCAGGGGCAAACGTTGGGGCATGGCGAAGGTGCTTTCGTTCTTCCTTTTGGGCAATAATGTTCTCTTTAATAAAATTCATGGGCCGATAAATGTCGACATAGTTTTTTTCGGGTGCTAACCGTTTGAGTTCCGGGTTTGAAGGGATTTCGATGTTCACACTAAGCCTGTCGACCCAAATCCCAGCCTGATGAATCAAGTCGGAACTGGCTCCCGGAATGGCTTTCATGTGAATGTAGCCGTTGTAACGCTCTTCAATTCGGAGCTTTTTGGCAACCAGCATCATTCGTTCCATGGTGTAGTCGGGGCTTTTAATCACCCCTGAGCTAAGGAACAGCCCTTCGATGTAATTCCGGCGATAAAAACCGATAGTTAAATCAACCAGTTCTTCAACAGTGAGTGTGGCTCGCGGGCGGTCGTTGGTGCGGCGATTGATGCAATAGGCGCAGTCGTATATGCAATTGTTAGTCATAAGCACTTTCAGAAGGCTTATGCAGCGCCCGTCTTCAGTAAAGCTATGGCAGATTCCGCAGTTTACAGCGTTGCCAACGCCTCCCTGTGTATTGGCCCGATTGTTTCCGCTAGAGGCACAAGAGACATCATATTTTGCCGCGTCGGCTAATATATTTAGTTTTTTCTGGACAATATCGTTCATGGCTAATGAAAAAAGAGTAACTTTACAACAAAAATACTAATAAAATTAGTAAATTATCATTAGCAGATAAGAAAGTTTTAAACATTAATTTTTTGATGACTATTTGTTAACGGTTTTTTCCTGAATACTAAAGATATGATCTACCTGAAAGAAAATATGCGTTACCTGCGGAAGCAAAAGAAGATGACGCAGGGCGATCTGGCCGATAAGCTGGATATTAAACGGTCGCTGATTGGTTCGTACGAAGAGGGCAGGGGTGTGCCCAAACTTTCGGTAATCAAGCAGATGGCTGATCTGTTCGAAGTAAGTGTGGATACTCTTTTAGCAGTTGATCTTTCATCGGAAGAGCCAACAGCCATCAGCCAACAGCCAATAGCTTCACAACCCGATTTAAAGTTGCTGAGCATTGTAGTTACTCCCGATAATGATGAGCGTATTGCCATTGTTCCCATAAAAGCATCTGCCGGTTATCTGACCGGTCGTGCCGATCAGGGATACATGGAACAGCTTCCGAACTTTTCGATGCCGGTTTCTGAGCTGAACAAAGGCAAAACGTATCGGGTCTTTCAAATAAAGGGCGACAGCATGTTGCCTGTACCTTCCGGTTCGTACATTTTTTGCGATTATGTCGAAAGTGTTTCGGGCATTCGCGAAGGTAAACCGTATGTTCTGATAACCGCCGACGAAGGAATTGTATACAAGCGCGTTTATCCTCAGGCTGAAAATCAGTTGTTGCTAAAATCCGACAATCCCGAATACGAACCTTATTCAGTGGCGATGTCATCTCTGTTTGAAATTTGGAAAGCGATCGGTTTTCTAACCTTTGAACTCCCAGAGCCCGATGCTATGAATGTGCAGAAGCTGGGTTCGCTGGTGGCTAAATTGCAGCAAGAAGTATCAAAGTTGCAAGGGTAATTTTTTTGGGTGTTAATGTTATGTTATTCTCATATTTCCTCTTTTCTCTTTCCTTTTTTTAGGTTATGTTCGTCGTATAGTTTTGTTAGTTAGCCATGAATAAAACAGCAATGCTTCTTTGCCAATGCCGGGATGTGTCTGAAAATCAGTTTCACAAAGAGTCGACACGGCAACTGTTGTCCGGGTTTGATGCCGATGTTTTTGTGCTCGATGATCTTTGTGCCCTGGCCGTGAACGAGCGATCTTTTTTTAAAGAGATCGAAGAATCGTACACAGATAAAATTATTATGGCCTGCTATCCGCGGGTTGTCAGGAATATGCTTCTGCAAAATGAAATAACCTTGAGCAATTATGATGTTATAAATCATCATGAAGTTAGCCGCGAAACACAATTCGCGCAAAAGCTTTCCGATCGTGGAATCTCTCAGGGAAAGGCACGTTTTAATGAAGTTAAAAGTTTGTTAGCTGTACCTTCCTGGTTTCCGGTGATCGATCTGTTGCAATGCACCCACTGCGGAAAGTGCGCCCGCTTTTGTCTTTTTGGGGTATATTCTTATTCCGAAAAGAAGTTGAAAGTGGTGAACCCGTTATCGTGCAAAAACCTTTGTCCGGCCTGTGCCCGCACTTGTCCATCATCAGCCATCATGTTTCCAAAGCTGGCCGAAGGCGGCGTATTGGCGGGTGCTGAACCCGGCAATACCGTCCAGCCGGTAACGATGAATGAGGGTAACCTTGCCGCCCGGTTGTCTCAACGAAATCAGCTTCACCGCACGGTGTTAAACAGCGGGTTCTTGCAACAAGCCGAAGCAGAGCGGCGTAAAGCTCTCGACGAAATGAAAAAGACAAAAGAATGATTCATGTAATTCGAAATACCGACCGTCGTTGTTTGCGCCGGTTCATTGTCAACATGGGAATGAAGGGCGTTGCGGGTTTTGCCCGATACCAGCGCCGAATGAAGAAAGGCGACTTTTTTCCCGCTTTTCATTTTATTTCGGTAACCGATCATTGCAACTTGCATTGTCTGGGGTGCTGGGTGACGGGTAAAAAGCAGAACAACCAGTTATCGGCCGAGGAGGTTGACCGCATTATCATCGAAACCAAACAGAAAGGATCTTATTTCTTCGGAATATTGGGTGGTGAACCCTTGCTGTACAAATCGCTGATGGAGATATTCCGCAAGCATTCCGATTGTTATTTCCAGCTGTTTACCAACGGAACGCTTCTTAGCCCGTCTGTGGCCGAGGAGCTACGGCAGTGTGCCAATGTTACGCCGTTAATTAGTTTCGAGGGCGATGAAAATGTGGCTGACATTCGTCGGGGAGGAACCGCTGTTTTTC
Source organism: Bacteroidales bacterium (assembly GCA_012719495.1). Lineage (GTDB taxonomy): Bacteria > Bacteroidota > Bacteroidia > Bacteroidales > Prolixibacteraceae > CAYMTR01. The sequence continues at coordinate 33,061 of JAAYAG010000133.1, forward strand.
AGCGCACACAGCAAGCCATCGGTAATGCTGTTGATGCAGGGCTACTGACCGGAGTGGCGATTAGTGTTTGCAAATCGAACATCGACATGGCCACTTCCGACGCATTCATTCAATCGTTGATCGACAAAAAAGTGGCCTATCTCTGGTATTACATCTATCGACCTGTAGGCGAAAATGCCTCGGTCGAACTGGCGCTCGATGCCAGCGATATTCTTCGTTTACGCAAGCATCTGATTGCAGCCCGTTCACACTACCGGTCAATTGTCGTTATCGATACCTATTGGGATGCCGATGGGAAGCCATTTTGTCCGGCTGCCAAAGGGTTGAGCCATCATATCAATGCCTCGGGTTATATCGAACCTTGTCCGGTTGTTCAGTTTGCTACCGATTCGGTTCACGATGGAAAGCTCGATGCGATTTACCGCGAATCCTCTTTTTTGAACGATGTACGGACTGTTTTTCCGACGCTTTCGAAGGGGTGCCCGGTGATGGATAACCCACAATCGTTGGTCGGATTTATCGATGCGCATTCGGCAAAAGATACTTCGGGGCGCGAAAATGAACGCACAAGACTACTGGCTATGCCCGAGGTGACCAGTCATGGCTCGTGTCCGGTGATTCCTGAAAAACAATGGATATACAGATTCGCAAAAAGGAGAGCTTTCTTCGGATTGGGTGCCTATGGATAATCAGATAACAAAAAGCCGTTTGTCCGTTCCTGCCGATCAGGAGTTGCGGATGAAGATAAGGATGAAGTCGCGCGAGGTGGTTTTTCGGCATAAAATTCAGCCACCTGCAACGCTTGAGCTTATAGAAGCGTTGGCTCGTGAGGTTATTGCCGATCTTAACCTGGAAGCCGATTATCTGGCCTTTGCCATGGTAAACTGCGGAAACGAGATATGGCGCTCTGTTGTCGAGGCTGTACCTTTCGATCGCCGGTTGTTGCTTTTGCCGCAATGCCTGAGGAGCAGCAGCAATTGCCCGGGTTCTTTCGATGAATTTGGTTTGCTGTGTGCTGGTTGCGGGCAGTGCCATGTCGATGGGTTGCTTGAAATGGCAGGCTCAATGGGCTACACAACTTTGGTGGCCGAGGGAACCACCATGGCTGTTTCGCTGGTCGAAGAAGGCGCGGTTGATGCCGTGATTGGCGTGAGTTGTATGGAAACGCTCGAAAAATCGTTTAACCCGGTTTCGGTATCGGGCATTCCGGTGATGGGCATTCCGCTGCTTTTCAATGGTTGTGCCGATACGCAGGTCGATTTGAAATGGCTGAAGCAGGAGATCAGCAGCCATCATTGTGGTAGTGCTCTTCAGCCGGTATCGCTGGCCGGGCTAAAAGATCGGATTGAAAGGATATTCACCAGAGAGAGAATTTCCCATTTCTTTGAAAAAAATGATACGACATCCCAGCTGGCTGTTGGTGCAATGCTGGAAGGTGGCCAACGTATTCGGCCGTTGCTTGCTCTACTGGCGTACTATTCGTATAAAACTGATGCCGATGAGGCGGTTGCCGAAGCACTGGCTCAGGCCATCGAATGTTTTCACAAAGCATCGTTGGCACATGATGATATCGAGGATAGTGACGATTTTCGCTATCAGAAAAAGACCCTTCATAAACGGGAAGGGGTGGCTGTTGCTATTAATGTGGGCGATTTGCTGGTGGGGAAAGGGTATCAGTTTCTGTCTTCAATACCAGTCGAACCCAGGCAGTTGTCTCAAATATTTCAAACAGTGGCCAGTGCCCATGTCGATACGTCGCTGGGACAGGGAAGCGATTTGCTCCAGTCGCGCGATGGGGCAATTCTTTCTGTTGAAGAGCAGTTGAGTGTTTTTCGGTTAAAAACAGGTTCTGCCATTCGGGCATCGTTGTTGCCGGGCGCTATTGCCGGTGGCGCTACTTCCGGCGAGCTGGACCGCATAGCTGCTTTTGCCGATTCTTTCGGAATTGCCTATCAGGTTCGCGACGACTTACAGGAGTATCAGCAACAAAAAGATGGAACGCTTTGCCCCACCGATTTCCCGTTTCTGTTGAGTTTGTTAAAGGAACATGCTCCCGATTTCTCTGCCGATAATTTGGCCGAACAGATGATTCACTTCGATATTGAAAAGGAGGCGGACGTCTATCTCGACGGGTACATTCAGAAGACATACCAATGCATTGACGCTATTTCGTGTTTGAAACTTCGGTTGGGGCTTCACATTGTTATGGGGAATTTCTTCAAAAAGTAGGGGATGAAGACGGTGGTTTCCCAAATAATTGACCAGCTTTCATGCATCGACGCAATACTTGCCCCTGAATCAAAAGTCGAACTTATCCATTTTGTTTCTGAATGCCAGAACCCTGATGGAGGTTTTCAAAACCGCGATGGAAGTTCCGATCCGTATTACTCATTCTTTGGATTCTTGATTGCATTAAGCCTTGGGCTTTCAGACGAGTTGTCGCAGTTGAAAAAATATGTGTCGCAAACCAGTACTCGTTCTTGTAATTCTCTTGCCGACACTTGTGCATTGACAGTTATGGATGCTTTGTTGTCGGAAAAACGAGGGCGGCATTGGGGCAAGGCGTTGAAATTTCTGAGACAATTTAAGGCGAATAAGGGCCACGACCAGATGAGTTATGCGGGTTTCCTAACTTTATTGACTGTTGAAACACTGCTTGGACGGCCAACATTTATGGTCAATTTTTCGCGCCGTATTCTGAAAAAAGTAAAAGAGAATGAAGCGATGCCCTGCTCGCAGATTGCCGCGCTGATGGTTTTGAAAAAGGAACTTGGGCTTCCTTTTCATGAGGAACAAAAGCTGTTGCCGTCCTATTTCGGAGGAACGGGTGGCTTCAGGATATATACCCACATGGCTAATTCCGATTTGTTGTCGACAGCCGTGGCCTTGTATGCCATGAAGCGTTGTAACATCGACAGGCGGCTGTATGCCCCGGTATCGATCCGGTTTGTTGAGTCGCTGTATGCTGAAGGTGCTTTTCTCTCAGGCGATGTCGATTCTTTCCGTGATCTGGAATATACCTTTTATGGGATGCTGGCTCTGACATCGGTTTCGTAAATAAAGTCTTATTTTTAACGTGGAACTTCTGTAGATTTTTCTCATGACAAACGACTCTTTCCAACATAGAAGACAGGAACTAATCCGGATTCTGAAATCTGAGATGAATATCGATGGCTACTGGGACGGACAACTCTCGTCGAGTGCCCTGGGTGTGGCTGTTGCGGTGGCTGCTTTTCATTTTTATGATTCTGAAGGATTAGCCCGGGAGATTGAAAAGGGAGTTACATGGCTGGTGCAGAATGCCAACGACGATGGCGGCTATGGCGATACGCACGAGAGTAAGAGTAACATTAGCACAAGTTTGCTTTGTCTGGCAGCGCTTCATGTAAACAGGGACGTGTCGGCCTACTCTGCTGAGGTTTACGCGAAGCTTGTTTCGTACCTAAAACTGCACAACATCGATACCACTTCGACACAGATGGCCCGGAGTGTTCTCGATTTCTATAAAACCGATTACACCTTTTCGGTTCCCATTCTGGCGATGTGCGCTTTGTGCGGAATCCCAGAGAACAATGCCTTTAAGTCGGTGCCACAGTTGCCGTTCGAGCTGGCGTTGTTGCCGCGTTCGTTCTATCGTTTTCTGAATCTGAATGTGGTCAGCTATGCCATTCCGGCTTTGATTGCAGTGGGAATTGCCGTGTTTAAAGAGAAAAAGCAAGGGGTGTTGTTGCGAAAGATCAGGCAACGTTCCGTTATTCCTGCTTTGCGAAAACTCGAAGGGCTTTTGCCCGAGAGCGGCGGTTTTTTGGAAGCCATTCCGCTAACAGCTTTTGTTGCCATCAGCCTGATTAAAGCTGGGTTTAAAGAGAATAGAATCGTTGAAAAAGGGATCGGTTTTCTTAAACGCACACAACGCGCCGATGGCAGCTGGCCCATCGATATCGATCTTTCTACATGGGTAACCACGTTGTCGGTTAAAGCCTTGAAAAGCGGAATTAATGATGAATTCTCGCTTGAAGAACGCAACCGGGTTGTTCACCATTTGCTTTCCATTCAAAACAAATCGGTGCATCCTTTCAACGGAACTTCTCCGGGAGGTTGGGGATGGACACACTTCTCCGGTTCGGTGCCCGATGGCGACGATACTTCGGGGGTAATTCTTTCGCTGATTTTTTTGGCCGATGCTTCTAATGGTGAAGTAAACAAAGCGATTGAAGAAGGTTGCGACTGGTTGTTGAAACTTCAGAACAGCGATGGCGGTTTTCCTACCTTTTCGCGGGGTTGGGGCAAGTTGCCGTTCGATCAAAGCAGTGCCGATATTACCGGTCATGCGTTATTGGCGTTAACGAAATCGATAGAGCGATTGCAAGGCATTGTTTCGGATGTGAAACTTTCAAAATACAGGAAAGCTGTTAAGCGGAGTCTTCTCTTTTTGAAGAAACACCAGCAAGAAAACGGATCATGGATCCCGCTGTGGTTTGGTAACGAGAATCATCCTGCTCACCACAACCCGGTATACGGTACTGCACGCGTTTGTGCATATCTGACCGATGCCATTAAATCGTTGAAATGGAACGAATCGTTGGCTGCTCAGTTGGGAACAATGATTGCTAAGGCTCAGCGCTATCTTGCCGCGGTTCAGAATAGCGATGGCAGCTGGGGCGGCGATGTCAACATCGAAGGAACAATCGAAGAAACTTCGTTGGCGGTAACAGCCCTCAATGGTGTGTCGTTTAATTCAACTGTTGATAAGGGATTGGCTTGGCTCGACCAGCAATATTGCACAAAAGGGTTAAAAGCTTCGCCCATAGGGCTTTATTTTGCTTCGTTGTGGTACGACGAAAAGCTCTATCCGCTCACCATGTACCTTGAGGCGCTGGTATAAAATCTGAAAATTATTGTAGTATTTCAACTTTCCTATTGTTTGTAAAAATAATTTTCTACATTTGTATCGCATGCGATATAATTGTAAACGATTTAAAATAATGAATAGACATGAAAACACAAACTTTTTACGATTTTTGCATTCACACACCCAAAGGGGAGAAAGTTGAAATGAGTCATTATCAGGGCAAAGTTGTTCTGGTTGTAAACACTGCAACCAAATGTGGTTTGGCTCCACAATTCGATGGGCTTGAACAGCTTCATCAGAAATATAAGGATCGGGGAGTGGTTGTGCTGGGTTTTCCCTGTGATCAGTTTTTGAACCAGGAACCGGAAACAAACGAAACGGTGGTTGAAGCTTGCCGGATCAACCATGGGGTAACATTTCCGCTTTTTGAAAAAATCGATGTCAATGGAAAAAATACCCACCCGTTGTACCAATACTTAAAGGCTGAGTTGCCTGGTTTTTTGGGTGGAAAAATCAAATGGAATTTCACCAAATTTCTGATCGATAAAAACGGGAAACCAGTGAAGCGTTATTCACCCACAACGGTTCCTGAAAAAATTGAAGCTGACATTCTGAAACTTATGTAAATGGAAAATTTTGAACAACTAAAGCTCGAAAACCAACTTTGTTTTCCGCTGTATACGGCATCAAGGTTGGTGGTGCGAAGTTATACCCCTTTGCTGAACCGTTTGGGGATAACCTATCCGCAATACCTTGTTTTGTTGCTGATGTGGGAGCACCGAACGCTGACCGTTAGCCAAATCACCAAACAACTGTATCTCGATACCAGTACAATCACTCCGCTGCTAAAGCGGTTGGAAAAAATTGGGTACATAAAACGAACTCGTTCCTCCGAAGATGAACGGGTAGTGATGATCGGATTAACTGAAGCGGGTGAAAAGTTACGGGACGAAGCGTGTTCTATTCCAGCCCAGTTAGCCGGTGAACTGAATTTTTCGGAAGAAGAGCTTGTTGAACTATACCGGTTGCTTTACAAGTACATTCGTCAATCATAGAAATCAAAAAAAGAAGCGGAGATGTTTGTAATCCCCGCTTCATTATTTTAAATAGTATTCGATTTTACTCCAGATAGGTGTATCCGTACAAGCCTGAGCGATAATTTGAAAGGAATTCCTTCCCTTCCGAAGCTGTAATTTTTCCTTGCTTCACCGAGGCTGTTACCCATGTCTCTACTGTGCGGACTAATTTTTTAGCACTGTATTGTACATAGTCGAGTACTTCGGCAACTGTTTCTCCGTCAATTATCTGGTCGATGTGGTACCCTTTCTCATTCACTGAAACATGCACTGCATTGGTGTCGCCGAATAAGTTATGCAAATCACCAAGGATTTCCTGATAAGCACCTACAAGAAAGACCCCAATATAATAGGGCTCGGTTGATTTTAATTTATGCAAGGGCAAATAGTACGACACGTTTTTGGTTGAAATGAAATTATCGATTTTCCCGTCCGAGTCGCAGGTAATGTCTTGTATCGTAGCATTCTTGATTGGTTTCTCTTCAAGTCTGTGAATAGGCATAATCGGGAAAATTTGATCGATAGCCCACGAGTCGGGCAACGACTGGAACAACGAGAAGTTGCAGAAATACTTGTCGGCCAGCATTTTTGGCAGCTGTTTCAATTCAAAAGGAATATGCTTTATTTCTGTAGCCATATCGAAAACTTCACGGGCAATGCTCCAGAATAGCCGCTCAATAAGGGCGCGGGTTTTCAGGTCAAGGAGGTTCAGGGCAAAACGGTCAAGCGATTCTTCGCGTATTTGCTGTGCATCGTGCCAACTTTCGAGCATCCCGGTTTGGTTTAAGTTGTCCCAAATTTTATACATCTCTTGTACCAGTTCATGGTCATCGGGGTGAACAGTGTCTTTTTCATCGTCCCATTCGGGTAGTGTTGCAGTTTCAAGCACTTCGAATACCAATACCGAATGGTGGGCAGTTAGCGATCGTCCCGATTCGGTGATGATGTTTGGGTGATGCAATCCGTTTTTGTCGCTGACGTCCACAAACGTACTCACAGAGTCGTTTACATATTCTTGTACCGAATAGTTTACACTGCTTTCGCTGTTCGACGAGCGGGTGCCGTCGTAATCGACACCGAGGCCACCGCCTATATCGACAAATTCGATAGGGAAGCCCAATTTGCATAATTCAGCATAGAATTGCGAAGCTTCGCGAAGGGCGTTTTTTATCCTCCGTATTTTTGTAATCTGACTACCTATGTGAAAATGAATGAATTTGAAGCAGTCTTCAAGTTTGTTTTTCTGGATAAAGTCACAAGCTTCGAGAAGTTCACTCGACGAAAGTCCAAATTTACTGACATCGCCGCCCGAGCTTTCCCATTTTCCTGCGCCAGAACTGGCTAGTTTGATCCGAATGCCAATATTGGGCTTTATTTTCAGTTGTTTGCTAATTGACGCAACGAGTTTTAGTTCATTAAGTTTTTCAACTACGATGAAAATACGTTTTCCCATTTTTTGAGCTAACAGGGCTAGTTCAATGTAATCTTCGTCTTTGTAGCCGTTGCAAATGATTAACGATTCTGGGTCGGTATTTATGGCAATAATGGCATGGAGTTCGGGCTTCGAACCGGCCTCTAGTCCAATATTGTATTTTTTTCCGTGGCTTACAATTTCTTCGACCACGGGGCGCATCTGATTCACTTTAATCGGATAAATAATGTGATTCTGAGCTTTGTAACCATATTCTATTGCCGCACGGTTGAAACATTGCGAAATAGTGTCGATTTGGTTATCGATAATGTCAGGGAATCTAATTAAAATAGGGGTTGTTACATCACGGAGTGAAAGTTCATCGATGATTTCTTTTAAATCGACCGATGCGCACTCTTTTTTTGGGGTAACAATAATGTGCCCGTCTTCGTTAATTGAAAAATAGTCAACTCCCCAGCCGTTAATGTTATAAAGTTCTGCAGAGTCTTCAATACGCCATTTTCTCATTTCAAATTACCAGATTCTAAGTGTGATTAATAATTGTAAATAAAACTGCTACGAAAATAGCAATGATATTTGTTTAAGCTGGTTTATTTTGAGAAAAAGTTGTTTTGCTAAAGTTCGCAGTATTCTCCGTCGTTGTTAAGGTTTTTACAAGGGTATCGCCAACCGCTCGGGTGTGCTGCCATAAGTTCGTCGGTAGCCAGTGGTCCCCAAGTTCCTGCCGGATAGCCGTGTAATGGGAAGTCGGGGTTAGTATCCCACTCATCGATAATTGGTTGCACAATTTCCCATGCTTTTTCAACATTGTCGCCTCGCGAGTAAAGTGTGGCATCGCCGTGTATGCAGTCGAGCAGCAAACGCTCGTAAGCTGTTGGTACATATGCATCCGATAGGTCAGAATAATGAAATCCCATGTTAACTGTTTGTACCATAAACCCGGCTCCTGGTACTTTTAGTCCCATTTTCATCAGGATTCCTTCGTCAGGTTGTATTCTGATAATTAGTTGATTTGGGGCAGTAGTGCCATTAAGGGCCGCGTCGAAAAGATGGTGCGGTGTAGGCTTAAAATTAATCACTATTTCTGTTACCCTTGTAGGAAGCTTTTTTCCTGTTCGAATATAAAAAGGAATTCCGCCCCAGCGCCAGTTGTCAATATTAAGTCGCATGGCCACAAAGGTTTCGGTACGACTCTCAGGGTCAACCCCTTCTTCTTCGCGATACCCTGCAACTGCTTCTCCTTTAATGTGTGACGATGTGTATTGCCCCCGGACAACATCTTCTTGAAGGTTTTCTTTTTTTAATGGTCTTATCGATTGGAAAACCTTAAGCATTTCGTTGCGTATTGCATCGGCATTAATCACGGTTGGTGGTTCCATGGCAACCATGGCCAGCATTTGCAGCAGGTGGTTTTGTACCATGTCGCGAAGCGCACCTGAGTGATCGTAATAGCCGCCACGTTTCTCTACTCCAAGCGATTCCGATGAGGTAATTTGTACGTGGTCAATATATTTATGGTTCCATAATGGTTCCCATAAGCTATTTGAAAATCTCAGTACCAACAGGTTTTGCACGGTTTCTTTTCCGAGGTAATGGTCAATGCGGTACAGTTGGTCTTCTTCAAAATATTGGAGCAGATCGCGATTGAGGTGGCGGGCACTTTCTAAATTACTCCCAAATGGTTTTTCAATGATGAGCCGTTTGAAGCCATCGCTTTCGTTGTTTAGTCCAACATTAGCCAGGTGTTTGGGAATCAATGGATAAAGGTTGGGTGGGGTAGAGAGGTAAAACAATATATTCGCCGGGGCATTTATTTCGCGGCGCAAATCATCGATCCGTTCTTTTAGTCTTGGATAATCGGCTTCATCTGATGTTTGCAGCGATTCATAATACAAATGGCCTATAAAGTCGGCACTCGTTTCATTATCGGGAAGAAATTCCATCATTTTCTCCCTAAACATGGTATCTGTCATTTCGGTGCGGCTTACACCAAGAATGGCAAAAGGGTGCCCTAACAAATTTTGCTGATGGAGGTTGAACAATGCAGGAATGAGCTTGCGCTTGGTTAAATCGCCCGATGCCCCAAATATTACCACTATGTGCGGACTCGTTTTTTTCATTTTAATCGATGTTTATTTCAATCCGAGATACGTGTCGTTACTAAATCTAAACAAAAATAACAGAAAACCTATTGATTTGTTGGTGATACTTATTACATATCATTTGTGGAAGTCCATACAACTGCATGTTGATCGGTTAGTAGGTATTCCAGTTTTATTTTTATGTCGACCCCGTGGTCAATAAAGCGGGCCTCGATATTGGAGTCGGGTGTTATTTTCTCAATAATTATTTGGGTTGAAAAATCGACATTGCAGTGGTTCATTGCTTTAAATATTGCTTCTTTGGTACACCAGCTTAAGATTTTGCCATATTCTAAGCCCGATTTTTCAATCAGCATTCGTTCGCTTTCTGAAAGGAAGCGCGAAGCGACTTTATCAATTGGTCGGGTAATTTCTTCTATGTCAATTCCGGTTAATTTGTTGTTTGATAGAAGTATGCCTGCCATTTTCCGTGAGTGGCTAATGCTTAGTTTGCTTGGGTGATTTTTTAAAAATGGTTTACCAGTTTCAGAATATTCAATTTGTGGTTTCATTTTCAGAGTTTCCTGAAGCAAACACCGTACGGCAAGCCACTCTCTTTTACGGCTTTCGTTTTTAAAACAACGGTATATCTGCAACTCGTCAGGCGAGAGGTTTACGTTATTCTCGAAGAAACTAACCGGCTCTGTTATAGTCCATAAAGCCAGTGTGTTGTTGCCTTTTTGTATGGTTGCAGAAAGGGGCATTTATTTCCAACTGAGGGTTTCTATCAGGCGAATCATATCGGCTTCGAGAAAGTTGATTACAGGCTGAAGTGAGTCGTAATTCGGTATTTCTGAAATATACATCGAACCACGCAAAAAGTGCTCTACGCTATCGGTAAGGTAAAACTGCATCGGAGAAGCTGCGTTGCCTTTAATGCTGTACACCGTTCCATATACCTTGCGAACCGGGTTTTCGTAAATATCCTCTTCGATGGATGAGGCTTTAATAGAGTGTTTATAAGCCAGTTCGCGCGAGTCTTCGGTGAGTTGGTCTAAGTTGTTTTCTACTTTTTTATACGACAAATGAAATTTTGCTTTGTTGGCCGGAATGATTATGTCAATCCAGTATGGCTCTTTATCTAAGGTGTCGGGTTCAATTTTTGCATAAACCGGAAACTCAAATGAGTAAGGGAAGTTAGCATCGAATAGTTGATATCCTTTTACAGGGAAATCGATTCGGAAATGCCCCCTGGGTTTTGGAGTGTATTTTTTTCCGCAGCCAGTTGCAAGGGCTAACAGCATTGTAACTGCAAGTACGAAAGGTATTGAGTTTCTCATGGGTTGATTATTGAATAGAATAAGTTGTTGATGTTATAATATTATTGATCCTGATTTGTTATTGGTATTTTAAACATTGTTGAATACCACTTTAATTTTCTTTATCCGGCGTTTATCTAAGGCTTCGATAAAGAAATCGATATTTTCAAACGAAATTTTTTCGTTCAATTTTGGGAAGTTGCTTTTTATTTCGAGAAGCAGACCTGCCAGTGAGTCGGCTTCACCTTTTATTTCATCGAATAGATGGTCGTCGAGGTTACAAACCCGGTAGAAGTCGTTCAACTGAGTTTTTCCGTCGAAAATATAAGTAAATTCATTGATTTTGGTGAAAAATGCATCTTCATCGTCGTCGAATTCATCGGAGATGTCGCCTACTATCTCTTCCAGAATATCCTCAAGGGTTACTATTCCCGAGGTGCCTCCATATTCATCGACAACAATGGCCATGTGCACTTTGTTCTTTTGAAATTCTTTCAGTAAGTCATCTATTTTCTTGTTCTCAGGGATGTAATATGGTTGCCGCAAAAGCGATTGCCATTCTAGCGATTCAATGTTGTTGATAAAGGGCAGGAGATCTTTAATGTATAGTATGCCTTCTACTTTATCGAATGTTTCAGCGTAAACCGGAATTCTTGAATATCCGGAATGATTGATTATTTCGATGATTTTTTCTGCAGGGGTTTCGATATTAATAGCCACCACGTCGATGCGAGGAGTCATAATCTGATACACATTGGTCGATCCGAATTTTACGATTCCCTCAAGGATACCATTGTCTTCCATGTTTTCCTCAGATGTGGTAAGTTCCAGCGCCTGGGATATTTCGTCGATAGAAAGGTTGCTTCCTTGTGACGTATTCCTATGGTTGCTAGTTACATGAACAAGAAAATAACTCAGCGGGTAAAATAGAATTGAAAGAAAATACACCGGGCGGGCCATGAAAGTGGCCATTTTCACCCGCATATTGTTGGCCGCCATTCTTGGCAGTATTTCTACAAAAAGCAATATAAACCCACTGATAATTAGGATTTGGATGATAAGGTTTGCTACAGTCAGATTGGAAAAAACAACAAGCGAAGAAAAAATGTAAGTTGCAAGAATTATTATTGTTACCCACGAGAATGTGTTGACAATGAAAAATGTTGTAAGCAACTTATCCGGAGCTGCTAGCAGGTTCCGGATAAGTTGGTGCGATTTTTTCTTCGAGCTGTTTACCATCGACCGTTCGGAAGGAGAGAGGGATAGAAAACTTACTTCGGCCCCTGAAATAAGCGATGAAAAAACGAATAACAGAAATAATGCAAGCAGGCCGAAAAATATTTCTGTGGTTACCGGATAAAAATTTACTAATGCGGTATTTGTTATACTCTCTGGTTCCAAAACAAACAAATTAATTATTAGAATGGTAAATCGTCGACTGAGTCGTTCGTGTCAAAATCGTTAGCTGTTTGTATATTTCCCGATGCAGGAAAGTCAGATTGCGATGGAGCAGATCCGTCGCCAGATTCTTTCTTGCCCAACAACTGGATTGTGTCGGCATAAATTTCGGTAATATACTTCTTTACGCCATCTTTATCGTCGTATGAGCGGGTTCTGATTCGCCCTTCAACGTAAATCTGACGGCCTTTCAAAATGTATTTTCCAGCAAATTCACCCAAGGCACGCCATGCAACAATGTTGTGCCATTCGGTACTGGTAACTTTTTCACCGCTTTTGGCAGTGTAGGTTTCACTGGTGGCAAGCGAAAAAGATGCAACTGCCACATTGTTGTCGAGATAACGAACTTCAGCATCTTTGCCTACGTTCCCAACTAAAATCACTTTATTAACTGACATAGTTCGAGGTTTAAATTGTTAAACAATATTTTAAAACTGCGAGAACGAAGTTATTAATTTAAATGTTCATTTTAAAAAAACTGTACGAAAAAGTGAATTTTAAATCCAGTTATCTTTTTTAGTAGCTCCAATTTCAAACTTGTTAGCTAAATAGTTGCCAATGATAATTGGTACAGGGAGGCTCAATACATGGTTGTATACAATGCTGAGGTAATATGTTTGCTCTAAGGGCTGTGTAATTTTTATATGGTAAAACCTTAAAATAATTTTTTGGTGGCTCAGCTGATGAATTATTTCTTCTGAAACATTTTCGAGGCAGATATCGCTCGTATTGAAAAGTTTTTTCCACTGTGGCGTTTGCATCAATTTGTCTATTTCATATCGGTCTGGCGTTTCAATAAGCGGGAAATCGTAAAGGTTTTCCCATATATCGCCCGATGTTCTTTTTTTGAACAACAAATATTCACCGTCGTCTACGACCAGATAATTAAAATGCCTGATTCTTACTGCTTTTTTAATGATTTTTAGTGGGTATTTTTCTATCGATGATAACTTGAAGGCCAGACAGCTGTTTTTCAATGGGCAAATTTCACAATTCGGTGAACGGGGAGTACATTGTAATGCACCAAACTCCATAAGGGCCTGGTTAAAATCGCCGGGATTATCAGCCGGAATCATCGAATGGGCTATTTGTGTTATTTCTCCTTTCCCTTTTGAAGAGCTAGCCGGGGTATCGATGGTAAACAGGCGCGATATCACCCGGATGACGTTTCCGTCGACAGCCGGAACAGGTTCGTTAAACGCAATAGAGGCAATGGCGGCTGCAGTGTAGTCGCCAATCCCTTTAAGTTTTTTTATTTCTGAAAAGGTATTCGGGAATTGGCCTTGCATTTCGAATGCAACTTTCTTTGCTGTAACCCAAAGGTTCCGGGCTCGGGAATAGTACCCAAGTCCTTGCCACAGTTTCAGCACTTCGTCTTCACTTGCGTTGGCCAGCATGCTTATGTTCGGGAAGCGTTCTATAAATCGGTGGTAGTAATTAATTCCCTGATTAATTCGAGTTTGTTGAAAAATTACTTCTGCAATCCAGATCTCATACGGATTGTTTGACAACCTCCAGGGAAGGTCGCGCCGGTTTGTTTGATACCAGTTTAAGAGCGTCGAAGTGTAAAATTTAGTATCGATATCCATGGTAACTAATAAGCATGAGGTGAATATTTTGAATTTTCAATGTTTAAGTGTTTGTTTAATTTTTGTTTATGGATTTTTTATTTCAAATTTGCAATGAAATCAATTTTAGTGTATTCCAAAAGCATGTTTTGGCAAATCTGCGAAATAAAAGGTATTTCAGGCGCCATAGAGTAGTGCTTTTTCAATAAAAAATTGAACGTTAAACGATAAAACGAAAAAAAATTAGATTTGTTTGGTTAATATTCTTGGAAAAAATTATCTTTGCCAACCACTTCTAAAATAAATAGTTGATAATTAAATATTTTAAGCAATGACAAAAGCAGATATTGTTAACGAAATTTCAAAGAACACTGGAATTGAAAAAGTTACAGTTCAAAAAACTGTAGAAGCTTTTATGGAATCAGTTAAGGATTCATTAGTAGATGGTAACAATGTTTACCTCAGAGGTTTTGGTAGTTTCATTGTAAAGAAAAGAGCAGAAAAAACTGCACGTAACATCTCGAAAAACACTACCATTATTATTCCTGAGCACAATATCCCGGCATTTAAACCTGCTAAGACATTTGTGAATCACGTTAAAGACAAAGTAAAATAATTTGTAGTATGCCTAGCGGAAAAAAAAGGAAAAGACATAAGATGGCTACGCACAAGCGTAAAAAGAGATTAAGAAAGAATCGTCATAAGAAGAGAAAGTAATCTTTTTTGGCGTTGCCAGCTTATAAAAAAATTTACGATTAAACCTAAGGTGTACCTACAGCTTAGGTTTAATCCTTTATATGAAAATGAGTTCTTTTACATAGTTATTAATTCTCCCTTTATTTGAAAAAATGTGAGTAGCGAATTATTTATTGACGTAAGTCCCTCTGAGATCGTCATTGCACTGATCGAAGATAAGCATCTGGTTGAGTTAACCAGGGAGAAAAGCGGCGCCAAGTTCGCAGTCGGCGATATTTACCTCGGAAAAGTAAAGAAGATAATGCCCGGCCTGAATGCTGCTTTTGTTGATGTTGGTTTCGAGAAAGATGCTTTCTTACATTACCTCGACATGGGACCGCAATTCGCTACTTTGAACAAGTTTGTTCAGAATGCTACATCTCGTAAAGGAAAGGTGAATGCCATGAACAAAATTCACCTTGATCCTGATATTGATAAAAATGGGAAAATAGTGAACCTTTTAAAACCAGGACAAATAATTCTTGTTCAGGTTGCCAAAGAGCCAATCTCAACGAAAGGTCCACGCTTAACATCCGAACTATCAATAGCAGGTCGAAATATGGTATTGGTTCCGTTTAGCGATAAGATTTCGGTTTCTCAAAAAATTCGTACTGTTGAGGAACGAAACCGCTTGAAAAAACTTATTCAAAGTATTAAACCACACAATTACGGAGTTATTATCAGAACGGCCTCTGAAGGAAAAATGGTGGCCGAACTCGATCAGGAGTTACAACGTCTCGTCAGCAAGTGGGAATCAATCCTTCCCAAATTAAAAAGAGTTTCTCCCCCTGGCCTCGTGCTGGGAGAGCTCAGTCGCTCAACCGCTTTGCTGAGAGATATATACAGTCCTGATTTTGCAAATATAAACGTTAACGATTTTTCTGTTTTCGAAGAAGTAAGCGATTACATTGCGGGAATTGCACCCGAGAAAAAGAAAACCGTAAAACATTACGACAAAAGGCTCCCGATGTTCGAATATTTCGGAATCGATAAGCAAATCAAATCCATGTTCGGCAAAACAGTCACGTTTCGAAATGGTGCTTATCTGATTATCGAACATACCGAAGCATTCCATGTAATTGATGTGAATAGCGGAAACCGTGCTAAAGCCGGTAATAATCAGGAAACAAATGCTCTCGAAGTTAATCTGTCGGCTTGCGAAGAAATTGCACGGCAGTTACGTTTAAGGGACATGGGCGGAATTATCGTCATCGATTTCATCGATATGCATGAAGTCGAAAACCGCCACAAAGTGTATTTAAAAATGAAAGAGGTCATGGCTGACGACCGTACGAAGCATCACATCCTTCCGTTAAGTAAGTTTTGTTTGATGCAGATTACAAGACAGCGCGTTCGCCCCGAAGAACATGTCGACACCTCCGAGGTGTGTCCACTTTGCCGGGGTACAGGAAAGATTACTCCAACGATCCTATTTATCGACGAAATCGAAAACAAGATCGATTACATTTGCAGCGATTTGAACCACAAAAGAGTGGTCATCAAGGTTCATCCTTTCGTTGAAGCCTTCCTCAAAAAAGGCTTAATTTCGATTCTGCGCAGATGGCGTTGGAAATATCTGAAAAAAATTGAAGTTGCCAGCGACGAAAATATTTCTTTGCTCGAAGCACACTTTTTCGACGGCAACAACGAAGAAATTATCTTTTAAAGAATGTTAAACCCCGCTTCGGCGGGGTTTTTTTGTGACTATAGTCACTGCTTCTAAAACTCTCACTCCCTTATTTTGTTATCTTTAATCCGAATTAGTTCGGCGATTATTTTTTTATTCCATTCAGTCAATTATTTGCCTGTTTGGCTTTTTGCCTTATTAATGGTATGTTTTATTCTTTAATACGAATTGTAACATGATGATAAAAAGAATTCTTCTGATTGCTGCACTCATACTGCTTGGTCAAATTGGTATGGCTCAAGTGGTCAATCCTGTAAAATGGAGTTTCAGTAAAAAACAACTCTCGGACACCCAAGCCGAGCTTCAATTTAAAGCTGTTATCGAAAAAGGCTGGCACCTTTATTCCGATAAACTCCCCGAAGGTGGCCCAATTGCTACGTCGGTTAGCTATGACGACACTACACTATTTAAGCGTATTGGTAGCTTAGCTCCTTCTAAACCGCCCATTAAGGTATTCGATAAAACCTTTAACATGGAGCTTGAATATTTTGGCGATGAGGTTACTTTTATTCAGAAAATTGAGTTCGAAGCACCGGTCTCAATTTCCGGGCATATTGAGTATATGAGCTGTAACGACGAGACTTGTACTCCTCCTACCGAAGCCGATTTCTCTTTTCAACTTGTAGCAAAAAAAGACAACAAAAGTGAAGTTCTGCCTGTAATCGAGAACGGTAAACCTGCATCGGGCACCGAGAACCGTGGGCTGATGCTTTTTTTCTTTTTTTCGTTCCTCGCCGGCTTGGCAGCCATTTTAACCCCATGCGTGTTCCCAATGATTCCGATGACGGTTTCGTTTTTCATGCACAGCAACAAATCAAAAGCCAAGGCTCGATTTAATGCCATTGTTTATGGTATTTCTATCATTGCAATCTATACCATAATTGGCACACTGGTAGCCGTTCTTTTTGGCCCCGATGCAGCGAACTGGCTCAGCACCCATTGGTTGCCCAATATAATCTTTTTTGTCATTTTTATTGTGTTTGCCTTTTCTTTCTTTGGAATGTTTGAAATTGTACTTCCAAGCTGGATGGTAAACAAAGCCGATAAAGGAGCCGATCGCGGAGGTATTTCGGGGTCGTTCTTCATGGCGTTAACATTGGTACTGGTATCGTTCTCGTGTACCGGTCCTATTGTTGGTGCCATTTTGGTGGAGTCGGCAGGGGGACAGGTACTTAAGCCAATTATTGGGATGTTTGGTTTTGCCTTGGCTTTTGCGTTGCCGTTTACTTTGTTTGCCATTTTCCCGCAATGGCTAAGTAATCTCCCGAAGTCTGGCGGCTGGCTTAATTCGGTGAAAGTGGTGCTTGGCTTTATCGAACTGGCGTTAGGGCTCAAGTTCCTTAGCGTGGCCGACCAAACCTATCATTGGGGACTACTCGACCGTGAAGTTTATATTGCTATTTGGATCGTAATTTTCACGTTGATGGGAATCTATCTTATGGGTAAAATCAAGTTTGCCCACGACAGCGATGTGAAACACGTTTCGGTGCCACGGTTAATGATGAGCATCGTAACTTTCTCGTTTGTGGTTTACCTTATTCCGGGCATGTTTGGTGCTCCGTTGAAAGCTATTTCAGGCTATCTTCCCCCAATGTCGACCCACGATTTCGACTTACATAAGATCATTCGAGATGAAGTTTCGCTGGTAACACAAAGCAATGCAACTGCCTCGTTTGTCAATTCCAACGACGAAGATTGTGAAGAACCCAAGTATGCCGATTTGTTGCATTTGCCCCATGGCTTGAAAGGATATTTCGATTATGAGCAAGGATTGGCTTGTGCCCGTGCGCAGGGCAAACCGTTATTTATTGACTTCACGGGGCATGGATGCGTGAATTGCCGCGAAATGGAAGCTGCTGTGTGGAGCGACCCGCGTGTGTTGCAGCGCTTGAAGAACGATTTTGTAATTGTGGCCCTCTATGTTGACGATAAAACTACCTTGCCCGAGTCTGACTGGATTACATCGAAATACGATGGAAAAGTGAAAAAGACCATTGGAAAAAAATATGCCGATTTTCAAATTAGCCGTTTCGGGGTTAATGCCCAACCGTATTATGTGGTGCTCAACGATGCCGAAGAAATTTTGGTAAAGCCTAAAGCCCGCGACTTGAACCCTGATAATTTTGTCCGCTTTCTCGACGAAGCGCTTGCTGCATATAAAAAAGGGAAGTAATTGTACTTCCCTCTTATTTTATCTGCTTAATATTTTTGTCTTTTGAGCATTGTATTCTTCCTCGGTGAGGATGCCTTTCATTTTTAGCTCAAAAATCTTTTCAAGTTCTTCTTTTATATCGACTGTTGGTGGTTGACTGGCTGCTTTCATTGCGTTGGCCATCTCTTGGGCTTGTTTTCGGGCTTGAAGTTGCTTGTATTCTTCCTGCATTTGAGTGATGGTGTCTTTTAACCGCGCAGGGTTTTCGAGCATGCTGTAGGTAGTTGCACCAATCTCGGCTGCTGTTTGGATTTCTACATTGCCATAGTTGAATATTTTTCCCCAGAATGACTGATGGTAAGCGACATTGTTTATTTTGTCGAGCGGACTTTCTTTACTGTTGTTCGATAGTACCCCTTTTTCGTCTACTATGCGGAAGTTTGTGACTGTCCAAAGGTTATTTTTTCGTTCAATAAGTTTGTATAGAATTAATAAAGCTCCTGCTGCCGAGAGGATTAGTCCAAATGGAATGAGAAATATGCCCCCAACAACCAACGCGGTGCCAATTAAAAAGGGAACAACCAGGGTAAACCAATGTAGCTGAACCTCGAGGATAATTTTTTCGTCTGTCTTTAGTTTCGTTTTCATTGTTAGTCTTCATTTTAAGTTGCTTATTCCCGTTTGTGTTTTGCTGTGTTTGATTCATAAACACAACATGCACTTCGAAAACATGCTTGTGAAAAAATCAATATGAGATGCGTTGCATTTGCAAAATCAGCCTCAAATTACATATTTTTTTAATGGAATGAGAGGCCGATCATATTTTTTTCAGCAATTGCATTAAAATTTTAATTAGCTGTAAATTAGCTTAGTATTCATTATCTACGTCGGTCAGTACTTCGAATCCGGTTTCGGTAACGAGAATGGTGTGCTCAAATTGTGCTGACAATTTTCCATCAACAGTACGGGCTGTCCATCCATCGAATTTATCAACTTTTGTGCGGGGTTTCCCTTCGTTAATCATTGGTTCAATGGTAAAAGTCATGCCAGGTTGCATTTTGGGTCCTGAATTCCTTCGCGCAGAGTGTTCCACCTGCGGGTCTTCGTGAAAATTGATGCCAACCCCATGACCACAATATTCGTAAACTACTGAATACCCTTTCATTTGAATGTAGCGGGCAATGATAAACCCGATGTTCCCGAAATAATTACCCGGAAAAACCTGTTGTATGCCAAGTGTTAAGCTGTGGCGTGTGGCATCGATCAGTTGTTGGGCCTTGTCCGAAATTTCGCCAATAGAGTACATTTTGCTGGTATCGCCATAGTACCCGTTTAAGATGGTGGTAACGTCGATATTGAAAATGTCGCCGTGTTTTAAAATAACATCAGGCGATGGAACCCCATGGCAAACTACTTCGTTTGGCGAAATGCAGCTTGATTTTGTGTATCCGTTGTAACCCAACGTGGCCGGAATTGCGCCATTGTCGCGAATAAATTCTTCAATTATTTTGTCGAGGTATTCGGTACTGACACCGTCTTTTATATACCCTTCAATCATTTTCAACGTGTTGCCGGCCAATTGGCTGCTTCGCCTGATCCCTTCTATTTGTTCGGGAGTTTTGATAATTATTCCCATCTGATTATTTTTTTTGCAAAAGTGAAGATAAAGAGCCGGTTTTCAAAACAGAGTAGGGTTTTGTTTATCTTTTTTTAGCGAACAGAAAGAAGAAATTTGACGGCAACTTTTTTCAGTTATTTGGAATTAATAGATGGAGACCTGACAAAACGAACTTTTTATTACAAGCATGCTTCAATTTATGTAAGTAGTAAACAAATGAAATTGTTGATCATAAAACCGTTGATTATTTAATTTTTTTTATAGCTTTACTTAACAACTATACCAACAAACAAATATGAAAACAATAAAAATGGTTCATTTTGGCAGTTCAGAAGGTTGGGAACCAACTGATGATTGGTTTATGCTTGGAATTTTAAATCGATTAGTGTCATCATACAATTTTACTCCTCAACAAATATTCAATTGCCAAACCAGTGATGTAAATAGTCATCAAAAGTTAAAAACAAGAATAATAAGTAATTATGGAAAAGAAGCAAACGTTAAAGAAGCTTTCGACCTTTTTGGTTTTTAAAGCTTCTCTTTTCTTTTTTATTTTGATGATATCGGGTTGTTGGGAAAGAAATCCTGATTTTGAAAATCAAATTCAAGTTAATAATCAAACTTGTGATACTCTGTGTTTTATGGTCTCAAAGAAATATATTTCAGATATTCCTGGCGAAGAAGTTGACTTGCTTCCGGGGAAAAATAAAATTGGGGCCGATTATCAAAAATCTTCTTTTGAAATCATTGAAAAGAAATGGAAGTACAGAGGAGATACAATTGAAATCTTGCGTAAAGGATATAATACCATTAAGTGGGCAGGTCCTTTACGTGAAATGCCCGATAGTGTCCATCATTTTTTTAACAAGAACTCATGGGAAATAAAAATGGGTGGACATAAAGACGATTGGGAGATTGCAACCTTTA
>JAAYAG010000134.1 GCA_012719495.1 Bacteroidales bacterium
CGCACTTGGTGATTGTGAAGAAGAAGATGCCTTTTTTTGACAGCCTTGATCTTTTTTGCTTACTTTTTTATATCAAGATGAAAAAGTAAGGCCCGTCCGGCGAGGACAAAAGAATCAAAAATGTCAGTCCAAACGCATAGAAGCCACTCAAATACATTGTACTCATTCCGTCCGATCACACAGTATCTCTTTTTACAGCATCCTACCGCGGCCGGTTAAAATGCTCATTCATTCAATCTCTCCGGCCTAAAAGCCGGAGCTATCCATTCGCATCAACCTGTCTTTATCTTTGTACCTTTTACTAAGTAATTCAGCTACTTAAGAACTCAGGTGCTCATGAAAAATCATTAATCAACAATCATAATTCTTTGTGTCTTCGTGTTTAAAGAAAAGATCCGCATCCGAACAAATCGTTAATCATAAATCGTTAATCAAATCGTTAATCATAAATAATAAATCCCGTTGAATGCCGGAGCTATTCATTTCGCATCGTACCTGCCTTTTTACTAAGGAACTCAGGCACTCAGGCACTAAAAACCACTGCTCTCCGCATCCGAAAAAATAATAAATAATCAATAATAAATCCCTGAAGGCCGGAGCTATTCATTCGCATCAACCAGCCTTTATCTTTGTACTTAATACTTTGTACTTAATACTTAAAAACTAAGTATCTCGAGAAAAAATCATTTCACTAAAAAATCGAACAGCTTTTCTTCGCCAATGTATCCCTGCAACCTGTCGCCAATCTTTACAGGTCCTACGCCCGCAGGCGTTCCCGTGTAGATCAGGTCGCCCGTCTTAAGGGTAAAGTATTTCGAAATATGAGAAACCAGCTCATCGAAAGAAAAAATCATTTGCAAAGAGCTGCCAGTCTGCCGTGTTTCCCCGTTAATATCGAGTCGGAAAAGAAGCGGATCACTGCCAAAATCCGACAACGGCAAAAAGCGTTCGCTAATAACGGCCGAATTATCAAAGGCTTTGGCTTTCTCCCATGGAAGTCCCTTTTGCTTCAATTTCTCCTGTAAATCGCGCGCTGTGAAATCGATCCCCAGTCCGATGCTGCTGTAATACCTTGGGGCAAACCGTTTCGAAATGTTTTTTCCCACACTGTCAATCTTCAGCACCAGCTCTATTTCGTGGTGAAATTCGCTGGAAAACGAAGGAATGTAAAAAGGCTTGTTTTTTCGCAAGAGCGCCGAATCGGGTTTCATAAATACAACCGGTTCATCGGGCCTTTCATTCTTAAGTTCCTCAATATGTTCTACATAATTTCTTCCGATACAAAAAATTTTCATATATTCTCCTCCAGCAAATGCAGTATACCTGCAGTGAAACCCTGTTCTTGGGTTTGTTTTATCTAACAATGAAAAATCAAAAATAACGATTAAAAGCGTTTACAAAGGAAGAAAATTGTCGCCGAAAACGAGAAAGTTAATTTGTAAGCCATAATTTTACCGGTCGAAAATTTCACGTCATGCAAAAGATAACAGAACTCTTCAACATAAAGCTTCCCATTGTAGCCGGCGGAATGGTTTGGTGCAGCGGCTGGGAGCTGGCTTCGGCGGTAAGTAATGCGGGCGGATTAGGCCTGTTGGGGGCAGGGTCGATGCACCCCGAAACCCTTCGCGAACATATTCAAAAAACAAAACAGGCCACCGATAAGTCATTCGGGGTAAATGTTCCCCTACTCTACCCTGAGCAAGAGAAAATTATCGAAATCATTATTGAAGAAGGAGTTAAGATTGTATTTACCTCCGCAGGTTCGCCAAAAAAATGGACTCGTCACCTTCAAGGCCACGGGATTAAGGTTGCGCACGTAGTTTCGAGTGCCCTGTTTGCCGGGAAGTCGGAAGAAGCCGGTGTCGACGCCATTGTTGCCGAAGGTTTCGAAGCAGGCGGGCACAATGGACGTGAAGAAACCACCACACTCTCGCTGATTCCTGCAGTACGGAGAGCAACATCGCTGCCCTTGCTTGCCGCGGGGGGCATTGCTACCGGTGAACAAATGCTTGCCGCAATGGCCCTTGGCGCCGATGGGGTTCAAATAGGCTCGCTCTTTGCTGCAGCGGCAGAATCGTCGGCACACCTGAACTTTAAACAGGCGATAATCGACACCGAGGAAGGGGGTACAAAGCTAATGCTTAAACAACTGGCGCCGGTACGTTTACTCAAAAATCAATTTTTCAAAAGCGTTGAAGAAGCCGAGCTCCGAGGGGCTTCGGTCGATGAACTTAAGGAGTTATTAGGAAAAGGAAGGGCAAAGAAGGGCATGTTTGAAGGCGATATGGCCGAGGGCGAACTTGAAATTGGACAAGGGGCCGGGTATATCAAAAAGATTCAAACCGTTCAGGAAATAATAAACCAGCTCACCGAAGAATATAACAAGGCTAAACAAAGAACCAACACATTACCAACCTTATAGAAAACCCATTGTGAATCATCTTATCGATAAAATAAAACCATTCATTGTAATGGAAGTGCTGGAAAAAGCATCGGAAATGGAAAAAGCGGGCATCAATATTATCCACCTCGAAGTAGGTGAACCTGATTTCGACATACCCGAAGCGGTAAAACGACAATCGCAAGTAGCAATTTCCAGTGGGTTTACCCATTACACCCATAGCCTTGGCGACCTTGGCTTACGCGAGTCGGTGGCGCGCTATTACCTGAAAACGTATGGGGTTAGTGTTAACCCGGCCAATATAATTGTCACCTCAGGATCGTCGCCTGCGATACTGCTCGCGCTTTCGGCACTTATCGAACCCGGGGATGAAGTGATCATTTCGAATCCCGGATATGCCTGTTACGAGACGTTCATCACCTATTGCCAGGGAAAAGCAGTGGATGTTCCGGTGTTTCCCGAGAACGGGTTTCAATATTCGCCCGATGCCATTAAAGAGAAAATTTCTGAAAAAACGAAAGCCATCTTTATAAACTCGCCCATGAACCCCACCGGAAACTTATTGTCGCCCGGGGTAATGAAAGAGATTTCGGACTTGGGGCCCATGATAATTTCCGACGAAATTTACCAGGGATTGGTATACGAAGGCACGCCCCACTCTATTCTCGAATTCACCAGGAATGCCTTTGTAATCAACGGGTTTTCGAAAGCTCATGCCATGACTGGTCTCCGCTTGGGATATTGCATTTGCCCCGATGAGTTTGTGCGGCCAATCCAGAAACTACAGCAAAACCTTTTCATTTGTGCCCCATCGGTATCGCAGCAATGCGGCATAGTGGCCCTTGAACAATGCCAGCCCGATGTCGACCGTATGAAGGAAATCTATAATACCCGCCGCCTGTATATGATTGAACGGCTGAAGAATATGGGGTTCTCTATTCCTACGGAACCTACGGGGGCATTCTATATTTTTGTCGATGCCCGCCATCTTTCATCAAACTCGTACCAGCTGGCATTCGATATTCTTGAAAAAGCACATGTCGGCGTAACCCCGGGCATTGATTTTGGCTCGAACGGCGAAGGCTTTTTGCGTTTCTCGTATGCCAATTCTCTTGAAAACATAGAAGAAGGCTTAAACCGTCTCGAAAAATACATCGCGATGCTCCATTAACGCCAGACCACCAGCTGATCAAGGTTTTTGCGTTTTTTTTCAGGCACATCGCCACCGGCAGGATAACCAACCGGGATCAGGGCAACAGGTTCGTGCTGAACGGGTAACGAAAGCATTTCGTGGCATCTTTTTGCATCGAAATTACACACCCAGCAAGTTCCCAGCCCCAGTTCGGCCGCTTTCAGCATTAAGTGGTCCACAGCAATGGCCACATCAATATCGGCATGATCTTTCCCGTCAGAAGCCCGCTTCCACGAACTATCGTGCAATGCAACAGCAATAATGACAAGGGGCGCAGTTTCGAACCACTTTCTTGGATAGCAGGCATTGAGTTGTTCCCGTAAGGCCTTATCGGAAATCACGTAAAACTGAAAAGGTTGAAAATTGACCGCCGACGGGGCAAGTCGTGCAGCGCCGATGATTTCTTCAATTAACGTTTGATCAACCTCTTTAACCAGATAGTTGCGCACAGAATAGCGCGTTGAAAATGCTTCATCAATTTGCATAATACACGGTGTTAGTAAGTAATGTATACTCAATGTCAAAAATAGATACATTTTTTTTGACATCGACAAGGCTCCACCCAAATAGTTTTTTCCAAGAAGATTTATACCGCGAAGCGGTTATATCTCAATAACCGCGGGCGTTAGCCCGTGGATGTTATGCAACCATACACACAGCCCCGGCAGGGGTTGTACTAAATATTCACATTTCAATGCCATTTAGTTAATTATCTTTACTTTTGAATAGAAAAGTTTGGATACAGATTATACTCTGAACACAGAAGACTACCGCGAAGCGGTTATATCTCAATAACCGCGGGCGTTAGCCCGTGGATGTTATGC
>JAAYAG010000135.1 GCA_012719495.1 Bacteroidales bacterium
AAAGAATTTGTTGTAAATTACAAAGAGACAATATCATAATGAACACGAAACGTTCCGATAACAATCGGAATAATATTCGTGCATTAGTGGCCATTCTATCAAAAAAGCTGTTGAATTTTCCCTTCCTTCGAGTTGAGGCTAAGTAAAGATTATTAAGTGTCAACCCCAATCATGAAGTGATCCCTACTAAACCACTATTTTACAATATATTGAGTCTCCTTTCAAGGTTTTAAGAATTTCACTACATTTACCACAATGGAAAAGAACAATCAACTACCGGTATACAGTCTGCAAACTTTTAGTTCTCCTGAGCGAAGAAGCCAGCAATTCCAAGTTGAAGTTTTCGACGCCAAACGACATTTCAAAGTTATGTACCCACACCGTCACGATTTTTTTGAAGTGTTGTTTTTGTTAAAGGGTTCCGGTTACCATATCATTGATAATAATAAGTATAAGATTGAACCCCCTTGCATTTTTTTCCTTTCGCCCGGGCAAGCTCACAAGTTAGAGCTTTCGCATGATATAGACGGGTATATTTACATTTTCACTTCAGACTTTTACCAAATCGACCGTTCAAACCCGAACCGACTTATAGAATTTCCTTTTTTTTACACAATCCATCAAAACAACCCACCCCTGAATTTTACAAATTGGGATGAGGTTACCTTTCTCGACCTGCTTTTCAAAAAAGCGATACAGCTTATTTCTGATAAAAAAGGAACCAATACTGAACTTTTTCGTGCCTTGCTTGATACAATATTAAATTATTGTGCGCTGATCTACCCCACCGACGAGAGTATGCTTATTAAAGGCAAAGGACATCTTTTGGTAAAAAGGTTTTATCAGCTTTTGGAAGAAAGATACCGTGAAAACCTTACCGTTAACGATTACGCCGACCAGCTATCGGTAAGTGCAAACCACCTTACACAAACCATGAAACACCATACCGGACGTACTTCGCTCGACATAATCAAATCGAAACAACTTCTAGAAATAAAACGGTTATTGGTGCACACCAACCTGGGGGTCTCTGAAATTTCAAACCAAATGAATTTTTCCGACCAATCGTATTTTACCAAATTTTTCAAAAGGGAAACAGGGATATTGCCATTGGCCTATCGGAATTTAAATATGAAATAAACCAAAACTATAAGCCAAATATTTCGTTCATAATTTCCTGAATTATAATAATATTTTACAAGATACTATCTTTTGAAAAAAAACAACACCCACGAAAAATACCTAAAATAATTGATTTTTGGCTATCAATTCACCAAATTATTTTATTGCTTTGTATCCATATTAATAAGCAATGAAACTTACGCTTCAACATTTTAAATTTTAAGAGATCAAACAATTTAAAAAATAAAAAATGGCAAATTACTTCAACTCAATCCCACTTCGTATCCAATTGGAACAGTTGGGAAAATGCGATTTCATGGACAATTCTGAATTCGCTAACGGTGTAGAAAAACTTATCGGCAAGAAAGTAGTCGTATTAGGTTGCGGCGCCCAAGGCTTAGCTCAGGGGCTTAACATGCGCGACAGTGGTTTGGATGTATCGTATGCATTGCGCAAAATCGAGATCGACGAAAAGCACATTTCTTATGTAAACGCCACAGAAAACGGCTTCAACGTTGGTACATTTGAGGAAATGATCCCAACAGCTGACCTTGTACTCAACCTTACCCCCGATAAATATCACACCCCCGTAGTAAATGCAGCCATGCCTTTAATGAAAAAAGGCGCATGCCTTTCATACTCACATGGATTCAATATTGTTGAGGAAGGAATTCAGATTCGCCCCGACATTACAGTTGTAATGGTTGCCCCAAAATCACCGGCATCTGAAGTTCGTGCTGAATATTTGCGTGGTTTTGGTGTTCCAACCCTCATTGCTGTACACCGTGAAAACGACCCTAACGGCGATGGGTTCGAAATTGCCAAAGCTTACTGCGTTGCCACTGGCGGACACAAAGCAGGCGTTTTACATTCGTCGTTTGTTGCTGAAGTAAAATCAGACTTAATGGGCGAACAAACCATACTTTGCGGAGTTCTTCAAACCGCATCGATCCTTTGCTTTGACAAGATGATTGCCAAGGGTATCAATCCTAATTATGCATCAAAACTCGTTCAGTACGGATGGGAAACCATTACCGAAGCGCTCAAACTTGGTGGCATTACAAACATGATGGATCGTCTGAGCAATCCTGCAAAAATTGAAGCTTTCAAATTATCAGCTGAGCTGAAACGCATTATGCGCCCACTTTACGAAAAACATATGGATAACATCATGAGTGGAGTATTTTCTTCAACAATGATGAAAGACTGGGCTAATGGCGATAAAGACCTTCTAACATGGAGAGCAGCTACTGCTGAAACAAATTTCGAAAAAACCCCTGCCGGCGATATGAAAATAACCGAACAGGAATATTTCGACAACGGCACCCTGATGGTTGCTTTTATCAAAGCAGGGGTTGAACTCGCTTTCGAAGTTATGACTGAAACCGGAATCAAAGCCGAATCAGCTTATTACGAATCACTTCACGAAACTCCACTAATTGCAAATACTATCGCCCGCAAAAAACTATATGAAATGAACCGGGTGATTTCAGACACTGCTGAATATGGTTGTTACCTGTTCGACCATGCTGCTCGCCCACTTTTGGCCGATTTTATGAACAAAATCGATACCGATGTGATTGGTAAAAACTTCAATGAAGGCAAGAGCAACCATGTCGACAATCTTGAATTGATTGCTATAAATGAAGAAATAAGATACCACGAAGTTGAAATGGTTGGTGCCGAATTGCGCAGCGCCATGGAGTCGATGAAAGCAATTATTACTGAATAGTATACTAAGAATTCTGTCAACAACTGTTAAAACCTGTTTCATGTTTACCTTGAAACAGGTTTTTTTATTCTTCTTTTTCGTTTGTGAAAAATGTATTACTTTGCAACTTAATACGCTGAGGGGAAAATAAATGAAGACTACACGAAATAAGACTGCATCGGTTGGCTATCTATTATTGTTAATGGTTGCATTATTGCTATTCAGCCAATGCAAAATATATACAGCATACAAAGATATATTGTCGCTTCACCACGAAGAACTCACTTCGGATGAAAAAGGAAAGCCACGGCTCGAATATTTCAATTCAATCCCAATTATCCATGTTTATGGCAGCCCTTATGAAATGGGATTTCAATATGGCTCATTATTGAAAAGTCAGCTGAATTCACTGTCGGAATTGGCGCGCGATCTTTTTTCTGCAAAAAGACTTAACGAATTTATGTCTATCGCTAAGGCTGCAAGTACAAACCTTCCGCCAGCAATGTTTGAAGAAATCAAGGGCATGGCCGATGCATCCGGAGTCGACCTTAATGATCTGTTAGCTATAAATCTGGTGCCGCGAACCAATTGCAGCACGCTTGCCGTTTGGGGAGATGCAACTACCGACGGACATTTAATTATGGGCAGAAATGCCGACTATTCTTTTAAAAATGTTAACAAGGCATTAGGAATTTTGGTCGTCAAACACCCTGAAAAAGGATTGGCAACCGTTACTTCTTCTTTTTTAGGTATGATTGGTGGGTTTAGTGGCATGAACGAGAAAGGGGTTAGCTACGGGAACATGCTATCACACAATGGCAAAGAAAAAAAATACGACACCCGAGGTTTGTCAATTCAAATTTTGCTACAACTTGGGGGGCAACAATTTAGCAATGCCCGTGAGATGGCTCGTTTCATGTCGGGACAAATTCAGATTACACCCAATAATGTTATGTGTGCTGACAATAATGAAGCTCTTGTTATTGAATGTGCACAAACCCAAAGTGCAATCCGCGAAGGACAAAAAGGGGTTCTCAGTGCCACAAACCATTTTGTAACCCCCAGCCTGTGTTCGAAACACACAAACTGTGAACGCTTTGCTACATTAATGCAACATGCCCGAAAGAATTACGGGAATTATACTGTTGAAAAAGTACAAGAAGCCATGCATTTAGCCCGCATGAAAGGAAAAAACCTTCAGTGCGTAATATTTGAACCCGAATACAAAACAATTCACTTAAGCATTAATAAGGTGCCTGCATCGAAAGGACCATTTACAACAATAAAAATCGAAGAACTACTTAATAATTAATCCGCCTTAGCAAGAAGCTCTTCCCAATATTCAACTGCCCTGCGAGTATGAGGGATTACAATAGTACCACCAACAAGGTTTGCAATAGAAAAAACTTCGAAGATTTCATCGGTCGATACGCCCTGTTCGTAACATTTACCGAGATGATATTTAATGCAATCATCACAGCGTAACACCATTGACGTAGCCAAACCTAACATTTCTTTTACCTTAACACTCAATGCACCATCCTGATAGGCAAGTGTATCAACACCATAAATGCGTTTCATTACTTTATTGTCAGATGCAAGAATCTTCTCGTTCATTTTTGTACGATAGACATTAAATTCATCAACAAGTTTTCCCATGTGCCTTAATTTTTAATTTCACAATTGAACAACAAAATACAAAAAGGGTTTTTTTGATAAGCCAAAAATTTGCTTTCTTTTTCTTCTACAATTAAAATGCATTTTTGCCTTTGTTGAAAATGTGGACATTAGCGAAACATTTTATATAATTGTATAATCTGAAAATTTGAAACTATGCTAAAAAAAATCCTACCATTAGTCATTATGCTTACAGCTGCTTTATTATGCTCTGCCCAAGAACTCGACGAATTAATTAAAGAAATTCACTCTGAGCCAAAAACGCAAAATAAATGTTTGCAAATGGCCAATATGGTTATGCGTTACCTCAACGAAGATAAAGCCGACTCAGTCCATGCAATAATCAGTCGATGGGAAAACTCAGAGGGAACTTCGGAACCAATCTTCAGGGCTAAAATGCTGCTGGCTTTAAAAGAAGGTAAAAACACCGATTCTCTCACAGATAAAAACACTATCGACCATATATTCAAATATATAAGCCGAATTGACTTAATACAATACAATAACTTAGCCGAGTATGAAGAGTTTCGATCCGACTATGGGAATATTGAACCCGGTGGCACTTTCGACCAGTTTACATGGGAAACCGCTTCGACTTTGAAACACAAGTTTGCGCCAAACTCCCTGCCCTATTTATGGTGCGAGTTTTACGGAGAAAATTGCGACACCCTCCTTTCAAAAATTCAGGGAAAAGAATTTGCAAACACCATGCTTGCTAAACAACACTCGAAACAAGTGAACAAATACCTGAACTATAGCGAATTTCATATTGCCCTACTTTCTGGATTATGGATTCCCACAGGCGAGTTGAAAGTGCTTGGCATTCACCCCGAAATCGGGTTATTGAGCGGATGGAAGAAGAAGAAAATGAATTATGATTTAGCATTTTCGATGAAGTTTTGCGATACACCCAAACCTTATTGGGCAACAAGACATGGGAAAACAAGCCCCGAACAAACCCAAATGTTTATTGGCGGGTATTTTGCTTTTGAAACCAGCTACGACCTTATTTCTCACAAAAAGCATAGTCTTCAGTTAGCAACAGGCATTGGCATCGATGGTTTTGACGCATTTAGATCCGATTCGCTGATGAACCTGGAAGCAGCATCAACCAACACGTTCAATTTCAATGCTGGATTTAGTTATCGGTATTACTATAAAAAGAACACCTATATTGGAGCAAGAGTCAAATACAATATAGTTGATTATACCCGAAGCGGAGTAATAGATCTCACTGGAAATACCTTGTCTTTTCAAGTTGTTATTGGAGGCTTAGAAAACAGTGTAAAATACCAACAACTCGACTTATTGCGCTACCCACTAAGGGGGCATTAGATATTAGAATATCAAGCAGATACTACTTTCCCTATTAGCGAAGTTTGAGTACAGCGTTCGATGGTTACATTCACCAAATCGCCACGTTTGTAATTTTCTCCGGGGAAAATCACCACTTTATTTTGCGACGAACGGCCAAAAAGATCTTTTTCCGATTTTTTAGAACGCCCCTCAACAAGAACCTCAAAAGTTTTGCCGATATCCTGTCTGTTATTCTCAAGCGAAATCCGGTTCTGGAGTTCTATCATCCGAGATAACCGTTCTGATTTAACCTCCTCTGAGACATCATCTTTCATATACTTTGCAGAATATGTTCCAGGACGTTCGCTATACTTAAACATGAAAGCTGAATCGAACCGAACTTCTTCCATCAGCGAGAGTGTTTCAAGAAAATCCTCCTCAGTTTCGGTACAAAAACCGCAAAAAACATCGGTTGAAAGGCCACAACCCGGAAGAATTTCACGAATTGCCGCAATACGTTTTAAATACCATTCACGATCATATTTCCTGTTCATTAATTTGAGAATCCGCGAACTTCCAGCCTGAAAAGGTAAATGAATATGTTTGCAGATATTGGGGTGCGATGCCATCACCTTTAGCAACTTATCGGACAAATCTTTGGGATGAGACGTAGTAAAACGCACTCGCAATGAGGGTTGGCTCAAGGCAATTGTCTTGAGCAGGTCTGGAAAACGCATCACTTTCGATTCACCTTCGGGTTGCCATTTGTACGAATTCACGTTTTGGCCCAACAAGGTCACTTCTGCATAGCCATTGGCTACTAAGTCGGCCACTTCGCTAAGAATATCCTTAGGATCCCGGCTACGCTCTCGGCCTCTGGTGTAAGGAACAATGCAATAGGTACAGAAATTATTGCACCCTCGGGTAATTGAAACAAAACCCGTAATAGAATCTGTATCAAGCCTTTTAGGTACTAATGAATCGTAAGTTTCGTCAATAGTCAGCTCTACATTTATTGCAGTTTCGCCCTCATTGGCTTTATCTATCAGGTAAGGTAAATCACGATATGCATCGGGACCTGCAACCAAATCAACGGCTTTTTTATCAAGTAGTTCATCGGCTAGGCGCTCAGCCATGCAACCAATCATTCCAATAATGAGATCTTTCTTTTTTCTTTTATACGAATTGAAAAGCCTTAACCGTCCCCAAATGCGCTGTTCAGCATTATCGCGAACCGAACAAGTATTAATAAAAATAGCATCAGCCTCATGCTGATCTTCAGTTATTTCATACCCTTTCTCGGCCATCACAGCTGCCACCACTTCACTATCGGCAACATTCATCTGACACCCATAGGTCTCGATATACAATCTTTTCTTCATTGCTTTATCCTTAAACAGGATTGCAAAGTTAATTTCATTTTCCGAAACGAAAATCTTTGGCCTTTAATTGTAAGTAGTGAAAAAGAAGGATAACAAAAAAATAAGACCTGCATGTACTAAATTTAAAAATTCTTTAGAAAAACGGTATCAAATAGACAAAAGAAAAACCTGTTGCTTTAAAGCCAACAAGTTTTTCACTATTCATAAGAAATTAATTTACAAATCATTCACCGTCCAAGACTCAGAAAGTAAGACTTCGCCATTGTCGCCATAATAATAATAGCTCCCGCTTCCGTCGGAGTTCCAAGAGAAATGATAGAACAAATCGCCATTGGATATCCACTTTGCTTCTCCTGATTTGTTTACATTTACCGTAACATCATAAACAAATGATTCAGTAGCATCTTTCCAAATAATTGATCCATTTCCTGCAGAATCAAACGTCCACTCATAAGTATAAATGGCACTACTACCCGATTCGTTGAAAACCTTTAGCACACCATATGAGCCATCTTTTTTTTCTTCTGACTCGTAAGCTTTGATTTTCCCTGAACCGGTGTCGATTTCAATTGTCCACTTATACGAAGTGGATGTTTCAGAGAGAGTTTCCCAAACAGTTACACCATTGTAAGTCCAAAAATACACTTCGTCAGTTGACTTGCTCCTGACAGCTCCTTCAGGCACCTCGAACCAAGAGAAATAATCTGCAACCCCCTTAACCATGTCCACATAACTTACAGCTTGTTGAGCATTGGAATTACTGCTGTTTTTCATGGCTTCGGGAACATCAAGTTTTTCGAGTTTATCGACCAACTTCATGCGAGTTGCTTCAATTTTTTCTTCAGCATCTTTTTTACATGCGCCAAAGACTAAAACAAAGAGAAGAAGAGTTAAGAAATACCTGTTTTTCATTTGACATTAATTTAAAAAACAAGGATGAACGATGCATGTTACGTCCATCCAAAATATTTTCCCGAACATGCCGGATTAATTATACTAGTGAGGATTTCTGAGACTAATTTACGGTGATTAAATGATTTATGCTATATAATTTAGCCACATAATGGAAACTAATTTGAAAGCGTTGGCATTTACCCAGAATTTGTTTGCAATGTTGGCCTACCCGATGTATTAAGAAGAGAATTTTTCCTTATCAACCAACAATGATGCAATGCGCAACTGTTGGTAAGAAAAGCGATCGCCAAAATGTGCTTTTGCCTGTCCAAGCAGCGGGTTTTCGTGCTGCAAAAAATAATCTTGAATTTCACGAAGGCTATCATCGTCTATAAATTGAGAAGTGTCAAGATCTCCTTTTTCGATGTAATTAAACAAGTGACCTTCTATGGTAGATTCGGCGAGGTTACGCATTGAAGCAATTTCGCGGATGGTTTTTCCTGATTTGAATAACTGATAACTGTACTGATGAGAGGGCATTTTCGTTTCTTTTTCAGACTCCATAGCCAGTTCTAGCCCCTTTTCTTTTCGAAACTTCACAATCATGGACAGCAATTCATTGCCAAATAGTGACATTTTTTTACTGCCAAACCCTTTCATCGATTTTAACCGACTTTTAGTTTCAGGTAGAGTTGTAGCTATATCGAACAGAACTTTTCCGGACAAAACTTTAACCTCGGAAACATCGAGTTCATCAGCCTTTTTGCTTCTCCATGCTTTCAATTCCCTGAAGAATTCAGGATATTTCATTCCGGCTATTTCTGCTTTCCCAACCCCCTGCATCCGAACTGCAGGTTTTTCGATGGCTGCTTTAGAACGAATTTCAAGGTATTCTTTCACCGAAAAACCATTTTTCATCGCTTGCAGACAGGCGTTTTTAATAGCAAGGGATTTTTCAATTTTAGCAACACTTTCATTCACTGAAGTACGAATAGCCTTATTGTCAGACTGGAACGAAGAAGATGTAAACAAAGCGCCCAAAATGGCATTCATTTTTTCGAGAAAATATATACACCCGTTTTTGATTCTCCCTTGAAAAGCATCATTTTCCAACATATTTTGGTAAGAAGCCCTACTTGCCTCAACTTGTCGCTGAAATTTATCAGCTACAACAATTAAGTCATTTTGAATAGGGCTAAGAGTTCCACCTAATAGTTCTGCCAAGTTTCCCTGTATATTTTCCTTTTCGCTCGATAAAGTCCGCATTAGCTGTTGGATTTGAAACAAAACCGGTTTAAAATCAAAAAGATCGGCAATCAATTCCCCTTCGTACCGCGAACGTGCTTCTACTAATTCTTTTTCTCCCGGCTGATTATTTTCCACATCTGTTGAAAAACGCAACACTGTGGTATCGTTTTTTACACTTTGAATTTCTATAGGTGAACTAAGTACTAGTCCTTCAATCGATTTACACCTGCTTAACGCAACATATACTTGTCCGTGAGCAAACGACAATCGGGCATCGATGATTGCTTTTTCGAACGTAAGCCCTTGGCTTTTGTGAATGGTAATAGCCCAGGCAAGCTTCAACGGAAACTGTACAAATTTTCCCAATACAATTTCTTCAATCTCTTGACTTTGGGGATTAATTTCATATTTATAATTCTGCCATTCAGCTACTTCTACTTCAATTTCGTTAAAATCGCCAGGACATAGCACGATAATTTTCCCATCATCGATTGCCTTAATCGATCCAATTTTACCGTTGAAATAGCGCTTCTCAGGCGAATAGTCGTTTTTTACAAACATAACCTGAGCCCCAACTTTCAAGGTAAGGCAATACTCAGTAGGGTAAGCACTTTCGGGAAAGTCGCCTTCAATAAAAGCATTGAATGAATATGCACTGGTTTTCAGTTGAAAAAGCTTATTGTCGTTGATCTGTTGTGACTGATAATTGTGCGTAGTCAATGTTATGTACCCTTCGTTATCAGGCGGGTTAAAGCCTGAAATATAGCGGCTGTTAAGTTGCTTCAAAACTGCATCATCGATCTTATTCTCGCGCACAGCATTCAACATTTCAATAAAATATCGATCGGTTTGCCTGAAAATATGAGTCAGCTCAATGCTAACAAAAGAAGACTGTTTTAGCGCTCGACTACTGAAGAAGAAACAAGTTTCGTAATAGTTTTTAAGAATTTCCCACTCGTCGTCTTTAACGATTGGAGCTAGCTGTTGCAAATCGCCAATCATAAGCAACTGAACGCCACCAAAAGGCTTATGCCGGCTTCTAAAACGCCTCAAAACCTGATCAATTGCATCGAGAATATCGGCTCGAACCATGCTTATTTCATCGATCACCAATAAGTCAAGACTTCGTATTATGTTGATTTTTTCAGAGCTAAAACGTTTTATCCCTGCAGTGACATAACCATTTTGGTCGGGTTTTACCAATTGAGGTTTATCGAGATCGAATGGCAATTGTGGGCCAAGCGAAATTTGAAAAAACGAATGAATGGTAACTCCACCTGCGTTGATTGCAGCCACTCCTGTAGGTGCCACAACAACCATTCGTTTAGGTGATTTTATTCTTAGATTATGTAAAAAAGTTGTTTTCCCGGTTCCTGCTTTTCCGGTTAGAAAAACATTCTCGCCCGTGTACTGTAGAAAATCGAAAGCGAGATTTAGCTGATCATTGGTTTGGGAAATCATAGCTTAGAATTTAAAATAATAAAAACCTACATTAAGAAGCATTCTCATTAGGTGAATTTTCAACATTTGGCAAAGTAAAGCAAAACACAGATCCTTTTCCAAGAGTAGATTCAACCCATATCTTTCCTTCCATTTGCTCAACCAATCGTTTGCAAATAGCCAGTCCTATTCCTGTTCCCCGGTATAGTTTTACTTTATCTCTGGTACTTTTATAAAAATGGTCAAATACTTTTTCGTGGTCTGTTGTATCAATCCCTGCTCCGGTATCAGCAACATAGAACCGAATAAACCCACCTTCAACAACATATCCCATTGAAATTGAACCGCTATCGGTGTATTTAAAAGCATTACTCAACAAATTTACAATCACCTGTCTAAATCGTACGGCATCATTATAAAGGTAAATATCTTCGAAGGTCCCGATGTTTTCATATTTAAAAACCAGCCTGTTTTTATTTTCCATCTCGAAATAGTTATATACTTCGAGCAATATTGACTGAACATTGAACCTCGATTTTGATAAAATAAGCTGGTTCGCCTCGATAATAGATATATCAATAATATCGTTAATGAGTACAAACAACGACTTGCTATTGCTTTTTATCAGCTCGCAGTATTTCTCCCGTTTTTCTTCAGAGAGCCCATCGGAAACCAGCAGGTTAGAGAAACCAATAATTGCATTCATTGGTGTTCGGATTTCGTGGCTCATATTGGCCAGAAATGCCGATTTAAGACGATCGCTTTCCTCAGCCTTTGCTCTAGCCTGGGCTAATTGTTTGGTACGGTCTTCGACCAACAATTCAAGATTGCTCCTGTGTTTTGATAACTCATCGTTTTGCTCAAGTATAATTTTCTGTTTGGTTTCTAACAGATTATTGAGCTTCGAAAGTTCGTTGGTTCGTTTATCAATAATCGCTTCGAGCAGGCTATTTTCGCGGTTAAGAATAATAATTCTTGAAACTACAATGAATGAGAGGGTTAAAATAATGAACAGAATTGTGAATATCTTGAAAATTGTTGACCGCCACCACGGAGGGAAAATCTCTATTAGCAACTGCCGAGGTATTGGGTTCCATATTCCGTCGTTATTAGCCCCCATTACCATAAAAGTATATTTCCCTTCAACTAGGTTTGTATAGGTTGCTGAATTCTCATTACTAGACTCAATCCATTCGGTATCATAACCTTCCAACTTATATTTATAATGGTTATTTGATGGATTAAGGTAATTGAGAGCCGCAAAAGAAATGGTAAAGTCGGTATTGGGATAATGCAATTCGAGCTTATTGGCGTCATTGATGTTTTTTGAAATTTCCTTAAACTGCGAGTTTGCATTGGGTGAAGTTTGAAGTAATAAAAAGCTCGAAAATACAATTTCGGGAACCTGTTGATTCAATTTTATGCTATCGGGGTGAAAATGGACAAAACCTTTTGAAGAACCAAAGTACATTTCTCCTTGTTTGCTTTTGTAGGCTGCATTCCGTTTAAAATTGTTAGACGGTAACCCATCAAGGTAAGAAAAATTTTGAAAAACCGGTTTTTGAGGAGCATAAATACCATTTATAAATTTAGAAATACCATTATTTGTGCTCAGCCAAAGGTTTCCTTTATCGTCCTCGAGGATTGCCTGAATGGTATTATCGGGCAACCCATCGATGGTTGAATATGTGCGATGAGTTTTATCAAGAGGATTAAAAAGCCTTAGCCCCGAGACACTTGTAATCCAGATATTTCCCCTACTATCTTCAAAAACGCCCTGAATATTTCCTTCGAATGAACCCGGAGCGACCCCAACCTCATGAGAAACAATATGCTCGAAATTATCAGATTGGTAATTATACTTTTCGAGTGTATTAAACATAGAAATCAATAAATCACCGCGCGATGTTTGATAAACATGGCTCATACTACGCCCAATCAAACTATTGGGATCGTTAGGGTTATGAATGTATTTATCAAATTTCCCGGTATTGTAATCATAGCGATTTAGTCCGCCACCAACGGTTCCAATCCAAAGGTTCTCTTTGCTATCCTCACAAATACTAAAAACATTTTCGCTGCCAATAGCCCCCGGTGTCCCATCGGGTAGGTACCGAGTGAAATTATCGGTTTTATAATTGTAACGATGCAGCCCACCAGACCATGTACCAATCCAAAGATTCCCTTTAGAATCTTTCATAATGGCATACACCGAATTCGACGCCAAGCTTTGGTCATCGTTGGGGTCATACTTATAATGTTTGTATTTTCCACTTTTCTTATCGAGCCGACTCAAGCCCCCTTCTGTTCCAACCCAAAAATAATTATCCTCTTCGTAGAAAACATTTACCAGATTGTCAACAATCGATTCTTCGGCACGGCTCCGCTGACTTACAATGCGAAAATCTTTGGTTCGGTTGCTGAAGAAATTAACGCCATCGCCATAGGTAAGAATCCACATATCTTTGTTCCTATCGGTAAAGAACCTGAAAACGGAATTATCACCAAGCGAATGAAAATCAGAAGGTTCATTTTTCAACAATACATAAGAAAGCTTTGTAGAATTCACACTATTGGGATCGATAACGGCAATACCTCCACCCGAGGCCATACCAATCCAAATACGCTGCTGACTATCGGCACAAATGGATGAAATTTGCCCGTCCATAATTTTTCTAAAAACAGGAATACCTGCATTCTCAGTAAAAATATACAATCCATCGAGGGCTGTTCCAACCCACATTTGGCCATCTGGGCCTTCGAACAGAGTAGTAAAGTCGTTTACAAATTCATTTTTTTTCTCCCCAGAAATAAAGAAGGAAACAAACTTGTCCGTTTTTTTGTCATACCGGTTCAAGCCATGTTTGGTACCAATCCAAATATTCATTTTTGAGTCTTCGAAAAGTGTATTGATGTAATCGTCAGAAATTGAACCCTCTTCGGCAGGGTTATGCTGATAGTGTACTTTAGAGGCGAGATCAGCTGAAAGCCTGTATAACCCGCGATTAGAGCCGAACCAAACAGAACTGTCACTATCACGCAAAGAGGATATAACCGGGTGAAAAGGAAGAATAGGGTCACGTATAATACGTTCGTCGGATTTAAAAAAATGAAAAAGCCCAATTTCGGTGCACAACCAAAAACTCTCACTATCGGCATCAAGCATGTCATTAACAACAACATTGCCAATTGGCACATTATGATCGTTGGCCGGACGGTAAACTTTAACACTTTTGCCATCGAATCGGTTAATCCCATCGTTGGTACCAAACCACATATACCCTAATCTGTCCTGATAAGCAGAACGTACCCAACTGTTTGACAACCCGTCGGCAACCGAAATTCTACGGAACAAAAACTGTTCGTTAGAAGCAATGGATTGAAAACCGATTACAAGTATGAGAGCAAGTAGAATATTTTTGAGCATTTACAGCAAATTAACCCGCTTAAATTACAATTTTTTTGAATTCAAGCTACCTGAATATTTTTGTTTTACAAGAAAATTGATTTTTAACCCAAATTTTCATTAAATTACTAACCAGTTATAAATATAAAAGACAGTGAAAAACCTCGAGGAAGGTGACATAACAAAATCGCACAGCAAGAAGAAGACTAGTCGAGACGTTGAACAAAGCAATATAAAAAAGCCCTACTGCAATTGCT
Organism: Bacteroidales bacterium; assembly: GCA_012719495.1. Lineage (GTDB taxonomy): Bacteria > Bacteroidota > Bacteroidia > Bacteroidales > Prolixibacteraceae > CAYMTR01. The sequence goes on from JAAYAG010000135.1 coordinate 14,434, forward strand.
ATTACCGAGAACGCCGTTGAAATTGAATTTGGGTACATATTAAAAGACGTAACATGCTCAAGTTCTTTGTCCTCGGCAGAGGTATTAGAGTGTTGTATGAAAGTAAAATTTTAGAAAAATGGCATCGAAAGAAGATATTAAGAATAAGAAATCAAGGATAAACCATCCATCTGAATATCATTTCAACAAACAAACCGAACTGGCTCATTTCATCCTTGAAGCCTCAGAAATAGGCACCTGGAGTTGGAATATTGACACCGATGAAATATATCTTGATGATAAGTGGTTTTCAATACATGGACATACCCACGATGAAAAAAATACTATTGACCGGAATACATGGAAAAGCCTTTGCCACCCTGACGATGTTCTGCTGGTAAGCAAAGAAATAACCCGACACATCAACGGTGAAACTAATTTCTTCGAGACAGAATATCGCATGAAACACAAGCAGGGGCATTGGATATGGATTCTCGACCGTGGAAAAATATCCGAATTCACCCCCGATGGTAAACCGCTAATTATCATTGGATCGCACCAAGACATCACCAATCGTAAAGAAAAAGAAATTGAGCTAGTACTTGAAGAAGCTCGGTTGGAAAGCCTTCTCCGTATTAGTCAACACCCCTCTTCCTTAATTTCAGAAATGCTCGATTATGCATTAGACCAAGCCATTACACTCACTGGCAGTAAGATTGGATATATTTATTTTTACGATGAGGATACAAAGGAATTCACCCTCAACACATGGTCGAAAGAGGTGATGCAAGTTTGCACAATTGTTGAACCCAAAACCATCTATCATCTCGAAAAAACAGGCATTTGGGGCGAGGTTGTACGCCAACGCAAACCAATAATAAGCAACGACTATACTGCCCCAAATGAATATAAAAAAGGATACCCTGAAGGCCATGCCCCATTACTGCGTTTTTTAAGCATTCCGGCATTCGACCAAGACCGGATTGTTGCCGTTGTGGGCGTTGCCAATAAAGAAGACGATTATAACAATTCAGACGTGAGGCAACTCACCCTGATGATGGATTCGGTATGGAAAATCGTAAAACGCCGCGAAGCTGAAGAAAAACTAACCCGTGCCAACAGGCTATATGCCGTTATTAGTCAAATAAATCAAGCCATTGTGCTTAACAATGATCGCGATAGCTTGTTTAATCGCATTTGCCAAATAATTGTTGAATACGGAAAATTTGCCATGGCTTGGATTGGTGAACCAGATCGTGAAACACAACAGATTATGCCTGTAGCCATTGCAGGCAACGACAACGGGTACCTTTCGTTTGCTCCCAAAATCAGTGCAGCCAACGTCCCCGAAGGAAACGGGCCAGCAGGGACCGCATTTAGGGAAAACCGTATATCCGTTTGCAACGATATAGCCAATGACCCTGATATGGCTATTTGGCGCGACGAAGCGTTAAAACGCAACTTCCGTTCAGCCATAGGACTTCCGTTGTCGCTTTATGGAAAACCTGCAGCCAGCATAACCATCTATTCATCCCAAATAAACTTTTTCAACGCCGAGGAAATAAAATTACTCGAAGAAGTGGTTTCAGATATAAGTTTTGCACTTAATGCCATTGAAACCGACTTGCAGCATCAGGAAACCATATCTGCTTTGGCCGAAAGCGAAGAACGGTTCAGGATGTTTGCCGAATCGTCTCCCGTTGGCGGCTTGATATACGACAGCAGCGGAAACATTCGTTTTCTTAGTCCACGAATTACAAAAATGTTAGGCTATACCCCCAACGACATCCCCACGCTCGACAGTTGGTTTTTAAAAGCCTATCCAAATGATGACTATCGCGAATTTGTATCAGAGAAATGGTTTTATGCCACCAACGAAAGCATGAAATCGGGGGAACCTATGCAGCCTCTTGAATTTAAAGTTACCGGAAAAGATGGCAAACAACTTGATATTGAATTCAGAGCAGAAGTAAACCCCGAAATATGTTTTGTCACCTTATCTGACATTACTAGCAGAAAACGTGCTGAGCATTTAGCCAACGAACGAATGAAAGAATTAAGCGCATTTTACAAGCTGTCCGAACTTTCAGAAAAGAAACCTTTTAACCTCGAAACATTCTATGCAGATTTTGTTAACGAATTTCCCAAAAGCTTCCAATATCCAGAAATCACAGCAGTTCAACTGGTTGTAGGCGAAAAAACATACTCCACTCCCAATTTCACTGGAAAAGGAGAAATGTTAATTTCACCATTGATCATTGATTCAACGTCAATTGGCCATTTAACAGTTACGTACCTCGAAGAAAAACCCGAAGAAGCCATTGGCCCCTTCCTGTTTGAAGAACGCTTGCTCACCGACGGTATTGCAGAACGTCTTTCAAAACTAACTGAACGAAATTATGCTGAGCAACAACTAATTGAAAGCGAGAAAAAGTTTAGGAGCTTAGTGAATCAAATGCAAATTGGCATGGCTCTCCATGAAGTTATCCTCGACAAAAACGGAGAACCAATCGATTATCGATTTATTGATGTAAATCCTAGTTTTGAACTTCTTACCGGATTAAAACAAAAAGATATTGTTGGAAAAACAGTGTTGGAAGTATTGCCCAACACAGAAAAAATATGGATAGAAAAATTCGGGCAGGTGGCACTGACCGGGCAGCCTGTAACCTTCGAAAATTATGCTCAAGAACTTAATCGCTACTATAGCGTAACGGCCTATCAACCCCGGCCAATGCAATTTGCCGTATTATCAGAAGATATTACCAAGCATAAACTTGCGTTAAAAGATATCGAGAATACCAGCAAAAAATTTCATTTTTTGAGCCAGGCAGCCACTAAAATGCTTTCGATGGAAAGCCTAAATGAGCTATACCGCTACATTACAACATCATTGCATCAACAATATCCTAATGCAGTAATTCTGTTCTTGCTCGCTGACGAAGATCAAAATAAATCATGGATAATTGACATTAAAGGTCTTAACAGCAAGCTATTCGAAAAGACAATACAAATAGCAGGATTCGATTTTACTAAGCTCGAATTTAGCATTTTACCATCACACATCGGTTTATTTAAATCGGGCAGATTACACCTTTTCGACAAAGGCCTTGCCGAATTTGCAGGCCGGCAATTCCCTAAAACCGCAGCAAAAGCTATTGAAAAACTCCTTGAAATCAACCAAATATATACAATCGGGATAAACAAAGGAGAAAGACTATTTGCAACAATTCACTTCTTAAACAAAGGTGCGTCTATAAGCGATAACGAATACATAGAATCGTTTGTAAAACAAGCAGGTATACTTATTGAACGTGCTAAAACGTCCGAACAATTAGCCCAAAGTGAGATGAAATTCCGTTCGGTTTTCAATTCAACCAACGAAGCCATATTCATTCACGAACCACACACCGGAAAAATTATCGACTGCAACCACGCTGCCGAGGAAATGTACGGATACACAAAGAATGAATTTCTTGACCTTGAAATAAGCCATTACAGTGCTCCCGGAGAAGAATATTCTACCAAGAAAGGCCTTGAAATGATCAGGCAAACCAACAACCACGAGTCGTACACTTTCGAATGGCGAAACAAACGTAAAGACGGAACCCTATTCTGGAACGAAATAAGTGTACGAAAAGCATATATCGATAATAAAGAGCAAGTTATTGCTGTATGCCGAAACATTGATGAACGAAAAAAGATATTGGAAGAACTCAAAGAAAGTGAAGAACAACACCGCCTGATGTTCGAAACATCACAAGAAGGAATCGTTATATCACAAAACTACCAATTGGTTTATTTCAACCCGAGAATGCTTGAACTTACAGGATACAAAGCAACTGAACTACAAAATATTGAGTTTCTGAAAATAATTGACCCGCTTGATCATGAACGCCTATTAAGAAATTACAAGTCTCGTGTTGAAGGCAAAGTTGCAGAACAAAATTACGAATTCAGGCTACTGCGTAAAAACGGGAAATCGCATTGGGTAAGAATGAGCGGGGTACGGCTCATGTGGAACGGCAAGCCAGCAACATTCAACTTCATTTCCGATATCAACGACCAAAAAGAAGCTGCGCTACACCTACTTGAAAGTGAAGAAAAGTATCGTCTTATTGCCGAAAATTCATCAGATGTTATCTGGGTTTTCAATACACACACCAGAAAAATTACTTATATAAGCCCTGCCATTAAGAAGCTTCGTGGTTATACAGCTGAAGAAGCCATGAAACACACAATAAAAGAACTGGTAACCAATGAGACATATGAAGAGGTTGAAGAACAAATAAAAAAACAAATAAGTCTTTTCAACATCGATCCGATAAACAACAACAGTTTTACCTTAGAACTACTGCAACCATGCAAAGATGGTAGGGTTATCAACGTTGAGGCATCGCTGAACTACAGTTTCAACAAATTCAACGAAATAGAAATACTGGGAGTAAGCCGCAACATCGACGAAAGAAAAAGGATACTTGCCGAGTTGCGCGACAGTGAGCATAAATTCAAATTACTTTTCGAAAACTCACCATTAGGAATATACATTGCCAATACCGACGGACAAATTGAAGATGCGAACCAAGCTTTATTAAAGATATTAGGTTCTCCTTCGCTTGAAATGACAAAAGGAATAAATGTTTTACAGCTTAAGCCCCTCGTTGATAATGGCTATGCCTATCATTTCAAAAAAAGCATTGAAGAAAACAGAGTGGTTACTATCGAACTGCCTTATAACACCTTCTGGGGCAAAGAATTGCACTTGTCGAATTACATTGTTCCCATGTCGAATGCCGAAGGAAAAGTTGAAAAGGTGTACACCCTAATGGAAGATATCACCCAACGAAAAAGCGATGAAAAAGAACTTATTAAGCTATCGATGGTAGCCGAACAAAGCCCTGTAAGCATTGTAATTACTAACACAAAAGGAACAATTGAGTACGTGAACCCCAAATTCACTGAAGTTACCGGTTACACTGCAGAAGAAGCGATAGATCAAAACCCAAGAATGCTAAAAGGAGGTACAACACCCAAAGAAGAATATAAAAAACTTTGGGACACCATACTTTCGGGCAACGAGTGGGAAGGCGTGTTTTATAACCGAAAGAAAAACGGAGAAAAATATTGGGAAAAAGCGACCATCAGGCCAATAAAAAATGACAGTGGGGAAATTATATCCCTTTTAGCCATGAAAGAAGACATCACAAAGCAGCGCGAAGCACAGGAAGCGTTAGTCAGAAGTGAAGCCCGCCTTCGAGAAGCTCTAGCCACCAAAGATAAATTCTTCTCGATCATTTCGCACGACCTACGCAGCCCCTTTGCCTCAATTGTTAGCTTTTCTGATTTAATGGCCGATCAAAACTATACGTTCTCGGTCGATGAGTACCGACAATATGCACTCTCGTTGAATAAAACAGCAAAATCAGCCTATACAATGCTCGAGAACTTGCTCGAATGGTCAAGAATACAGCGCGGCTCTGTTAAATTCACCCCGGAACGAATCACCCTGCAAGCGTTCTTCAACCGTTGCGAAGAATCGACCCTGGAAGCAGCTCAAAAAAAATCAATAGAAATTGTCATTCAATATTCAGAAAACTATGAATTTACAACTGACAAAAACATGCTTCATACCGTGATACGCAACCTTGTAAACAATGCGATAAAGTTTTCATCGCCCGGGGGTAAGATAACTATTACGGCAGAAAGGTCACAACTCGGGCAAATGCTCTTTTCTGTAAACGACACCGGAATTGGAATGGATGCCGAACGGTTAGAAAAACTATTCCGGATCGACACAAATGTTAGTCGGCCAGGGACACAAGGCGAAGCCAGTTCGGGCTTGGGACTTATCCTTTGTAAAGAATTTGTAGAAAAAATGGGCGGCACTATTTGGGCAGAAAGTACCGAAGGCAAAGGAAGCACATTCTTCTTTACCATTCAACAACCCCATTCATAAACAAACTAAAATTTACGAGTATGGAAAGCAGGAAGAATACAGAATTTCAGTGGTTTAGCAACTTCTTCAGACATAGCATTGCCGTTATGTTACTCATCGACCCTGAGACTCACAATATCATCGATGCAAACCCGGCCGCCGAGAAGTTTTATGGATGGAGCCATTCGCTATTGACCCAGATGAAAATAAGCCACATAAACACCCTCTCGTATGAAGAGATTGAAGCAGAAATGCAAAAAGCCCGAAGCCAACAACGTTCGTATTTCAGCTTCAAACATCGCAAAGCCGACGGATCAATTTGCCCGGTTGAAGTATTCAGCAGCAAAATTACCTTCGATGGGAAAGAATACTTACACTCAATCATTCATGATATTACAGAGCAAAAGAAAGCTATTGATGCCCAACACAAAAGCAACGAACTCTTTTATGCAATGATCAGCAGTACCCCGTTGGCCTCGTTCAGCCTTTCGCCCGAAGGGACGGTACTCACGTGGAACAACGCGGCTGAGCTCATGTTCGGATGGTCTGAACAAGAAGCCGTTGGCTCCATTTTGCCCATCATTCCACCTCATTTATTCAACGAATTTCACGACATCAGGCAACGGGTACTAAACGGAGAGCATATTATTGGGCTCGAAATTATTCGTCAGCGCAAAAGCGGTGAACTATTTCCATGTAGGTTATTTTCTTCACCCATACACGACCCAAAAGGCAAGCCTGTCGGACTCATGTCGATGATTGAAGATATTACCCAGTCGAAAAAAACAGAAGAAGCGTTAAGATTCAGTGAAAATAAATTCCGGCAAGTATTCGAATCGGCCAATGTAGGAAAATCAATCACCCAATTAAATGGCGAAATCAATGTAAATCAAGCATTTTACAACATGCTGGGGTATACTGCTGATGAATTGAAAAACAAAAAATGGCAAGATATAACCCACCCCGATGACATTGAATCAACCGAAGAAATAATTAAGCAACTTAAAAATGGCAAACTAAGCCAACTTCGTTTCGAAAAAAGATATATTCATAAAAACGGTAACCCAATTTGGGCCGACATTTATTCCAGCCTGTGCCGCGACGGAAATAATGATCCTCAGTATTTTATAACTACAGCCGTCGATATTAACGCTAAAAAGCTGGGGGAAATGAAACTTCACGAGAGTGAGCAAAAATACCGTCATCTTTTTCACAATAACCCGCTGCCCATGTGGATCTACGACCTAAATACGCTCTATTTTCTCGAAGTAAATGAGGCCGCAATTTCAACCTACGGATATACCCGCAACGAATTTTTATCGATGACAATCAAGGACATTCGCCCGAAAGACGATGTAGATGCTCTGCTTGTAAATATTGAAGGAACAACCAAGGCAAACAATCACGCCGGGACCTGGAGACACCGCAAAAAAGACGGAACAATAATCTTTGTTGATATCATTTCTCACACTATCGACTACGACGGTACTGCCTCTCGCTTAGTGTTAGCAAATAACGTTACCGAAAAAGTAAAAGCCGAAGAAGAGCTTAAGCATGCCCACTACTTAATGCAATACATTATTGAACATAACCAAAGCGCTGTTGCCGTTCACGATAAAAATCTCAAGTACATATATGTTAGTCAGTCGTACCTTGATCAATATGAAGTTACAGAAAAGAATATTATTGGGAAACACCATTACGACGTCTTCCCCGACCTACCCGAGAAATGGCGCGATGTTCACCGCCGTTGCCTAAACGGAGAAATAATCCGCAAGGAAGAAGACCCGTACATCAGGGCAAACGGGAAAATCGACTGGACCAATTGGGAAGTTCGCCCATGGCGGGAAGCAAATGGTTCAATCGGTGGGATCATTGTATATACAGAAGTTATAAACCAGCGCAAAAAAATGATGGAAGAACTCCGCAAACTGTTGCGCGCGGTTGAGCAAAGCCCCGACTCTATTCTTATTACCGACACCAAAGGGAACATAGAATACTGTAACCCAAGCGTATTGAAAGTTTCGGGCTACACACACGAAGAAATTATTGGTCAAAATCCGCGAATCTTCAAATCGGGTAACAAAACAGCAAAAGAATATAAGGAGCTTTGGGAAACCATCACTGCCGGAGAAGTATGGGAAGGAGAATTTCTTAACAAAATGAAAAATGGAGATTTTTTTTGGGAACAAACTACAATCTCACCCGTAACCGACCAGAATGGCCATATTATTAACTATCTGGCAATAAGAAAAGACATTTCAGCTCAGAAAAAAATGACAGAAGAACTCATTGTTGCCAAAGAACGTGCCGAAGAAAGCGACCGGTTGAAATCAGCTTTCCTTGCTAACATGAGCCACGAAATAAGAACACCGCTCAACTCCATCATGGGGTTTGCCAGCTTGTTGCCCGAAGAAGACATGAAAGAAACAATGGTACAATATGCAAATATTATCTACAACAATTCAGAACAATTAGTAAGCATAATAGATGGTATAGTGATGTATGCAAAATTGCAAGCACGGCAAATGGTTAGTAATAAAGCTACATTCGAGCTAAACAGTTATCTTAAAAATACATTTTATCCATTTAGCCATGTCGATTTCCACGCCGGCGCAACGTACCATTTAGATGTAAGCACAAAAGAGGAATTGTATATCACTACTGATCAAGAAAAATTCAAACAAATAATAATCATTTTATTGTCAAACGCATTCAAATTCACCCATCAAGGTGAAATCCGATTAGGATATACGGTTGGCAACAATAAAGTAATTTTTCATATAAAAGATACAGGTATTGGCATTCCCCAAAAAGATGAACCCCATATTTATGAAAGGTTTTACAGGGGAAGTAATGTAATCGAATCGACTACCCGAGGTACAGGTATTGGACTGAGCATTGCCAGTGAACTGACAGAACTGTTGGGTGGCAAAATCTGGTTTGAAAGTAATTTGGATAAAGGATCGACTTTTTATTTTTCATTGCCTTTGTCATAGCCAACTGAAACCTATTGGGGGGGGTAAGAAAAGCTATTGTTATACAACAATTTTATTTTCAAAGAAAATACTATTACTTTTAAAATTTTTATGGGTGGAGAGAAGAATGAAGCGGTTGATTTTACTTTTTTTAATGCTGTTGCTTGCAGGGGCCGGAATAAACGCAAACAGCAATTACGCTTATTTTAAGCGAATTACAACAACAAACGGACTTTCAAACGGTTGGGTAAGGTGCATATACCAGGATGATTATGATTTCATTTGGGTTGGCACTTCCGATGGGCTCAACCGATACGACGGGGCAACATTCAAAACATATAGGCCAATGTTGTATGGAGGTGTCATTCAAGGCAACATTACCGTCAACTGTATACTGAAGAAAGATGAAAAAACCCTTTGGATTGGCACAGATCTCGGGCTTTACACATACAACTATCTAACTGACAGCCTGAATTATTCTAACATCATCAACGATCGGTTCCCTGTACTTTCTGTAACCTACGACAAGCAAAACAATTTTTGGATAGGCAGCAACAGAGGCTTATACCAACTCAGCCCGTCTGGAGAACTCTCTTTATACGAAGCTTCTGAACTTAGAAATCCGAATGGGTTAAGCAGTAATTATATAAACAAGCTATTTGTCGATTCGAAAGGACGATTATGGATTGGAACAAAAAATGGTCTTAATCTGTATGAACATAAATCGAAAGCATTCAAGCACTTCATCGCCAATAACTCTCCCGGAGACATTTCGGGGAATGATGTAATGGGAATTACCGAAGACAGGCAACAACGAATATGGCTGGGAACTGCCCTGAATGGAGTAAACTTGCTTATAGAAAAAAACAACACTATAACTTTTAAGAAAATATATCCGGGAACAATAATCGACCTGCTTGCCGACAATGAAAACAACCTTTGGATTGGGCATGGTTCGAGTGGCGGCATTACCCTTATCAACCTAAACAAACCAGACATTAACAACTTAAGCATAACAAGATTTGAATATAATCCGGCAAATTCAAGAACCATTTCTGAAAATTCTATCGTGTGTTTCTATCAAGATAAATACAATGACATGTGGATTGGGACTTTTGGAAAGGGGCTTAACTATTATAGTAACCGCACAAAAAAATTCAAGGTCGAAGAACAAATATCTGGATCAAACTTATCTATTGCAAACAATTTGGTTAATGTGTTTTGCGAGGAAGAGAATTATTTGTGGATTGGAACCGAAGGAGGCCTCGACCGAATTGATAAAAAGACTGGCAAGTACAAACATTTCCAAAATATACCCAACGACATAACAAGCCTTGGATCAAATGCAATATTTGAAATATATAAAGACCGAAGAGGTTCGCTGTGGGTTGGCACATGGTCGGGTGGATTGCACCGTTACGATTACAAAACTGAAAAATTCAAACGCTTTTTCCCCGATGGAAAGCCCGGCTCTATAAGTAACCCAAACATATTCTCTGTAGCAGAAGAATACCCTGATTATTTATGGGTTGCCACCGATGGAGGAGGTCTAAACCGTTTCAATTACGCCACTGAAGACTTCACTGTTTTCAAAAAAGACTCCGGCTCATGCAGCATTAGTGACAACCACATGGATCACGTACTTTTAACTAGCAATGGTGACTTGTTAATTTCTCTATACGCTAGACTCAACCACTATACCAATAAAGAAAATTGTTTTAAAGAATACAAGATTTTCAACGAAGCATCGAATAATTACAACGGAAATATCATCCTGATATTTGAAGACAGTAATAAGAACCTATGGTTTGGCACAAATAGCGGCCTTATTGGCTACAATCCCAAAAATAAAAAACAAATTGTCTATACCGAAGAAGATGGTTTGCCCAACAACACGATACAAAGCATAGAAGAAGATCGTCACGGAAACCTTTGGCTAGGAACAAATTTCGGGGTTTCTGAATTTAAAAATGGCATTTCATTCCCACAAAACCCCAATTTCATCAATTATACATCGCTCGACGGGCTTCCTGCCAACGATTTCAAAAAGCGTTCCTCATTTGTGAACCGCGAGGGGTACATGTATTTTGGAAGCTCAAACGGGTATATAAAATTTCATCCCGATAGTATTGAACCGAACACCATTGAACCCAAAGTAGTGTTTACCCAATTGAACCTTAACACTCCTGATGCATCGGAAAAGAACGGCCTCCCATCAACAATAAATAACATCAATACAATAAAGCAACTAACATTAAAATATGGGTATGCTGACTTCACGCTAAATTTTGCATCGCTCAACTTTCTGAACCCAGAAGCTAACAAATACCGCTTCAAACTAGAAGGATATGACAAAGAATGGACTGGACCTACAAGTCAGAACAATGTCACATATACAAACATAAAACCAGGCAAGTATACCTTTTTGCTCTATGGATCGAACAACGATAAATTATGGTCGACGCAACCAGCAACACTTCAGCTGACAATAACTCCGCCCTGGTGGAATACGACTCTCTTCAAAGTTTTATTGATAGTAATTGCGTTATCGTTGATTTATATGCTGATAAAATTAAGGCTTTCTATTTTACAAAAAAGAAATGCACAACTGCAAGAGAAAATTGAAGAACGCACAGGAGAATTAGTTGAGATGAACAACCAGTTGGTAGTACAAAAAAACGAAATAGAAGATATCAACAAAGAACTTTTCATTCACCAAAACCAACTGGAAGAACTGGTAAAAGAACGAACCAAAGAGCTTGAAAAGGCCAAGGAAAAGGCAGAAGAATCAGACCGGTTAAAATCAGCATTTCTGGCAAATATGAGCCATGAAATACGCACACCTTTAAATTCTATAATGGGCTTTGCAAGCCTTTTACCCGAGGAAGAAACCCCAGAGATGCTCGCAAAATACACTCAAATTATTATTCAGAATTCAGAACAACTGCTAAGCCTCATCGATGGTATTGTTCTCTATTCAAAATTGCAAACCGGACTTTACAGAGTTCAAAAAACGCAGTTCAACGTAATGCAATTTATTAATGATATTATTCTATCATTCGACCTGCCAATATACCAAAAGAGTGTAACTCTTGAAAGCAATATAATGGTTGATGAAAATGCCATTATTGAAACCGACTACGACAAAATAAGGCAAGTAATTTCCAACCTGATATCCAATGCATTTAAATATACAAAAGAAGGTAAGATCACTGTTTCGTGCAAAAGAAACGCAAATTTCTATGAGTTTGAGATAAAAGACACTGGGATTGGGATTTTGCAAAAAGATATTGATCACATTTTCGATAGGTTTTATAGAGGTAGCAATATCGATGAATCAAGTACCCGGGGAACCGGCATTGGGCTTAGCATTGTGAAAGAAATGGTTGAACTTTTAGATGGAAATATTTGGGTTGAAAGCATTATTGGCGAAGGGAGCAGATTCATTTTTACGATCCCTGAAAAACAAACAAATTCAACAACTCGTTAAAATTCAAACATATACAAATTGAAGTATAGAAGAGATTTTTTTAATCAACCTAAAAGTAGTGTTCTTATAAAAGAATGTTAATTTAGAAGCTTCCAAAAAGAGAAATATGCATAAGCAGAAAATTCATAGTGAATCAACTGATCAGAAAATTTTGGTTTTTGATCCAGAAGAACTATATGTAAATGAACTTACAACGATTCTCGATCAATCAGATCTTAACCACATGGTTTCAACATCTGAATTTCAACTTCTCAGGATACTCGAAAACAACAACGTAAAAACAATAATCCTGGCAAATCTTAATGAAAGAAATCGTTTCGAAATTTGCTCAAAACTATTATCAGCCGAGTGGGGCAACAAACCAAGAATCTTGTTCCTATCCTCCCCCACCGACGAAAAAACTATATTAGAAGGCTATAAAGCAGGTTGTTCCGATTACATTTCCATTCCACTCCGAAAACAGGAGCTATTGGCACGGGTTTTTACCCAAATAAATGAAAGCACCCCCGAAAGACAAGACAACTTTTCATTTTCTGTTTCAGAAAACCATAAAAAGGATGAAAAAAGCAAGCAACAACTCTTGAAATTAAACGCAATTATCGAGACCATTCCAGACATTCTGCTTACCAGTGATAATCAAGGGAATATTCTTGAAGCACTTAACCCAAGAACACAACAACTGCTTGAGAAGAACCATATTCCCTTAGGGACTAACATAAAGCAAATATTATCGCCCGAAAACGCCTCTCTTATTCTTGATAAAATAAATACCTGTATTAAAACCCGTAAAACAATTCGCTTCGAATACTCAACCCAAAGCAAAGAAAAACTACATTTCTATGAAGAGAGCATGACATGTATCGACAACAATACCGTACTGCGTATGTTGCACGAGATCACACATCGTCGGCAAATAGAAATGAAAATTTTGCAAAACGAAGAACGATTAAGGTTATTATTTAATTCAATTACTGAAGGACTTATTGAAATAGACATTGAAGGGCAAATAACCTCGACAAATCATGCTGCAGCAACCATTCTGGGATATAACGACTTGCAGGAACTTGTCGGGGAAAATTTACCAAACGTACTGAGTTCCAATAATCGAAGCGATTTTGAAAATGAGAATGAAAGATGCACAATTCTTGATGCAGCAAAAAACAAACAAAAATACCATTGCGACGAAAAGATATTTACAAAAAAGAGCGGCGAAACATTTTTAGCAGAGTTTTGGGCGCATCCAATCATGAAAAATGATGAAGTAATTGGAGCCGTAATAACATTTATTGATATAACTGAACGTAATAAAACTCTTGAAGTGATAAGGCACGAACGGCAGATGCTACGTACACTAATCGATAACCTTCCCGTTACCATCTACGTTAAAGATAATGAAGGAAGAAAGCTTATTGCCAACAAAGCCGATCTTGCCATGCTGTGCAAAGAGAAAGAAGATGATGTAATCGGTAAAACCGACCTCGACCTCTTTGATGGAGAAGAGGGGAAAAGAGGTTACGACGATGATATGTCGGTAATAAATACAGGGATTCCAATAATCAATCGCCAAGAAGAGTTTTTATTAGCCAACGGAGTAAAAAACTGGCTTTTAACATCGAAATTACCCCTTTTCGACAAGAATAACAAACCGTACGGGCTTATCGGCATAGGTCGAGACATAACAGACCAACACATTGCGAATGAAACAATTACTCAAGAAAGGAAACTTCTCCGCACCCTTATTGATAACCTGCCGTATGCCATATACATTAAAGATAAAGATGCCCGAAAAATTATTGCTAACGCGGCCGACATAAAAATCATGAACTGTAGTTCTGAATCAGAAATATTGGGCAAAACCGATCTCGAGATATTCCATACACCATACGAACAGCAAGGCTATTACGAAGATATGGATGTATTACAAAACCACAGGTCGATGCTAAACAAGGAAGATCATTACACCGACCGTGATGGAGTTGAACACTGGCGTGTAATCTCAAAATTCCCACTTTTCGACAGCGATGGACAGGTTACTGGACTCGTAGGAATTGGCCGCGATACAACAGAACAAAAAAAGCTTGAAACCGATCTGATTGCAGCCAAAGAAAAAGCCGAAGAAAACGACAGGTTGAAATCAGCTTTTCTGGCAAACATGAGCCACGAAATACGTACTCCGTTAAATTCTATCATGGGTTTTGCCAGCCTTCTGCCCGAAGAGGATTCAAAAGAGACCATCGACCAATACTCACAGATTATCGTGCAAAATTCAGAGCAACTAGTAAGCCTTATCGATGGAATTGTATTTTATTCGAAATTACAAACAGGATTGTATTCATTACAGGAAACCTCGTTCAAAGCCGGCGAACTGGTGAATGACATCATTTTATCGTTCAACCTGCCTATATATCAACAGGAAACTATATTGAAACAGAATTGCCTTATCGATATGGAAACCACAATAACAGCCGATTACGATAAAGTACGGCAAGTTATTACAAACCTGATATCGAATGCATTTAAATACACACCAAAGGGAGAAATTATTATTGGCTGTGATCGTGTCAACGAAAACATAGAGTTCTATATCCAGGATACAGGTATTGGAATTCAACCTAAAGATATTGATCATATTTTCGAACGCTTCTATCGCGGAAGCAATATTGATGAATCAAAAACAAGAGGAACCGGACTTGGACTCAGCATTGTGAAAGAACTGGTTGAGCTGCTAGGCGGAAAGTTACGGGTTGAAAGTACCATCGGGAAAGGAAGTAAATTTTCTTTTACTATTCCCGACAAACAAAATAAAACATAATGTTTGTTTTAGAGTTTTTTTTTATTAACATTGTTATGGCAGAAACTGGTAACGTATTATTGGGGGTAAAACGTTAAAAAAGTTAAACATACAATAAACTTGGGAAAGGGGAATAAGAATGTTCAAATCGACAAAGAAACAAATTAGTATTTTCATAGGCATCTTGAGTCTTGGAATCTTTGCCGGATTTTTATTTATAGCCATTTCAACACAACTTCAAGTAAAGAATTTAGTAACAAAAAGTATCGAGAACAAAGCTGAAGTGTTGGAGAAAACCATTGAACTGCACTCAAAAACGTTGACAACGTTTTGTTTCGATTATACCTATTGGGACGAGATGTCCAAATTTGTTGACAAGCCTGACTCTAACTGGGCAAAGGTCAACATTGAATCAGCAATGCTTACCTTCGAAACCGACTATGCCTGGGTGTATACACCAACAATGGACTTGGTTTACAGCTACTCTTCAAAGAGTGAGGAACAACTCAACGGATTACCCTTCGACCGCGAAACCCTGATAAAAATTACCTCTGACAAATTTTCAAGCTTCTTTATAAATTCGGGCAGTTATGTTATAGAGATTCATGGCTCACCAATTCAACCATCAGACGATTTAAAACGGGAAACTGAAGCACTGGGTTACTTTTTTATTGGAAGAAAATGGGACAGAAACTACATTGAGCAATTGGAAGATTTTACTAACAGCCAAATAACGCTTGACATATACCTGAACTCTGCAATAAAAGCAAAATCCGACAAAAACAAAGACTTAACAAGCATAAAAATCCTTCGGGGCTGGGACAATGTACCAGTAGCACACTTAATCACAACCTTTGGACTCGACACCTACTCTTCAATAAAAAAACAAAATGCCCCAATTTATTTTCTCGGGATTATTTTTTTCGCACTTTTCACAATTGCTTTTGTTATACTGATCATTTTATGGGTGAATAAACCGATTAATCTTATTTTCGATGCTTTAAAAAACAAAGACGAAAGAAAACTAAATCAATTGTCGGAACGAAAAGACGATTTTGGATCGCTTGCCTCGCTCGTCCACAACTCTTTCGAACAACAAAAGAAACTAACACAAGAAATCACCGACAGGCAACAAGCTGAAAGTCAACTAAGAATGCTTTCTAAAGCAATAGACCAAAGCCCCGACTCAATTATCATTACCAATACCAAAGGCGAAATTGAATTCTGCAATACAGCAGTAATGAAAATTTCGGGATTCGAGAGAGAAGAAATTATCGGCAGCACTCCTAAAATATTCAGTTCGGGCCGTAAAACAAGAGAAGAATACCAAGAGCTTTGGCATACCATTACTTCGGGAAAAATATGGGAAGGCGAGTTTCTAAATAAAAAGAAAAATGGAGATCTGTATTGGGAATCGACCACCATTTCGCCTGTAACAAATTCTCAAGGAAAAATAACTCATTACCTGGCTATTCGAAAAGACATTACCGAGCAAAAGATGATGACCCGAGAACTGATAAAAGCCAAAGAACGGGCAGAAGAAAGCGATCGGTTGAAATCTGCTTTTCTGGCCAACATGAGCCACGAAATACGCACCCCGATGAATTCCATCATGGGCTTTGCGAGCCTTTTGCCCGATGAAGACAGCAAAGACATCATGGCACAATATGCCACTATAATCTACAAAAACTCTGAGCAACTGGTAAATATTATCGATGGAATTGTACTGTATTCAAAGTTGCAAACACACCAACTATCATTCAACCCTACAACATTCGAAGTGCAACGACTGCTAAATGAACTTAGGAACATGTTCAAAACTTCAGACAACTACTCGTCAATCACGTTGTTTTTCGACACACCAACTGAAACGCATGATGCTATTACTACCGATTACGAAAAACTCAAGCAAATTCTATACAATATCATTTCCAATGCTTTCAAATATACCCACGAAGGTGAAATTCACGTTGGATATTCGTATAAAGAAAACTCTACATGCGAATTTTATGTGAGCGATACAGGCATTGGCATTCCCAAATCTGATATCACGCGTATTTTCGAGCGTTTCTATCGTGGAAGTAATGTCAACGAATCGACAGTGAGAGGAACCGGAATTGGCCTAAGTATTGTAAAAGAGCTCGTTGAGCTTATGGGCGGAACTATCTGGGCCGAAAGTCATACCGAAGATTTTGGCCATATAAGGGGAAGCAAATTTAGCTTTAAAATACCGGTATAGCCGTTGAGCCAACTTGTTGTTCATGAATAACTCACTATCCAAAGTATTGATAATCTCAACCTTACTTATTACACTCTTAAATGCATGTAAAAAGGAAGATGATAATATTGACTTCCGTAACGAAATGCGAAGGTTTATAATCGGACTAAGTCATTACTCGAAACAACAAAACCCCGATTTCATTGTCGTACCACAAAACGGGCAAGAATTGATTACCGACACAGGCGAAGCCAACGGCACGATAATGAGTGAATATATTGAAGCAATTGATGCCACCGCCCGCGAAGATATGTTGTTCGGATATTTCGACGACGACCAGCCATCACCTTCTGATTTTATTGAGTTTATGACCTCTCTTTGTTCCCTATACACAACAAAATATAAACCGGCCTTGGTAATCGACTACTGTTTTACGCCATCTAAAATCGATTATTCGTACACAGAAAACCATCGTAATGGATTTATTTCATTTGCTGCGACCGAGCGTAACCTCAATATAATTCCCTCTTACCCGCCCGAACCTTTTGGAGTCAACAATGAAGATATAAACAACATAGAAGATATAAAAAACTTTCTGTACCTCATTAATGGTGAAAACTTCGAGACAAAACAACAACTTATTGAAAGCATTTCAGCAACAAATTTCGATTTACTTATACTAGACCTATTTCATTTCGATGAAGCCCTTACACCATCAGAAATAGCTAAACTTCAACAAAAAGCAAATGGTTCACGCCGGCTCGTTCTCTGCTACATGAGCATTGGTGAAGCTGAAAACTACCGCTATTACTGGGAAAAAAGTTGGAACAATTCGCCTCCCCGTTGGTTGTGCGAAGAGAATAAAGACTGGGCAGGAAATTACGAAGTGAAATACTGGGACAAAGAGTGGCAACAAATCATTTATGGTACCGCCGGTGCATACCTCGACCGAATTCTGAAAGCTGGTTTCGATGGAGTTTACCTCGATCTTGTCGATGCATTTGAATATTTTGAAGAGTAAATGTCCTCACTTCGTCTCGGCTTCAAATAAATTACACAATGATTTAAACATCAATAATTTAACTTTATTAATATCTTGTTTTTCTCCAAGTTCTTTTTCCAGCGAGGTTACTCCTTTGTCTGTAAATCCGCAAGGATTGATGTGTTGAAAATACGAAAGATCGGTATTCACATTCAGTGCAAAACCGTGCATGGTCACAAAGCGAGAACTTTTTACCCCAATAGCGCAAATTTTTCGGGCTTGACTGGTACCAACATCAAGCCAAACACCTGTGGCCTTATCGTCGCGTGAACCATGGAGTCCAAATTCTGCAATAACATTAATTACTGCTTCCTCCAATAAAAAAATATACTTCCGTAATCCTATCCCAAAATTCTCAAGATCGAAAATCGGATAACCCACCAACTGCCCGGGACCGTGATAAGTAATATCCCCTCCCCTGTCGGTATGAAAAAAAGTGGCATCTTTAGCCTGCAACTGAATATAATTTAAAAGTAGATTTTGTTCATCACCACTTTTCCCCAAGGTATACACATGCGGATGCTCGACAAAAAGCAAATAATTATCACTCTCTGCATCGGGCCGGGTTTTCTTAGCTAGTTTCTGAGCAATCACCTTCTGCATCAATAACTCTTGGTATTCCCAAGTTTTCTTGTATTCCGAAACCCCAAGGTCTTCAAAAAGAATCTCCGTATTCATGTTATATTATTTTACCAATAGATTTTCCAGCATATTTACCTCGCGACAAAAATATGCCTTACACGTGCCGCTCGGCATGGTAACTCGAGCGTACCAGCGGAGCACTTTCCACTATTTTAAAGCCTTTTTGTAATCCAATTTGACGGTACTCTTCAAACACATCAGGATGCACATATTCAACAACCGGTAAATGCGATGTAGTTGGCTGAAGGTACTGACCAATCGTAAACACCTTACAACCTACCGCCAGCAAGTCATCCATCGTGGCCAATATCTCATCGCGGGTTTCACCAAGGCCAACCATAATGCCACTTTTGGCAACCACGCCCGAATCGGCAATGGTTTTAATAACCTGCAAACTCACATCATATTTTGCCCGGCTACGAACCAACGGTGTTAAACGCTTAACTGTTTCTAGATTATGAGAAATAATATCAGGCTTAGCATCGATCACCAGGGTGATAAGCTCCTCAATTCCATCAAAATCAGGAATGAGCACTTCCATTGCAGTACCCGGGGTAAGTTTCTTTATTTCGAGTATAGTTTTAGCCCAGTGCGTAGCCCCTTTATCGGGCAAGTCGTCGCGATCGACTGAAGTAATCACCGCATGTTTTAAACCCATCAAGCGAATCGATTCAGCCACATTTTGGGGCTCATTCACATCAGGGGGTAATGGATGCCCGGTTTTTGTGGCACAAAATTTACAGCTTCGGGTACAAATATCTCCCAAAATCATTAAAGTAGCCGTACCTGCAGCCCAACATTCACCCATATTGGGACATTTCCCGCTGGTACATATTGTATGCAGGTTGTACCGTTGAACAATGCTTTTCACCTGGGCATAATTTGTTCCCTTTGGCAGCTTAATCTTTAGCCAATCAGGCTTTCGTTGAATTGGTTCAGTCATTTTTACCAGCATTAAATCAGGTTGCAAGGTAAGAAATTTGATGAGTTTTACTAAACATGCGATAACACACAAGGTTGAATCCGATATAAATAAACAGCTTTAAAAGACAAATAAACTTAGAATACAGAAAACAGAGCCGGTAAACCATTCCACCTTAGCGCTGTTTTATTATTTTTGTTTTCAGAAATTTATATACACGACATAATCATTTTAAACAATTCATTATGAGAAACAAGTTACTGACTATGGTTGCTGCGCTACTAATCAGCAGCTACTCAATAGCCTGCACTAATTTTTTGGTATCGAAAGGAGCTTCGGCTGATGGTTCGGTGATGATTACCTATGCCGCCGACTCGCACACGCTTTACGGTGAGCTATACTTCTATCCAGCAGCGACTTATCCAAGTGGCACCCTCCTCGATATTTATGAGTGGGACACCGGTACCTTTTTAGGGCAAATTCAACAGGCTTCGCAAACCTACAAAGTGGTAGGAAATATGAACGAAAATCAGGTTGCCATTGGCGAAACCACTTTTGGCGGACGTTCTGAACTGGCCAGTCAAAAAGGAGCCATTGTTGACTACGGAAGTCTCATATACATTGCGCTTCAACGATCGAAAACAGCGCGCGAAGCCATCGAGGTAATGACCAGCCTTGTTGAGAAATACGGGTATTATAGTTCCGGCGAATCATTCTCTATATCAGATGCCAACGAAGTCTGGATTATGGAACTGATTGGAAAAGGCGATTTCGAAAAAGGAGCAGTATGGGTTGCTTTGCGGGTTCCCGATGGGTACATTTCAGGGCATGCCAACCAAGCCCGTATTACCACGTTCCCGATGAACGATCCACAAAATTGCCTATACGCTAAAGACGTGATAAGCTTCGCCCGCGCCCGTGGCTGGTTCAGTGGTAAAGACAACGAATTTAGTTTTTCAGACACCTATGCCCCTGTTGATTTTGGAGCTGCACGTTTTAGTGAAAGCCGCGTTTGGGCTGGCTTCAACAAGGTATCAAACGAAATGAAACCCTATTTCGACTATGCGAAAGGCAAAGTTAAACACAACAAAAATGGTGTCGCAACCAACCGCATGCCCCTGTGGATAAAACCGTCGAAACCACTTACTGTAAGCGATGTAATGGGCATGATGCGCGATCATTTTGAAGAAACAGAACTCGACATGGCTAATGACCCAGGTGCAGGACCTTTCGGCTTGCCTTATCGCTGGAGACCACTATCGTGGAAAGTTGATTCGGTTGAGTATGTGAATGAAAGAGCGATATCGACCCAGCAAACCGGGTTCTCGTTCGTCGCCCAAAGTCGTCCTTCTCTTCCCAATCCAATTGGCGGTATTCTCTGGTTTGGCGTCGACGATACTTACAGTACTTGTTACATTCCCATGTACTGTGGAATGACCCGCACCCCAGAAACATTTGCTGTAGGCAACGGCGATATGCTTACCTACTCTTCCACTTCTGCTTTTTGGGTATTCAACAATGTTTCGAATATGGCCTACTTGCGTTATAATGATATGATTAAAGACATCATCAATGTACAGGCTCAACTCGAAAATTCATTTGTCAAAACGGTGAAGGCCATTGACCAGGCAGCCCTTTCATTATGGAATAGCAACGAAAAAGAACTTGCTATGGATGTTCTCACCAACTATTCAGTCAGCACTGCCAACAAAACAGTTGATCGATGGAGAGAATTAGGTAATTTCCTGTTAGTGAAGTATAAAGATGGCAATATTATGAAAGAAAAAGACGGAGTATTTATCCGTACCAAAACAGGGCAAGCCGAATATCCCGATCAGCCAGGGTACCCCGATAGTTGGAAACGACAAGTTGTGAAAGAAAGCGGAGAAAAGTTAAAAATGACAGGAAGTGCTGGACATTAAAAAACTGAATTAATTAATGATATCCTTTTCTCAATTAAAAAAATTATTTACTTTTGCGCCGCCTTTAAGGCAAACGTAATCTCTTACCATTCAGGTCACATTAGGTAATATTGCGTTTAAACCCATTAAAAATAATAAAAATGGACGCTATTAAAATTGTACAAAATGCATTTGCTCAGGAAGAAGTGAAGACCCACCCTGAGTTTGGAGCAGGAGATACCATCACTGTTCACTACAAAATTAAAGAAGGAAATAAAGAACGTATCCAGAACTACCGTGGCGTTGTGCTTCAGGTTAAAGGCTCAGGAATGACCAAAACCTTTACTGTTCGCAAAATGTCGGGTAATGTTGGTGTGGAACGTATTTTCCCTTTGAATTCACCTTTTATTGAACTAATTGAAATCAACAAGAAAGGTAAAGTTCGTCAGGCTCGTATTTTCTATTTCCGCGAATTGAACGGAAAGAAAGCACGTATCAAAGAAAAAAGAATTATACAATAAGGGTTATATTTCAATATCTGAATCCCTTCACCTTATGGTGCGGGGATTTTTTTTTATAACAACATAGTTACGTACACAGGCAGACTTCACCGTAATCTTATACAATTCAAAAGAAATCAACAAAATGCCAAAATTCATTTTTAGGTAATTTTCTTTATAATTAATTTAGTGGAGGAAAAAATAACCTTTTTCAAAACGACAAAATGATATTCTGAAAGATAAAAATTAGCCCCTGGAGTTCAATCGACGCCAATTGTTTCATTATTATATTTAGGCTAAAACAATTAAAGACAAACAACGATGAAATTAATACCTAAAGAATCGATTTTCTCAGCCCGAAATTTTCGGGATTATATTTTTATTGTTGTTGGGGCATTCATTCTTGCTGTAGGCTTTGTTTATTTCATCTCACCACACAGAATTGTTCCCGGGGGCGTTTATGGAATCGCCATCGTAGTTCACTACCTAACCCAGGGTGTTTTCCCGTTTTGGCCCGAGGGGATTCCAATCGGCTTGTTTGGGCTTGTGCTAAACATTCCGCTCACATATGCAGGCATTAAAATACTGGGGCCAAAATTCGGCATAAAAACAATTGCGGGTTTTGTACTTTCTTCGGTTTTTATGGACGGCATTACAATGCTTCGCGAAGTTGGCGACGCCCCACTGGTCGACGATGTACTGCTTTCGTGTGTTTTTGGAGGCGTGCTTATTGGCTTCGGGCTAGGGCTTATTTTTAAATCGAGGGCAACGTCAGGGGGGTCTGATATAATTGCCATGATTATTGCAAAATATACCAACCGACAGTTGGGGCAACTCATGATTTATGTCGATTCTGCCATTGTGCTGATTGGCCTTGCAGCTTTTCAAGACTGGAAAATACCTCTTTACTCGTGGTTGGTAATTTATATTACTGGTAAGGCCATCGACGCAACAATTGAAGGAAGTGGCTATAATAAAGCACTTTTCATCATATCGAAAGAACACGACAAAATAAAAGAAAAAATACTTTTCGATCTCGAACGTGGGGGCACCTATTTCAATGGGAAAGGGATGTTCACAAACGAAGAAAAGCAAATAATATACACAGTAGTTAGCCGGCGCGAAGTGGCAATTCTCGAACAATATATCCATTCAATTGATCCCGAAGCTTTTATTACCGTGATGGATACCAGCGAGATTCTTGGCGAAGGCTTTCAATCGCTGAAACACAAAATTGAACCCTAAGTAATTTTATTAGCCATGAAAAAAATCTACCTTACTATTTTTCTTTTTATTATTTACATAATTGCAAACGCCCAGCAAGTTGGCCTCGTGTTAAGTGGCGGTGGTGCCAAGGGACTGGCACACATTGGTTTGATTAAAGTTCTTGAAGACCACAACATTCCTATCGATTATGTTTCGGGCACATCAATCGGTGCCATAATTGGAGGCCTATATGCAGCAGGCTTTTCTCCCGACGAAATGCTTGAGCTTTTCAATTCAAACGATTTTAAGTTATGGTCAACCGGAAAACTCGACAGAGAAGACCTGTATTATTACAAACTGAAAGATGAGGACCCAGGCTGGGCTAAAGTGGATATTACCCGTAAGGCAAATAAAATAAAAATTGTTCTGCCATTGAACCTTGTTCCCGAACAACAGATGGATTTTGCTTTTCTTCAGTTGATGACCTCAACTACTGCAGCTTGTAACAGCAATTTCGACAACCTGATGATTCCTTTTCGTTGCGTTTCAACCGACATTTACAACAATAAAGCTATTATACACCGAGACGGAGATATCGGTGAGGCCATCCGGGCATCAATGACTTTCCCCTTGGTTTACAAGCCTATTGAAAAGGATGGAATGTTGCTATTCGATGGAGGAATTGTAAATAATTTTCCCACCGACATAATGAAAAAAGACTTTAACCCCGACGTTATCATTGGCCATAAAGTTTCGAACCTCAGCAAAAAACCCGACCCTGAAGATCTTTTCAGCCAAATAGAAAGTATGGTTACACAAATCACCAATTATAACATTCCCGACACCATCGGAATTTTGCTTGAATCGAAAACCGACGATGTAAGCCTTCTCGATTTTCCAAAAGCTAACTACATATATAATAAGGGAGTAGAAACTGCGCTATTACAAATTGACTCGATAGAAAAGATTATTACACGAAGGGTTAGCCCTGAAGAAATTGCAAAAAAAAGAGAAGAATTCAACATGAAAAAACCAGCGCTTATTTTCAACAACATTCAGGTTGAAGGGATTGAAAACGACAATCAGCGACGCTATATTATCCAATCGATTAAACACAGTCAAAAAACAATCGATATTCATCAACTGCACGAAGCCTATTTTAAACTGATTTCCGACGAACACATCAAGGCAATTCAACCATTGGCCTATTATAACAAACGAACCGGCTTTTTCGACCTAAACTTGAAGGTTGAGCCTCGAAAACCTTTCGATGCTGTGTTTGGTGGCCATATTTCAACCCGTGCCAACACGTTTGGATACGTTGGGCTCAACTACAAGAATTTCAATACGGTAGCTTTCAATATTTCGGGTAATGTTTACATCGGAAAAATTTACAATTCGCTTTCGTTTGGTGCCCGCATGGATGCCCCAACGCAAATTCCATTCTTCATTTCGGCCAATTACACCATCAATTCGTGGGACTACCTCAGTACTGCTTCAGACCTGATTTTCACCAACATAAAACCATCATACGTAGTACAAAACGAACGGAATTTCAGGATCGAAGCCGGATATCCCTATGTAAAAACAGGGGTCATTGATTTTGGCTTCTCGCTTTCCGACTCGAAAGACAACTACTACCAAACACTGGTTTTTAATCTTGGCGACAAGCTCGACGAGACCTCTTTCGATGCCTTCGCCTGTCATGCCCGAATTGATAAAAAACGATTCGACTACAAACAATACCCTACTGCAGGCGACCGAAAGATGTTTCAATTTCAATACATTAATGGCGACGAAACGTTTTACCCGGGCACCACTTCGCCTATTCAACAAAAAACGACAACAAAACATAGCTACTTTGCTATCAATGCACTGTACGATAAGTATTTTGAAATAAGAAAAAGGCTTACACTAGGACTTTTGGCCGAGGGTGTTTACAGTACCCGCGGGCTATCGTCAAACTATACCGAAGCGATCATTGCAGCACCGGCATTTCAGCCTACTCCGAACAGCAAATCGATGTATCTCGAAAAATATCATGCCAACCAGTATTTGGCCACAGGAGGAAAAATTTTATTTAAATTAAACGACAACCTGCATTTGCGCTCTGAGGTCTATGGTTTCTTCCCGATACGCGACTTTGTGCTCGGACCTGATAACTCTGTAAGTTACCATAACGACTCTTTCTCTCGCGCAAGCTTTATGGGCTTGGCAGCAGCAGTATACCACACTCCTCTTGGCCCGTTAAGTGCCGAAGTTAATTACTACGAAAAAGCCGGACAAAAATGGTTTTTCTCGCTTAACCTTGGCTATATGATTTTCAACAAACGGGGATTATAAGGGATGTTCCAACCCAGAATAAAAACGACTACATTGCAAAAAGTCAGTTGAAATATCCTACGATAAAACCAAGCATAAAATATTAGAACCATAAAAAATGCTACAATACAAAAGGTTTGACTACGCTATGTAATCAAACCTTTTTTCTATTATAGTCACTTTCCTTACAGCGCTCTCTCCTACAGCACAATGACCTTTTTGCTCAGTTGGGTTTCCTGATCGATTACGCGAACAAAATAAATCCCTTTTTGAACATTGGGCAACGAGATATCGAA
The DNA here is from genome assembly GCA_012719495.1 of Bacteroidales bacterium. Taxonomy (GTDB): domain Bacteria; phylum Bacteroidota; class Bacteroidia; order Bacteroidales; family Prolixibacteraceae; genus CAYMTR01. The sequence continues at coordinate 40,656 of JAAYAG010000135.1, forward strand.
GGTTGGTTCGCCAATTCCCCGTGCCGAGTAAACCACCCTACCCTGCATATCGATCACATTCACAGAAGCTTGAACACTGAGCCCTTCGGGTAACCGAACGGTAAATGAACCATTGTTGGGATTAGGAAAAACCCTCATATCCATAGCATTGTCTCCATCGGCATTATCAACAGCTTCTTCAATACCTTGGGCACTTTTTAGAGCCAATGCAGCATAAACAGCCATCGGGATTTCGGGTTCGCAGAACGATTCATCTTCGGTAATGTAGGCATGAGCATTACTTCCGGCCCTAGCATGAAAGCCAGGAAGAAAACGTACCGATTGCCCGGCGATGAATGTTGCCGATGAGCCAGAGTATAATGTTACGGCTTTACTTCCTGCTACGGTTATCGATTGAAGGGCATTGAAACATGTATCAGCCGAACTTGCCAGGCTTAAGTTGGCTACAACTTGATCTACAGGAACGGAGTATTCAGTTAGGGTTATAGGGTAACTTTCGAGCAAAAGTCCTGCAACATTTACATTAGACACAACACAATGATATTGACCTTCGTTTGCCGGGTTGAATGAATCTATTATTAAAACAGAATCTGTTTCGCCGTTTATTATAACCCCATTTTTAAACCAGGTAAATTCATCGGCTTCTGCAACCACATATCCTTCGGCTTCAAGCATAACCGGCTGCCCAATATACCCAGGAACCAGAGCATTTTCTTTCCCAATTTTTGACTGTGGTGAATAAACCAAGCCACAATCAGTACACCAATCAATAACGGGCTCAATATCAATGAAAAAATATAAATTATTGGATATATTAAAATTATTGAGATTGCTTAAATAACTGAAATCTTCAGAAATCGATCCGGAGAAATGGTTTCCCGAAACATTCAACGTGGTTAAATAATCGAGATCTGAAAGTTCTTCTGGCAACGTTCCCTCAAAGTCATTATCGTTCAATGTAAGTGAAGTTAAATCAAGCAGATCACCAAGTGTGCCGGGCAAATTTCCACTAAAATCATTAAATTCAAGCGACAAATCAAGCAAACTTGTCAGGTTGCCAATATCGGCGGGCAAAGCTCCTGAAAACTGGTTGCTTCCAAGCTTCAATGTTTTTAAGTTAACAAGGTTTCCGATGCTTGCAGGTAGAACTCCTGAGAGTTGGTTACTGTTCAACGCCAAATAATTCAAATTGGTTAAATTGCCAATTTCTTCAGGCAAAGCTTCTAATTGATTGCTATTTATACTTAAGCTATTTAATTTGCTTAATTGGCCAATCGTTGCAGGAATTGGTCCATCCAGCAAATTATTGCTAAGGTTTAAAGTCCGCAAACTATCAATTTCTCCTATTTCTTCGGGTATATTTCCACTCAGTGCATTACTATGCAGCGATAATTCAGTGAGTTGTGTAAGGGTTCCAATTTCAACAGGTAAAGCACCGGTAAGCTTGTTATTTGTAAGCACAAGTTTCACAACCCTATTACCATTCACGGTAACCCCTGCCCATTCACTCAATGGTGCAAGTGGAGGAACGGTATCACACCAGTTTGCATTATTTGTCCAATTTTTGCCATCTGTATTATTATAAAGCTCAACCAACGCGAGCGAATCGGTATATAGCGAAAAAGAGTAATTGAACGGCATGGAGGAAATGGTCAGGTCTGGAAAATTTGGATTGATAACCTGACAATAGTATTCTCCTTCGAAAGTAAGCCGAAGTGTGTCATCGCTTGGAACACTGAGAAGTGTATTGTCGCGGTACCACTTGAAAAAGTTGCCGGCAGCACCGTCTTCAAGCACTCTTAGCGACGATTCAGACGGAATATATTTCAAACTCCAGACAGTATCCTGTGGCGCGTAAGTAAACACACTGGTCAAGATTGTATCAACATTTGACGTTTTAAGGTTGGAGAACGAAAACAGATTATTTTCAAGCGACAATTGTTTCAGTTTTGTGGCAGCTGAAAGAGTTGGCAAATTGCCAGAAAACATGTTACTATCTAATTTCAGAGAGTTCAAATTTGTTAATGACGACAACGCGCTTGGTAAAGCTTTCGAAAATTTGTTCTTCGATAAATCAAGCGCGGTGAGTGAAGTAAGTGAACCAATTTGCGCTGGAATTTGACCGTTTAATTCATTATCAGCTAATAATAAACTAGAGAGAGAAGTCAGCCCAAACAGCGAAGAAGGGATCGATCCGGTAAGCATATTCCCTGAAAGCGATAACTGGGTCAAGTGCGAAAGGTTTCCTAACCCAGAAGGAATTACACCACTTAAATCATTGTTATTCAAATACAAATACATCAACCCCGTCAGATTTCCTAATTCCGCAGGAATAGCCCCACTGAATCCATTATTATCGAGTTTCAAGCTTGTCAATGCTGAAAGATCTCCAATTTCTGAAGGAATTGTACCCGTCAACCCATTGTTAGACAACTCAAGCCATTTCAACCCGGTTAGTGAACCAATCCCGCTTGGAATTACTCCGGTAAGTTCATTGTCCGAGAGCCTCAAGGATATTAGCTTCTGAAGGCTAACAATGCCTGCCGGAATTTCACCAGTTAATTGGTTTGAGTACAGCTCAAGTGTAGTGAGACTATCCAGATTATCGATGCCTGCCGGAATTATTCCTGAAAGGCGGTTGTTGAATAACTTCAACGACTTAATCTGGGTTAACATATCAATCTGGGCAGGAATTGTACCCGTTAAATCATTATTGTTCAAATTAATATCTGTAAGTTTCGAAAGAGAACTAATCTGTGCCGGAATTTCTCCTTTCAGATTATTTCGCGGCAAAAGAATTTTTGTGACACGACCGTTCGCAACACTAACCCCATACCATGAACTAACTGGCTGACCTGTAGTTAACCAGTTGTCCTTCTTAGTCCAACTTTCCCCACCAGTGGCTTGATATAAACTCACCAAAGCAAGTGAATCGGTGGTCATCGACAATTGCACAGTCACCGTGTCTGTTTTGAAATCCAACAAGGGATACGCAGAGTTAGTTGCAACACAATAATAGTCACCCCCGAGATATGCCCCAATTGTCCGGGTGGTATCGTTTTCCAATAACGAGCCATCACGGTACCATGAATATTCGTTGGTCTGATTTGCCTTGTCGGGAACTGTAAGCAGACTCTTGGGGATATCGTAAAAGAGCTCAAGGGCTATTTTTTGCGGATGATAGACCAATGATGTAATATCGCCATCCACTATACCCGAGGTCAACAAATCGGCAAAATGGAAAAGGTTATCTTGCACCCAAAGCGTAGTAAGGGTCTCAATCTGTTGAAAGAATGGCAAACTGCCACTTATTTTGTTGTCATTAATTTTTAGCATTTCCAATTTCGACAAGTTTGCCAACTCGCGTGGTAAAGATCCAGTTAAATTATTGCTGGCCAAATCAATTGCGGTAACACGGCCGTTTCCATCCAGAGTTATTCCATGCCATGTTGCCAATTTTCCGGTTTTCCATCCAGTCTTGTTAGTCCAACCATTGCCGTTGGTTGACTCATATAAAGCCACAAGTGCAAGGGAGTCAGTATCATCTGAATAAATCAGATTAATACTATCGGAATAAAGCGTTAGCTCCGTGAATTTAGTGTTCGAGACTTCGCATTTATACCAGCCTTCGGCTTTGGTAAATATTGTGGAGGTTGAGTCAGCAATTGGGTCATTATCAATATACCATTTATAGTCGTTAAATGGACTTTCGTCAATCAAAACTGAAATTGTTCCTGCAATAGGATCACTCTTAAGACCCAATACGGTATCTTGCGGGGCATAAGTAAAATTATCAATAGATGAATCGTTTAACTTCGAAGAATCGAGATCGGTAAAAGTATACAGGTTATGACTAACGTCGAGTTTTGATAAGTAATTCAATGTACTTAAATCGGGCAAATTACCTGAGAGTTTATTTCCCGACAAATCAATGGTTTTCATCCCGGTTAAGTCTGCAATAGAATCAGTGATGTAGCCTGTTAAGTTATTGTTTGGCAATAAAAGTTGGTAAACCAATTTGGAAGAAGTACTTACACTTACCCCATACCAAGTGTTAATTTGAAGAGTTGGAGAAAGCCAATTTGTTTTAGAGTACCACCCCGGCCCATTGGCTGCTCTAAAAAAAGCGGTCAAGGCCAACGAATCCATTTTTGAGTACTGAGCATGAAGCGAGAATGATGAGAGTAGTAAACTAACAACGAGGAGATAATGGGAAAGTTTCATAATTGTAATTTTAGGAGCAATTAGTATTTATGCTTCCAAAATTATATAAAATATTCAATTACATTTCATTATTTCTGGGGTTTAATTTGGTTAAATAAGATTTTCATCGGCAACATTAAACCAAAAAAAGAGGCTCAAGAATATTCAAGAGCCTCATTATTTCAGCAGGTATGCTAAACTATGTTTTCAAAAATGCGATCAATGTTTTGAAAGATAAGTCGCTACCCCCTCAGCCGAAGCATTCATTGCTTCTTCACCGGGCTTCCAATTTGCCGGGCATACTTCACCTACTTCTTCAAAATGCTGAAGGGCATCAACCATGCGGATGGCTTCATCAACACTACGTCCAAGAGGCAAATCGTTGATCAACTCGTGGCGTACTTTACCGTTTTTGTCGATAAGAAAGAGGCCCCTGAAAGCAACCGGTTCGCCATTAAAAATCGAATTTCCCTGGTCATCGTAATCGTATTCACCGGCCAATACACCATAATTCATGGCAATATTTTTCGACAAATCGGCAACAATAGGGAATTTTACCCCCTTAATGCCTCCGTTTTTCTTTTCAGTATTTAACCAAGCCCAATGCGAAAATTCAGAATCGGTGGAACATCCAACCACTGCTACTCCCCTTTTTTCAAATTCAGTTAACTTTTCCTGAAAGGCAAGAATTTCAGTTGGGCATACGAACGTAAAATCCATTGGATAAAAAAAGAATATAACATACTTATTGCCAACATACTGATCTAATGAAAAGTTTTCTACAATTTCATAGCCATTTACTACAGCCTTGCTGCTAAATGAAGGTGCTTTTTTCCCTACTAAACTCATATTTTATGTTTTAATGTTATCTGATATCGAAATTACGATCAGCAAAAAAACCATTCCCCTCATCATTAAAACCAGATATCGCCATAAGTTTTTCCTAATAATAGAGAGAATTGGTCGTTTGTTACAATCAGAAAAGTAAACAATGGAAATCAGAAAAAGGTTTTAGATTTATTACAGATAAGATTAAATTTTTTGCCGCGGTTAAAAGCTTCTATTTTCTCCATGTTTCGAGAAAATCCTCACGGTAGGCTTTTCCTACCGACAATTTTTTGCCCTTCAACGAAATAATGTTTCCTTCAAAGTAATCGATCAAGTCTAGATTGATGGTAAACGATTTATGTATACGACAAAACTTATTTGCAGGTAATATATTGAGAAATTGCAACATTGTTCCGTGGGTTATGATTGCCTGTGTTGCTGTTACCAACCTTATATAATCGCCCATCGATTCAATATAATAAATGCTTTCAAGCTTAATCCGGTACTCCTTTTTCCCTGATTTAACCAAAACGGTGTCAGCAATTTCATCCTTACCAGTTCCCAATGTATTTGAGAATTTCTCAATTGCCTTAGAAAACCGCTCAAACGAAATGGGCTTCAACAGGTAATCAACAGCATTCAGATTGAAACCCTCGACCGCATATTCAGGGTAAGCGGTTGTGAAAATAACAGCCGGTGGATTGGAAAGCCTTTTAACCAGTTCAACTCCATTCAACCCAGGCATGCTAATATCGAGGAAAACAAGATCGGTTTTATGCTCTTTCAAAAAAGACAATGCTTCGTTTCCATTGCCGAAAACACCAATAAGCTCAAAGCCGGAAATCATGCCAATATAATCTTTCAGAATTTCCTGCTGCAAGGGTTCATCGTCGGCAACAATGCACTTCAACTCCATATCAACTCAGATTAAGGAATAGTTCAACCCTAAAAATGTTCTCTTTTTTATCGATGGTAAGGTAATGTTTCTTAGGGTAAAGCAAGGCAAGACGTTTGCCTACATTCTCCAATCCTATACCTCCGCTTTCAATCACGTGGGTGTTTCCATCAAAGCTATTTTCAATTGCAAAAAGAATCTTGTCACCGTCAACACCAAAGTTCATGTTGATAAAGAAATTTCCATTGGGAGATGTTCGACAATGTTTCATCACGTTCTCAATAAAGGGAATAAAAAGCAATGGGGGCACCTGAACTTCACGAATATCCCCTTCGATCTTCTTCTCAATAGTAAGCTTTTCACCAAACCGGATCTGATGAATTTCAAGGATATTGTTGATAATTTCAAGCTCCTTTATAAGCGCAACCTTCTCGCAATCTGTTTCATAAAGCATATAGCGCATAATGTCTGAAAGCTGAAGGATAACTACCGGTGCCATTTCTGAATTTTTCCGGGCAAGCGAATAAATACTACTCAATGTATTAAAAAGAAAATGCGGATTTACTTTCGATTTCAATGCTTCCAACTGGTGTCGAGTGCTCTCCTCCTCAATTTTACTTACAAAAAACCAGGCACGGGCAAGTTTAAGCAACAGGGTTAAAACAATATACGTGAGGAGGATAAGACCAATTTCAAAAACACGGTACACCGCCACGAAGTAGTACCCTGACAACACCCAATCGACAATAATATTGAAAACCAAATAGTAAAACCCAATACCCAATGCCAAGTTGATAATCAAAGCCAACAGATAGAGTACGTAGCGGTTTTTAGCCATCAACCGTGGCACGAGGATAAGAAGATTCAGATAAACCGTAGGCAGAATGACAACATGAAACACAAGCACATAAACAAGGTCGATGAATTTTACATCAGCCGACACCTTCATAAGGAATACCAGAACAGTTATTGACAAACACCAGAATACGAGGTGCTGAAAAAATCTGTTTCTTACAAACCTGTTGACAAAAGTGCCGTTCTTCATTTGTTTTGTTTTGCAAATTCCACTTCAAGTCCATCTTTAAAAGCATCTTCCGAATGTAGGTATTTCTTCAGGAATTTTTGAAGCTCTGCCGATTTTGCTGTTAGAAGGATGAATTCACCATTATTTTCATGCCTAATACGAAGTCGGTTTTCCTCAATTAACTTTTTAAGCCACTCTCCATTGAACCATTTAAATGTTATTTTATCCTTCTCGATGATAACTTTTGCAAAGGTGTGTACTGGTATAATATGAAAATCGAATAAACGCACGTCTTTCTTTTTAGCATAATCATCAAGCAGAAAGTCGGCAATTAACACTCCATCAATTTTTATCAGATGTACTATAAAATAGGAAGTAAGGCTTGAATCTTTATTTTCGACAACTTTCAACTTATAACCTGTACTGTCGGTGATTTCATTATTTTTTATTTTCTTTTTCAAATAAGTAAAATCCCAACTTGTTGAATCTTCAAACGAGTAATAATTACCCAAAAGATAATCATTCGCGAAAAGATCTTTTTCTGAATAAAGCGGGTAAAACGAATATACGACACAACCACTAAGTCCAAGAGCAATGACCAATAACGAGATTACATTTTCCCATTTCATATTTTATTGATTTTAATTTCAGATCAAAGATGAAGAGAGAAATAATCAACGCCAACTTTTTTCGACAAGCGCATTCGTATTTTCGATAACCGTTCAATCAAACATAAAAAAGGCAGAACTTTCGCCCTGCCTTTCTATGACAAATATTTTAATGCTATACTTCCCAAGTATTACCACTCCTCAGCAACTCGTCTACGCAAGAAATCTTACGTTTCTCCTGTACCTGATGGATCTGCTCGGCCATCGCCTGATCGTAAACAGGAGCTTCAACTGCTCTTATAACGCCAAAAGCTACAGGCAACTCTGGCAACGCCATATCAATTAGCGCCGAATGCAAATATGTAGTTTGTTCTTTGGCATCGTGAACAAGTATATCGTCAAGCGTATATCCATCGGCACCAATGGTAACTGCTTTTAACTTACCCTGTTCGAAAACAATACCTTTATCTTTATTAACACCGAAAATCATTTTTTCGCCATGTTTCAGGTAAATTTGCTTGTCTTCACGGTTGTCGCCCTTGGTAATTTCCTCATGTATTCCACTATTGAAAATCACGCAATTTTGAAGTACTTCAACAATTGAAGTGCCCTTATGTCCAGCCGCTTCAACAAAAATTTCCTGGCTCATTTTCAAGTTACCGTCGATTGCCCGGGCAAAGAAAGTACCTCGGGCACCAAGTACAAGCTGTCCAGGAACAAAAGGATCTTCAACTGTACCAAAGGGCGATGATTTGGTTTTAAAACCACGATCGGTTGTAGGAGAATATTGACCTTTTGTTAGCCCATAAATTTTATTATTGAAAAGAATCACATTAATATCAATATTTCGGCGTACCAAATGGATAAAGTGGTTTCCTCCAATTGCAAGAGCGTCTCCATCGCCGGTAATTTGCCACACATGCAATTTCGGATTTGCACTTTTAACACCCGAAGCAATCGCCGAAGCCCTGCCGTGAATTGTATGAAATCCAAAGGTATTCATGTAATAAGGGAAACGCGAGGAGCATCCAATCCCAGAAATAATCGCATAATCCGAAATCTTATTCCCCAAACTGGCCATAGCCCGTTGAATGGCATTTAAAATGGCATGATCGCCACACCCCGGACACCAACGTACTTCCGTAGAACTTTTAAAATCTTTAGCATCGTATACAAATTCGCTCATGACTAATCCTCCAAAATTTTAAGTACGTTTTCTTTAATATCTTCAACGGCAAAAGGCATACCCTGTATTTTATTGTATTGCAGATATTTAAACTGAGGCAGCATATATCTTAGATACGAAACAAACTGTCCTAAGTTCAATTCGCAAACAACAATCTTTTTGTATTTTGAAAAAACATCGGCGGTATTGGCAGGTAGCGGATTGATGTAATTAAAGTGAGCCAGTCCTACTTTCTTTCCCAACAGATTGAGGTCGCGAGTAGCACTGACTAAATGGCCAAATGTACCGCCCCATCCCACAATCAGCACATCTCCTTCAGTGCAACCTTTAGTTTCCAGATTGGGTACAAAATCGACACAACGGGCAACTTTTTCAGCCCTCAACTCACACATAAGCTGATGGTTTTCGGGCACATGGCTTACAGCTCCATTTTCATCTTTTTCGAGCCCCCCAATTCGGTGTTCGAAACCTTCCATTCCGGGAATGGCCCATTCGCGGGCAAGGGTATTATCGGGTCGCCTATAAGGCTTATAGGTTTCTTGGCTTACAGCCATTCGTTTAGTAATAGGCGGCATATCGGCCATAGAGGGTATTTTCCATGGTTCACTACCATTCCCAAGAAATCCATCGGTAAGAAGGATCACTGGGGTCATCCGTTCGATGGCAATTTTTGAAGCCATGTAGGCATAATGAAAACAATCACTGGGTGAACTGGCAGCCAAAACAACAACCGGGCTTTCGCCGCTACGGCCCCAAAGCGATTGCATTAAGTCGCTCTGCTCTGTTTTGGTAGGCAACCCCGTTGATGGACCACCTCGCTGAACATCAACCACAACCAGTGGCAATTCGGCCATTACGGCCAACCCGATAGCTTCCGATTTAAGAGCAAGTCCAGGACCTGAAGTAGTAGTAATTCCCAACGCGCCAGCATAAGAAGCTCCGATTGCAGAACAAATGCCCGCAATTTCGTCCTCTGCCTGAAATGTTTTCACGCCCAAATCTTTGCGTTCCGATAAGGTGTGCAAAATATCTGTAGCCGGAGTAATTGGATATGAGCCGAGAAAGAGTTCAATACCAGCTTTCTCAGCTGCGGCAATAAAACCCCATGCAGTAGCCTGGTTTCCGCTGATATTTCGATAGATACCTTTTTCAATTTCACCCGATGGAACCAAATATTGAGGCGTTTCGTGCTCCATGTTCATTCCATAGTTGTACCCGGCATGGAGTACATCGATATTCGACTGAAGTACTGTTGGATTTTTCCCAAACTTTGCGGCCAACGCTTCTTCAATAATTTCGAGAGGACGGTTAAAAATCCAGCTAACCAACCCAAGGGCCAACATGTTTTTACTGCGTAAAACGGCTTTGTTGTCCATATCAGAATCGATCAACGCTTCTTTAGTTAACGAAGTAATTGGAACGCCAATTTTTGTAAAATCAATCAAACCCAGTTCGGTAAACGGGTCATTTGTTGCAAATTTTGCCTTTTGAAAGTTTTTTTCAGTAAACGAATCGGAATCATAAATAATTGTTGCTGAGGGCATCAAAAATTTTGCATTCGCTTTTATCGCAGCAGGATTCATGGCAACTAACACATGGGCTTTATCGCCCGGAGTGTTAATTTTATTTTTTCCAAAATGCACCTGAAAGCCCGATACCCCGCCTACAGTACCTTGTGGTGCCCTAATCTCGGATGGGTAATCGGGAAATGTTGAGAAGTCGTTCCCTACCAATGCAGTTGCATCGGAAAAAAGAGTTCCCGTGAGCTGCATGCCGTCACCCGAATCGCCCGAAAAACGAATCGCAACCTCTTCGAGTTCAATAACTTTTGATTCCTTAGTCATAGTATCTATAATTGAATTTTTCCCGGTGTAAATTAAGTAATCTGGCCTTTTTTTAAAACAAAGATCAATAAAAAAACATGATTTTTGTTAGGTTTTTCGACAAACAAAAGTAGCCAACAATGCTTAATATTCAACTATAGAAAGTAGAATAACTGAAAAGAAATTTTAATTTAACTTTCAATTCATAAATTAATGTAAGAATTAACAGAAGTTCTCCGTTATGAATTGTTATTGTTACTTTGTATCATTAAACACGGAAAAAATATTACAATATGGCTATTATAAAATCTTTAAACGGGAAGACTCCAATTATTGGCAACAACTGCTTTATTGCCGAAAATGCAGCGATTGTTGGTGATGTAACACTTGGCGACGACTGCAGCATCTGGTTTAGTGCTGTACTCCGGGGCGACGTTCATTACATTAAAGTTGGAAATAATGTGAATATTCAGGATGGTGCTATCATTCACTGCACATATCAAAAATCGCCCACTAACATAGGTAACAACGTATCAATTGCCCATGGTGCCATTATTCACGGGTGCACTATCCACGACTATGTACTAATCGGGATGAATGCCGTTGTGCTCGACGACGCAGTAATTGAAAGCAACAGTATTGTGGCCGCAGGTGCAGTAGTAACAAAAGGAACCGTGGTAAGTTCTGGTACCGTTTGGGCCGGTTCACCTGCTAAAAAAATCAAAGATATTAGTCCGGAACTGCTAAAAGGTGAGGTTGAGCGCATTGCAAATAGCTATGCCATGTATGCAAGTTGGTATAAAGAATAATGCTCTCTATAAACATAAAACAAAGAACTTAGCTTTATATTTGCACATGACAGTATTTTTTAAATGCAAAAATTAATCAATCAGTATTTTAAACCAATTGAAACTGATGATACAACAGAAAACAATACATTTACCATCATATAGGCGGGGATTTCACCTGGTGACCGACAACATACTCGATCAACTTGGCGATTTGCCAGTGTGCGGAATGGTGAATCTGCTGCTCCAACACACTTCGGCCGCTTTAACAATCAATGAGAATGCTGATCCCGACGTCAGACACGATTTTGAAGCATTTATTAATAAACTAATCCCAGAAAACCACCCGGTGTACCAACACACCCTTGAGGGTTCGGACGATATGCCAGCCCACATTAAATCGTCGCTTTTTGGCGTTAGTATTACCCTGCCAATAAGCAATCACTCCCTAAATTTGGGTACATGGCAGGGCATATATTTGTGTGAATTCAGAAACCATGGTGGGCAACGAAAAATAATTGCTACAATTATCAGCTAAAATGATTTCCCAACCAAAAAAGAACCAATAAAATGCAAAAAAGCAAAAGGCCAATTCTCAGAATAAGAAATACTTTCAGCTTGATTATTCTAGCCATAACATTGGTATCGTGCGGACTAACTGAATATAGGGATATTGATACAATAAAAATAAAAGGGCAACCAAAAATTGCCACTCCCCTAGCCTACGGAACTATTGATGTAACTACACTTTTCTACTACATCAACCCGTACAAGGTAGATTTGCCACCCGACGACAATGGCTATTACTCATTCGGTCAGATAGTTGCCGAATTGGCCATACCCGATACGTTTGCTTTCAACGGACAAATGCTGCAAAAAATTTCAGAAGTAGCCATGCATATCGAGACGTCGAACGGATTGCCACTTGGTGCCGATGTTGAACTGAATTTTATTGATACAACATCCTTCAAGTCATACGGAAAACCAATTGTCTTCCCTGTAATTGATCCCGCAGTTGTGAATATTCATGGGAAAGTGACAAACCCCACCTACTACAAAGGCAATGTTGCAATAAATAGAAATCAATTAGCAGAATTCAGCCAAGCCAATGGGATATTGATGAACATTCTTTTATACTTACCTGAATCAGAGGCAGAAACAATATATTTCAACATACACGATACTTTTTCGTTGAACGTTTGGATAGAAGGAATACCCGAATTTTAACAAAACCAAGCAGATGACCATGCAACAAATTCGAAATACCATAGCCACCTTGCTGATTATATTCTTGGGCATTTCCACCATGCAAGCTCAGGAAAACATCTTGTATTTTATGGGAAATTCACCACAATCGACACATCTAAACCCCGCAATTATCAACGACCAATCAAAACTTACCATTGGGATTCCCCTACTTGCCGGACAAAGTTTTTCATTAAACAACTCATTTACAATTAGCGAAATAACAACAGTGAACCAAAACACACTGTATATCGACCTTGATAAAATGAATGAAAAAGCCGAGGATAAAAACCACCTTTGGCAAAGATACACTTCAAATCTGGCTGACATTCAGTGGAGAAGGGAGAACGATCGTTTTAGTTTTTCCATTACAGGCAATCAGTTACTCAACGGCTCTTTCAATAAAAACATCGTTGAATTAGTCAGCAAGGGAAATGTTCCACTCAAAGGGAAACCCATACAAACCAATTTCGACGTAAACTTTATCCATTACAGGGAATTCGCGTTGGGATACAGCCGCAATATGTCAGAAAAAATAACTTTGGGAGGAAAAGTAAAGTTCTTAAGCGGTCTTTCGGCTATCGATGTACAAAAAATGGAATTAACACTCGAAACCTCGAACAATGTTGAAAATATAGAAATCAATGCAGAAGGCAATTACCGGCTCAGTTTACCAAAGTCGATGCGCCTGGAAAACAACAAAATCAATAATCCATTCGATTATCTCACAACCACTTCAAATTATGGCATGGCAGTCGATTTGGGGGTAAACTATTACCTCAATCCCAAGATAGAACTTTCGGTAAGCATCATCAATCTTGGTTTTATCCGTTGGAAAAATGAAGCAAAAACTGTTTCACATAATGGAAGCTTTATCTGGAAAGGGTTTGATCTTTCAAATATGAAAAACTTAATCGGTTATGAAAAAGAACCCTATTCCGATCCTTTTCAAGCATTTAAAGATTCAGTAAAAGAACTGGTTAATTTCAATGAAGTCAATAATCCGTTTACTAGTGGCATACCAACGTATGTTTATTTTGCTGCCGGATATTCGATTTCAGAATCATTTAAAGCAGGAGTTGTTGATCAGATTATGGTATTCGACAAGCAAACACGAAACTCATTAACCCTCTCGGGAAACCTCAACATCAATAGAATTGCCTCAATATCTGCAGGATATACCATTATTGACAAATCTTTCGCGAACCTTTCTGTTGGTACTGCCATAAAACTGGGACCAGTTCAGCTATATCTTTTAACAGATAACATTCTGGCAATTAATGTCGCCAATTCAAACACATTTAATATTAGAGCAGGTGCAAACCTTATGTTTGGAAAAAAATAAATCTTAAGAAATTTAAAATCAATCGGTCAAAATTTTTTTATCGACGAACCCATCATCGGCAATTAATACGAAAAGGCATATTTCTGATTTAAGCTCTCTGCCCTTTATGACTATGCACCCGTTACCTTTCAATGCAAATTTCATTAAAACTGATTAAAACCGTGAAAAGTATCTTATTCGCGCTATTGTTCAATGGCTATCGATTTCATTTCTAATTTTTTCAGATATATGGCTCTTCAAACCATTGACAGGAAACAGTAAAAAAAAAGGAAATAAAGAAATATATATAGGCTTTAAAAAATATTCATATCAAAAAACATAATCAAGTGTGACAACTGTATAATTATTTTCTCTGAAACTTCAAGAATCAGTCTCTAATATTAATAATATTCACACCTGTAAACATAGCACAATGGCTTAATTGATGAGCACTAAGAATAATGAACAAAGATGATAGCTTTGTAATAAGCTATCCTATTCCTCTTTAAATATGAGTACCTTTTTTTCAGTTGCATTGGCAATGTAAACCCGTTTGTTCCCCACAGCTACATCGTAAGGAATAAAATTTTTGTCGCCGAATTCTTGCAAGTTAATTTCTGAGAGTTGTTTTCCCGACTTATCGAATATTAAAAGTTTTTCACAATAAAAGGTGGAAAGATATAAGCGGTCTTCGTCACCGATTTCAACACGTGGTTGGCTGACCATCGCGCCGGGAACACACCCTTCACCCGATAATTGCCTGGTCGAATCTATCTGTTCCCTGTCGGGATTATACACTGTTAGATGGTGCAAAGTGTTAAAAACATTCACCGAGTCGTTAAACGATTGCCCGGTCAGGAAAATTTCCCCAAGGGAATTAACGGCTATACCTGACACATTCAGGGTGAAAGGAGATGAATCACTTTCTCTGTCGGGAAGCAGATAGGTCTTTCCAGCCTTACCATTCAACGGAAATGTTTTGATCTGCCTGTTGCCTGCAAAATAAACCGTTCCTTTTCGGTATGCGGTTGCCCTGTTGTATGAACCCTGCCCGTTTCCCAGAAATGGGATTTCTTTTTGAAACACCCCGTCTGTGTTAAACTGTAATACAGAAATCCCATCATACGCCATTTCTATTTCAGGTTGGCCAATAACGTAAAGTTCGCCTTTATCGCCAATAAACAGGTCGGAAAGGAAATAGCCGGGATAGTTGCCCCTGCTTAATGTTTCAAAATCGACAATTGTTCCCAGCAAATCGCCTTCGGCAGAATATTTTTCAATACAGCAGGAATCATAAAAAGCATGTTTATAACAAAGGGTGAAAACTTCCCCACTTTCAGGGTTGACGGCAAGCGCAAATGGCCTTGTTCCCAAATTGAACGACGAATAATATTTGATGGAATAAGGTTCGGGATCATCCGGCTTATTACAGGAAACGGCAAAAAAGAGGAGCAAAAGTATTATGAGATACCTTCTTCTTTGTTTAAAATTTGTGAAGAAGAGGTTGGAGAGTAAAACAGACATTGTTCTCATGATGATTTAATTCAAAAGCGGTTTATTCAATCCTCTGCAAAACCCCATACGGAGGTTCGTCTATCCTTAAAAAGAGCCCAGAATCTGGGTGAAAAGCATTATGAAGGCCAAAAGAAACCTGTGACAAAACAATTTCCTTATCGGAACAAGAGATACTAATCTTTGCCAATGTTATATACCCTTCTGCTGGTTCACGTATAAAAGATACTGTGTAATCTCCTGAATACTCATTCTCAACATTATCTTTTTTAATTTTTATAATTGATTTGCCTTGGATGTTAAACTTGAGATAAATGACGTTTTCATATTCTTCATTTTCAAACACCGACTTCCATTCTCCAATTAAAGCATTCTTGAATTCGGTTTCAGAAAAATTGGATCTCAATTCTATTGGCTCATTCTTTTTATCTAACTCGTTTTTATCTGATTCTTTTTTGCAACTAAAAAATAGAATAAGACTAATTCCTAAAAAGATAATATTCATTGTTTTCATTTTAATTCCTCCAATGGTTTTTTTAAAATTAATAAAATAATAATTGGAGACTGCCTAAATACTAGCAATCTCCAACTAAATTATTCATTCAAATTTCTCTTAAGATTCTCAATCTCAATAATACTAGATTTATAGGCTTTCAAAGCTTCATCTTCCCAGTTTGCAAAATTCTTTGATTTTATAGCTAATCCTTTTTCATATAACTGTTGTATCCTAGCAGCCTGAATTTTAGATCGTTTCTTAATGCCATTAATAGAGAGGTTATACTGTTCATTGGCTTCTTTTAAATACTTGTGTTTTGCATAAATATCACCTAGATCTTTATTAATTTGCCAATACCAACCATCAGGGCTATATTCAGTAACAATTTTATTCGATACTTCAATCAGTTTATCAATTTGTTTTTGTTTTGAATATAAATTAATCAATAACTGGCAAGATGCAAGTTCAACTCTCCAAAGCGGTGCGACATCAAATGGAGGAGTACTTTCGATAAAACCTCCAGTTGGCTTTTTTGATGCTTCAAAATCGGTAGTTCGAATTTCTCGAAAATCTTTTTTTGATAAAAAATTTTCCAGTTCTTTAATTGCACTGTCAGTTTCACCAAGCTTCAAATACATTAACACAATTATATATTCAGCAATATCAGTTGTTTTTTGAGGATACCTATCTAAATGATCGAAATAGGTTAAGGTTTCTAATTCTAAATTGTCAATAATACTATCCCTGTCATAAGGAAATGTTTTTTTTATATTTCCGTCATAGTCATGAACAACTAAGCTCGGTGCCCACATCAGCCAAGTTTCATTTATTTGACAACCTCTTTGAAAGTGCCAGCCATCAACTATGGTACTTTCAGTTGGATATTTCTTTTGAAGTTCCTTTAATTCAAGGATAGCTTTATCTATACTATTATCAACTATTGCCTTTTCACATATTAGCATTAACATAGCATCATCCACCCATTGACTTGTGGAAAATTCTTTTATAACTCGATTTAATGCTTTTTGTCTCTCCTCCCAGCATGAAGTAATATCTATACAATTGTAATTAACTAAAATATTTTTCCATATTGCTGACTCACGAATCATTATGTGATCCCACCTTTCATGATTTTCAGGTATAGTTTGTGCATTTAAGGTGATCAATATGAATAAAAACATATTGATTAAAATTATGCTTCTAATACACTTTTTCATCTGTTTCATTTTGTTAATCCATAAAAGTGAAAAAATATTATCTACTTGGCCCTAACCAAGAAGTAAGAATCCAAGTTTCACCAGGGTAAGAATAATAATCTCTATTTTCTGGAGCTTCACAACCTGCACTTTGCCCAACCTGATTATTATCCCATTGATAATATGGTGATTGTGGAAGTACTTTTTCATATTGTGCAAACACATAATCTTCATATGCACCCCAATTTCCAGCAACCGATTTGTTCGCACTCGGATCTCTTTGATATGATGCAGCCTCTGCCCATTGATGCCATGACCAAGGAATTGCTTTATTTCCATGTGTCGGGCCTACTGGATCAAAAACAATTGTCATTTGTTGAACCATTTGACCAACAGAAGCATAATATGGATTTTTAGATGCCCATCTATGCAGATATGCGTTAATACCCAAAGTAGAAACTAACCGCACAAAATCAGAAGCAAGCATATGACACTGATAATTCCAAGTATAATGTTGATCAAATCCATTACTTAAAATATTTGTACAAACTTGATTCTCTGTAGTACTGCCGTTCGCCCACTGGCACGCATAATCCAACACATTGCACCATGGTTCAGCCATTGGTGCCTGTGGGGCGGCTAATAAGGTGTAATAACTGTGGCTGGTGTTATTAGTACTTGTAGCGGAACAATATGCGGCATCGTTGGGGATGGCATATACCGACCATTGCCATGTAAAGTTACGTGTACCCACACTACCAGGTATGTTACCACTTAAAGTTAAAGTAATCCAGTCGAGTGCAGTATAATTGGCAACAAAATAGTTGCACACAGTGCCAATGCCTGTTCCCGAGGTTACGGTAAGGTTTATTATTAGGTGCATACTGCTACAGTTGCTATTAAACCGAACTTGTATGCTCCGGTTGCTTTGCCCCATAATGTAAGCAAACTTTTCGGTAACAGGGCTTCCATTGTTGTATGCCCACTCGGGCACAGTAGCAGTACCCCCGCTTGCATTGCGTATGGTAATTGCATCGTTGCTATACGAAGAACCATCAAAATTGAACTTAATCTCGTGTGGCCATACCGAAATATTGGTACCGAAAGAATTCAAGCTAAAAAAGCAGCATACGAAAAAGATTGTGAATATCCTTGCTATCCCAATTCTGCTAACGACAGGTCTTTTTTCTTTCACTTCCATTCGTTGATAATTTGAATATGAATGAATCTTTAAATCAATCGGTTAAAACCATTCGTTTGGTATCGATCAATTGCCCGTCGACAATTAAAGCGTAGAGGTATATGCCGGGTTTAAATTCACCACCTGCAAGGGTAATATTCCCTTCGCCTCTTTGCTGTAATGCAATGCTCTTCAGTTGTGTACCGTTAATGTTATAAATGGTTATTGCCGCCTTTCCTACGGTTTCGGGCAGGTAATACCCAATTGAGGTCGATTGGGTAAAGGGGTTGGGGGTATTCTGATATAACGTAGAATGCTCTGAAATATACTGCTCGCCTGACAGCGGTAAAATATTGCTGCTTTTTAGTTTATTGTCAGAAATAAATGTTTTAAATTCCAAAATATCTTCTTCCTGATCAGTTATCAGTTTACGAAGGGTTTCAATTTGTAGTTGTTGTTCTTTGATTGCCTCAACCAAGAGAGGTACTACCTTGCTGTATTCAATTCCATAAATATCTGTAGAGTCGTCGTAAACAACTACTTCAGGCAGAATTTTGTATACATCCTGGGCAATAAAACCAATTTTATCTTTTCGTTGTTTTTCACACTTTGCCCGGAGTTTGGAATCCCTAACAATTGTATCGGAATAAGCAAATTCTTTTTTTAAGTCGTATCGTACTCCTTTGAGTTGCATTACTAAATCTAACGGGTTATTGATGTCCCTGATATTCTCTTTCTGTCTGAGATCAGACAATGAAATGCTTCCACTGTAACTCCAAATTTCAGAGAATGCTTGGTTTGAAAGGCCAATCCTACACGTATTATTACTTGATGGATAGAGCGCTTTCCCATAAGGGATCGGATCGTTTGAAATAATAATACCTGGATAATTGCCATTCGAAAAGTAGCTATCGTTATTAACAGTTAGATAATTAATATTCCCCTGACCCCAAATGTTTAAATTAGTAGTATACAATGTTCCATCTACTTTAAATTAATAAGATGGTGATGGTGCTGTTCCAATACCAACATTTCCGTAACAATCTACTTGTATTGGTTGTCCAAAACTAAATGTTGCCAAACTAAAAGACACAATTGCAGTAAAAATAATTTTTGATAGTGGTTTCATAAGTGATAATTTTTCAGTTAAACATAAAATATGACAGACTCAAAAAAATCGTAACTATTTTTCAATATAAATTTAAGTCATATAAATTAAAATTCAAAAGGTAAATTATATGTTTAAGAACACTTACTTGTTGATTTAATTGAAATTATCGGTACACGTGAAGGAATACTTCAATTTCCAACGCCCGTTTTTTTTCCCTGTATTAAATTTGCGATGTAGGATATTTAAAATTATAAACATTCGACCCGTAAAATAAATTCACATCACTGAGATCTGAATAAACTTAACCTGCTATCTGGTTGTTTTAATTAGAAGTTAATTCTTGGGACAAAAAAGTAATAATTCGTAAATAAAAAATACGTTTTATTTTCAGTTATAAAAAAATATGGCATATTTGCACAAAATATTTGACAAATGACAAGAAACATTATTATATCGCTTATTAGCCTACTAGGTCTTCTAATTCTCGGAAAGCTTAGCTGAGGGTGGTATATATATGTGAAAAATCAAACAATATAAATGAAACCATTCTCAGAGTACTGAGGATGGTTTTTTTTTAGTATTAACTCTGTAAATAAATTAAAGATGAGCGACAGGTTGTACATTTTCGACACCACATTACGCGACGGAGAACAAGTTCCCGGATGCCAGTTGAATACATTAGAAAAAATTCAGGTGGCCAAAACCCTTGAGGAACTTGGTGTTGACGTAATTGAAGCCGGCTTCCCCATATCAAGTCCCGGAGACTTTAATTCGGTGGTCGAAATCTCAAAGGCAGTTACATGGCCAACAATATGCGCATTAACGCGCGCAGTTGAAAAAGATATTGACGTAGCTGCCGAAGCCCTAAAGTATGCAAAGAAAGGACGTATCCACACTGGAATCGGAACTTCGCCATACCATATTAAATATAAACTCAATTCAAATGAAGACGAAATACTTGAACGTGCCGTAGCTGCCGTAAAGTATGCGAAAAAATATGTTGAGGATGTTGAGTTTTATGCCGAAGATGCAGGCCGTAGCGATAATGTATATTTGGCTCGAGTAGTTGAAGCTGTTATTAAAGCTGGAGCCACTGTTATTAACATTCCCGATACAACGGGCTATTGTTTGCCTCACGAATATGGTGAAAAAATTAAGTTTTTGATGGAGAATGTGAAAGGTGTGCACAAAGCAATCCTTTCTACCCACTGCCACAACGACTTAGGCATGGCAACAGCCAACTCGGTTTCGGGTATTTTGAACGGTGCACGCCAAGTAGAAGTGACTATGAACGGTATTGGCGAACGTGCAGGAAACACTTCGTTGGAAGAGATTGCAATGATTTTTAAAAGCCGCGAAAAAGATCTTGGCATAATCACAAACATCAATACCAAGAATATTTTCAAAACCAGCCGCATGGTTTCAAGTTTGATGAACATGCCAATTCAGCCAAACAAAGCAATTGTAGGCCGAAATGCATTCGCTCATTCATCGGGAATTCACCAAGATGGTGTTTTGAAAAACCGCGAAAACTACGAAATCATAGATCCAAACGATGTTGGAATCAACGAATCATCAATTGTTTTGACCGCTCGTAGCGGGCGTGCAGCCTTAAACCACCACATCGAAAACTTAGGCTTCACGGTAGAAAAAGAAAAGCTTGACGAAATTTATCAGGATTTCTTGAAATTAGCCGACAAGAAAAAAGACATCAAAGAAGACGACTTGCTGTTGTTATTGGGCGAATTGCGAGGAGAAAATCACCGCATAAAACTCGATTATCTGCAAGTAATCTCGGGCAAATCTCTTGAACCAATGGCCAGTGTACGTTTGGAAATTGGCGGCGAAAAATTCTCAGCTACTTCAAGTGGCAACGGTCCGGTTGATGCGGCCATCAAAGCCGTTAAACAAATTGTAACTCGTCAGGTTACTTTAGAGGAGTTTTTAATTCAAGCGATCAACAAAGGCAGCGACGATTTCGGTAAAGTACACATGACAATTTCGCACGGCGAACGCAATTACAATGGGTTCGGTGCTCATACCGACATCATTACAGCATCAGTAGAGGCTTTCTTGGATGCCCTCAACAAAATACCTGTAATTAAAAAAAGTTCTAAAAAATAATTATTAAGAAAATGAATGTGAATCAGATAACCTCAAAAAGGCAACTGCCGATCATTCAAAATCAGACAACATAAATGGAAGCAAAAACATTATTCGACAAAATTTGGGATGCCCACGTAGTAAAACAGGTGGAAGGTGGCCCAAATGTATTGTACATCGACCGTCACTTCATTCACGAAGTAACAAGTCCTGTGGCATTTTTAGGGTTGAAGAACCGCGGATTGAAAGTATTCCGCCCAGCTCAAACCACCGCTACACCCGACCACAACGTTCCAACCGAGAACCAACACCTCTCGATTGTTGACGAAATGAGCCGCAACCAGGTTGAAATGCTCCGCCGCAATTGCGAAGAACACGGCATTACCCATTACGGCTTGGGCAACGACGGACATGGTGTGGTACACATCATTGGCCCCGAACAAGGCTTAACCCAACCAGGTATGACCATTGTTTGCGGCGACAGCCACACTTCAACTCACGGTGCTTTCGGAGCTGTTGCATTCGGAATTGGCACCAGCGAGGTTGAAATGGTTTTGGCAAGCCAATGCATTATGCAACCAAAGCCAAAGAAAATGTTGATCACCGTTAATGGTGAGTTAAAACCAAATGTAACTGCGAAAGACATTGTTCTATATATCATTGCAAAAATTTCGACCAGCGGTGGAACAGGTCATTTCATTGAATTTGCCGGTACTGCATTCGAACAACTTACAATGGAAGGCCGCATGACAGTTTGCAATATGAGCATCGAATGTGGCGCCCGCGGCGGCTTAATTGCTCCCGACGAAAAAACCATCGAATACGTAAAAGGCCGCCAGTTTGCACCCAAAGGTGAAGATTGGGACAAGGCTGTTGCCTATTGGAAAACGCTGAAAACCGATGAAGGTGCTGAATTCGACATGGCTTACAATTTCGATGCTGCCGACATTGAACCGATGATCACCTACGGAACAAATCCGGGAATGGGTATCAAAATTTCAGAAAACATTCCAACCAGCGAAGGACTTGTAGGAAATGACAAAGTAAGCTTCTTGAAATCGCTTGAATACATGGGATTCAATGAAGGCGAAGCAATTGCCGGAAAGCCAATTGACTATGTCTTCCTTGGAAGTTGCACCAACGGTCGGATCGAAGATTTCAGGACTTTTGCCAACTATGTGAAAGGTAAAAAGAAAGCCGACAACGTAGTGGCTTGGTTAGTTCCAGGTTCAGTTGCCGTTGAAAAGCAAATTCGAGAAGAAGGTTTGGTTGAAATTTTGGAAGCCGCAGGTTTTGAATTGCGTCAGCCCGGATGTTCTGCCTGTTTAGCCATGAACCCTGACAAGGTTCCAGCAGGTAAATACGCTGTTTCGACCACCAACCGCAACTTCGAAGGTCGTCAGGGGCCGGGAGCACGTACGTTGCTGGCCAGTCCATTGGTTGCAGCAGCTTGTGCAATCACCGGGAAAGTTACGAATCCAAGTGATTTATAATTTATTATCGATTATTTATAATTTAACACAGATGGGCATTTTGAGCTCAATTCAAGATTATAAATCACAAATAATAAATCAGCAATGAACAAAGAGGAACTAAGGAAACGTACTTACGATTTTGCTCGAAGATGTATAAAGCTTGCAATGGCATTGCCGTCAACAAGACTTGGGAAGCACATTGAAGGGCAACTGATTCGCTGCGCCACTTCGGTTCCTGCAAATTACAGAGCGGCTTTAGTTGCACAATCAAAAGCAGCATTTATAGCAAAGATTTCGATTGTGATCGAGGAAGCTGATGAATCATGTTTTTGGCTAGAATTGATTATTGATGAAGAATTGTTGAGAAAGGATTTGGTTTTACCATTACTCTCAGAAGCTAAAGAATTGGCATCCATTTTCGTTAAATCAAGAATGACATCGCAATCAGACCAAAATCATAAATAATAAATCATAAATAATAAATTCAAAATGATCGATAAATTCATAAAAATACAATCATCGGCGGTACCAATGCCCATCGAAAATGTGGACACCGACCAGATAATTCCTGCCCGCTTTTTGAAGGCAGTGGAGCGCAAAGGCTTTGGCGACAACTTGTTCCGCGACTGGCGTTATACCAGCGGAAACACACCCAATCCCGAGTTTGTGATGAACAAACCTGAATTTTCGGGTTCTATCCTTGTAGGTGGCAAAAACTTCGGAAGCGGTTCGAGCCGTGAGCACGCCGCCTGGGCCATCTACGACGCAGGTTTCAAAGTTGTAGTTTCAAGCTTCTTTGCCGACATTTTCAAAGGAAATGCCTTAAACAACGGATTACTTCCTGTGCAAGTTTCACCTGAATTTTTGGATGAAATCTTTGCAACCATCAGTAAGGACTCAAAATCAACATTCACCGTTGATCTTGAAAAACAAATCTTTACAAACGATGCTACAGGAAATAGTTTCGAATTTGAAATCAACGCATACAAAAAAGTTTGTTTATTGAATGGCTACGACGATATTGATTATCTGGTAGCTATGAAAGAGCAAATTGCGGAGTTTGAAACAAAATAAAAACCCCTAAATCCCCTAAAGGGGACTTTTAGGAATGTAATTATTTGAAACATTAGTTCTTTTTAGTTGTTTAAGAGAACAATATTACATAATCATGCTCTCACTTAGCCCCCCTATAGGGGGCTGGGGGGGTAAAACGTTAACAAATGAGCTACGGCAACAATATTGAAGGAATCCAATCCCACCCTTTAGGGGGCGGGGGGTTAATCAAAATAATGGACACCACCCTGCGTGATGGAGAACAAACCACCGGGGTATCGTTCAACGAAACAGAGAAACTCAGCATGGCAAGAGTTTTCCTGAACGAATTGAAAGTCGACCGTATTGAAGTGGCTTCGGCACGAGTTTCGGAAGGCGAATACAAAGGTGTTAGGCGAATTACAGAGTGGGCTCGTGCAAATGGCTACATCGACCGGGTAGAAGTGTTGGGTTTTGTCGACAATGGGACATCGATTGATTGGATTGTAAACGCAGGAGCAAAAGTTCTCAATTTACTTTTGAAGGGTTCGTACAAACACGTAACCGAACAGTTGCGCCGTACTCCTGAAGAACACTTGGATGACGCCAAACGAAACATAAGGTTAGCAAAAGAAAAAGGCCTTACAATAAATGTTTACCTCGAAGACTGGTCAAACGGGATGCGCCATTCTAAAGATTATGTTCATTTCTTAATGAACGGATTGAAAGATGAACCCATTAATCGTTTTATGTTGCCCGATACGTTGGGTATTCTCAATCCGGATGAAACTTACGACTATTGCAAAGATATGGTCGACACCTACCCCACTCTTCAGTTCGATTTTCATGGGCATAACGATTACGACCTGGCCATTGCCAACGTATTTCATGCAATAAAAGCCGGAGTAACTTGCATTCACACCACAATTAACGGATTGGGCGAACGGGCAGGAAACGCGCCACTTTCGAGCGTAATTGCCACCATCAAAGATCATCTGAAAATGCAAACCAATGTTGACGAAAGTAAACTCAACATGGTGAGTAAATTAGTTGAGTCGTTCTCGGGCATCCGTATTCCGACAAATAAACCATTGATTGGCGAATTCGTGTTCACCCAATGTAGCGGTGTTCATGCCGACGGCGACAGTAAAAGCAACCTATATTTCAATGACTTGCTCCCCGAACGCTTTGGCCGCGAACGAAAATATGCCCTTGGAAAAACTTCAGGAAAAGCCAATATCAAAAAGAATCTTGAAGAAATTGGTATTAACCTTGATGCCGACTCTCTTAAAAAAGTGACAGAACGGGTTATTGAACTTTCCGACAAAAAAAATACGGTCAGCTCAGAAGACCTTCCATATATCGTTTCCGACGTACTTAGAAACCAATCAATAAAACAAAGCATTGAAATGCACAACTATAGCATTTCCAAAGCTTATGGACTGAAACCAGTAGCTTCGGCTGCCATTAAAATTAAAGGCAAAATTTACGAAGACACCTCTCATGGCGACGGGCAGTACGATGCCTTCATGAATGTAATTAAGAAAATTTACAAACGGTTGCGAAAACCACTTCCCCGGTTAATTGACTATGCCGTAACTATTCCTCCAGGCGGTAAAACCGATGCCTTTGTTGAGACAGTCATCACATGGCAAGGCGACAACGAATTCCGCACCCGAGGACTCGACTCGGACCAAACCGCAGCCGCAATTAAGGCAACAATGAAAATGCTTAATATTATTGAGCAGAAAATAAAATAACAGGAAATATTGATCTTTTTCTAATGAAATCAACACCTGAAGCCATACGCCGCAATTTCGACCAGCAGGTCGAGCGGTTTTCAAATATCGAAACAGGACAAACCACCGCCATCGATTCGCCTTTGTGCATGGAATTGGTTTCGCAGGCAGCCAAGCTCACGAATCCAAATGCCACTAACATTATGGATTTGGGTTGCGGCGGCGGAAACTACGCTGTGAAAGTAGCTACACTCTTGTCCCATGTCGATTGCACGTTGGTCGACATCAGCAGCAATATGGTTGAAGCAGCAAAAACCCGATTGGAACAAATTGTTTCGGGCAAAGTGACTGCCATACAGGGCGATTACCGCGAAGTTGAGCTTGGTAAAAACTGTTTCGACATTATCACTGCCGGCACCACCCTGCACCACCTGCGAGGAGAAGAGGAATGGGAGCTGGTATTTGGCAAAATATACCGAGCACTAAAACCTAGTGGTTCGTTTTGGATCAACGACATTGTTCTATCAGAAACCGACGAGATCAACGAAATGATGCTCGGCGGCTGGTTGAGCGTTCTGAAAAAACAAATCACAGAAGATGAAGTACGGATGTATCGCGAGCGTTACGAAAGCGAAGATACGCCCCGCACACTTTCTTTTCAGCTCGATCTGATGAAGAAAATCGGTTTTTCAAAAACAATCGTATTGCATAAGCATTTTAACTTTGCCGCATTCGGAGGAATAAAATACTAAACACAAAGTCACGAAGACACAAAAGATTTAGATCATTACAATCTTTGAGACTTAGTGCCTTCGTGTTAAAAATTGAAATACATTATGGGTAAAACACTCAACATTGCCGTGTTAGCCGGCGACGGAATCGGACCTGAAATTATAGATCAGGCCATTAAAGTGACCAACGCTGTTTGTGCAAAATTTGGTCACGAAGTAAAGTACAAACATGCCATTACCGGTGCTTGTGCAATTGATCAGGTGGGCGATCCTTATCCACCCGAGACACATCAGATTTGTATGGAAAGCGATGCTGTGCTTTTTGGTGCTGTTGGCGATCCTAAATTCGACAACGACCCAACGGCCAAAGTTCGGCCAGAACAAGGTTTGTTGCGTATGCGCAAACAACTTGGATTGTACGCCAACCTGCGCCCGGTCGAAACATTCAAATCGTTACTTCACAAATCGCCACTTCGACAAGATTTAGTTGAAGGTGCTGATTTTATGTGCATCCGCGAACTTACAGGAGGAATCTATTTTGGCGAAAAAGGCCGCAGCGAAGATGGCAATACCGCTTTCGACAACTGTGTGTACACTCGCATGGAGGTAGAACGCATACTGAAACTTGGTTTCGAATATGCCATGAAACGCAACAAAAAACTTACCATTGTAGACAAAGCCAACGTACTTGAAACATCGCGCTTATGGAGACAAATTGGTCAGGAAATGGCGCCATCGTATCCAGAAGTGGAAACCGAGTATATGTTTGTTGACAATGCCGCTATGCGCATCATTCAATGGCCCAAAAGCTTCGACGTGATGGTAACCGAAAACATGTTTGGCGATATCCTTACCGACGAGGCTTCGGTAATCACCGGTTCGATGGGATTACTTCCTTCTGCATCTATTGGGTTGCACACCAGTTTATTTGAACCTATTCATGGTTCGTACCCACAAGCTGCCGGTAAAAACATTGCCAACCCGGTTGCGACCATACTTTCAGCAGCCATGATGTTCGAATATGCATTCAACATGATGGAAGAAGGCACCTTAATTCGCGAAGCCGTAGCAGCATCACTCGAAGCAGGTGTTGTAACTGAAGACATTGCAGGTGAAGGAAAAGCCTACAAAACTTCGGAAGTTGGAACTTGGATTGCCGGATATATTGCAAAGAAATAAGAACCAAATATTTCAACATACAGAAACCCGGGGCAATCGCTTCGGGTTTTTTGTTCTTCAATAATGATAAAATACAGCTCCAACAATTCGACTCACTTAACATTGGTCTTTATTATGGGAAATAAAACACTGAATAACAAATATTTGTTAATTATTTAAAATAATTTGCATTTCTTAAAATTATTATATCTATATTTGGGCAGTAATTATAAAAATAACAAAATGAATAACGGTACAGTAAAGTTTTTTAACAATTCAAAAGGTTTTGGTTTCATTAAAGACAATAATTCCTCAACAGAATATTTTGTACATTCAACTGGCTTAATTGACAGCATTAGCGAAAACGACGAAGTAACTTTTGACCTTAAACAAGGAAACAAAGGATTAAATGCAGTAAACGTTAAACTAGCATAGTTTATCTACGATATTAAAAAATTTTGGATTACAACCCGGGGCAAAAGCTTCGGGTTTTTTGTTAATAAATTAATAACTAAATCGGTCGTTCAACTTTAGGAAAGGCAAAAGAAACACTATATTTCAAACATTGGTACCTTTGCCGGTACTCGACAACAATAAACAAGAGAAATGTTCCAAAAAAGATCGACAGTAGCGCTAGGGAGTGAAAATGTTTGGAAGCTGCTTATTCAGTATGCCATACCCTCTGTTATTGCAATGACTGCATCATCGCTCTACAACATTATCGACAGCATTTTTATTGGGCAAGGTGTTGGAGCTTTAGCTATTTCAGGGCTTGCTATAACATTTCCCCTTATGAATTTGGGTGCAGCGTTTGGCTCTCTTGTTGGAGTAGGAGCATCTACACTCATGTCGCTAAGATTGGGGCAAAAAGATTACTCAAGCGCAAACAATATTCTTGGTAACGTATTTGTTCTCAATCTAATTCTAGGCGCTGCATATTCTTTGGTTGTTCTGCTCTTTCTTGACCCGATTCTATATTTTTTTGGAGCAAGTGCTGACACCCTGCCCTATGCAAAAGAATATATGGTAGTTATTTTATTGGGAAACGTTATAACACACTTATATTTTGGGTTAAATGCCATGCTCAGGGCAACTGGTAACCCCACAAAATCGATGCTCTCAACCATTTTTTCAGTAGTAATAAACATAGTACTTGCACCTATATTTATTTATAAATTTGGTTGGGGCATTCAAGGTGCTGCCATTGCAACAATCATAGCCCAACTGTCGATGTTGTTGTGGCAAATTAAACTTTTCAGCAACAAAGAAAACTTCATCCACCTTCAGAAAGGGATTTTTACTTTAAAAAAGAAAATTGTACTCGATTCATTGTCAATTGGAATAGCACCATTTTTAATGAATGCGGTTTCATGCGTTATTGTAATCATTATAAACAAAAGTTTAGTCACTCATGGAGGAGACTTAGATGTTGGGGCATATGGCATTGTTAACAGGGTCGCGTTTCTGTTTGTTATGGTTGTGATGGGGCTAAACCAAGGGATGCAACCCATTGCGGGCTATAACTATGGGGCAAACCAAATAGAGCGTGTAAATAAAGTCCTGAAATACACCATTCTTCTTGCTACTGGAGTTATGATACTAGCCTTTGCTGTAAGTCAACTAATACCGCATGCAGTGGCATCTGTTTTCACCAAAGACGACACCTTGATCAACTTAGCTGTCCCTGGATTGAAAATTGTTTTTCTATGTTATCCTATTGTCGGATTTCAAATGGTTACAGGCAATTTCTTTCAGAGTATTGGTTCAGCGAAAAAGGCAATTTTCATGTCTCTTTCACGTCAATTACTTTTCTTGCTTCCCGGATTATTGATCCTTCCCCATTTTTACGATGTAAAGGGAGTTTGGCTAAGCTTTCCTGTTGCTGATTCTCTTTCAAGCATCATTGCTTTTTTCATGTTAATGAACCATTATCAAAAAACAAAAATTAAAAAGTAACTTTAAGCACATAAAACCTAGGCTATGGATAAAAATTTTGTCATCAATATTGGACGTCAATTAGGTAGCGGAGGCCGAATGGTAGGCGAAATTCTATCAAAGAAACTCAACATTGCTTTTTACGACAAAGAACTTATTCAGCTTGCATCGCAAAAAAGCGGATTAGGAAAAGAATTTTTCGAAAAAGTTGACGAACAAACTACGCATTCAATTTGGGGTGGATTGTTAGGCTACAGAGGAGCCTCGACCGAAGAATATTACTCAAATACTTACCTTTGCAACGAATCTCTTTTCAATATTCAAAGTGAAGTAATCAGGGAACTTGCAGAAAAGCAACCTTGTATTTTTGTGGGTCGTTGCGCAGATTATGTATTAAAAGATCATCCCTTAGCCCTCAATGTTTTTATTTGTGCCAATATTGAAGATCGAATCCAACGGATCATTAACATCCAACACCTTTCGGAGAAAAAGGCACTGGATTTTATCGAAAAAACAGATAAGAAAAGAGCCGGATACTACAACTACTACAGCAACAAGATTTGGGGGAATGCCGATTCTTACCACCTATGTATCAACTCATCGGTATTGGGTATTGACGAAACTGTCGATTTTATCCTTCGCTTTGCCATGAAGAAGTTCGACATGAATTACCCTCTTTAGAGAACAGGCATAATCACCTGACAGAGAACACGTCACGACTGTATTTCCTTCAAAAGCATCAGTGCAGCATCCCGCAATGGTTTCTGACGTTTATGGGCAATGATTAAGCCAATTACCAACCCAAACAACAAGGCAGGTATAAGCAATTTTTGTGTTGTCCAAAAGGCTGCAGAAAAATCCCCATCATAACTTCGAACTGTTATGAGAATCATTCCCAAATCGATAAATAAAACAGGAACAATAATTAGTAACATCTTACGCTGAAACATTTTATAACGCTTAATGGCAGAGGTTAGCATTTCAACAACTGGCACACCATAATCGACATCGCGATATTCTTTGTAAAATTTCCTAAAGATCAACGCAAACAAAACAAAGCCAATAGCATAACAAATGCCACCCACACGCTGCTCCCAGCCACCTTCGGTATCGAACTGAAAAACAAGTGCATACAAAACAGCCAGCGTAAGCATAATCGGCTGAAAAGTCTTGGTTATCTTTAAGTTGCGGGAATCCTCTTTTTTCAACCCTCCTACAAATGTGTCAAAATCGTGAAATCTGTTATTATTATGATTCGTTTTCATACTTCAGTTAATTTAATTCTATTCGTTTTTACTCGATTGTAATTGAGCGCGCAACTGTTCTTTTATACGATGAAGCTTCACTCTGATATTTGGTTCGGTCAAGCCAATCACATCAGCAATTTCGCGCGACGAAAGCCCCTCTAACATCAATGTAATCATAGCCTTATCGATAACCGACAACTGATTCATCTCATTATAAAGCATTTCAAGTTCAACTTCTCTTTTCTCTTTTAACAGCACTTCATCATCATCAAAAAGGATATTCAAATTCTGAACGTCTTTGTCGATAAAGAGTTTTGCCCGTTTGTACGTTTTTCCATTAAATGTAAGGGCAGTATTCAAAGCAATCCGGTAAAGCCATGTGCTTATTTTTGAGTCGCCCCTGAAATTATCAAGGCTTTTCCAAACATTAACCAGAATCTCCTGATACATGTCCTTTTGATCTTCTGCATCGGAATTGTAATAACGACAAATCCGCTTAAGTTGATCGCCATTTTCTTCGACTATACTTTTAAAATGATTTTCTTTCGTTTGTTTCATTTAAAGCGCTTTTTGACTATTTAGTTCCCGAAATTGAAAAATGTTACGTTTTTTTTGCAGTAAATTCTGGAAAAAAAATCAGCAAGTAAGTTGAGACATAAATCAAATTTCTATATAGTTAATTTTCACGCGAATAGAAAATAATAGTGCAATTATAATTTTTCTATTTTCTTAGAAAATGCTTTATTACCAATCGTAACCCTAATAATATATAAGCCCCGGGAAAAACTATTCATATCGATTGTTTGCACCCTGATTCCTACGGGATATCGTTTTGAAAATAGCATATTCCCTGCCACATCGAAAATTTCAATGCTTGATCGCTGATCAGTATTTTCTGCGAAAAAAAGGTTAACAAGATTTAATGTTGGATTCGGGAAAAGTGTGAAGTAATTCATCGAATCGCCTGGCAACAAGTTGGGGCTAAAATACACGTTATTTGAACGATCGGACGAACAATTTCCTTCGATTGATATGGCATAGTAAGTGCCTTTATAGGTTGGTACGAAATACTTATCATTGGTGCTATCAATAAAATTATCATCACAAAACCAATGATTTACACCGGCAACATCAGATATGAAAACCCCATTCAGCAACGAAATATCCGGGGCTTGCGGTTTTTCGTCCACACGAACCTCAATACTTTTAGAAATATCGCCAAAGCACTCATTATCAAAGCGAACAATTAATGCCCCAGAAACTGCATTCTGAAGAAAACGGGTCGATATTTGATTGGTGTTGCTGCTCCCCAGAACACCTGACGGCAATGACCAATGATAAGATAACGCATTTTGAACCGGTAATATGGAAAAAACGACACTATCTGAACCGGCGCAAACTGCAGTTGGGCCATCAATAAAAATATCAGGCAGTTGACTAGCACACACATAATTAGCTATTAGATCAATTGGGTTCGTAACGATAAATGTATATTCGGCATCCGTTGAAACAACCTTGCCATCCTCACTCCAATTTTGAAACGAATACCCAAAAAATGAATCTGCTTTCACGGCACATTTTTCTCCATATCCATAATTTCCCATACCAGAAACAGAACCTCCACGTAGCGGAGAGGCAGATAGCAAAACATCATACGACAAGCCTGAAACTTCTATTGGAACAGACACTTGATTATTCATTTCATCTGATTCATAAACTATGTTTTCATAGTCGGAAATCATAAAAAGAAAATAATTTCCGGTTCGTGTTGCCGAATCAAGCGGAATTAAAAATAAGTCATTGCTAGTACGCTCATTTTGAACAAACAACGTATCAGAAAACGTTTTTATAAGCCGATCATATTTAGGATTAAAGGAATCATCAGACGATATCCAAAAACTTGTATGAAAGGGGATTGTGCTATTGTCAGTCATTTGTTCAACATGCCTTGATATTGTTAATTCAATTATCTCTCCTGCAAATAATTGACTATTGGAAACATTCGGATTGCTAAGCCGCAAATCGGCCACGGGGACAATGCCAGAACATTCAATCATGGCTTCCTTCACCGATGAACGAATTTCAGGCAACAATTGATACACATTTTCACCCGGGCAGATGGTATTTGGTTTTACATCTCGGTGACCAATAATACGTGGAAGATACAAATAAGAGGTACCAGCCTGATTTATAACATTATGATTTGTCGTTGGATCGAAACCTCGATCGTTGAACCACCATGCAAGTAATTCATAAAGTTTGCTAAGCTGAACCGGAGTTGCATTTATGGCATCAGAGTTACCGAGAAAACAAACCCCTATTGATGAGCCATTTACACTTCCAGCATGGGTGCCTTTTACATCAACCACCGGGAAATCGTCATTCGCCCTCCCTTGATAAATATTCCCGTCAGCATCGATTAAAAAATTATACCCAATATCGTCCCAACCGTTTGAATACACATGATAATTCCAATAACTCCGCACAATAGCAGCTCCGTCAGTATAAGAATCGGGTGACCCGCCATGATGAATAACCACGTGCGTGGGCTCAATAATTTGCTGAACATAAGCGGGCTGAACACAGGCACTATTCCCATTACACCATTCCTGGCGAGTTATTACATCTGGAATAGGACATTGGGAAAGTGAGAATTGGCGAATATCTCGCTTCTCTTTTTCAGCAGAAGAACCGGGAGTAGGTTTTTCCGTTGCATTCACAAAATCAACCCTGAAAAATGAAACATTATTGGTATCGGGAAAGAACTCGATCTCACAACTTCGGTGCAAAATTGAATCGTTAACAAACAATATATCTGACCAATACAATTCAGAAGGGGTTTCGTCAGCATCCACCTTGCCATTCATTTCAACCCAATTGCTCCACCCTCCTCCATCACTTTTAGTCCGATATCTGAACCGAAAGATCGCAGCAGAAGGAGAACATTCCTTAACTGTCCATCCAATGGCAAAAAAAGAAAAATCTACCGGCGACTCAACAGCAAAAAACAACCGGCCATCGTCGCCAGCAGGCTTAAGATCACGCCATGAAAATGATACCGAAGGCATTAAACGATTTTCAGTTTGCTCTTGAATCCTTTCGGGACGAGGAGATGTTGGATTTGCTTCGGGAAGAAACGAAACAGCTTTTTGCCCCTGCACTACTGTGGAAGAACAAAAAAGCATTGCAAAAGCAACAACAAACGCAAATGAAAGGTCCTGAGCTTGAAGGTAAATGAATATTTTATGTAGTACTCTCATTAGTTAATTATCTAACTATATCTATTGTACAAAAATAACTGATTCAACAGGACAAACCAGCGAAAACCAACAAATGATTGAAACCAACAACTTATCAAGCAAGAAATTCATCATCTTCATTTTCAGTAACAAAAACAACTATTCAGCAAAAAAACCTTTCATTATGAAGAAAGAACAGACCTCTTATTACTATTTTTTCTAACTTTATTCAAGTTTACAAACAGTGAAACACCAAATATGTTTAACCAAAATTACCATTATGCGCTGGCAAGGACGTAGACAAAGTGACAATGTAGAAGACCGTAGAGGGCTAAGGATTTCGAAGAAAGCAGGTATTGGCGGAGGTATTGGAACAATAGTTATCGCACTGATTGTTTTATTGTTAGGTGGCGATCCCTCAGATATTTTATTCATGCAGCAAAACGACAGCAGCCAAGCATCGCTTACCAATGATGAGACATACCAAGCCTCGCCTGAAGAGGATAAAATGGCACAATTTGTTGCAGTAGTTTTAGCCGATACCGAAGATGTTTGGAGCGAAATATTCGCTCAAAGCAATCTGACATATCGTGAACCCAAGCTCGTATTGTTCAGTCAGGCAGCGCAATCGGCTTGCGGATTTGCCCAATCGGCTACTGGCCCTTTTTACTGTCCGGGTGATGAAAAAGTATATATCGACCTTGATTTTTTACAGCAACTTCAGGACCGGCTAGGCGCGCAAGGCGATTTTGCGGTAGCATATATCATAGCCCACGAAGTAGGACATCATGTCCAAAACCTTTTGGGAACCTTGGATGAGTATAACCGGGCCAAGACTGGCCGCTCACAAAAGCAAGCCAACGCACTTGACGTTAAAGTAGAATTACAAGCCGATTTTTACGCTGGAATTTGGGCTCATTATGCACAAAAAACCAAGAATATACTTGAAGAAGGCGACATAGAAGAAGCCATGAATGCCGCCGAAGCCGTTGGCGACGACCGGATTCAAAAACAATCACAAGGCTATGTTGTGCCCGATTCGTTTACGCACGGCACTTCAGCACAACGTATGAAATCGTTCCAAACGGGCTTCAAAACCGGCGACCTTTCGCTAGGTGAAATCTGATTAGCAACACGTTATACTAAAATACAACTAAGAATGATTGCCGCTAATTGATTTTGCTTTTATAATTTAATGTTATACACAACATACCAACACTGCAAATATTCCTCCTCTAAAAAAGTTCTTCCGCAATTGATTTATTGTGGTTATACTTGTATAGGGTTTCAAAAATCGTTGGACAAAAATGCAACCAAATCTGATAGTGACAGTTATAAAAAGGAAAATCAACATGAGTATACTCTGTGCTGTATTGGCCTTGTTGATTGTTGCTTACTTTGCATTTTTCCACAAAAGCCCGATAGCCATTTTCCCATCGGATGAAAAGCATGCCATTCAGTTTTATACCGACACAAACGATGGCGGCCACTCCGAAATCACCAGCAGCCAAATCACCGACTCGACTTTACAGGCCAGTTTCATCTTAAAACCCGGGTTTGTAAGGCCATACATCGGGTTGTGGATCAGACCTATGAATGGGAGGCATATTGATCTGAGTCGTTATAATACTGTGAAAATTACAGCCAAGGGAAAGAACCTGAGCAACATGAACCTGCATGTTGTTTCGGAAGATGAAAAGGTGAAAAACAAAAAGGTTTACTCGTCTTCGAGTTTTGTAATCGACAATGAACGAAACGAATACACCATCAGAAAAAGGAGTTTCAAGATTCCTGATTGGTGGTACGATACCAACAATTTTTCACCCACCGACAATATTCAACCTGAATGGGACAAAGTATCGGAGATCAGTTTTGCCACAGGACTGACGCCCGAAGTTGGTCAAGAAAGGGAGCTTTCAATCTATTCGCTTTTATTTATTCGCGATAATACCCGTGTAATTATTGGTATGTTGTTGATATTTATTGCTTTTGCTCTTATTCTTTTCCTTGTTGATTATTTCAGAACGTTGATGAACAAGAAAGAGATCACCATTACCTACAAGCCTGTTGAAGTGGATGATAAGCCCAATAACACAACTGGTTTTTTTGATTACATCAACCAGAATTTCCAGAATCCTGAACTTAGCCTTGAAGAAATTTCGATAAAAACAGGTATAAGCCAGCGCAGGATTTCCGAAGGGATTTCGGCCCAATTTAACTGCAATGTTAAAACGTACATCAACAACATCCGCATCAAGGAAGCTCAACGCTTATTGAAAAAAAGCAACTTGAGCATCAGTGAAATAGCTTATAAAGTTGGTTTTAGCAGCCCAAACCATTTCAACCGGGTTTTTAAGGCGATTACCGGAGAAAACCCCACTGAATTTTCGCAAAAGAAGAGCAAATAACACATCACATCAGTACATTGATAACCAACACATAACTCATTTTTGCAAATCATTTTACAAGTTTTGTTAAGGCCAAAATCAGATTTTGCAAAGCTATTTGGCCATATTGCAAACGCAAATTCTTACCTTTTATCTAATTTAGTCTCAAACTAATTAAATCGGGTATGAATAAAATTTTAAAATTATCGGGGTTGCTCCT
This sequence comes from Bacteroidales bacterium, assembly GCA_012719495.1. Taxonomy (GTDB): domain Bacteria; phylum Bacteroidota; class Bacteroidia; order Bacteroidales; family Prolixibacteraceae; genus CAYMTR01. The sequence continues at coordinate 77,341 of JAAYAG010000135.1, forward strand.
CGTGTTGGCACTTGCTTCGTGCACAGTAAAAGAAAATAAAACCATGAACCCATCAGGTTTTGAAATTAAGCGTGGGGTAAATCTCAGTCACTGGCTATCGCAAGATTTTGGCTGGGAGCCCAAATACACCTACATCAAGAAGGACGACATCCGGTTTATCGACAGCATTGGTTACGACCATGTGCGTATTCCTATTGATGAAATTGAAATTTGGGACGAAACAGGAAAGCCCATCGAAGCAGCAATTCAACACCTTACCAATTGCCTCGACTGGTGCGCCGAATATAAACTACGCGCCATTGTTGACCTCCACACGGTAAGGGCGCATCATTTCAACGCGTCGAATGAAGGTGGCACAAATACATTGTGGACTGACTCACTTGCGCAGAACAACTTTGTCAATCTTTGGGCGCAATTGTCTGATATCTTGAAAAAATATCCAACCGACATGGTGGCATACGAAATACTGAACGAAGCCGTAGCTCCAGACCACGACGATTGGAACAAGCTGATGAATAAAACAGTAGCCGAAATCAGGAAAAGAGAACCAAAGCGGGTGATTATTATTGGCCCAAACATGTGGCAAATTGCTCCTAACCTTCAATACCTGAAACTTCCCGAAGGCGACAAGAACATCATTTTGAGCTTTCATACCTATTCGCCATTGGCGTTTACTCATTACACAGCAAACTGGACTCCCATAAAAGAGTACAAAGGAACAGTTCATTACCCTGGTCAAATTATTACCGACGAAGATTACGCAAAATATGTCGATACTACCAACACGGCACTTGTGAACCAGATTGCTGATGCAAGGGACCAATGGAACAAAGACCGCCTGTTGCAGGTGTTTAAAATGGGCGTCGACTATGCAAAATCGAAAAACCTTCAGCTCTATTGCGGCGAGTTTGGTTGTTTGCCAACCGTTGAGAGAACCGACAGGCTCAACTTTTATACCGATATGATTTCGCTGTTTGAGGAAAACAACATTGCCTATTGCAATTGGGAGTACAAAGGCGATTTTGGCATCTATTTTTTCGATTCAAAAAATGTGAAGTCACTTGAGCCCGATTACGAATTAATTAACATTCTTTTGGGAAATAAGTAGCAAGACACAAGTATCAAGATTTGAGCAACCTGTCCTGATACTTGATACCTGATACTTGATACAAGTCAAATAAAATCAATACGATATGAAGAGAATTTTCGTTCTTGTCATCCTCATTTTAAACTTATCGATTGGGTCTTTTGCCCAGTTAACGCCACAAGAAGCCGCTCAGCAAATGAAGCGGGGTATAAACATTGGCAATTCGCTGGATGCAACGCCCACCGAAACATCGTGGGGAAATCCGCTGATTCAGGAGTACTATTTCGATGATATTGTGAGTGCAGGTTTTACTTCGGTACGCATTCCGGTAACCTGGCGTTACCATGCGGCCAAAAATGCTCCGTTTACGATTGATGAAAAGTGGTTGGCAAGGGTCGATACCGTGGTTTCGTGGGGATTGGAACGAGGACTGATTATCACGTTGAACTTGCACCACGAAGCGGGTTTAAAAGCGACCGACACCATGACCGATCTTGAGGCTAAAGCTGACACACTTGCGAGATACGACAGCATTTGGAGCCAGATTGCAACCCATTTCAAAGACAAATCAGATCATCTTTTGTTTGAAATGCTCAACGAGCCACAAACCATGTCCAAAGCCAGTGTTGATTCGTTCAATGTCAGGGTATTATCCATTATCAGAAGAACAAACCCAACACGAATTGTACTTTACTCGGGAACTTCATACACCGGTTCCGACATTCTTACTTCTACCCGCATCCCCGATGTGAACGACAAATATCTGATGGGTTACTACCACTCGTACGACCCCTGGAGTTTTGCAGGGGAAGCAAAAGGAACGTTTGGCACATCGTCGGATATTAACTCGATGAAAAATCGGTTTGTACAAATTGCCAACTGGTCGAAAAAGAACAATATTCCTGTTGTACTGAACGAGTGCGGTGCCGTAAAAAAATGCGACTACAATTCGCGCATGATTTACTACGCCACGATGACAGAGCAGGCAATTGAGAATAATGTAGGCTTCAATATTTGGGACGACAATGGCGATTTTCAAACCTATATTCGCAGCAGCCGGAAATGGAACGAAGCGAAAGACGTGGTCATTCACACCTACAAAGAGTCGCCCACCCAGTTAAAAGCCGTTCCTACTGCAACCACCGTCGCTTTAACCTGGACAAACCGGACGAGTGAAAACGACAGTATTCTAGTTGAGCGCAAAACCAAAAATTCGGAATTTGTAACCATTGCAATGGTTGCTCCAGACACAAAACAGTATGCAGATTCGAACCTAACATCAAAAACAGCATACTATTATAGGCTGCGCACCAATTTGAAGGACTCAATAGAACTTCATTCGTACCCCATTATGGCAACCACGTTGAGCCCGGTTTCGGTCAGCCAGTTAAAGCAAGTAAACGTCGAAATATACCCCAATCCGGCAACCACTAGCGTGAACGTAGTTCTCGAAAGCGAACAACCCGCCACGCTCGATATTTACAACCTTACAGGCAGCAGGATACAATCAATAATACTTTCAGAGAAAGAAACAAACCTTTCGTTAGCTGGTCTTTCAAAAGGAAGTTACCTCTTTAAAATAAGCACGAATACTAGTGTCCAAACAAAAAAGGTATTGGTGGAATAAGGCAAAAAGCTTTCACAATAATTCTGCTTCTACAGGTGAAACAAAAACAAACCATCTGTGGAAGCAGTTTTTTTTGCCATCAATTCTCCAGCTTAAACCTCACCCTCAGTTTTCCCTCGGCATAGTCGGTGCTGATGATTTTGAAAGTGCCAATTTGGGAAGTGTTTTCCACATGGGTGCCGGCACAAGCGCACAAGTCGTAATCGCCCACAGCAACCAGGCGTAGCATTTCACTGGCATCGCCGGGAAGCTTGGTTAAATCAACACTTTCGGGCACTTCGACCCTCTTCACAAAAGAGACCGACACTGGCAAGTTTTTGCCAATGACTTCATTCACCCGGTTCTGTATTTCTTCGATTTGTTCCGCTGTGGGTGCCTCGGCAAGCAGGTAATCGCACTTGCTTTTTTTACGCTCAATGTGGCTCGACTTTGACCTTGGACAGCCAAACATCCGCCCTATCGTTTGGTTCAGAATATGTTCCGCCGTATGCATGGGCGGATACTCTTGTTTATTGTGATCGTTGATAATGATTTCTTCCATCGTTTATTTTTGTCTTTATCAAAAATAACTGATTTATCCATAACCTCAAGTACTGAAAATGTATCCTATCTACAGAAAATTCTTATCCAAAAATTCTTGAAATTTATCCTTGTATTGGTCGCTCACGGGGATGTATTCTTTACCAAACACAATGCGGCTGCGATCGATCACTTCAATCTGATCGAGGTTGACTATGAACGAACGGTGTACACGCATGAATTGCGCCTCGGGAAGTTTGCTTTCGATAGCCTTAACCGAACTAAGCGAAAGGATGGGCTTGGCCTCGCCCTTGATGAATACCTTGATGTAATCCTTCAGCCCTTCGATGTAAAGGATATCGTTGAAATTGATGCGGCGAATTTTGTATTCTGACTTCAAAAACAGAAACTGACTGTTGGCCTCGACGCTTGTAGCAGCGGCGTGTTCAATCTCAATTTGCTTCAATGCCTTTTGAACGGCCTTCAAAAAATCTTCATATCCAAAAGGTTTCAACAAATAGTCAGTGGCATTCAATTTAAAACCTTCGAGTGCATATTGGGCATAGGCAGTGGTGAAAATCACTTTGGGCGCGTTCTCGAGAGTCCGAACAAACTCAACACCAGTAAGATCGGGCATTTGAATGTCAACTAAAATCAAGTCAACCGCTTCGTTACGCAAAAATTCGATGGCATCAAGCGGATTGTCGAACGTGCCTGACAACTCCAAAAACGGTGTTTTGTTAATGTAGTCCGTCAACAGTGCAATGGCCAAGGGCTCATCGTCTATCGCAATGGTTTTCAACTTCATGATTCGGTTTTATCAAGTTCAACTTTCACTTCTACATTGAATGCTTTTTCGGTTTGCTCAATTTTTAAGGTATGCGAAGTGGGGAAAAGCAAAGCCAGACGTTTGCGCACATTTTCGAGTCCAATGCCCGAATTTTCTTTGTCGGTTGACGCTGTGCCCGAAACTGAATTCGCGGTTTTAAAACGGATTTGTTGATTATTGGCTTCCATTTCAATGTGAATGAACGAAGTCTCACGGTGGCTTACCCCATGCTTGAACGCATTTTCGATGAACGAGATAAACAATAGCGGCGGAATTTTGCAATCGGGATATTCGGCCGGAAACGAAACCTTCAGTTCAACCTTTGGGCTAAGCCGCAACTTCATCAATGCTATATAGTTGACCATGAAGTCGATTTCGTGACTAAGCATGGTTTCGCCCTGTTCCGATTCGTATAACAGATAGCGCATCAGCTTCGAAAGTTTCAAAATCGACTCCTGTGCGGCAGGTGTGTCGATGGTGGTTAGCGAATAAATGTTATTTAAGGTATTGAAAAAGAAGTGCGGGCTGATTTGGTTTTTCAGAAAAGCCAATTCGGAATGCAGTTTTTCTTTTTCCAATTCTTTTCGCTTCTGTTCGTCTTCTCGGTGACGATCCATAAACCCCAACCCAAGGGCAAAACCGACAATCATAAGCGAGGTAAATGCATAGTTGACCAAACGGAACAATCCCATTGGCGGACGTTTGTAATTCCTGTTTTCATTGATTCTCTTCATGACTTCTTCTAAGTGACGGTCACGTTCAGGATCGGCAAGCAAAAAGTCGTTTACGGCAATAATCAGTATAAACAGCACCGCTATCAGCCCTACAACAATCAAGAAAAATTGCCATTTTGCTTTCTTAAAATAGAACTCCGGAACCAGATATAAATAACTGACATAGAATATAATTCCATAGGCAATAGCTATTGTATAGAAATGCCATAAGGGTCTGATTTCAGCAAATCCAACGGCCCGTGAAATGTAAATTGGAATGATAAAAATGATAACCCAAAGCACAATGTGTAGGGCAATTTTCAATCGGTTATCGGTAAGTAAGAGCTTGTTCATTTCAAACTATTTTATTTCAGTGTTTTTGCCAGAACTCAGCTGTTTGGCATTTTTGCTTGTTACCACTTTCTTCCCTGTTTTTTCTTCAATTTCCCTTCGGGTGTTTCCGGCAATGGTTCCGCCCTGATTTGCAATTATCCTATTCTGTTCAAACGTTTTGGGTTTCTTTTCCTTCGAAATTTCGGTTGTGGTGGCTTCGGCAAGCATGTTCAACACCAGCTCAAGGTTGGTCATGTGGTCGCGAAGGTTCTCTTTTTTCAACTCTTTGAAATTTTTATATTGCTTGGTTGAAAGGCCGCTCCATGCTTTTGTAATTTCATCGGTGAGAATGGCAAATTCCTGGCCCTTTTGTACGCCTCGGTTTTCCCATTCATCGGTCAGCTCTTTGCGAACCTCAATGCTTTTCAAACGCTGGTTGATCCACTCTTTGCTGTATCCTTTGCGCAAATAGGTTTCCATCAGGCGGTCAATTCCAAGTTCCGGATCTTCAATTTCGTCAATGCGTTCACGTCCAACATTTGCCAACCACATTTTAAACGGCTCGGCTTTGGGCGACGGAATACTTTGGATTAAGCGGAAAAGTTGTTCGGTATCAGCCACATCGGTTAAGCGCATTTTGCCATCGGCAGCTTGCATTTTCAACCCGTGACAATTCGTCACGGTTTCATTCCCCTCTTCTTTCAACCTTTGTTTTAACTTTCTCCAATAGGCTTGTGGATCAATACTTTCAGATAAAACTCCTACAACATCTACAATCGAGAAGTACCATTTTTCCTGCTCGTCGTCCCAATGGGTGCGAATTTGCTTCTCGTTGAATAATTTGATCGCCGTTTCTTTGGTCATATTCTATGTTTTTGAAGGTTTATAGTGAAATTCAACTACTGTTTCTTCAATTTTTTCGATTTTCTATATTTTTCGCAATTTATAAAAAGTTCTACATCAGTTTTTTAAACGGCAAACATTCTTTACTAACAACCTCTATATTTGATCATTATAGTATGTATTCAAAAATTACTCAATACACTGAATAATTTTACTCAATATGCTGAGTAATTTCATATCTGCTTATTCATAACGCAATGCATCGATCGGATTCAGATTGGAAGCCTTACGGGCGGGATACCATCCAAAGAAGATGCCTATGGCTGAGCAAACCAAGAATGCCAACACTACCGAATTGGTCATAACTACAATAGGCCACCCCATTACACCGCCAATAACGGCACTGGCTCCGTAACCCAACAAAATTCCAATCACGCCGCCCAGCACACTCAGCATGGTCGACTCAATCAGAAATTGCATCAAGATATCGCCACCCTTTCCTCCAATCGACATGCGCAATCCAATTTCGCGGGTGCGCTCAGTTACCGACACATACATGATATTCATGATGCCGATACCGCCAACCAAAAGCGAAATGCCAGAAATGGCACCCAGCAAGGCCGTCAAAATATCGCTGATCGACGAAAACGTTTTCACCAGTTCTGATTGCGACATCACACGAAAATCGTCGTCCATTGGATTTGTAATTTTATGCTGTTTTCGCAAAATAGTTTCCAATTCGGCAATCGCATCAGCAGTTTTCTCTTCGCTAATAGCCGATGTTACAATCGATTGAAGATGTGTAGCTGCCAGAATACGCTTTTGAACTGTAGTATAAGGCGCCAAGAGCATATCGTCCTGATCTTGACCAAAAGAATTGTTGCCACGTTCTCCTAATACACCAATAATTTTAAAGGGTATATTTTTAAAACGGATTGTTTGACCAATTGGATCGGCTCCCTGACCAAACAATTCGTTGACCACAGTTTTTCCAACCAAACATACTTTGGCCATAGTATTGATTTCGCGCTCAGTAAAAATGCGGCCACTTTCAATTTCAATCTTTTTAATGGAAAGATACTCACTGTTCGAACCATAAATAGATGTAGGCCAGTTGCTATTTCCCAAAACCACCTGCCCGCTCGAGCGTACTTCGGGCGAAACAGCCGAAATGTTTTCAGCCTGTTCTACCGCCTCCAAGTCACTCATCGTAAGTGACTGGGCATTAGTACTCCCCATTTGGGCACCACCACGCTGTTGCGATCCGGGAGAAACAAACACCAAATTGGAGCCCATGCTCGACATCTGATCCTGAATGCTCTTTTTGGAGCCTTCCCCAATGGCCAACATGGCGATAACCGAAGCAACTCCAATAATTATTCCCAGCATGGTCAGAAAAGCCCGGAACTTATTGCGCATCAGGGCTCCCCACGATATCTTAGTTAAATTCAAATAATTCATTTGTTCTTACATTTGAAATTCATAATCCTGTTCAACTGGCAAATTTTCAAGCATCTGTTCTGCTATCAATCTGTCGGTAACATATTGTTGATGAATTACATGACCATCGCGAAATACAATATTCCGTGAAGTCAGCCGTGCAATGTCGGGTTCGTGGGTTACGAAAACGATGGTTTTGCCTTTCTCGTTCAATTTCTGAAACAAGTCCATGATTTCGTACGAGGTGCGTGTGTCGAGGTTTCCTGTTGCTTCGTCGGCCAGTATGACCACCGGGTCGTTCACCAACGACCGGGCAATCGCAACGCGTTGTTGCTGCCCACCCGATAGTTGCCCGGGTGTGTGGTGCATCCTATCGGCCAACCCAACAGCCTCAAGCGCATTGATGGCCCTTTCACGCCGTTCTTTGGCTTTCACCGTCGGATTGTAAAACAAGGGAAGTTCCACATTTTCAAGAGCCGTGGTACGGGGCAGCAAATTGTACGACTGAAATACAAAACCCAACTTAGTGTTCCTCAACTCGGCCAACTGATTTTTATTTAAGCCAGAAACGCTGATTCCATCCAATTTATATTCGCCCGAAGTGGGTTTGTCGAGACAGCCAAGTATGTTAAGCATGGTTGATTTTCCCGAACCACTGGTGCCCATAATGGCCACAAAATCACCCTCGTGAATATTAATATCCACTCCCTTCAATGCATGAACGGTAACATCGCCCACATGAAAATCCTTGCGAAGTTGTGCAACTTCTATAATCGATCGTTTCGTCATGGCTTATTATTTTGAAGGAATTGCTCTTCGTTGCCCCGGAGGCGTTGGCATAAATGGACTTGAGCTATTCGTTTTTGGCATTTTTTTGGACTGTTTCACCAATGAAAGAACCAATTCATCCCCTTCGTTCAAGCCTGAAATCAATTCGTAATTCATTCCGTCATTATCTCCAACTTTAACAGCTTTCTTTTCGAGTTTTCCATTGGCCCTAACCCACACAAACGACTGATTTTGTTCTGGTTTAACAAATGAATTTCCCATTTCACCTCCCATTGACTTAGCCATTTCAATACCAATAGACATCAAGTACTCTGCAATCAGATTAGCATCGGGATTAAAGCGGATAGCTTTCCCTGGAACGACCCAAATACCATTTTTTTCTTTGGTGAAAGCCGTAATATTGGCAGTCATGCCAGGCATCAGCTTCAAATCAGGATTGGGTGCATTCACAATGACGGTGTACGTAATAACATTATTGGTTTCAACAGGCTGCAAGCGTACTTGCGAAACAGTACCTGCAAACTTAAAGTCAGGATAAGCATCAACGGTGAATTCAACACGCTGCCCCACAGCCACATGACCTATATCAGCTTCGTCTACATCAGCTTCTACCTGCATCTGTGTCATGTCTTTGGCAATAGTGAACAAGGTTGGTGTATTGAAGCTGGCCGCAACTGTTTGGCCTTCGTCAACAGCACGGTCGAGAATAATCCCGTCGATGGGCGAATAGATTGAAGCATACGACAAATTGATTTTATTTTTATCGTGAACCGATTTCGCATTCTTCAAACTCGCTTGTGCCTTATTGTAATTGTAAAGTGCCAAATCGTAATCAGTCTTGGCGATCAATTGCTTGTCGTATAAGGCCTTAGTGCGTTCATAGTTAGATTTTTGATATACCAGTTCGGCTTCAGCGTTATCGACAGTTGCCTGACTTTGATCGACTTGAGCTTGAAGTGGTGTTTTGTCGAGCTGAGCCAAAAGTTGTCCTTTTTTCACCTGAGTGTTGAAATCGACGTATATCTTTTCGATCACGCCCGACACTTGCGTACCCACTTCAACGGTAGTAATGGCCTCGAGTGTTCCGGTTGCAGTTACCACACTACTGATATTTCCGCGTTCTATTTTTCCTGTTTCGATAGCAAACGATGCTTTCGATGCGCTGTTGCCTTTCAGTGCCACCAAGGCTACAATCCCTGCAACCACTGCTATTACTATGTAAATCCATTTACGTTTCATATTCTTATATTTTTATTTTCCAATGTAAAAATCAATTATTTTATTACTGAAAACCAAGTTGAATTTAGACTGAAGCAACTGGCTTTCAGCACTTATCAATTTGGTCTTTTCAAAAAGAAAATCGACCGAGTTCAATGCTCCCAATTTGAACTTTTCTTCAGCCACCTTATACGATTCCGTCGTTGCATTCAACTGCTCAATGCTCCCTTGATACTGGATTTGAGCCGACACGGCATCGGTATAGGCTTGTTCAATTTCTTTGCGTAGCTGGTTGCGGGTATTCAGTTCACTTAGCGTAGCATTGTCAATTCCAATTTTGGCCAAAGCCACATTGTTTTTTACCTGATTTTTCTGAAAAATTGGAATCGAGAGAGAGAGCCCCACACTTGGACTAATACTGTTATTCAATTGGTTGACATAGTTAAAATTGGAATTCAAACTTGAAAAACCCGTTCCAATGCCAGCATCCATCGATAGTGAAGGCAACGCGGCAGCTTGTGCAATTTTGGCATCAATTTCAGCACTTTGAATGTTCAGCTTAGCCTCACCAATTTGCGGTTTTACCTTCAAAGCTGTTTCGTATATTGCAGCAGCCGAGAGTGATACGTCCTGTTGTATCAGCGCGTCGATGTTTGGCGAAGCAACTATGAAAGCCTCTGATACAGGAAGTTCCATCAATTGCTGCAAATTCACCTTACTCATTGAAAGCTGCTTTTGAGCATTGACAAGCGTTAATTTTTCGCTGGCTAATTGAGATTCAATCTGCAAAAGATCGGAACGCGAAATAGAATTCAAATCGAAGCGCGCTTGGGCCAAAGCCAGTTGTTCGTTTGTCGATTCAAGCTGTTTTTCAGCGTTTTTCACCTGTTCTTCGGCATAAATTACCTGCAAAAAAGCGTTCATCACATTAAGCTCTACCGATTCTTTCACCGTTTCGGCATACAATTTATCGGCTTCAACATTGATTTCGCTTTGTTTTACAGCATTTTGCAACCTAAAACCATTGAAAAGGGTAACATTCGAACTTACAGAGTAATTGGTACTATTCGAACCAGAAAGGTTACCGTAGGAGTTGGTCTGCATATCGAGGCCTTTGCTCCAGCCAAAGTTTTGCCGCACCGATGCACTTACCGATGGCAAACGGTTGTCGCGGCTTTGGCTGGCTTGCACTTCACTCCTCGCAGCCGAAAGGTTGGCTTGCTTAACCTGAGTGTTGTTCTCGAGTGCATGGTTAATGCAATCGTCGAGGCTCCAGGTTTTATCCTGCGCAAGAACGGTAACCGATAAACTTGCGAGAATGATTGATAAGAAAAAAGTTTGTGCTCTCATGTCTAATTTTGAATTTTGGCTCAAACTTAGACCGAGTGTATGATACGATATAATGGAATCGACGATTGGGCTTTTTTTGTCTCTTTTCAGACAAATTTTATCGCGGAGGAAATTCTCAATGATGTATTAATTTTCTTTCACAAGACCAATTGTCCATTTCTTGATTTTAGGCCAGTCTCTAAAATAAGTAATAAAATCTTATTTGTATTTTCTTTTTTACCGAGAATATATCTCATATTACTTGCACTATCATATATAAATCCTTCAGATTTCAATAAAGAACCTTTGCCAGAAGAATAGATTCTTTCTCTCTTCTCCAAAAAGAATTAATTGCAGTATCGTATCGATCTTTTTCCAAATGAATTTCTTTAATAACTTCAAGCTTCATGTTCATAAAATTAAGGTCAATACAAAAATCCAAACATCCACAGCGGGATTTTATTGCCAACCGGAATTTCGATATTGTCGGCTACCACATAAGCATTCTCTATTCCTGCAATTTGTTGCGTGGTTTTGTTTTTACCGCCAACTTCAAAGGTGTAAGTTTCGTCAACCAGAAAATCGCCCTTCACAGGGTATTCTACGTTGTGGATATGCTGTAGCTGATTCATAAAAAAAGTCTCCCGTATATTCCCGGTGTTTGCGTTCGAATCGGCCAATAAATAGGCAATATTCGGGTTGTTAAGGTAAATTTTCTCGGGCTTGTTCAGCGCACTTACCCCCTTCACCGAAGAGTACATCAAGCTAATAATGTCAGCCTTTGCAAGCAGTTGCAAGTACTTTAAGAACGTTTCGCGCGAGAGTGATAATTGATTGGCTAATTTTGTAATGTTGGGTTTAAACGGAACCGACTCGGCAATAATCCCGAGTAATTTTTTCATTTTGAGTACGGCATTGTAATCAATGGAGTTTACAGCAGGAATATCACTTTCTATAATTGTATTGATTATCTGCATCATCCGTTGCTGAAAATTCCTTTCATCTTCAACGGCAAAAGGATAGTAACCTGCTTGAATATACTCTTCGAACAGTTTTATCGGTTTTATTTTGTTGGCAATTAAAAATGCTTTTTCAACAGGGTTCTTGAGTATTTCGCTAAGTGTCCAAACCGGAAATGGCTGCTGATATTTTAGTTCTATGAATTCGCGAAAAGACAATCCTTGTAACCGGTTAATAATTGCCCTTCGGCTCAAATCGCCTTCACCCTTCAGTATCTCAATTGCGGAACTTCCACTTACAATGATTTGAATTTCAGGAAAGTTATCGTAAATCATTTTCACTTCCCTCGACCATCCTTCATATTTTTGTACTTCATCAATTAGAAGATATTTACCGCCTCGCTTGTTAAATTCTTCAGCAAAATCAATGAGGGAATTAGTAGTAAAGTAAATATCATCTATCGAAATATAAATCACCGAATTGTCGAAAGGAAGATGTTCGCGGGCATGTTGTAGCATCATGGTTGTTTTTCCAACACCTCGCATTCCAACAATAATATTCAATCTTGCATTCCAATCAAGTTGATTATACAGATAGCGTTTGAACAGGGTATTTGTTCGTTGAATCTGCTGGAATGACCATGTAAACATTCTATCTATCGACATAATTGTAAAATTAATCCAACAAAATTAAACAATATTGTTGATTCTATATGACAATTTTATACAAAATTGAATTTCTATTCTGCATTTTGGATATTAAGAACTAGCCTCTACATTACAAACTCCCAGAAATTATCGCGGGTAATGCAATGAAAATTATTGACACAACTCGAATTTCAACTAAAAATCAGGCCATTTATATATCTATTCGATAAATTAGCGTGAATTTTTCAAATAGCTTTTTAGTTGAGCAATCTCTTCTGCCCAAATTTCTTCATTTGGAGTTTCCAAAATAAGCGGAATTCCATCCATCCGAGGGTCGTTCATAATCCATTCAAAAAGGTTGTTGCCAATATAGCCTTTCCCCAAACTATCGTGGCGGTCAACTCGGGTTCCAAGCTCCTTTTTCGAATCGTTAATGTGCATTCCTTTCAGATATTCAAAGCCAATAACCTCTTCAAATTTTTTCCATGTAAGGCTGTACCCTTCTAATGTATTGAGTTCGTAACCAGCAGTAAACGCATGGCAAGTATCGATGCAAACCCCAACACGGCTTTTGTCTTCTACATGTTCGATAATTTTACTGATTTCCTCAAAGCTGTTGCCCACATTGGAGCCTTGTCCGGCAGTATTTTCAATCACCGCAATTACTCCGTTGGTGCGGTCAAGAGCCCAGTTAATGCTGTCGGCAATGGTTTTCAGGCAGGCATCAACATCAACTTTACCCAGATGACTTCCCGGATGAAAATTTAACCGATCGAGGCCAAGTTGTTCGCAACGCTGCAACTCATCGAGAAAGGCTTCGCGGCTTTTTTGCAGCGCTTCGGCCTCGGGATGTCCAAGATTAATGAGATAGCTGTCGTGAGGAAGTATTTGAGATGGCTTGTAACCATATTTTTCGCAATTCGATTTAAATGCGGCAATGCTCTCTTCGGTAAGGGGTTTTGCCACCCACTGACGCTGATTTTTTGTAAAAAGTGCAAATGCAGTTGCACCTATTTCGTGTGCGTTTATTGGGGCATTTTCAACCCCGCCCGATGCACTTACATGTGCTCCAATATATTTCGACATAATGCTGTTTTTTGAGATGACAACAAAGATAAATTAAAAAAAGGTTGACGCCATGCCTCGAGAAGCCCTTCAATGTGGAAACACAACAGATTTTGCTGGCTGAATTTTGTTTGATTTTATTCAGACTTAAACATTACTTAACGCAACAAACAAACACAACATATTGATTTATTTGGAATTAACATCAACATCTAAATTTAATTTTTAATTTACATCACTCATACTACAAAAAAGTTGAAAAGGGTTTATGTTTGCGACCATTAAATAAATGAACGTTCATTCATTAATTAAATGGCACGAATAACAGATATAAATCGGATTAAAAGGCTCAAAGACTCTACAATGAAACTTGTGGTTGAGAAAGGCTTTGGGGGTGCTTCGGCGGCAATGATCGCCATTGATGCGAAAGTTGCATCGGGCTATTTCTACATGCACTATAAGGGAAAGTATGAAATGGTGAATTCGTTGCTTCAGGAAGTTTTTCAGGAAGCTGCATATAAACTCGACGAATACCTTAAAACAGAACACTCTTTCATTCAGATTGTTGAAGAAATTGTCGATCACATTTTCCTCATTGCCGAAAAAGATCCTGTTAAGCTGAAATTCTTATACGTATTGTCGAACGACTACAGTTTTGTTATTGACGATGAGATCAGACTCAACGTTTTCAATTTTCTGAAACGGTTAAAAGAGCTAGGGCAAGAGTCAAATTCTATCGACCCTGAAATTAGTGAAGAAGACCTCTACTTATTGCTATTAGTTAACTCAATACAATACATCAACCTGCGTTTTAAGTTCTTTTCGGCAAAAGGCGAGTTAACTCATGCCGACAAAGAGCATTTACTTTATTTAATTCAGAAAGTCTTGATACAGAATAGTTAAATATGAAAAAACAAAAATCATTTATTGGTACTCTTTTCATCATGCTGGCAATGTCATCGGCAACAATGGCACAAAACAGCGTGCTTACATTCGACGAAGCGTTGCAACTGATGAAAAGTAACAACCCCGCACTTTCTCAAACACAACATCTTGTACTTGAGAAAGAAGCCGACAAAGCCATTAAAAGAGGGTTGTATATGCCCCATGTTTCGGTTGAGGCAACAGCAGTTTCAATGTCAGACCCTTTGCATCTGGATTTGACCCCTGTGCGCGATGCTATTTTGCCCCTTTATTCTGCACTTGGAAATTACGGTGTGTTCAGTGGCGTTCCAAATCCCGACCCTACAACCAATTCAATAGTGCCTATTTTGCCCGACAATGTTAGCACGCAGGCTGTAAGAAGCAAGCTTTTGCAAGGCGAAGAAGAGATTGCCAACGCCGAATGGGATAAAACTATTCAGGAGAAAAACTTTGCAACTGCAAGTGCAAATCTGACCTGGCCACTTTTTACCGGCGGAAAAATTAGTGCAGCAAACAAAGCTGCTAAGGTTGAAATAGAAAACAGCAAAGAGGAACTCCGTAATACCGAAGGTGATCTTCTTTCGGAATTGGTGGCCCGTTATTACGGCTTGGCATTAGGACTTCAGGCTGAAAAAGTTAGGCAGCAAATGCTCGATGCCATGACCCGTCACAATTACGATGCAGAAAAAATGTTCAAAGAAGGAATGATTGCTAAAGTTGAACTGTTGAATTCGGCCGTGGCACTGTCGGATGCCAATCGCGAACTGAAACAGTCGGTCCGAAACGTTGAAATACTTCAACAAGGGCTTACTTCAACATTGGCAGTTGAAGGCAACGATAGCATTGCGCCTTCGAGCCATCTTTTCATCAACAAAGAGCTACCCGATGCCAATTACTTTCTGAAGATTGCATTGGAATCGAATCCGAAGTTGAACCAAATTGAAGGCAAAAGTAAACTTATTGATATTAAGCACAATGTTGGCAAGGGAGATTACCTGCCCTCGGCTGCCCTCTTTGGCACTTACACCTTTGCCGACTACAACAAATCGGCCTACACCCCCGACTGGATTGTAGGCGTAGGTGTGAAATGGACAATTTTCGACGGGTTATCGCGCAATAATGAGCTACGGAAAACCAACGAAATGAAGGCTCAGGTAAACGAAGCACGCGAAAAAGCACACAACGACATATCGGTATACATCAATAAATTACATCAGGAATTATTGATGCAGCTCGAACAAGTTTCGTACCTCGATAAGACCCTCGAACTGGTTAACGAATATTGTACCAGTACCGAGAAAGCTTTTGCTCAAGGTCTGGCAACTTCAACATCGGTTGTTGATGCCCACACCAAAGTAGCACAAGTTAAATTGCTTCGGCTGAAGGTCTTTTACGATTACGACACCACGTTGGCAAAACTTCTTCAAACTGCCGGAATTCCGGAGCAATACCTCATTTATTATGCGGGTGAAAACACCATTATTGAATCACTGAATTAATTCATTATAGACATGGCACATAAAAAAAGATTAACCACCGTTGTGGTTTTGGTTGCAATTGCAGCATTCATTGTTTATACATTCATTTTACTATTGAAAAAAGAACCACTTGTGCTTCAGGGCGAGGTGGAAGCAACTCAGGTAAAGATTTCGTCGAAAATACCGGGGCGTATCGACAGCATTGCAGTAAAACGTGGACAGCAAGTAATGAAGGGCGATCTGATTTTCACCATCTCAAGTCCCGAAATCGATGCCAAGTTAGCACAGGCCACAGCTGTAAGGCAGGCTGCCAACGCACAGAAAAGCAAAGCCTACAACGGAGCTCAGAAAGAAGATATACTTGCAGCTTATAGCACCTATGTAAAAGCCGAAGCCGCAGCTCAGTTTGCCGAAAAGACCTTTACCCGCATACAAAACCTGTTCAACGACGGTGTTGTTCCTGAACAAAAACGCGACGAAGCCGAAACTCAAATGAAAGCTGCCCGCGAAACAGCAACTGCCGCAAAAGCCATTTGGGAGAAAGCAAAAAATGGTGCTCGCTACGAAGATAAAGCAGCAGCATCGGCACTAGTTGAACAGGCCGAAGGTGTTATTGCCGAAGTTGAATCGTACTTGAGCGAAACCTCAATTACTGCAATATCGGCTGGCGAAGTTTCAGGTATCAACATTGAAAAAGGGGAGTTGGTGCCAACTGGTTTTCCGGTTGTAACAATCTACGACCTTTCTGATGTTTGGGTAACGCTTTTTGTTCGCGAAGATCTGCTCAACGATTTTCAGATTGGTAAAACGTTTAAAGCCTCCGTTCCGGGATTGGGCAACAAAGAATTCGATTTTAAAGTGACATACATAAGTCCGGCCGGCGATTTTGCACGTTGGAATGCAACTAAAACCTCGGGCGATTTCGATTTAAAATCATTTCAGATTGAAGCACGCCCGGTTTCAAAAATTGAAGGATTGCGACCAGGCATGACAGCCATTGTTACGATTGATAAGAAATAACAACAAGAAATGCCGAGGATAAAATCTCCATTATTAGCCGTATTTACCCGCGAAGCCGAGCATATTCTGCATAACCCGGCATATCGGTTTATGCTCCTTACCGGTCCGCTGGTTGCTATTGTGCTTCTCTTTTTCATTTTTCAGAAAGGGGTTGTAAAAGAGATCCCCGTAGCGGTTGTAAATCAAGACCAATCGTCGCTTTCGATAAAGATTGAAAACAATCTGGATGCTGCTTCTGATGTTTCGATTGCACTTCGGGCTCCCGACATGTTTCAGGCAAAAGAAGCCATGGAACGTGCCGAAGTTGATGCAATAATATTGATACCCGAAGGTAGTGAGAAATCGGCCATGGCGGGAACAGAAACCCCGGTGCCGATTTTCATCAACGGGTCGAATGTGCTGAAAGCCGGACTGCTGCAACGATCAATACTATCGACATTGAAAACCATTTCGGGCGGAATTCAACTGAAAAAACTGATGGCAACCGGACTGACTGAGAAACAGGCTTTAGACAGAATTGTACCTGTGAAAGTCGATTCGCACGCACTGTTCAACCCGTTCATGAATTATAATTACTTTTTGAATTCGGCCCTTTTCCATCTTATGCTATTTCTGTTTGTGTTGCTAAGTTCAATCTACTCGTTGGGCATTGAACTGAAAAGAGGTACAGGGCACGAGTTGCTGTTGTGTAGTAACAACAGCGTCAGGCTTGCTATTTTGGGAAAACTGGCTCCGTTCACAATTATTTTTGCCGGTTTTGCAATGCTTATCGATCTGGTAATGTACAAAATGCAAGGTGCTCCATTGAACGGGAGTTTTCCACTCCTCTACACAGGGCAGGTTGCCGCAATTATCTCATGTCAACTCATGGGGATCATTTTTGTTGGATCGACAAATAATCTCAGGCTTGCACTTTCGCTTGGGTGCGGCTACTCAATGGTTGGGATGACTTTATGTGGGCTAACATTTCCTTTTGAAGGAATGCCTGCAATTGCGCGGTTGTTCACATCGATCTTCCCTCTTACCTGGTGGAAAGAACTCTTTATTGCACAATCGCTTTACGGTGGACCAATAAAAGATTCGATGGTTTACATCTGCTATATATTACTGTTTCAGGTTGTTTCGCTTGCATTTTTGCCGGCCTACAAAAAATACCTGTCGGATAAAAAATATTGGGGAAAGGCTTAGTAATTGATGATTTAAATTAAAACAGAATAGAATGCGACGTTTTTTTCAACATACATCAGAAAGCCTTGAGCTCTTAACCCATCACTTTTTGCACGAGCTGAAGGCTATTGTCACAGACAAAGGGGCAATACTGATTTTGTTTATCGCGGTGGTAATTTACCCGGTAATTTATTCCATAGTTTACTCAAACGAAACGGTTACCAGTTTGCCTGTTGCGGTTGTAGATCAAGACCAATCGGCTTCGAGCCGCAAATATGCGCAAATGCTCGATGCTTCGGCCGAGGTTAATGTTGCTGCCCACCCAACTGATTTGCAATCGGCAGAGAAATTATTGAAAGACAACAAAATTAGCGGGGTGCTTTTCATTCCCGAAGGCTTTCAGAAACAATTGATGAACGGTGAACAAGCCGATGTGTCGCTTTATGCCGATGCAGCTTATTTTTTGAAATACCGAAACGAGTTGATGGCCGTAACTTATACAAATGCTTACTTCAGTGCCGGAATATCAATTAAGAAATACATGGCCTCGGGGCAAGACTATAAACAAGCGCTGGCAAGCAACTCGCCGCTCGACCCTCAGGCACATATACTTTACAACCCGGGTTCGGGATACGGTTCTTTTGTGATGCCGGGCATTATGCTCATTGTTATTCAACAAACATTGCTGATTGGCATTGGCCTTATGGGCGGTTCGTTTTCCGAGTCGAAGAAATCGCCATTTAAGCTGGCACCTAAAGAACGGAAACGCGAAATAATGCCGCACCTTTTTGGCAAAGCAGGAGCATACCTTTTAGCATCTCTATTTAATGTTGCATTTACGCTTATAATTGTTTATCACTGGTTTAATTATACCGACAAAGCCGATTTTCTGCATGTATTGATGCTCATATTCCCATTTCTGGTTGCAGTAGTTTTTCTGGGCATTGGCATTTCAACATTGTTCATCCACCGCGAATCGGCAATTGTATTTATGGTTTTCTTATCGCCAATTGCACTATTCCTAACAGGTATTTCGTGGCCACTTAGTGCTATTCCCGAATGGCTTGTTGTTTTGTCGAAGCTATCGCCGGCAAGCAATTTGGTTCCGGCCTATTACCGGCTCCGAAATATGGGCGTAGGACTGGCAGGGGTTAAGCACGAAATGCTGATGCTTTACCTACAGGCGGCAATCTACATTGGACTAACCGCTGCATATTATTTCTACCGGCTGGCCAGGGTAAACAAGAGGCGAGCAGGTATAGAAGACAATGCATTATAATTCTTTAACTATTCGAAACGAAAAGTAAACTCTGTAGTTCGCCACATGGAAGAATATTACGAAGTTATCCCAAAGACAACATTGTTGACACGTTCACTTTCAGTAATTATACCTCAGAGACTCATCGTAAAACCACCTAATTAAACTTAGAATCAGAAATTACAGAATAAACACTTGTCACAAGAAACAATAATTTGTTCTCGCTTTTTTGCACATCGAAAGCTATAAAAGACTATCTTTTGCTTTCATTAATAAGCCACACACATAGTTAAGTTAGAATCATGCCATGAATCGTAGAAAATTTGATATTGAAGGACTAACATCTCTCAAAAAAGAAGATTTATCATTAGCCATTATGTCATTGACAGACGCTTTCCAGACAGCCCCTTGCTTGAGATATTTACTTCAATTCTCAACGTATGATCCCGAAAAAGAAAAACACATACACGAATACACTTTAAGGTATGGCCTTAAATTCGGTCATGTTTTTACAACTGGAAAAAATATGGAAGGCATCAGTATATGGTTGCCTCCTGAATGCAGAAACAACACATTAAACACTGCATGGATGTTTATTCGTTCTGGCGGTTTAAAACTTGATAAACTAGTTAAACCTGGCACTATTGATATCTTAAAAAAATACGGTGATTATTCAGGTAAACTACATCACGAAAGTATCACAAAACCCCACTGGTATCTAATGTCGATTGGGGTAGCTAAACCGTATCAAGGTCAAGGCTTTTCACGCAAGCTACTTTTACCAATGCTCAATTATTTTGACAAGTATTCTCAAAGCTGTTATCTTGAAACCCACAACCCCCAAAATGTAGATATTTATCTAAAATATGGTTTCCGAGTTACTGCTATAGGAACCCTACCCTATTCAGATCAAACTCATTGGTCTATGTTGCGAGACCCTTTTTCAAAATAACCAGACCATGAGCTTTCTGCAAACCATGCAGAAAATTGAATTTCACCCTTAATAACAGGCAAAAATACACCAATACTGCACGCTATTAAACATTTTCATTCTTTATGGGTTGTATACAATATAATCTAAGATTAAATAATACAAATTCCATAATCCTTTTAATTCAGTGCCATGAGAAAGTCTATACCTTTTATACTTTTGGCTCTATCACTAGGGCTTATTCTCCTATCAAACACGATGTACAATTCGGGCTCTCCGGGCGCAAAAACAGGATCACCCCTCGATGGGGCAACCTGTGCTCAATGCCATAACAGCACTGTATCTTCGGCAGAATGGATCAGTACCAATATCCCTGAATCGGGCTATGTTCCCGGCCAGAAATATGTCATTTCCTTGAATGTAAGCGATGCTACTGCTGTGAAAATAGGATTTGAACTGACAGCAGAAAGCACGGTCGGAAAACAAGGAGCTTTTTCAATAACAGATGATGCCAGAACAAAGCTAACCAATGTCAATAAATCAGTAACCCACAAATCAGCTGGAGTTGCCCCTGTCGATGGGAAAATCTCTTGGAATGTTGAATGGACGGCCCCGATCTCCGGCACGGGGGATATTACTTTTTATGCAGCGATTAATGGGGCAAATGGAAACAATAGTACAAGCGGCGATAAAATTTACACAAGCAAACATACTGTGAAAGAGGCCACAAAAAACGCTGTCACACATCTGAAAACTCCGAATATTTCAGTCTACCCAAACCCTGCACATGGGTTTTTCTTTGTCGAATCACAAGTGGACATTGAATCAATTACTGTTTTTGACATTTCGGGAAAGGCAATTACTCAACTCGACAAAATTGGTGAGTCAAAAACTCAGGTCAATTTAGACAACTATAAACCTGGCTTATACATTGTTAAAACAAAAACGAAAGAAGGGGAAAAAGCACACAAAATCCAACTCTTTTAATATTCAAAAACCACCAAAATAACTTATTATGAGGCAGTATTTGAAAAAAAATAGGGTATCGATCCTGACAGGAATTGCAGCAATTTTTTTATTTGCGTTAGTTGTTTACAACAAACCTCATAGAAACATCCAGAACACCAAGCCCGACTTCAAACTTACTGCATCTGAACTACTAACATCGTTCGAAAACGACAGTAAAAATGCCGATGCAATCTATCTAAATAAAATCCTATTGGTCAGTGGAATTGTAAAATCAATAAATAAAACAAACGAGATACGGACCTTAATTATTGGTGATCCTGATAATATTTTCGGCGTCAACTGCTCTTTTAATATCAGGGAAAATTCAGAAGCTGACAGAGTTCTCTTGGGCGATACCATCCAAATTAAGGGTGAATGCAAAGGCTACCTCGATGATGTAATACTGGTCAACTGTTTTTTGTCAGAAAACTAAAATAACATACAATGATGGACTTTTACCGAAAAAAAATGGTTGGGGAAAAATGTAAAATTCTTGTATCTGTTTCCCTGTTTTTACTCTTTACAAGTTGTACCTACCACAACGAACAAGAATATTTTGCCAGTACCAATGACACTTGTAAGACCGAAAATTTGTCGTTTCAAACCGACATTCAACCAATACTTCAATCAAACTGCATATCCTGCCACAACACAGGTTATGCTTCAGGAGGAATAAATCTCGAAGGATACGAGAATGTAAAACCTTATGCTCAATCGGGAATCCTTTCGAAAGTAATCAATCACGAAAACGGAGTAACCGCAATGCCAATGAATGCCGATAAACTTTCGGATTGCGACATCAACAAAATAGATGCATGGATCGATCAAGGATTAAAAAATAACTAGCTATGGGTAAAAGGATAATACCGTTGTTATTGTTGGCACTTTTTTCAGCATCAACTTTTGGACAAAAGTATTTTACAAGGAATGGATACATCCGTTTCTTCTCCGCAACTCCGATGGAAAACATTGAGGCTGTAAACAACCAAGCTTCATGTATCCTTGATATCGAAACAGGAGAAGTGGTTTCTAAAGTTCTATTACAAGCTTTTCAATTCGAAAAAGCACTCATGCAAGAGCATTTCAACGAAAACTATGTCGAATCAGACAAATTCCCCCAGGCTGTATTAAAAGGCAAAATCATCAACCTCGATAAAATAGAAATCAATAAACAGGGCAGTAAGCAGGTTCAAATTAATGCTGATCTGACCATTCATGGAGTAACAAAAAGCCTGGAAATCCCGGCAACAATCCTAAACAACAATGGTGAAATAACTGCTACTGCAATCTTCACTGTTAAACCTCCCGATTTTGAGATAAAGATACCCAAGGCCGTGGCAAACAATATTGCCAAAGAAATTGAGGTAACCGTAAAGTTCAATCTCGAACCTGTAAAAAAATAGCCACATGAGAAAACTAGCCTTAATAATTTCGTTACTGCTGATTGCTATTTGGGGTTTAGCCCAAAATATTGAGGACATACTCGATGAACAATTGGCAGAAAAACCAAAAACAGAATTTGCCACAGCCACCTTTAAATCGGTACAGCTGATTAACTCGCACACTACCAAGTTGCCCGACAAAGGCGATCTCGTTTTCCTTATTGCCCATCGCTTTGGACCAATAAGCGCAGGTTTTTCCGATTTGTGGGGACTCGATCTTGCCACTATCCGTCTGGGATTTGAATATGGATTAACCCAAACTACTTCATTAGGTTTTGGCCGTAGTACCTATAAGAGTAATTACGATCTATTTGCAAAACAATTATTGCTGAGGCAAAGTACTGGGGAAAGAAACATGCCCATCACGCTTGGGATAATTGGCTCGGCAAATATATCTTCAGATAAATGGCCTGATGATGGCCGTAACTACCTGTTTGCCCATCGAATGAGCTACTCGCTTCAGTTCATTGCATCACGCAAGTTTAATCGAAGTATTTCCCTTATGCTGATGCCCACCTATATCCACCGTAACCTTGTAAAAACCACAGCCGATCAAAACGATATATTAGCGATTGGAGCTGGTGGAAGGTTCAAAGTGTCAAACCGTGTAGCTTTAACTGCCGAATACCACTATTTGTTACCCGGGCAAACTGCTGCCGATTTCAAAAACCCTCTTTCAGTAGGTGTTGATATTGAAACTGGTGGTCATGTTTTCCAGCTTTTCTTTACCAACGTTTCGGCCATTTACGACGCAGCTTACATTTCCGAAACCACTGCAAGTTGGCTCAAAGGCAATGTTCGGTTTGGCTTTAATATTTCACGAACGTTTTAATTTGCGCTTATAATATTGATTACTAATGAAATAGCTTAATATTAAACTACACTTTCTGCCCGATGTGAAAATGAAAAAGAGCCTAAAGGATTGCGAGTTCGAGAAGGTGGGGTAAACATTTGGATAAAGGGTTGAATGGAAGATGTTTTGAAGTAAAAAAGCCCCGCCATCTTTCCGACAGCGGGGCTTCGTTATTTTAGGTAATGTGGCAAAAAATAGTTGGTGATTTTTAAATTTTGTTTTAGTAAATTATTGCCGTAAAGTGGAAGAGGACATGGGCTCTGCTGGGGAGCAACCCATTAGCAATAAGCTTTACCGAT
>JAAYAG010000136.1 GCA_012719495.1 Bacteroidales bacterium
CGATGCCCCGCCAGGAGGCGCCGACCACGTTCCCCACCTTACCGGAGAAGCCACCCAGGATTCCTTTCTTAATTGTTCCCATAATTCAAAAATTTTAAACGTTATACATACGGATTTGGCCTTATCCGTAAGCAAAGGTGGGGCAAGCTTTTCGTGGATTAAGCGATGTGGTCTCAAAGTCGTTCTTTGTCCGTGAAACGGTATGGGAAGTGTAAGGGTAGTGTATGGGAAATGTATGGAAAGTACTTCTAAGTGTATGGAAAGTGCGCGAAACGGTATGGGAAGTGCCCTAAAGTGATGGGAAGACACTGAAACCGTAGAAGGAGGAAACAAAAAGATCTATATTGATTTGCGAAGCGATTTTTTTTGTATTTAGAAAAGGCGCCCTATCCCCTTCTACAAATAAACTCAACACCTAATTCCATTAAAAATTGAAAATCGTTTAACCATGAAACATTCATTTTCTCGCACACATTTGGAATTCTTATTTTTCTGCTATTTACTGCTGTAATTTTTTCTTCCTTGGTTACAACCGTTGCATTTTCTCTCATTGCATGAGCAATTACCCAGGGGTCCGCCAAGGACCTTTGTTTTGTATTATCAACTAAATATTTGTGATTGGGATCTGCATCGTAGATATCTTTTAAACATTCAATTACCTGTTCGTCCATCTTTTTAACCGGGATCTGACTTGATTTCAGCCATTTCGATAAATCATCATCAGTTCTAACAATTTCTTCATAAACCTGTTCCGGCATAAAGATGATGTTATCGACCCCTAAGGAGTTGAGGATAACCCAATAACTGGGACAAATATCCGGCGAATAATATTTTTGCCATGCCTGAATAAGCACATTGGTATCCAAACAATATTTTTTGTCATGAATGTTCATCTGTACATCTGTGCTTCAAGTTTTGGGAACTTATTGGCCGGGACATTTAACAGATTGCTTGCCATAGATGGTTCAATCACCCCACCACGAAAAGCATCCAGAACTGTTTGGGTAAATAGTCTGCTATTTCTGTTCAGTTGAAGCAAATAATAATTTGGCCCCCCGGGTTTTTCTTTCAGTCTTATACTTTTCGCTGCTTCTCTTGTTAAGAATTCATGATATTCCAGCTCTGCCAAATATTTTAATTGCATATATTTCTTTGGTGAGATAACGCTGAGTTTTAATGCTCTCACCAAGAATGCGAAAGAGCTGACCCCTAATAATTTGGCATTATTGAAAACATCTTTAGCATTGTCAAAAGAGTTCATATCAAGTTTGGATATGAATTCTTCAGGCATTAATGCATTTGCAGCGACTTCATTGCAGAATAATTCAATTGGATTATAATCAATTGAAATATAGTATGATGGGTCTTTGATGGCAGGTTCAATCTCGTTCGATATTCCTGATTTAGCAATCCATAGGTGAGCCAGTTCATGCACGAAAGTGAATAATTGTGGGGCATTCCAATCATCGGTGTTGATGAATATGAACGGTGCAAAATAATCGGAGATTGCAAACCCTTGAATTTCAGCGGCATCTAATTTTAATCTTGAATGAATAAAACTTGTCCTTGAAACAAAGATGCCCTTTGATTCCGCTTTATCAATCCATTCAATAATCGGATTATTTGATAAGTAGTTTAATGGGTTTATATTTAATGTGTTGAGGATGTCATTGGCCACTATGACCGGATTATCTTTAATGTTGAATCTTCCAATAAATGGGATTTTGCTTTCCTTATTCTCTTCATACATTTCGCTGATCCAAGCTTGTTTTTGTTGTATCTCCCGAATCATGAAAAGTGAAGCTGTGCTTAATTCTTTTGAACCTTTTTTCCTGAAATCTTGAAGAAGTTGAAAATCGGTAGGTATATCCGGAAGAAAAAACAAAGCAAAAGGTCTACGGTATGCTTTCGCAAGTTTTTGTGCCTGGCTAATGGTAGGAAAATCAACTCCATTTTCCCACTCTTCCAATTTCTTAACCGGCACTCGTACTTTAGATGCAGCAATTTCTGTTGCAATATTCGCTGATTCTCTTGCCCATTTAAAAACTTTTGGCGTTATGTATGCTTTGTCTGCCATAAGTAGCAAATAACAACATTTTAATTATCTGCATGTTGCAGATGTTCATCGCAAAGTTATATAAAAATATTCATGTTCACAATCGTTTATTTTATTTTATTAGCGTCAAACTTTTTTACTCAATCTGTTGCACCCCCTACAGCATCTCCTCCAG
>JAAYAG010000137.1 GCA_012719495.1 Bacteroidales bacterium
CTTTTTCTTCGAAACCCCGTAGCCGATAACCACCACTTCTTCCATGCCGATATTATCGGATTTAAGCTGGATATTGATGACCGATTGGCCGGCAACATTCACTTCCTGATTTTTAAAACCTATAAACGAAAACAATAAAACATCTGAATCAGCCACCTGCATGGAATAAGTTCCATCAGGAGTGGTAATGGTTCCATTAGTGGTGCCTTTCACAACCACCGTTACACCCGGCATGGGGTCACCATTGGCGGCATCTGACACCCTGCCGGTCACCGTTTTCACCTGAGCTTGTGCGGTCAACACAACGACTAAACCCAGCATGAGAAACAGCGCTTTCAGCAAATCTGACGATTTTCTCATAAAAAAATGAATTAATAATTCTACTTTGACAGATTAAAATAAAAGCAATTTCACCCCTTTTTATTTGGTGAATAAATTGAAAATAAATACATTAGCACAAGGAAATCATCTAAAGCAAATTTTGCTATGAGTAGCGGGCGTATTCAAGTCGAATAATAAGAAACAAAAATTATGGTAAAGCACTGATTGATGCCGCAGGGCGTCTGTGTGCCTATGCATCTGATTATCAATATTTATTCAAAAACAAAACCAAGTCTAACGCCGACAAAGCACGTCTTTATATAGAAGGGATCGTGACCAGTGAATTAAACAACATAGAGCGAATCAGCGAAACACTAGATTCGTCTTACCATGCGATGCACCATTTCATCAGCGATTCCAACTGGGATGCCCGTGCGGTGATGGATAAAGTGGCCAAAGATGTTTCCCGATCCTTGCCCAAACAAACACTGACTGGGTTGCTGATCGACGAAAGCGGTTGGGAAAAAAAAGGTAACAAAAGCGTTGGTGTCGGGCATCAATACTGTGGCAATGTAGGCAAAACAGCCAATTCTCAAGTTGCTGTCTATGGCAGCCTGTGCAATGGCAAAAACGCTTCGCTGGTGGATTGCCGCCTGTATCTGCCCACTTCGTGGACAAGTGATAGTGAACGGTGCGATGAAGCCAGCATCCCCATTGACGAAAGGGTTTTCAAGACCAAACAAGAGCTTGCGGCCGACATCATAAAGCACCAACTGGAAATGGGCATTGCTTTCGATTTCGTGGGAGCCGATGGACTATACGGCAACGATGCTGCTTTTGCGCGAAAAATCAACAACATGGGGATTGTCTATATGCTTGACATCCACTCCGACCAGAAAATATTTCTGGAAAAACCCGAATTATACCTTCCCGAACGAAAAACAGCCAAAGGGCCTGCTCCCAAGAAGCTAAAAGCAAATACCGACCATTTCGCCGCAAACCAATATATCGGCTTATTAAAGCCTTCCGACTGGGAAGCAATCGACATTAGGGATTCGGCCAAAGGTGTCTTGAAAGGGATGTTCCATTTCAAAACAGTTTACATTTGGGACAAGAATATAAACACCGTGGAGGAACGACTGTTGGTCATCTCAAAACGAAAGACCAAAGAAGGGGAAGAAATCAAATACTCCTTCACCAATGCGTCATTGGGGCAGTACACCAAACAAGCCATCGCCTACATGCAAGCACAACGTTTTTTTGTCGAACACAGTTTCAAGGAGCAGAAGCAAATACTGGGAATGGATCAGTTTCAGACACGGAAATGGCTTTCGTGGCATCACCAAATTGCTCTGAACATGATGGTTGGATGTTTCGTGCTCAAAGAGAAATTATTCAACCAAGATGAAATCCCGATTCTCTCAGCAAGAGATATCATGGACTTTTTAAAATTTAAATTTTACAAAGAAATGACGGAGGAGAGATTGCTCAGACAGTTAAAAGAACGACATATAAAGCGACATCGTGATATAGATTACTGTTATTCAAAGCAATAAATGTGTCAAAGTAGAACTAGTCAATAATCTTAACTCATAATAAAATTTTGAAATGGGTTTCCATGGTTCAAATTTATTTTGCAAGCACATACACGCTAATCCAGTGGCATCAATTTTATCGTTTTTCGATTTATGACCCAAGGATTGTAGATATTTGCGTGCCTTGTTGGGTACAACCACAAAAACAGTATATTC
>JAAYAG010000138.1 GCA_012719495.1 Bacteroidales bacterium
GTTATTTGTGTGTGGAAACTTTGCTAATATACTAATATTTAGATTATTAGCCAAATATCCGTGCTGCTTTTTTTATCTCTTTGTCTTGTTTTTTAACTATTTAGCCTGCTGCGAAACTTGAGTAATTGTACAGTTTAACGAACAATTAAAATATGAAAAGATAATATCAATACTAGATAAGTTAAAGCTTAATAAACAGTTATCGGAACGCGAACAATATTATATCGATAGTTTGGTAATAAAATATAACGTTGATAGTTGTCTAAATCTACCTGAAAGGGTTAAATTGCATCCGGTTAGCTTAGTCCTTGCTCAGGCGGCTTTAGAGTCGGGTTGGGGACAATCAAGATTTGCTGTAGAGGGAAATAATTTATTTGGAATTACTTCTCCAACTAAACGTAATTCGTTATCTGTTAAGGGCAAAAAGAGGTCGTATATGCAGAAATACGAGTCAGTGGAAGAGTCGGTAAAGCATTATTATTTTACGATAGGCAATAATAAAGTTTATCATAATTTTAGAAAAAAGAGGGCAGAGGGAGCCAATGTTTATCAGCTTATCGACGAACTGGACAATTACTCTATAAAGGGGGAAAGATATACCGATATGTTGAAAGACATATTATTTATAAATGATTTGGAAAAATATGATAAATATGTTATTGATAATAAATATATTACAGATAAAACTACGTTTAGATATTTAACAAAAAAATACATACAAAGATTCTTAACCAAATGAGTGAATTTAATAAAAAGAAAAAAGTAATAGCCATAGTTGCTCACGATAACCGTAAAGCCGATATGGTTGAATGGGCTGCATATAACTGGAAAGAACTTGCACCTCATAGTTTAGTTTGCACAGGAACTACAGGTTCGATGGTTGAACAGGTATTAGTTGAAAAATGTAAGGAAAATGATATCATTCCGCCAGTTATTAATAAATTAAAATCAGGACCACTTGGAGGCGATCAGCAACTTGGTGCAATGATAGCCGAAAATAAAGTTGATGTGTTGATTTTCTTTTGGGATCCGATGCAACCGCAGCCACACGACGTTGATGTTAAGGCTTTGCTTCGGATTAGTGCGTTATATAATATTCCAACGGCAACTAATCGTTCAACTGCTGATTTCATGATTTCAAGTTCATTATTCCATTGTGATTATAAACCTATTTTAAAAGATTATTCAGACTACATAAAGCGCACAATTACTGTATAGTTATAAAATAACATGTTTGTCTTATAATTGATATTATGTTAAATATAATATGCATAAAATAACCGGATTATTCATCCGGTTATTTTTTTATTATTTCTTGAGTTCCTGAATCTTTTTGTTCACTTCCATGTATTTATCGTTCATTTGTAAACGATAATAAATAGTTTTAAGTGATTCAAGAATAGCAACTTCTGATGAGTCAATTGAATATGCTTTTTCAATATAAGGTAATGATTGTCTGAAGTGTTCATTAGCTTTTAATATCTCAGCTTCATATTTTTCCGATTGACTTGGAGGCAATTGGTTAGCTGTATTAATAACTTCAACGCCACGATTATAATGAATTACGCTGATGTTGTAATATGGAGTAAATAATGAGCTGTCGACTTTGATAGCATCTTTATACATGTTAATGGCTTCATCGGGCCTTCCCATTTTTTCAAGCATGGAACCTTTTGCAGTATAAAGAGTTGCATTAGTCGGCTTTTCCGAAATAGCTAAATCGATATATTTAATTGCATCTTCTGATTTACCACGGCTTATGTAAAAGTTGATAAGCTCAACAAGTAATGGCTCGTCGTTTGGATATTTTTCAAATCCTTTTTTTAATGCATTCAAATAGTTAAGTGTATCGCCTTTTTCAAGGTACGATTTAATTGCAAAGTTGCAACTAGCTGACCCATTGTAATTATATTCCGAAGTTTTGTTAAAGAAGCTAATAGCTTTGTCCCATTCTTTTGCTTTAAATGCAGCCAAACCTGCGTTGTACATTATTACTGTATCAACAGCTACGATACCACTTTTGGGTTTCATAATCGGGTTATTTGTAATAGCCAAGTGCAATTCGAAACATTTGAGCGATTTTTTGAAATCGTTCTTTTCGTAACTAGTTATTGCATAGTTGGATAAGTCGGTTTGCAAAAAGGTTAGGTCAATTACAAGACTTTTCGATAACTTGCCGTCCACGTCGTATTCGATTGCCTTCATATACGAATCATACGCTTCGAAAAGTGGTTCATCAACAAGACCAGATACGCCCTTTTTGTGAGCATCTTGTAGGATAAGTCCGCGAACTTCCCATGTTCTTGGCCAGGTAATACTCTTTGCTGTTTTTTCGTTGCTCGGGTCAATCGCCTCCTGTATGGTTTGGTAGGCTTTTAGTATCTCTCCCGATTCTTTGTAACTCAATGCACTGGTCACTTTTGCCCGTTGTGCAAAAACTGAGGTTACAAATAACAAAAAGATGAATAATGTTGTAATTCTTCTCATAGTTGTATTGTTTCAATTAAACTTTCAAAATTACGATAATTATTTGTTTTCTATTATTCTTCAGCCGAGGCTTCAGTATCATTATCTGTTTCGTAATCACTTGGTTGATCAGCACCTTCTACATCTTCGTTTTCTTCGTTTTTAGAAACACTGGCAACCGATGCAATGGTCGAATTTTCTCTAAGGTTGATGAGTTTTACGCCTTGTGCTGTACGTCCCATAAGTCTTACTGAATTAACGGCCATTCGAATGGTAATCCCGTCGGCAGTAATAATCATCAGATCATCGCTGTCAGTTACGCTCTTAATGGCTACCAGTTTACCAGTTTTTTCGGTAATGTTTATGGTTTTAACCCCTTTTCCTCCTCTGTTTGTAATTCGGTAATCTTCAATTTTTGAACGTTTTCCGTACCCGTTTTCTGAAACTACCATTACGTCTTCCGACTCGTTTTCAACACATATCATGCCAATTACTTCATCGCCCTCAGCCAGGTTAACTCCGCGAACACCAGAAGCAGTACGGCCTATAGCTCGAACGGTATTTTCGTTAAACCTGATTGCCTTTCCCGATTTCACAGCCAGCATTATTTCGTGACTGCCATTGGTAAGTTTGGCCTCAAGAAGTTGGTCACCTTCTCTAATCGTAATTGCATTTACACCATTCTGACGAGGACGAGAATATGCTTCAAGTAATGTTTTCTTGATTATACCATTCTTTGTACACAATATAATATTATTGCTATTGATATAATCGGCATCGTCGAGTGTCAGCACATTGATGTATGCCATTACTTTATCATCTGATTCAATGTTCAGCAGGTTTTGTATTGCGCGGCCCTTTGAATTTCTTGATCCTTCAGGAACTTGATAAACCTTGAGCCAGAAGCACTTGCCTTTTTCAGTAAACAGCAGTAAGGTATTGTGCATGGTAGCCACAAACATGTGTTCAAGGAAATCTTCATCGCGGGTAGCGCCACCACGAGAGCCAACCCCACCCCTACCCTGTGTCTTGAATTCGGACAACGAGGTACGTTTAATGTAGCCTAAATGTGAAATAGTTATTACCATTTCTTCATCGGCATAAAAGTCTTCAGGGTTGAATTCTTCGGCATTTGGCACAATTTCAGTCCTTCGTCCTTCTGGATAAGCTTCTTTTAATTCGTTGAGTTCTTCCTTTATAATATTCATACGGAGCGAAACATCAGCAAGAATTTCTTTCAGGCGCTCGATCAGTTTAAGAAGTTCTTCGTATTCAGCGCGAAGCTTTTCCTGTTCCAGGCCGGTGAGTTGGCGAAGTCTCATTTCAACAATTGCACGTGCCTGTATGTCAGAGAGTTCGAATCTGGCCATTAACCCTTCCCTTGCTTCATCTGGGTTGTTCGAAGAACGGATAATGCTGATTACTTCGTCGATATTATCGCTGGCAATGATGAGTCCCAACAAGATGTGAGCTCTTTTTTCAGCCTGATCGAGTTCGAACTGAGTGCGGCGGGTTACTACATCGAGGCGGTGTTCAACGAAATATTTTATGAGTTGTTTGAGATTCAGTAATCTTGGGCGTCCTTTAACCAAAACAATGTTGTTAACACTGAAAGATGATTGCAGGGCTGTGTATTTATAAAGTTTGTTGAGCACAACATTGGCAATCTCATCTTTTTTCAAATCGACAACGATGCGCATACCGCTCCTGTCAGACTCGTCGTTTACGTTAGAGATGCCTTCGATTTTCTTTTCATTGACCAGCTCTGCAATTTTCATGATCAATTCTGCTTTATTGACCATGTAAGGAATTTCGGAAATGATGATTTTTTCCCGTCCGTTGCCATGAGTTTCGATGTTGGCTTTGCCACGCATAATAATACGTCCACGACCGGTTTGATACGATTCCTTAACTCCTTGATATCCATATATAATACCTCCGGTAGGAAAATCAGGGGCCTTGATAATTTCGATCAGGTCATCGATTTCGATTTCGCTGTTATCTATGTAGGCATTAATTGCATCTATGGTATCGATAAGGTTGTGAGGTGGCATATTGGTAGCCATCCCAACAGCAATACCCGAAGCTCCGTTCACCAGCAAGTTAGGTATACGCGTTGGCAGAACTGTCGGTTCTTTGAGGGATTCATCGAAATTAGGTTGAAAGTCAACTGTATTTTTTTCGAGGTCTTGGAGCGTTTCTTCGGCAATTTTAGATAAGCGAGCTTCGGTGTAACGCATAGCAGCTGGACTGTCGCCATCAACTGATCCGAAGTTTCCCTGCCCGTCGACCAACGGGTACCTTAGTGACCAATTCTGGGCTAAACGCACCATGGTCATATACACTGATGAATCACCATGTGGGTGATATTTACCCATAACTTCACCAACTATCCTGGCCGACTTCTTATATGGGCGGTTTGACAGAACTCCCAGTTCGCTCATTCCGAATAAAACACGGCGGTGAACAGGTTTTAATCCATCTCTAACATCGGGTAAAGCACGAGAAACGATAACTGACATCGAATAGTCGATGTAAGCAGATTTCATTTGCTCCTCAATGTTGATCTTTAAAATTCTTTCGTTTTCAGACATTTTAATAGTGTTTCGTAAGTCTCAAAAAAAGCGGTTAAAAATACAAAAATACCGTGACTAAACAGTAGATTCTTGTTGCCAATTGTCGAAAATATTAACATACTTTACCAATCTTTCAACAATTGCTATTTAATTGGTCTTTGCTGAAAGATTCTATTTTGAAAATAGTGTATATTAGTGACTCAATTGTAAAAACAAATATTGTTAAAGAATATATGGACTCAAAATTTTCTCCAAAATTAAGGGATGTATTATCATATAGCCGAGAAGAGGCAATACGTATGGGCAATGATTTCATTGGGCCTGAGCACATTTTTCTTGGTATTTTGCGCGACGGTGAAGGTGTAGCCATCGAAATACTGCATGGTCTTGGCGTTGATTTCTATGAATTGAAAAAATCAATTGAAGCGGAAATTAAAGAGGACCAGATTCTTGATTCGGGGGCTTCAATACAGTTGTTGAAAACTACAGAAAAGACATTAAAACTGGTTTATCTTGAAGCCCGGTCAATGGGAAATGCTGCGGTCAATACTGGTCATTTACTTCTTGCTTTGCTAAAGGATGAAAAAACATTTCTTTCTAAAATATTGACAGATAATAATATTAGTTATCAAATTATAAAATCAGAGATGGAGGCATATACCCAACGCAAAACTGAAGCAAGATCGGATATGCCCAATGAAAACGAAGACGATTCAAACGATTTTTTTCAACATAAACCATCGCAGGGATCTTCTTCACAGTCGGCTGTAGGTAAGTCGGAGACTCCGGTACTCGATAATTTTGGTATTGATATTACCAAAGCAGCCGAAGAAGGTAGCCTTGACCCTATTGTTGGTCGCGACAAAGAAATTGAGCGAATTGCGCAGATCCTTAGCCGGCGTAAAAAGAACAACCCGATATTAATTGGGGAACCAGGCGTAGGGAAATCGGCTATTGCAGAGGGACTTGCAATCAGGATTATTGAAAAGAAAGTATCCAGGGTTTTATTCGACAAGCGTGTGGTTTCGCTCGATTTGGCATCTATTGTTGCCGGGACTAAGTACAGGGGGCAGTTTGAAGAGCGTATGAAGGCCATTCTTAATGAGTTAGCCAAAGTAAACAATGTGATTCTTTTTATTGACGAAATACATACTATTGTTGGTGCCGGGGGTGCAACTGGTTCGCTCGACGCGGCCAATATGTTGAAACCTGCCCTTGCCCGGGGTGATATTCAGTGCATTGGAGCAACTACTCTCGATGAGTACCGGCAAAATATTGAAAAAGACGGGGCTCTTGAACGTCGTTTTCAGAAAGTGATGGTCGATCCAACCACTCCTGAAGAAACCGTTCAGATTCTTAATAATATAAAAGCCCGGTATGAAGACCATCATAACGTGTTATATACCCCGGAGGCTATCAGTGCATGTGTTTCGCTTACTGCAAGATATATTAGCGACAGGCATTTGCCCGATAAGGCAATTGATGCCCTCGACGAAGCGGGTTCACGTGTTCATATAGCCAACATTAATGTTCCTGAGAAAATAATCAAACTGGAAGAAAAGATTGAACAAACCCGCGAGGAAAAAATACAGGCAGTAAAAAGCCAGAATTTTGAACTTGCTGCCAGTTTCAGGGATAAGGAAAAAAACTTGATGCAGCTTCTTGAGCGAGAAAAGGAAGACTGGGAGCGCGAATTAGTAAACCACCGGGAAGTGGTTACAGAAGACAAAGTTGCCGAAGTAGTGGCTATGATGTCGGGTATTCCTGTGCAGCGTGTTGCTCAGGCTGAAAGTAAGAAACTTCTCACCATGTATAACGATTTAAAAGGTTCGGTGGTTGGACAGGATGCTGCGATAGAAAAAATTGTGAAGGCAATCCAGCGAAACCGTGCTGGGTTAAAAGATCCTAACAAGCCGATTGGATCTTTTATATTCCTCGGCCCTACTGGTGTTGGAAAAACTCAGTTGGCTAAAGTTTTAGCCCAGTATCTGTTTGATTCGTCTGATGCTCTGATCCGTGTTGACATGAGTGAATACATGGAGAAATTTGCGGTATCGCGCTTGGTGGGTGCGCCTCCGGGATATGTTGGTTATGAAGAAGGCGGACAACTTACTGAAAAAGTACGACGCAAACCCTATTCGGTGGTTTTGCTCGATGAAATAGAAAAGGCTCATCCTGATGTTTTCCATCTCTTGCTGCAGGTGATCGATGAAGGCAGGTTAACAGATAGCTTGGGGCGTCGTATTGATTTCAAGAATACAATTATTATAATGACTTCGAATATCGGTTCGCGCCAGTTGTCAGAGTTTGGTCGTGGGGTTGGATTTACTGCACCTGCTGGAGATGTAACTGCTGATCCCGATCATTCATCTTTCGTAATTCAAAAGGCATTAAAAAAGGCATTTGCCCCTGAGTTCCTGAACAGGATTGATGATGTGATCATGTTTAATCCATTGACAGAGAAGGATATAAATAAAATTATAGATATCGAACTGAAGGGATTGTTCGAGCGGGTGAAGAACTTGAATTACAATTTGAAGATTTCGGCGACAGCTAAAACTTTTATTGCTCAGAAAGGTTACGATCCTCAGTATGGGGCTCGCCCGCTTAAAAGAGCTATCCAGAAATATCTTGAAGATGAAATGGCTGAAGCTATCTTGCGAGCCGAGGTATCCGAAGGAAATACCATTTCTATAGGATTTGATGCCAAGAAAGAAAAGATACGGATTTCAATTCAGAAGTAAAGATTGATTCAAATATTAAGTAAGCCCGGTTAATGCCGGGTTTACTTTTTTTCAAGGGTATATTTTAACGACATAATTGTAATATCGTCGACCGGGGCATTGTTGCCTCTAAAGTATTCAACACTGCTTTTAACGCGCTCAATTACTTCTGCCGGGCTTAAGAACCATGCTCCCATAAGATTGTACTTTAGTACGTCGAGGGTAAATTTCACGTCATTTTCATCAACTGTATCGGTAAGGCCATCAGTATAAATAAAAATTTGGTCACCATAATTTAATTCAATTTTCGACGAAAGATAGTTTCGGTTAGGATATATGCCCAATGGAATGCCGTGAATTTCAGGTAATTCATTAACACTGCCAGTGAAGGTAATCAAACATGGTGCATTGTGGGCTGCATTGCAGTATTCAAATTCACCGGTTGACAGTGTTAGGATTCCGGCAAAAATGGTTACAAACATATCGCTTACGTTTTCTTCAATAAGTTGATTGTTTAGTCGTTGGATAATTTCTTTAATATCGAGGCCTGGTTTTACAACAGCTCTGAGTGTGGTATGGGTATAAATCATGTATAACGAGGCGGCTATCCCTTTTCCTGCAACATCGGCAACGGCAACTAACAGGTGGTCATTATCAATCATAAAGCAATCAAAAAGGTCACCCCCTACTTTAAATGCGGATTCTGTATAAGCGTAAATATCAAATTCTTTTCTGTCTGAAAGCAATTGACTGTTGGCTGGCAATAAGTTCTTTTGAAGTCTATTAGCTAGTTTTAGATCGTTTTCTAGGTTTTTATTTTCGTTTTTTATGCTTTCGAATTTCTTTTCGTAAATTGAATTTTGATTCTCCAGGTAGCTTATATATTTACTAATTAGTTCGTAATCACTTTCTTCATGGTTGTCGGTTGCGTAATATTTACTGTTTTGAGTTATTGAAGCTGTTATTTGTGAGAGGGGCTTGGTAAACAGGTTGTTAATGTATGCAATTAAAATACTTACGGCTATGAATAACCCTAATCCGAGCAGTAAAATGGCAATAGATGATGTGTACGGTCTGATACCTTGGTTGAAATTCACAAATGTAAGGGCACATCCTTGATAATCTGTCAATTGCATGTAAATATTTACAGGCTTTTTGCCATTCTCTATTGGGTATTTATAAGAAATGATCGTTTCTTTTTTGTCGTTGTCAACCTTTTGAATATGTTCTGACAGTTTGTTAATAAACTGATCACTGAATTGCAGTTCAGTATTAGACGAATTGATTTGCTTAGCGTTATAGTCAAAAAGTATAAAAACAGATTGCGCTGAAACCCCCGGATAATTGGCATATTCATTTAGCCAGTCACTTTTAAAAATGATAAATATTGTTTGGCCCCTTTGGTTTTTTGTGATCATGCAAGGGGTAGTTGTTGAGTCGGAACGGTTAAAGACAGAGAGTTTATTCGCCAATACAATCCTTGAAATATCAAGCTTAGCTTCTTGTTCTTTGGTGAGGGCAATTTTGCCGTTTTCTTCAATCAGAATAAAATCAATGACGTTTGGTAATATGTTGCTTTCCCTTTCTTCTTTTGAGAACGAACTTAACTGATAATTTTGTGCAATTTTCTCAATTTCAATTAGTTTAGAAGAAATGATAGAGGCAGTCTTTTCGAAATTTTCTTTTGTTTCAATTGCCGAATATTTAGCTGATTGCCAATAATTCAACAGCATGATTGTGAACAGCAATACGAAGATTATGATCCCTGAAAGAGAGAAATGAAAGATGTTTAATTGAGAAAGCAGTTTGTTTTTTTTCATTGTTGCTGTTCCGTTGCAAGTGATCAAATTACAAAAAAGCCTGTATTATTGGATTTTTTCTTCAATAAAAATCAATTTGTTGTTGATTTCTTTGTTGCTATATTTTTTCATTTCGACAGACAGACTGATAATGTCCCATCCACGACCTAGTTCCTTTATATTTTGTAGAAAAAGAGGCGATACTGGCTGAAAACTTCAGCGCTGACTGAAAATTATTTCCGAGTCCATAAAAGTATGCAAACGCACCATGAAAAACATCTCCTGCTCCGAGCGAATCAATGGCATTCAGGTTTTCTATTTCAATTGTTCCTTCAAGATGTTGGTCTTTCCACAAAATACTTTTCTCGCCACGGGTAATGGCTATTTTTTCAACGCCAGTATCTCTTAAGAAATTGAATACATCATGTAGGTTTGAACAAGAGGGCGGCATGAACTGCTCAGAACAAATGGCAATATCAACATATTGTAAGATATTGTTTGTATGTGGTTTCCAACTTCCTCCGTCGAATATAACCGGAACAGCATGCTTTTTTGCTTCATCGCAAATTTCCATCGTTATTTCAGGGTAAAAGCCATCGATTACCACCATGTTACATTGGGAGAAATCGATACTTTGGGTTAGTTTTTTTGAGGGAACGATTAATTTGGGCAGATGTGAAATTACAGCCCGGTCACCATTTTTTACGGTGGTTATTATTGACGCAACTACGGGAGTACAACGTTCGTTTTCAGCGAAGTCTATAATTTTTACCCGATTTTGTAAAAAATCATCATAAACAAAACTGGTAAACGAATTTTTTCCAACAACTGAAGCAAAATGAGTATTAGCTCCAAGAAAAGAGTGTGTTATAGCGGCATTTGCAGCAGGCCCGCCTACGCAAATTTCGGGTTCGCTTGTTTTTATTTTTTGGTTTGAATTTGGGAATTCATCTACAAAATGCTGAATATCAACAGTAGTGAGTCCGCAAAAAAGTGTAAATCTGCTCATAAAAAAACCCCGCAGGGTTATTGCGGGGTTACAAATATAAAGGGTTGATTTAAGTATTCATAGCACCACAAACATTTATTACTTGTCCGCTTACATACGAAGAAAGATCAGATCCAAGGAAAAGGCACACCTTCGCAACTTCGTCGGGCTCTCCTCCCCTCTTTAATGGAATTCCTGATTCCCAGGCTTTTCTGACTTCTTCAGGAAGCTGACCAGTCATTTCGGTAATGATAAACCCTGGTGCAACGGCATTACAGCGGATATTTCGCGCTCCAAATTCTTTTGCTGCCGATTTGGTAAAACCTATGATCCCGGCTTTCGACGATGAGTAGTTTATCTGGTTAGCATTGCCTGAAACGCCCACAACAGAACTCATGTTGATAATACTTCCGATGCCTTGTTTCCACATGATGGGTTGAACGGCTTTTGTAAAGTTGAAAACCGATTTCAGGTTTACCGCGATAACGGCGTCCCATTGGTCTTCGGTCATTCGCTTTAACGCGCCGTCTTTAGTGATCCCTGCGTTGTTTACAAGTATGTCGACCCGGCCAAAATCGTTGGCTATATTGGCAACAACATTCTGAGTATCATCAAATTTAGCGGCGTTCGATGCATACCCTTTTACTTTGACACCAAATTTTGCAATTTCAGCTTCGGTGGCTTTCATGTTTTCGTCCTCAAACAGGTCGGTAAAGGCAATATTGCATCCTTCCTGAGCAAAACGTAAAGCAATTGCTTTGCCTATTCCACGGGTAGCTCCGGTTATTATGGCTGTTTTTCCTTCAAGTAGCTTCATAATTATATGGTTTAAAATTAACTTGAGCGACAAATGTAATAAATTATGGAAAACCGGAAATTTGGAAGGCCTTTTTTGCCTCAATAGGCTGTTTTTAGTCCGTATTATTTGAATTTTTTACCCATAAACTCTAAATCTCAATGCCAAATACTCCGTGCGAAATTTGCTATTTTGTTGATTGTGGCAGACCATGATCGGTTGATGTGTAAAGGACCGTGCAGGTATTTTTTCTCAAAATCAAGATGTTTCTCATTGATTAATGCGACTGTTTTTCGTTTGGCTTCGCGATTCGTGCTTTTTCGGCGTGAGCCTTTTCTAACCCGGTAAAAAAAACCGGTGATTGGAAGTTTTACAGCATTTCCTCCATCTTTCAGCATGGAAATCCAAAATTCCCAGTCTTCCCACCCCCAGGTCATTCGTTCGTCGTACCCTCCAATTTTTTCCCAGTCTGATTTTCGGTACATTGCTGTAGCAAAAATCATGTTTTCACGGGCTAACAGTTTATGAGAGAAGTTGGGGAGTGTCCACTGTTGTCTCTTTTCACCAAAAAATTCTGCATTACAATAAACAACTTTAATTCTTTTATCTCTTTCGAAAGTTGCAACAGCTTCTTCTATATAATTGCTCGAAATCAGGTCATCAGCATCAAGAGGTAAAATGTATTTTCCTTTGGCTGAACGTATTCCGTTGTTTCTTGCGGCTGCCGGTCCTTGGTTTGTTTGGCTGATGTAAAAAATATTTGAAAACTCGCGGCTATATTTTAACGCCATTTCTTCAGAATTGTCTGTTGAACCATCGTTTACAATGATAATTTCAATTGGAGCATAAGTCGAAGCCAAGGCTGAACGCAAGGTCTCTTCGAGAAACACTGCATGATTGTAACAAGGAATGATAATGCTGACAAGTTCCATAGTAAATTGAAAAGGGTTAAATGATTTTTCCTTTGGTAAAGATAAGGCAAAAAAGATGTGTGCAGAATGTGTTTCGTTTCTTTCTTGCCATTTTTGGAGTAACATGTATATTATCGAAAGTGGTTTACTATTTTTGCTAGAAATAAGAATTGAAAATGATAGATCAAAACACGATATGTGCTATTGCCACTGCCCCGGGAATGGGCGCTATTGCCACGATAAGGCTTTCTGGAAAAGAAGCGTTAACTATTGCCGATTCCGTTTTTCAGTCGGTAATAAAGAGTAAAAAGATAGCAGATCAGGCTGCGAATACTCTTCATTTTGGGCAAATTGTAGACCATTCGGAGATAATTGACGACGTTGTGCTAGCCTTGTTCCGGGCTCCGCGTTCCTTTACCGGAGAAGATGTTGTTGAAATATCGTGCCATGGTTCGGTGTTTATTCAGCAGCAAATTCTTCAACTATTGCTTGCCAATGGGGCAAGAATGGCTAAGGCTGGCGAGTTTACCCAACGGGCATTTCTGAATGGTAAAATGGATTTATCTCAGGCCGAGGCTGTTGCCGATTTAATCGCTTCTGAAACATCTGCTGCTCACAAAATTGCGCTTAAGCAAATGAAAGGGGGAATTTCGCAAGAAATCAAGAATCTGAGATCTAAGTTGCTGACATTCATTACTCTTATCGAATTAGAACTCGATTTTAGTGAGGAAGATGTGGAATTCGCCAATCGTGATTCATTACTTCAGTTAACAATAGATATATCTTTGTTGATCAGTAATTTGTTAAAATCATTTCAATATGGGAATGCGATAAAAAATGGTATACCTGTTGCTATAATCGGACAAGCAAATGTTGGTAAATCAACGTTATTGAACCTTTTGTTGAAAGAAGAGCGGGCTATTGTTTCAGATATTGCCGGTACAACACGCGATTCAATTGAAGATGTGGTAGTGATCGATGGAATTCAGTTCCGGTTTATCGATACGGCAGGTATCCGATCGACCAACGATACGGTTGAGAGTCTGGGTATTGAGCGTACATTTTCGAAAATTGATCAGGCCGGAATTGTGTTGGTGTTAGTAGATGCTACAAACTTGTCGAGTGAAGAATTTTTTGAAAATGAGAAGGTTAAATCAAAAATCTCATCAAAGAATAGTGTGATGATTATTAATAAGATAGATATAGCCCCCGAAGCAAATGTAGAAAAGATGAAACAAATTGCTTGTGAATTGGGAATGGACGCCATTGCAATTTCGGCAAAAAAACACATCAATATATCGCAGTTGGTCGATCTCTTGGTAAAATCTGTACATAAAACAGGGATATCTGAAAACGATGTAATCATCACAAATATCCGTCATTTTGAGGCTTTGTCGAATGCTAACGAAGCGATTAACCGTGTTGTTGCAGGACTTAAGGAACACATTTCGGGCGATTTCTTATCTCAAGACATTCGTGAATGTTTGCATTACATGGGGGAAATAACAGGCGAAATAACTACAGATGAAGTACTTGGTAATATATTTAAGAATTTCTGTATCGGAAAGTAAATATATCTTCTCTTGTTTTCTTTTCCTTTCTTTTACTGATTTGTTAAAGACATTTATTGAAGAAATCTGCAATTAGCAAAACCCTATGAATACCAGCGAAATTCTCATATATCAAAACTCCGAAGGCTGCATAAAACTCGATGTTCGCCTCGATGAAGAAACCGTTTGGCTAACACAAGACCAAATGGCAGCCTTATTTGGCAAGGCTCGAACTACTATTACCAAACACATACAAAAACGTTTTCAAAGAAGGCGAACTAAACGAAGAAGTGGTATGTCGGAATTTCCGACTAACCACTCAACATGGCGCTATTGAAGGAAAAACGCAAGAAGTTTCGGTAAAACATTACAACCTCGATGTTATTATTACGGTTGGTTACCGGGTAAAGTCGCAACAGGGTACACAATTCCGTATTTGGGCAACCCAATGGCTTAATCGGTGTGCATAACTCTCTTGTACCCACCGAAGTAATTGAGCTTTTTGGGAAACAAGAACATTATTACATATTACACTTCGTCCGAGAAATAACCACTATAAAACAGGCTAATAATA
The DNA here is from genome assembly GCA_012719495.1 of Bacteroidales bacterium. Taxonomy (GTDB): domain Bacteria; phylum Bacteroidota; class Bacteroidia; order Bacteroidales; family Prolixibacteraceae; genus CAYMTR01. The sequence continues at coordinate 14,384 of JAAYAG010000138.1, forward strand.
AACAATCAAAAACACATTAGCCTTGAAATACAAGTTTTTATGTTTTAATATCAATAATTACTTTGTGATAAATATATGTTATTTAGGCGCAAATTTTTATCTTAGTTGTACTTTGAGAGGCTGATATTGCCTTTATATCCTAACTTAAACTAAAAGAAATATGAATCCAATATTTTTAAAAAAATCGCTACTTAGTATATCCTTGTGTTTTACATTACTGTTAAGTGTAAAAGCACAAGAAACAGCTCCTGAATCAAATGGAGGAGGTAAGACTGAAGTATATTTAGACAAACTCCCCGATATTAAAATCGAAAAACTTGTTTTTTATCAAAATCCACTTTTCATAGAGTATGAAAAACTTACAGATGACTATGTTCCGGAATGGTGTGTTGAAATTTTTACATTATTCTTTTTTTTAATGGCTATAGTACCAATAATATCAACAAAAAACCTGTATACCTCTGATGCTCTGGCACAAGATTCAGGAAGCGAAGTCATAGTGAACACTGGTGGATGTATAGGCACCGTAGACGTACATGGAGGTTATAACTGTTATTGCCCTTATTGCATAATTTATTATCAATGTGGTTCGTGGCACTCTTGTCCGTATTATCCTAGTGGCGGAGATTCTGGTAGCGGGGGCTGCGGTAGTGGTGGTAGTTCTGGTGGCAGTAGCGGTAGTGGTGGTACTGGAAGCACATCATCTTCGACGAGTCCAATGGGAGACCCCATTGACCCTCAGACAGGATTACCAGATGTAACAAATCGATTTAACCAAGATATTGCATTAGCTTTTGAACAATTCTGTGGTTACTCTTACATGTTTAATGTTTACGTTTCTGAATATGGATATTTAATGCAGGGATTAATTAACTATCCACAGGATTATATGAACTACATGGAGTATTTTATCAATCAAGTTAAAGGTGGAGGTCCTTGGGATCTCAAAGCTAATTATCATGGATATTCACCAATTGATCTCGGTTCCGGAACGGCTCTCTACAATGGACAAGAATACAACTTTGATGATTTTGGTAATATTACCTTTGGAATTGCTGCAGCAGCATATGGTTTTCCGATTACTATTGCAAAATTCGGCGCCGGGTTCTATCAAGCTTATAAAAGCGACGATTGGAAATTGTCATATGTACTTAGTTATTTTGATAACCCTCGTGATAGTGAGATGATACAAAAGGGTTATGATATTTTTAATAGTAGTGGTGGGTGCGGAGGATTTCTTAATAATTAGCAATAATATGAAAAACAAATTATTTTTAATTGCAACCATTGTTTTTTTGGTTGCATGCAAGCAATCAAAAGAAACGAAAAACGAATTGAATTTCATCTCGTTTAAGGTTGCGAAAGATGTGATGATTGACAGTTTAAAAACAGCCACAGAGTTGCTAGATAAAATGGATAATGGCAATGGGGCAACTTGTTCTGTAAGAGATGGCAAACTTCATTATACAAGAAAAGAACCAGGTTTTAGTATAGTTGATATTCCAGTAGAAAATTCAACTTCTGTGCCGGTTGTTGAGCCTCTAAATCAAGAGAATTCTATAAGATTGTTTAATCTATTAAGTTTTCTAACCAATAATGGAATTGATGGGATGGTAAAAAGATATGATGGGTTTTACTGGTTCAGTTATAAACAAATTGTTTTTAATCCTTACAATAATTCTAATGAATTCAGGGATATTGTTTATTTGAAAGAACCCAAAGATACATGTTCAAAATATTTTAATAAATTGGTAATTCTTGATCGCTATAAAAACATACTGTTGAGAGCTCCAAAAAATTATAATGAGCCAAAACTTCCTATGGATAGCGCATCTATAATGAAAAGGACGTATGATGATATAAAGAAAAGTAAAGAAGAGA
>JAAYAG010000139.1 GCA_012719495.1 Bacteroidales bacterium
TATCGGTAAAGCTTATTGCTAATGGGTTGCTCCCCAGCAGAGCCCATGTCCTCTTCCACTTTACGGCAATAATTTACTAAAACAAAATTTAAAAATCACCAACTATTTTTTGCCACATTACCTAAAAAAGAAAGGGCACCAATATGGATACCCTTTGATTATTTCTAAGAAATAGCATTTTATCTGTTTTTCCTCATCTTTCCAAGGAATGACATTCCCATTTCGGCAATATCGTCGATTACGCTTCCATCGTTATCACGGTCGAGGAGTTGGGCAACAAAACCTTGAGATTTTCCAGATCCCTGATCTGAAGAATTTAGCACTGAGTTCAGTATACCGCCTAGTACATTGGAGTCGCGTCCGCCCGCACTGCTTTTCCCAAGATACCCCATTACGATAGGGGCTGCAATTTCTAGTATTTTTGAAGCCGCAGAGCCACTCAATCCTGTATCGTTACTTATGTAACTTTCAACTTTTTGTTTTTTTCCTCCCAGAACGTGCTTCAAAATTCCGGCTCCATTTGCCATGGCAGGGTTATTGAGAAAATCGCCAAGGTTATCGAGCAAGCTTCCATCGTGATCACGAGCTATTGCGTTACGCAATGACTCAGCGCCTACGGCAGAACTGTTATTGCGAGCAAGAGCATTCATTAAAATGGGTATAGCATCGCCTAATGCACTTTTTGCTTGCTCAGGAGTAGCTCCAGCTTGCTTACTAATCGTTTGTAACGAGTTATCATCGAATTGAGATAGGATAGAACTTATTAAATCGCTCATGATATTAATTATTAGTTAAATAAACTATTTACGGTTGACTTCCAGCATGAGAGCCAGTTTCATTATTATCATTTTTCCCTTTTACACGGTCAACTAAATCATCGGTAAAATCGTCGGCTTTATTGACAATGTTTTTACCGGCAACTTTTGCCTTTTCTACAAGATCTTCAGCTTTGTCTTCCATTTTATTGGCAAAACCTTTAATTTTATCTTTTACTCCACTCTGTTCAAGCTCTTCAATTTTGTCTTCTACAAAATCTTCAGCCTTATCGATCAATTCCCCAGCTTTTTTATACGCTTCGGTTTCTTTAAACTTGTCTGCTGCATCGTCGAGCAGATCACCTGCTTTGTTTGCAAACTCTCTTGCCTTGTCAAAAATGCTTTCTTTTTTTTGTTCAGAGGCTTCATTAAATTCTTGTTCCATAATTAATTACGCTATTGTTGTTAAAAAATAATTCATTGGGATAATCAAATTGAAAAACAGAGTATCTCAATTGAAAAAAATCTTTAGTGTTGTGATAACTAAAAGCCTATTTTTAGGATTAACCGTTATCATCACAAATTCATATTTTTTTCAAGTTAAGATATTCAAAGAAAAAAGTCTATTAAAAAAATAAGATTTTAGAAATAAAATTATTTTAATTATGAAAATAATTTTATTTAACATTAAAAGAATAGAATCTAACTATAAGAAAAAAAGATACTTAATTCATTAAACAGCTTGTCAAAGTCGTCAACACAACCTAAGTTAAGAAGGAAAAGGATGTTGTTTTTTTTAGAGAAGATACAATACTACCTAATGGCGTTTTCTATAGCATATACTATAAAAATAAAAAGGGGCATTGCCCCTTTTTATTAACTTATTTTTTTAATCTCCTCCTGAAGTTCTCCAACTGCTGCATCGCATTGTTCGATGAACATATTCACATAATCTGGGTAGGTTTCAACTTCGGCATTTGCTTCGGTTAATAACTGGAGTTTTTTAAGGTTTTTCCCAAGTTCTTCCATCCCAACTATAAGTACCGATGATTTTGCTTTATGTGCCTCTTTTCCAAGATCGACATAATTCTTATCATTGAGATATGTAGTTAGGTTAACCTTAAATTCATCTACTTGCGCAAGGAACATTTCCACCATCTCGATTACTATACTGCTCTCTCCGCCTGTAATTTCCTTCAAATAACTAAGATCTGTGTAAGCCATTGTATTTTGTATTTATCTTGACTCCACAATATTAAGAAAAAATGGTTTTCTACCCAAATAATCACTTATTCTTTTACTTATTAGATTTATGACTTTTTTCATAAAATGGCTTTCTCTTTAGCTTTAGTTTTGCGTTGTTTGCATTTGAAAAAAACGTTTTATTATGAAGAACACTCCTTTTACAATGTTTCATGTAGCGGCTGGCGCCAGAATGATGCCTTTTGCCGGGTACAATATGCCTATAGAATATTCAGGGATCAAAGATGAACACATGATTGTTCGCAATGGGGTAGGGGTCTTCGATGTTTCGCACATGGGCGAAATATGGGTTAAAGGTCCTGATGCCCTCAATTTTATCCAGAAAGTTTGCTCGAACGATGCTTCAGTATTGGTGCCAGGTAAAGCGCAATATTCTTGTTTTCCTAACGGGAAAGGTGGAATAGTCGACGATTTATTGGTTTATTTTTTTCAGCCTGATAAATATTTGTTAGTAGTAAATGCGGCTAATATTCAGAAAGATTGGGAGTGGCTTGTTTCTCAAAATAATATGAATGTTGAACTCGAAAATGCTTCTGATCGCATTGCACAACTTGCGGTTCAAGGGCCTAAGGCTTTACAAGTTCTACAAAAACTAACCGATGTTGATTTGGCTGCTATTCCGTATTATTCATTTGTTGTTGGTTCAGTTGCAGGCGTTGAAGATGTTATTATATCGGCTACCGGATATACCGGTGCAGGAGGTTTCGAATTATATTTTTATAATGAATACGCCCCTTTTATTTGGGAGAAATTATTTAGCGCAGGTGAAGAATTTGGTATAAAGCCAATTGGACTTGGTGCGCGCGATACCCTTCGTCTCGAAATGGGGTATTGTCTATACGGAAACGATATTGACGATACAACATCTCCGATTGAAGCAGGGCTTGCATGGATTACTAAATTCACTAATAATAAAAATTTTATCGACCGTGATCTCCTTTTTGCTCAAAAACAACAAGGGGTGAACAGAAAACTACGTGGCTTCAAAATGATTGACAAGGGAATTCCTCGCCATGGGTACGAAATTACCGATGCTAGTGGTAAGATTATTGGGACTGTTACTTCGGGCTCAATTTCTCCAGTACTGGGTATTGGAATTGGAATGGGTTACATCAATGGTTCATTATCTAATTTAGGATCTGAAATATATATTTCTGTACGAAATAAGCTTCTTAAAGCAGAAGTTGTTAAGACACCGTTTATCTGAAAAGATAAACTTTACTAACCAAGTATTCAGTCCCGTTCAAAAAACGGGACTTTTTTTGTAACAATAATCACCATGATCTGTTGTTAATAAATGTATTTTTGAAAGAAAAATTTGATAATAACTAAAAAAAATAACAACATGTTTGATTCATTAAATTTAACATCATCGTCGCAAACTCAACCTGTTGGCAGTGAAGCTGAGAAGGTGAAGTGTTTGATAATAGGCTCTGGCCCAGCGGGATATACTGCTGCTATATATGCTGCCCGCGCTAATTTGAAACCCGTAATGTACGAGGGGCTGCAACCAGGAGGGCAATTAACAACAACTACCGAAGTAGAAAATTTTCCAGGATATCCAAATGGCATTACCGGACCTGAATTGATGGAGGATCTTAAAAAACAGGCTCAACGTTTCGGAACAGATATTCGTTGGGGGCTTGCCACTGCTGCTGACTTATCCCAAAGACCATTTAAAGTGACCATCGATAGTTCGAAACGTGTAGAAGCAGAGGTTCTTATCATTGCTACTGGTGCTACAGCGAAATATCTTGGGTTACCCGATGAACAAAAATATGCTGGCGGTGGAGTTTCGGCTTGCGCAACTTGCGATGGTTTTTTCTATCGTGGGAAAGATGTAGCTGTTGTTGGGGGTGGCGATACTGCTGCTGAAGAAGCTATTTATTTGGCTGGTTTGTGCAACAAAGTATATTTAATTGTACGCAGAGATGAGCTTCGGGCTTCGAAAGTTATGCAAGAAAGAGTTGCCAAAACTCCAAATATTGAAGTGCTCTGGAAACATCAAACCAAGAGTTTGTTCGGAGATAAGGTGGTTGAAGGTGCCGAATTATATAAGAATAGAGGCGAAGCAAACGAAGAAATCGTGCGCATAAAAATTGATGGTTTTTTCCTTGCCATCGGGCATAAACCGAATTCAGATATTTTCAAAAACTATCTTGAACTCGATGAGGTTGGCTACATAAAGACAATTCCAGGAACATCAAAGACAAATATAGATGGCGTTTTTGCTTGTGGTGACGTGCAGGATCCTCATTACCGACAGGCCATTACTGCAGCCGGTTCTGGTTGTATGGCTGCCATCGATGCCGAAAGGTATCTTTCTGAAAATGCATAACATTGAGAAGATAATGAAGGGCTGGAATTTATTTTCCGGCTTTTTTTTATATGAATTTGTTGGGTGTAAAATTTCGAGAACGCTTTATTTGAAATGTCTTTAATGAAATCTGATACTATTGATTAATCTTTGAAAGGCGAAATGTTAATGAGAAAACTGAGAAGAAAAAGGAATATATATATAACAAAAAAGTGGATCCACAGTTGTTTTAATCTTATACAACTGTAAAACCACAGCTAAATTTATTCAAAACAGAATAAATGAAAAATTATGCTGCTTTGGTTCTTTTCATTTCACTTACAAAAGCAATTCCTACTGCAATTAAAAAAACTCCTAATGCGATTCCTAAGTACAACATGGCTTTTTCTTTTAATTAGTTAGTAGTACAAATTTATGCTAAAAATCAATCCATTGAAAGGGGTAAAAGCCTCCTTTTTATGAACGTGCTTTATTTGTTGACGAACGTTCATAATTTGTTGACGAACGTATAAAATGGAATAAAAAAAATGCCCCCAAAGGGCATTTTTTATTGCGAGAGTGGGTTCTGTTGCAGCTAAGCCTAAAATATTGTCTTTGTTTTTTTCGATTTGGTAACAAAGGCAATTGCTACAGCTGTCAAAAATATTCCGAAAACAATTCCTAAGTACAACATGGCTATTTATTTATTAAATTGATAAAGTATTAGTTAATAAGTGTTTAATTCTTTTTTGTTCTTTTTTGTCGACACCATATAATGCTGTGCTATTAGAACAAGCTTTTGTCGAATTGTTCATTTTACCTTGTAAAAGAACTTTTCCCGGAGATTTAATTCTTTCCGCTTAGACCTAAATACGATAAGCCAACAGCCAGAAAGAAAACTCCTATTGCAATTAGTATGTATATCATAGCTGTAATTATTAAATATTTACAAAATTAAGACAAAATAGTCTTAAATAAAAGTATTCCATAAATTATTTTATTGTATTGGTATGAAGTTTTGACAAACGTGTTATTTTGTGTGACGAATGGATGTAAATTGTCCACCAAATTTTCGAAATACTTCACTAAAAATACACTGGCAGCAGTCTCTATTTGTTTTGCGAGGTTGATTGAAAGCTTATCTTTGCTAAAAAATTTTAAAGAAATGGAAAGCCAGAAAGTTAGGGTAAGATTTGCGCCCAGTCCGACAGGGCCATTGCATATTGGGGGAGTACGTACCGCGTTGTTTAACTATTTGTTTGCCAAGAAAAATAATGGTGATTTTTTGCTGCGTATCGAGGATACCGACCAAACTCGTTTTGTTCCCGGAGCCGAAAATTATATAATGGAAGCACTGGAGTGGTGTGGAATTAAAGTTGACGAGGGAATCCGTGAGGGCGGTCCACATGCGCCATACCGGCAATCGGAGCGTAAAGCAATGTATAAAAAATATGCCGATCAGCTTGTGGCTGCCGGAGATGCTTATTATGCATTTGATACCCCGGAAGAGCTTGACCAGTTGAGAACTGCTGCAGAATCAAAAGGTGAAACCTTTACATATAATGCAGAAACCCGCGTGTCGCTTTGTAATTCGCTAACCATTACCGAAGCTGAAGTTAAAGCAAAAATGGAAAGAGGCGATCATTACGTGATACGGTTTAAAATGCCATCGAATGTTGACGTCTCTGAAGTAGATATGATTCGAGGGTTGGTAACCTTTAATACCGACAGGCTCGATGACAAAGTCCTGTTCAAATCGGATGGCATGCCAACATATCATCTTGCGAATGTAGTCGACGACCACTTAATGGAGATATCCCATGTGATTCGCGGCGAAGAATGGTTGCCATCGATGCCGTTGCACGTTCTTTTATATGAAAAATTGGGTTGGAAACATCCTCGTTTTGCACATCTCCCGCTGATTCTAAAGCCTGTTGGCAAAGGAAAACTTAGTAAGCGTGACGGAGATAAAATGGGATTCCCTGTTTTTCCATTATTATGGACTGATCCTTTTACCGGGGAAATTTCAAAAGGGTATCGTGAAGATGGCTATTTCCCCGATGCTTTTGTGAACATGCTTGCTTTTCTTGGATGGAACCCCGGTACCGAACAGGAGATTTTTTCAATGGATGAACTCATTAAAGCTTTTGATCTTGAGCGGGTAGGAAAGTCGGGATCGAAATTCGACCCTGAAAAGACAAAATGGTTCAACCATCAGTATATGCTTCGAAAACCGGACTCAGAAGTTGCCGGTTTGTTTAAAGAGTTTCTTGCTGGACGTGGAATTACTTGCGACGATTCATACATTCAACGCGTTGTTTCGATGATAAAGGAGCGCGCTGTTTTTATTCCCGACCTTTGGGCACAAGGATCTTACTTTTTTGAAGAACCCAGCGAGTATGATGAGCAATCTATTAAGAAACGTTGGAAAGAAGGTGTCCCACAGATGATGTCTGAAATTGGAGATGTACTTTCCAGCTTTGATGGTACCTGGGAGGCCTCGTCGATTAAAGAATGTTTCTCCGAATTCATGAACAGCAAAGGTTGGGGATTTGGTTTGGTAATGAATGCCTTTCGTATTTGTATTGTTGGGGCAGCCATGGGTCCCGATTTATTTGAAATCTGTGAAATGATAGGAAAGGAAGAAACCTTACAGCGCATCGATAAGGCGGTGAAAACAATTGTTTTGTAAAGAAACATCAGATCAATACAAAAAAGGCGCTTCCGAAACCGAAAGCGCCTTTTTTATAAGGTATATATTTTAGAAACAAAAACCAACAGAGAAATTCAAACACGGAGAATTGGTTTCTTTATACTTCGGAACATATATTTCATCTTCAAGATCTTCAAAAGATGTAGGTGTCGGAGAATCGCCCAAGTAAACCGTTTTGTCATCTTCTGACCGGTATTTTAGTTTACCCATATTTAATTCAGCACCAAGCATAATGAAATCGTATCGCACATTAAGCCCGAATGAGTATTTAAATCCCATAAATCCGGTGTAGTAGGTAAGCGGGCTATCTTCTTCTTTAATGTCCATTATAGCAATATTAGCCCAAATAGGATTTGCTTTGGCAAATATATCTGCATTCAGCTTGTCCCAAATGTTATACGAAAAGAGGAGGCCAACCTTTGATCCTAAGTTGTAAAAGTTGTATTCTGGAATGCCAAAACTTATCGAGCCAAAGTCGAGCCCTGAACCAAAATCAAGGTCAATTTCGAAATCTTCACCGCCTAAGGTATGTTTAGATGCAGAAAAGTAGTTGATATCAATCCCTAATTTTGCTTTTGGCCCCAGATCGAGAGAATTCAGGTAAAAAATAGAGCCAAACTCGATTGCTCCACCTTTTTTATTGGTGAAATCTTCAATTTCCCAGTCGCCATAATTGTAATATCCATCCATTGGAGAGGATATTGCATAGCGAAAATAAAATTTATTTGACAAGGCATCCTGCGCAATTGCAGTATTAAACAGCAATAAAACAGTTGTAATGGTAAATATTATTTTTTTCATATCGTATCAATTTAAGTTGGTGAACATTAGAAACAGAATCCAATATTGAAGTTGAAAACTGGCAGTGGTGTTTTTTTGGAGGGGTTTTCATATTGAGAAGAGTTTTCATAATAATCACTATTTTCACCAACATTACCAAAATATTCATTCGAATAATCAACATTTTTCATAATTACCCAACCCGGGTTAAATTCGGCACTGAGTAACAAGAAGTCGAGGTGAGCATTGATTCCTACCTTATATTTCATGCCAGAAAGCCCTAAAAATCCATCATCCTCGTCAAAATTAAGGGTCGAAATCCAAGTTGGATTTACTTTGAAATAGGCATCGAAAGCAATGGATTTTGTGACATTATACGTAATGACTGGTCCAACAGCAGATCCGGCATATAATCCCCACCATTTGCCTTCTTGCTCATCATCTTTAGGGGTGTTTGTCATGTAGTTAACTGTTAAATAGTTAACATCAATGCCTACATGTAATTTTTCTCCAAGATTAAGCATATTAATGTAAAAAAGTGATCCCAGATCGAGATTGTACCCTGTGAGTGTGTTATCTTTCCAATACTCTTTAGCTAAGTTGGGATCTGTTTTTGAGTCGTTAAGTCCCAAATAGTTTTTCCCTTTTAAGGTATACCCCCCCTTCAGATAAAACTTTTTCATGTCGAATGACTGTTCTTGAGCCGATGCAATGCATGCTACTGCAAGCAACAGTGTAAGAAGTGCAATTTTTCTCATAGAATGGTTTTTAAATTTAGTAATTACAACAAAAGAAAACATTATTTGATAATTTGACAATTTTCAAGTTATTTATTTCAATGTTCTTTTTTCAGTTCTGGACAATAGTTTAAATGCTTAGAATTTGGAGTAAAAAGAAGAGCCTTTCTGTATGAAAAGCTCTTCTTTACTACATTATTTTTTAGTGCTGAAACTCTTTAAAAAAGTCGTTCCCTTTGTCATCTACAATGATAAAGGCAGGAAAGTTTTCTACGTAAATTTTGCGTACCGCTTCCATTCCAAGTTCTTCAAAATCTACCACTTCAACTGATTTGATGCTTTCTTTAGCGAGAATTGCTGCAGGGCCGCCAATAGAACCGAGGTAGAATCCTCCATGCTTTTGGCAGGCATCGGTAACGGCTTTCGAGCGGTTTCCTTTTGCAACCATAATCATCGAGCCGCCTAGGCGTTGGAATTCATCGACATACGAATCCATTCGTCCGGCAGTAGTCGGTCCAAAGCTTCCCGAGGCCATTCCTTTAGGGGTTTTAGCCGGGCCGGCATAATATACAGGATGTTTCTTAAAGTATTCAGGCATTGGTTTTCCCGAGTCGATAAGCTTTTTAATTTCGGCGTGGGCAATGTCACGGGCAACAATCAGTGTGCCTTTCAGGTTTAAGCGAGTTTTCACCGGGTATTTGCTTAGTTCGGCCAAAATTTCTTCCATTGGGCGGTCGAGATCTATTTCAACCGGGGCAGCTAATTCAGGTGCTTTTTCCGGCAAGAAACGGCGTGGATTTTTTTCCAACACTTCAAGGAATATGCCCTCTTCGGTAATTTTTCCTTTTACATTGCGGTCGGCGCTACAGCTAACTCCTAATCCCACAGGACAAGAAGCTGCGTGGCGTGGCAAACGGATTACGCGAACGTCGTGAACGAAATATTTTCCGCCAAATTGGGCACCAATGCCACTTTCCTGACAAATTTTCAAAACTTTTTCTTCCCATTCCAAGTCGCGGAAGGCCTGTCCGCCCTCGTTTCCATGCGTTGGCAAATGGTCGAAATATCCGGCCGATGCTTTTTTAACGGCCGCCAACGTTGCTTCAGCCGATGTTCCTCCAATTACCAAAGCTAAATGGTAAGGAGGGCAAGCCGATGTGCCAAGATCAAGAATTTTTTCTTTGACAAATTTTGTAAGAGCCTCTTCTGTCAAGAGTGCTTTGGTTTGTTGATAAAGAAAAGTTTTATTCCCTGAACCTCCCCCTTTAGTGACGAATAAAAATTCATATTTGTTGCCTTCTTCGGCATAAATATCAATCTGAGCTGGCAGGTTTGTACCTGTGTTTTTCTCTTCGAGCATGGTGAAAGGCACCACTTGAGAATATCTTAGGTTACGGTCGCGATATGTTTCAAATATTCCCTTTGAAAGATACTCGGCATCGTTAACTCCGGTGAAAACATTTTCTCCTTTTTTCCCAATTACAATGGCAGTACCAGTATCCTGACAGGTTGGCAAATCGCCTTCGGCAGCAACCACTTGGTTAACCAGCATGGTGTTGGCTACAAATTTATCGTTGTCAGTGGCTTCAGGATCGCTAAGAATAGAACGAACTTTTTCGAGGTGCGATGCACGTAAGTAGAAAGATACATCGGCCATAGCTTCGCGGGCAAGCAAGGATAGCCCTTCAGGCGATACTTTCAGTATTTTTCTTCCTTCAAATTCTACCGTCGATACATATTCTTTGGTGAGCAGCCGGTAATTAGTGCTATCTTTTTGAATGGGATAAGGTTTTTGATATACGAATTCTGCCATGATTTTATGTTTTTCTGATTTTTTTTAATTTTTCACCTTGCAAATATAACGAATGGCCTTCTGAAATGCATATCGGGTGGTGTGATTAGATTATCGTTTTCAGGAAAAGATAGCATTGTTCAGTTTTTAGATTTTTCGACATGCAATGAATTAGGCTGAGTTTTGACAACTTCTCCTGACTTTACATGCGTTTGGACAGTCTTTTACGGATAGATTTTTAGCCAGCATGCAATGTATTGTGTAAAAAGGTTCTTTCAGGCAATAGATAAATATGCTGTTTGTGCATTGTTTTTAACAAAAGAAATCAATCAATCAGGCGAAAACGTGCTTTTGCCATAGGTTTCCCGACGTTGGTCAAACTTATTGAAAATACCTGTTTTATGAATTATTTCCGTTCTATTTTTGTGACGTTTTTTAAAGTAGAGGGATGAAATTTGCGTTTAATTTTGACACAACGGATCACATTTTTTATAAATATTACACAGGCATGGTTTCCTTTAGTGATTTCGTTTCTTCGTGGCAATACATAATCAGTAATAATTTTTTACCGTCTGATGCAAAAGGAATTTTACTCGATTACCGTAAAGCTACCATACTTTCGCCAATCGACGAGGCATTAAAGGTATCAGATTATTTTTCGGTAAATGGTAATGTTTTTCAACACAAGAAAATTGCTTTTGTTACCGAAACGCCCGAGCAAATAATTCTTCCTATTTTGATTCAGGAGTATAGTGTCGAATGCGAATCTCGCCCATTTTCAACAGTAGAGGCTGCAGTTCGCTGGATTACCAGTTGATGTTGTGTTTATATTTTCTATGCTCTTTTCGTTACACTTTCAGCAACGCATTTTATTCGCCCCATTTTTCATCGAACAATAAATATTTGCGTTAATGTGGTTGACGTGCTTGAAAAATCTGTTTTTTTTCCTATTTTGGAAACCCAATAACAACCCGAAAATTATCATCAGATGAACACGAATACTTCCAGACCTTTAATTCTTTGCATTGTATTTTTTATGTTGAGTTCAGCACTTATTGCTCGTGAACCAATTACCCCAGTCGAGAAGTACGGGCAGTTACGTATAGAAGGAACAACAATATTGGGCGAAAACAATGAGGTGGTACAGCTCGCTGGGATGTCGTTTTTTTGGAGCCAATGGATCGGTAAATATTATAATGCCTCATGTGTTGATTGGCTGGTAAACGATTGGAAGTGCTCGGTTGTGCGTGCAGCCATGGCAGTTGCCCCCGACGGGTATTCGACAAAACCTGAACGTGAGCGGCGAAAAGTTGAAAAGGTAGTCGATGAGGCCATAAAGCAAGGCATCTATGTAGTGATCGATTTTCACGAACACCGTGCCGAAAACTTTGTAGAAGAAGCAAAAACTTTCTTTTCGGCTATGGCTCAGAAGTATGGGAATTATCCGAATGTAATATACGAGATTTATAACGAACCGTTAAAAGTATCATGGAATAAGGTCGTTAAGCCATACAGTGAAGAGGTGATCAAGACAATACGACAATACGATCCGGATAATATTATTGTTTGTGGAACCCCTAATTGGTCGCAGGATGTAGATGAAGCAGCCCTCGATCCAATTGAAGGCTCAAATATTGCCTATGCTCTTCATTTCTATGCCGGAACCCACAAAGAATGGCTTATCGAGAAGGCCGATAAAGCAATAGAAAAAGGGCTATGCTTGTTTGTTACCGAGTATGGCACAACAGAAGCCAATGGCGATGGTGCTGTATATGAAAAAGAAATACGCATGTGGTACGATTGGATGGATAAAAACCATATAAGCCACTGTAATTGGTCAATAGCTGACAAAAAAGAGTCGTCCGCAGTACTTGTGCCCGGAGCTTCACGAAAAGGAGGATGGAGCGAAAAGCAGATAAAACCATCGGGTAAGCTTGTTCAGGCCGAACTCCTCAAAAAGCATGAGGAAATGTTCAAATAACTTCTTCCAAACCATGCAACAATTTTCTTCCATAGCTGTTTTCAGCATCAACATTATCATTTCAATTAGCTATCTGGTGCTGTTGATCAAAAAGAAAATCAAGCCAGCACTAGCCATGTGGATATTTTTCAGTTTGGCAGTTTCGATGAGCCTTATTACTTACCTCAAAGAAGGAAATTATGGGTTTTGGGACAATGTCCTTAACACTGCTGATCTTTTTATGGCTTTTTTTGTGACCTTGGTGATTTTTATTTTTGGCGATAAAAGCACAAAATTCGATTCGTTCGACATTGCTTGTTTAGGTGTCGTTGTGCTGATCATTATTTTTTGGGTCATCACAAAGAACCACTTGTTGACTAATCTTGGTGTGCAGCTAATCTTAATTATTGCCTATATTCCGGTTATCAAACGAATGCTGACGGCCAACGAAAATACCGAGTCTTTTTTCATCTGGATTTTACTTATGATTGCCCCCTTCATCTCACTCATATCAAGTAAAGGGGTCTTGGCTACGGTATATGCAGTGAGGGCAATTTTCTGTACCACACTTCTGCTCGTTTTAATGGTTCGTATTGAAACTCAAAAACGAAAGCAAGCTTCAACAAAAAAATGAGAGAGGGTAAACCTGTTCTCAATCAGTTTTTCAAGCCTATTTGTCAGAAAATGATATACAGTACTGACAAGCTTGTTCCAACCGAAACACAAATACGTGTCATTTTTTCATGAAAATCGACTTTTACTGGCATGGCATAATCATTGTTAAACTGCCACCGTAATTCAGAAAGAATAAATTAAAAACATTACATATCATGGGAAAAATAATTGGAATCGACTTAGGAACAACCAATTCGTGTGTTTCGGTGATGGAAGGGAACGAACCTGTAGTAATCCCCAACAGCGAAGGAAAAAGAACAACTCCGTCGGTAGTGGCATTTATCGAGAATGGAGAGCGTAAGATCGGAGATCCTGCCAAACGCCAGGCCATCACCAATGCGCACAAAACGATATATTCAATCAAACGCTTTATGGGTGAATCGTTCGACAAACTTTCTAAAGAAGTTGGCCGTGTAGCTTACGAAGTGGTAAAGGGAGACAATAGCACCCCACGTGTGAAAATTGATGACCGCTTGTATTCACCACAGGAAATTTCGGCCATGGTGCTTCAGAAAATGAAGAAAACAGCAGAAGATTATCTTGGACAAGAAGTTACAGAAGCAGTAATTACTGTACCAGCATATTTCAACGACGCACAACGTCAGGCTACCAAAGAAGCCGGCGAAATTGCAGGTTTAACCGTTCGGCGAATCATTAACGAACCGACAGCTGCTTCGTTGGCCTACGGGCTCGACAAGCGCGACCGTGATATGAAAATTGCTGTATTCGACCTTGGTGGCGGTACTTTCGACATCTCGATACTTGAATTGGGCGACGGTGTATTTGAAGTAAAATCGACTGACGGTGATACACACCTTGGTGGTGACGACTTTGATGATGTTATTATTAATTGGCTGGCAGAAGAATTCAAGAGAGAAGAAGGCATCGACCTTCGTCAGGACCCTATGGCTCTTCAGCGACTGAAAGAAGCTGCCGAAAAGGCAAAGATCGAACTGTCGAGTACCACGTCAAGTGAAATTAACTTGCCATATATTATGCCAGTGAACGGTATTCCAAAGCACTTGGTAAAAACTCTCACACGTGCTAAGTTTGAGCAGCTTGCCGACCACTTGATTCAGGCTACCATTGAGCCTTGCCGTAGGGCAATGAAAAACGCAGGCATGAATAATAGTGATATCGACGAGGTAATTCTTGTTGGAGGTTCAACCCGTATCCCGGCCGTTCAACAAAAAGTTCAGGATTTCTTCGGGAAAGCCCCCTCAAAAGGAGTTAACCCCGATGAGGTTGTAGCTGTAGGTGCTGCCATTCAAGGTGGTGTGTTAACCGGTGAAGTAAAAGACGTTCTTTTACTCGACGTTACCCCTCTTTCATTGGGTATCGAAACTATGGGTGGTGTAATGACCCGTTTGATCGAATCGAACACAACCATTCCAACCAAAAAAACCGAAACCTTTACTACGGCTGCCGATAATCAGCCTTCGGTTGAAATACATATTCTTCAAGGTGAAAGACCAATGGCCAACGCAAATAAAACTATTGGACGTTTCCACCTCGACGGGCTACCACCAGCACCACGTGGCATTCCTCAAATTGAAGTTACGTTCGATATCGATGCCAATGGTATACTTCACGTAAGCGCAAAAGACAAAGCAACAGGCAAATCGCAAAGCATCCGTATTGAAGCTTCGAGCGGGTTGAGTGATGCCGAAATCAAGCGGATGAAGGAAGAGGCTGAAGCCAATGCCGAAGCCGACAAACAAGCCAAAGAACGCATTGATAAGTTGAACCATGCCGATGGCCTGATCTTCCAGACTGAAAAGAACCTGAAAGATTTTGGCGACAAATTGCCAGCCGACAAAAAGGGACCGATTGAAGAAGCTTTGAAGAAGTTGAAAGATGCCCATGCCCGTCAGGACATACCAGCCATTGATGCAGCTACTGCCGAATTGAACACTGTGTTCCAGGCAGCTTCTCAAGAGATGTACAATGCTCAGCAAGCACAAGGTGGTGCACAAACCGATCCTCAGGCCGGACAGCAGCAGGCGAACCCTAACCAGGGGCAAGGAAGTCAGGATGGCGAAGTGACAGATGTTGACTTTGAAGAAGTAAAGTAAAAGCCACAACCCTTTAATGGGAATCGCATAATTAGCAGCCCTATCTGAAATTTTCAGGTAGGGCTGTTCTTTTATGGCCATCCTTCATCAGTAAAACCAAAATTGCTCAAGTTGTGAGTTGTTTACAAGCTATATATTCTAAATTGTCAATTTTGCATTTCCAATTACTTCGTCTCGACTTTTTACATTATATGCTCCACCTTTCAACAGCACTATTAAATAAGATGTTGATGAGTTGATGAAAATCCAAATACTTTGAACACCTATCTCTCTGGTTTTTAATTTTGTTTATTTACATTTGTTACTCTCATTAAACTATTTTAATAAAATCTATTATGAAAGTCTTTTATTTACTATTGTTTGCTCTTGTAATTTTCAATTGCAGGGCTCAAAATCCTGTGTTGACGATTGAAGGCGGACAGGTTCAAGGCGTAAAAGCCGATATTGAAGGAGTGTTTGTTTATCGAGGAATTCCGTACGCAGCACCTCCAATTAAAGATCTTCGATGGAAAGCTCCTCAGCCTGTTGTTCCATGGAAAGGTGTAAAACTTGCCGATAGATTTGGACATCCAGGTTATCAGGCGGTTCACTATCCAGGTGGATATGCTACCGAGTGGGGTTATGGCGATGAATCACCTTATAGCGAAGACTGCCTTTACTTAAATGTTTGGACAAAAGCACCGGGTAATGCAAATAAGAAACTTCCTGTTGCCCTGTGGATTCACGGCGGCGGTTACAGAGAAGGATGGGGATCTGAACCAGAATTTGACGGTCAGGAATGGGGTAATAAGGACGTAGTGCTTGTTTCAATTAACTATCGTTTGGGTGTCTTTGGATTTTTGGCACATCCCGAACTTTCAAAAGAAAGCCCTAACAAAGTTTCCGGCAATTATGGTATACTTGACCAGATTGAATCTCTCAAATGGATTAAGAAGAATATTGCTCAATTTGGAGGTGATCCTGACAACGTTACCATTTTCGGTCAAAGTGCTGGTGCCGGTAGCGTAAAAACACTTTGCGAATCACCACTTGCAAGGGGGTTGTTCAAAAGAGCAATCATCATGAGTGGAGGTGGCATTACAACTACTCCTCCCGCCGCTCCTAATGCAGCACCTGGCGCACGTCCGGGTGGCATGGGTGGATTTGGTCCAGTTACACTTGAACAGGCTGAAGCTCAGACCAAGGAAATCCTTGATTGGGCAGGACTTACAACGCTTGAAAAAATGCGTGCTGCTTCAACAGAAACCGTTTACACTGTTGGAAGTCTGTATTCTTCGGTTACAGGAAACCGTACCCGAATGACTGGTTCACCAATAGTTGACGGTTATGTTTCGCTCCAGACTTTCGATGCTGCTGCGATAGACAATAAATTGGCCAATGTTCCTTATATGATTGGGTACACTATGAACGATATGGGTAACATGTCACCTGGCATTGCAGATTTCTGTCTGAACCGTGAGGGTTTTGGCAGTAAGGCTTACGCATACGAATTTGCCCGCCCTCTACCAACCGATGGGAGGGAAAATGTTCTCAAAGGAGCATTCCATTCTTCCGATCTTTGGTATGTGTTCAAGTCGCTCAAACATTGCTGGAGACCCTGGGCCGCTGGTGACTGGGATCTTTCAGAAGTTATGCTCACTGCCTGGACAAACTTTGCAAAGTATGGCGATCCAAACGGCAAGAATGGTGGTAAATGGGCTCCTTATACAAAGGAAAATCCTAAGTTTATGGTTTTCAAACTTGATGCCAACAATAAAGAGAATTCGGGAATGGGTGACCCATTAAAACCGTAACATTTCTTTATAAATTCGTGTTGAGGAGATTAGATATTGTTAACGCTTTATAAACAAACAATAGTAGCCACTCTTTCGAAAGGAAGGGTGGCTTTTTAAATTTGTGATTTTTTTAGCTGGTCAGGCAGATATTCTTTATGAATTCTTACCCCTGAAAACTCGGTTGTTTTGCCTATATTTGTGTAAATTGGATTGTTCAAATGGTTGATATTATTAAAGATCGAATTGATTTTTCCGAATGATCTATTCTTTCTCCCGAGGCAGAACCTTTCAAACAATGGATAGCACAGATTGCTAAAGAACGCCTAGATCAACTGCAGGATCCCGAATTATCCATCGAGCAGGCTATGACGGATTATAAGCGTTTGGGATATTCGGAAAAGTGTATGAACCAACCTTTAAAAAGCATTGAATATGGTAAAAGAATATCTTGATAAAAATGGAGTCCAATTTAAAAAAGGAGTTGTAATCACAGATAACAAAGTCAGTTATTCTTTGAGTAAATCAATAGGTAACGGAGGTTCTGGTGTGGTTTGGAAGGCACAGTCAAATGACAATCATTATGCGATAAAATTTATAAATTCAAATGATAAGACTAAGATTGAAAGGTTTAACAATGAACTTAGGTTTTGTAAAAACAATCCGAATAAAAATATTATTTCAATAATTGCAGACGGCGAATACGAAGGAAAGCGATATTATATAATGCCTCTATACCCAAAAACTCTTAGAGACGTAATTAATGACGAAAAGGATGCTGATGTTTTGATTAAATATATTTTGCAGTTGTGCAATGCTGTGAAATTTACGCATAGTAAAGGTGCAATTCATAGAGACATCAAGCCCGAAAATATTCTAATTGACGGTAAAAACTTAGTATTGGCAGATTTTGGGATTGCTCATTTCAAAGATTCATCATTAACAAAATCGAGTGATGTATTGGCAAATCGCAATTATTTAGCGCCGGAACAAAAAACAAAAGGCAATGCAAAGGATATAAAAAAGTCAGCAGATATTTATGCCTTAGGATTAATCCTTAACGAGTGTTTTACAAAAAAAAATCCGGCAGGGTCAAGTTTCAAACTTATTGCTAAGGATTATCCATTATATTTCCAACTTGATACTTTGGTTGCGGATATGACTATACAAAATCCAGATGAGAGATGTTCAATTAATGATGTTATTGTAGGGCTAAAATACAATTACGAAAAAATCAAACGTAATTTACAAGAAACGAGAGAGAGATTACTAGAAGATGAATATCCCGAAGGTATAAGTCAAAAACTTTTGAATAAAATTATAAAACAGGCAAGCGAGGATATATTATTTGCAAAAACAATTTTTGAAAATAAATCTGTTGAAGAAGCTCGTAAATATCATCCCAATTGGCACATGAAAATAGGATATAAAGTGGATGGCTTTTTGTTCAATCTGTATATGCAAGAAGAGATATTTGAAGAGTGTAAACCTAAATTCAATTATGAAAGTAATGGATATACAAATGAGCAAACTTACACCCCTCTTAATTTAGTGGACAACGAAGAGCACAAACAAATTTATCAACAGATAAAAGATATTGTTTCGCAATATCCATTAAATAATCGAAACGAGAAAACTTTTGATTTATCAGGTAAGATTCTTAAATATTTTGCGTCCTGTGAGGATTATCATTGCAAAGAGATTTTGGCAAGATTACAATCCGCAGATCTTTTACGAAATGCCAGATACTGTCTGCTTAACGCTCCTATTTTATCGATTGTAAGAACGTTGAAAGAAACAATTAAAGAAAATATTGATAACATTAAAAAATTAAATCTGGAAGAACATATTTCTATAGACTGGTGTAGAACAATAGATTATGAGACTAACGATGATGAAACCGCATTGCTTGATGATAGTTGTGTTGATAAAGAAAATAAGATTAAACAAATACTGTCAGAGTTTCAGCGTCAGTGGAAAATTGCGTACAACAAAATAGATGAGGATTATTATTCTATCAAATTTAAAAGTTATCAGCAGTTTAATAAGTTCAGAAAACATACGCTTACAGTTTCCAATTCACCAATTTCTACTGGTGCCATTAAAGGCGATGTATTAGACATAGTCAGGCATTATAATTATGCTAATGGTATCGTTGAAATAAAATTATCCAAAGTATTTGACATCCCATTGCCATTGGCAATTATACTTGGAATAAGAACAGACTATAATAATTACTAAGAATTTTCTCAAATATAATAATGATTATCCGCAAAGATCCGAATTTTAAAAAGAATTAACTGATTTCCAATAATATAAAAGCGAAATAGAGTATTGTATGCAAAATCCGCACCATCAGTAAGTTAGGGTTTATATTGGGGCTGTTTGCGGATAATCATAAATATAATTAACGAGAGCGTGATATGGAAAAAGATAACTCAATGAAACTTTTTGAAAATAAAGCAATTCGATCTGTATGGAATGAAGAAGAGGAAGAATGGTATTTCTCTGTTGTAGATGTAATTGCGGTACTTACCGACAGCGTCAACCCTACCGATTATTTAAAAAAGCTACGTAAACGCGATACAATACTCGGCGATTACATAGGGACAAATTGTCCCCAGGTAGCAATGACCACCGAAACGGGCAAACAACGTAAAACATTAGCTGCCAGCACCTCTCAACTTTTTCGTATTATCCAGTCCATTCCATCGAAAAAAGCCGAACCGTTTAAATTGTGGTTGGCTGAAGTTGCAAAACAACGGCTCGACCAACTGCAAGACCCCGAACTATCCATTGAACAGGCAATGACCGATTACAAGCGCTTAGGATATTCGGATAATTGGATAAACCAACGGTTGAAAAGCATTGAAATAAGAAAGAATTTAACCGATGAATGGAAACGGTTGGGCTTGGAAGAAGGTATAGAATTTGCCGCATTAACCGATATTATTTATAAAACCTGGGCAGACAAAACAGCTCGTGAATACAAGCAATTCAAGGGGTTGAAAAAAGAGAACCTGCGTGACAATATGACGAATAAGGAGCTGGTTTTGAATATGCTTGCCGAATTGTCAACCACGGAAATATCAGAAGTAACCAATCCGGAGTCGTTTCCCGAACACGAAGATGTGGCACGGCGTGGAGGAAATATTGCCAAAGATGCCCGATTGAAATTGGAAGCCGAAACAGGCAAGAAAGTTGTTAGTCCACTTAATGCAAAAAGCATAAAATCAATTGAAGATAAAAAGGATAATCAGAAGTAGTCTGATCATTTTCGTGAGATTCTGAACAGGGACTTTGGAAATTTCCTTACTGAGGAATACGAGAAATCAAAGTGGTGGATTGGTTGGATCAAAATTATGTCCAAAGTATAATCCTTGAGCGTTCCGATACAGCGTTTTTAAAATCAACAAACTATATAAAAAAATCCCGAAGCATTAGCCCCGGGATTAATATTGTTGTTTTTGTTTTCTTACAATTCATGCAATTTATCGTAACCAGTTGTAAAAATATCTTTATCTACTTTGTTTACTAAACCTTGCAGAACCTTACCGGGTCCAAGTTCTGTAAATGATGTTGCACCATCGGCGATCATGTTTTTTACGGTTTGTGTCCAGCGAACCGGCCCGGTTAACTGGGCAATCAGGTTTTGTTTGATTACAACAGGGGCGGTTTGTGGTTTTGCATCCACATTTTGGTAAACGGGGCAAATTGGCGTATTTATGGTTGTTGCTTCAATTGCAGCAGCCAATTCTTCGCGGGCAGGTTCCATCAACGGTGAGTGAAAAGCACCACCAACAGGGAGAACTAAAGCCCTTTTTGCACCTTTGGCTTTCAATAGTTCACAGGCATTGTTTACTGCTTCAACAGCGCCCGAGATAACCAATTGCCCGGGACAGTTGTAATTGGCAGGAACAACCACACCCTCAACTTCGGCACAAACCTGTTCTACCTGTTCGTCTTCGCAACCTACAATGGCCGCCATAGTCGATGGTTGTGCTTCACATGCTTTTTGCATAGCCTGTGCTCGCTTCGAAACCAGCTTCAATCCATCTTCGAACGAAAGGGCGCCTGCAGCAACCAATGCTGAAAACTCACCCAGTGAGTGACCGGCAGTCATTTCAGGCTTAAACTGATCACCCATAACCTTAGATAGGATCACCGAATGAAGAAAAATGGCAGGTTGGGTTACCTTGGTTTGTTTCAGTTCGTCGGCTGTGCCTTCAAACATTATTTTTGTGATTTCGAAACCAAGAATTTCATTGGCCTTGTCGAAAAGCTCGCGGGCAACGGGAGAATTATCATACAAATCTTTGCCCATGCCGGGGTACTGTGCTCCTTGTCCTGGAAAAACGTACGCTTTCATTTCTACTCTTTTTATGGTTTTACAATAGCCGGGACTAGCCTTGGCTTTTTTATTGGTTATGAAAATGTTACATGAAGCGTCGATACAGCCTGTAACAATAATCCTCATGGTAGGTGAGGAGGGGCAAAAATATGTTTTTATGAATATCTATTGGTCTTCGTTTACAATTTGCCACAGAACTTTTTTATGTAAAAGTATTTTTTGTTTTGATAAATATCAGTATTTCAGGAGTATGTAATTAATTGTGTTGGAAAGTAGAAATTTGGGAGCTTGTTGAACTTTCAACTGAAAAATATGAATTTCAAAGTTTGTGATGGTGACAAGAAGTGTGTTTTTTATTACGATGCCCTGCATGTTGAAATTTTATCCTCTAGCGATAAAAAAAGGCTGCCGTATTCGGCAACCTTTTAAAAGTATATTGTAAATCAGTGTTTTATTCGCACCAATCGTCGATAAGTTTATCGTTCCAGCAGTGCCATATGTCATCCTTGTAGAATGACGGACTGCTCACTCTGCCATCTCTGGCCAGCGCATTCCATTCAATATTTATACTTGAATTGTCGTCGGTAAACAAGATATTGTATGCACGGTCGAAATTTTCACCCGGTTTCTTTTCAAAAGCGATAGTGCTGTTTTTGCGGTTCGAACCGTTATTTTTATAAGTATATTTCAGCACTGAGCCTGCATTTGCACCTTCAGTCTGCCAGTGAATATCGAAGAGAACCGATGGAGTTGTAGGATTTTCATAGATTGTCCACGAAGCATTTTTTTTGTCGCTGGTTGTTGTCCCTTCAAACCAGAGAAAATTGGCAAACGAGTTAATCCCGCTTCTGTCGATATACATTTCCCATTTTACATCATTGTTTTTTAAGGTTATACCGTTCAGTGTTGCATGGTAAGTGGCCCCCAATCCATCAAAACTGTATGACCATTGCCAAGTTTGATCGCCAATATAGGTTGGGGTTTGATCGAACGATTTATTAAAAGCAATAGTTGGGATAACCATGTTGGTCGAAACAATGGTGTTGAAAAAAGTTACGCAAAGAACGCTGTAAGTCCAGTTTCGAACCAAGGCTCCCGTGCTTTTTGTTTCATTGAAATTGTCGAATTCCATAATAAACGATTCATCGGGAGGCAGCGTTGGTATCGATGGTGTTTCATCTTTTTTGCAGCCATTAAGCAAGGTGGCCGCGGTGAGGATTATAATCAGCACATTCTTAATACGATTCATTCTATTTATGTTTATGGGTTAATACCTTGTAAAAATAGAAAATCCGTCTCAGAAGAAACGGATTTTCTCGTGTATTATTTTTCTTATTGAAAGTATGAACGCAAAGTTGTTGACGGAAAGGTGTTTTACTTAACTGCCTGAATCCAACATTTATCAATAAGAAAATTTGTTTCTGATGAGAGAAGCATAATTTGCGTGTTTGGTTTTATTTGCAACTTTTCCCAGTGGCTTTTTCCATATACCACCCCAGTGGATGTGAATCGGGTCGCTCAATTGGCATTCCATACAATCGGTCTAAAACCAAAGATGATAAAACGCCCAAAGCTCTCGATACTCCAAAAAGTACGGTATAGAACGAGTACTCCTTAATTCCGTAGTGATAAAGAAGTGCACCCGAATAGGCATCAACATTTGGCCATGGGTTGCTAATTTTACCAATATCTCCCAAAATAGGAGGAACTACCTCGTAAAGGTTGTTCACAATATTGATCAGATTGTCATCCTTAATGTATTTGTTAGCAAATTCCATTTGAACAATAAACCGAGGATCTGTTTTTCGTAAAACGGCATGGCCATAACCAGGAACAACACGACCTTCGTTTAGGGTTTTCTTCACATAATCAGCCAATTGTTCTTTTGTTGGGGTATCGGTTCCAATGTTTTCAATCAACTCAAAAATCCAATGAATCACATCCTGATTGGCATAGCCATGTAAAGGCCCTGCCAGCCCTAGCATTCCGGCAGCATAAGAATAATGAGGGTTGCTCAAAGCAGAACCCACTAGATGTGTTGCGTGAGCCGAAACATTTCCGCCTTCGTGATCAGCATGGATAACCATATAGAGCCGCATCAACCGCTTAACTTCTTCCGAATCATGTCCCATCATGTGTGCAAGGTTTCCTGCCCAATCGAGGCGTGGCTCCGGATCAATATGTTTATCCTTAAAATAAAGGTGACGATAAATATATGCAGCAATGTGAGGAAGCCTGGCAATGAGGTTCATCACATCGTCGTACATAAAATCCCAATAGTATTTCTTGTTAATACCTGAATGATAAGCTTTTTGGAAAACCGACTCTGTAGCTTCGGCCACAATGGCCGCACTAAAAATTGTCATTGGTTTTGCTGTTCGTGGCATGGCATCAATAACATCAAAAACGTGTTGAGGCACTTGCGAACGGGCTGCCCACGCTTTCGATATATTCATTACATCCTCGTATTCAGGGATTTCTCCAATCAACATCAAATAGAAAAGGCCTTCAGGTAAAGGTTCTCCACCAGAAGAAAGCTTAGGTAGTTTTTCCCTAAGCTCGGGAATTGAAAATCCACGAAACCGAATCCCTTCATTCGGATCAAGGTCTGACGTATCGGTCACCAACGCCGGAATTCCTTTCATACCAGTCAAAACCTGACCAATCGTAACATTGTCAATCACAACATCGCCATACTCTTTTTTTAGTTTGTTGTATTCAACAACGCACTTACTAGCTTTCTCAAAGAAACGGTTCTTGATGTATTCCATACCTTTATCGTGTTAATTTAATTTTCGTTTCAAATTTTCGTTGATGGCTTCGAGGAAGGCCTCGGTGGTGAGATAGTGTTCTTCCTTGAGGTTTTCACCATGAACAATTAACGCTAAATCTTTTGTCATTTTACCGCTTTCAACAGTCTCAACGCAAACTTTTTCGAGAGTTTCAGCAAAGCGGATCAATTCAGGCGTGTTATCGAGTTTTCCACGGAAGGCCAAACCGCGTGTCCATGCAAAAATGGAAGCAATGGGGTTGGTCGATGTGGGTTTTCCCTGCTGATGCAAACGGTAGTGACGGGTTACTGTTCCATGAGCAGCTTCGGCTTCCATAGTTTTTCCATCAGGAGTAACTAAAACCGAAGTCATCAAACCCAACGATCCAAAACCTTGCGCCACGGTGTCGCTTTGAACGTCGCCATCGTAGTTTTTGCAGGCCCACACAAATGCGCCTTCCCATTTAAGGGCTGCTGCAACCATGTCGTCTATTAAACGATGTTCGTAAGTGATTCCGGCAGCTTTGAATTGATCTTTGAACTCTTTTTCATAGATTTCCTGAAAGATATCCTTGAAACGTCCATCGTATTTTTTTAGAATAGTATTCTTGGTACTCAGGTAAAGTGGCCAGCCTTTTACTAACGCCTGATTCATGCAAGCACGGGCAAAACCTGAAATCGATTCGTCGGTATTGTACATAGCCAATGCCACACCATCGCCATCGAAATTATATACTTCGTGGGAAATGGGTTCTGAACCATCATCGGGCTGGAAGGTGATGGTGAGTTTCCCTTTTCCTTTGGTCACAAAATCGGTAGCACGGTACTGATCGCCAAAGGCATGACGGCCAATGCAGATGGGCTGTTTCCAACCCGGAACCAATCGGGGTACATTGCTGATAATAATAGGTTCGCGAAAAACAGTTCCATCTAAAATATTGCGAATGGTTCCATTAGGTGACTTCCACATTTTTTTCAGTCTAAACTCTACAACCCGCGCTTCGTCGGGCGTAATGGTGGCACACTTGATGCCCACACCGTATTTTTTAATGGCATTTGCTGCGTCAACCGTAATCTGATCGTTGGTTTCGTCGCGTTTTTCGATGCCCAAATCGTAATATTTTAAATCGATGTCGAGGTACGGTAATATTAATTTTTCTTTGATAAACTGCCAAATCACACGGGTCATTTCATCGCCGTCGAGCTCTACTACCGGATTGATAACTTTAATCTTTGCCATTTTATGTGTGTTTAATCGTCGACCACAAAGGGACGCCCTTACTATTATTTTTCTTATTGGTCGACCACAAAGGGTCGCCCTTACTACTATTTTCCTTGTAACTTAATCAGATTCAACGCCGAGCCGGCTTTGAACCAGCCAATCTGCTGTTCGTTGTAAGTGTGGTTCACTGCAATTATCTCTTTCGATCCATCAGAATGTGCTAGCTCCAGTTCAATTTGTTTGCCCGGGGCAAACTTATCGAGGTTGAGAAAGTTGATCGTGTCGTCTTCCTGAATTTTGTCGTAATCGGCTTCGTTGCTGAAAGTTAATGCCAGCATTCCTTGTTTCTTCAGGTTGGTTTCGTGAATGCGTGCAAACGATTTTACGAGTACGGCTTTCACTCCCAAATGACGAGGTTCCATGGCCGCATGTTCGCGCGACGAGCCTTCGCCATAGTTGTGGTCGCCAACCACAATTGTTGGGATTCCCGCAGCTTTGTATGAGCGTTGAACGGCAGGCACTTCGCCGTATTCACCTGTAAGTTGACTTTTCACCTTGTTGGTTTCGCCATTGAAAGCATTTACTGCGCCAATCAAGCAGTTGTTCGAAATGTTGTCGAGATGGCCACGGAACTTCAACCAGGGACCAGCCATTGAAATATGGTCGGTAGTGCATTTGCCTTTTGCCTTGATGAGCAATTTTGCGCCTGTAATATTTTTGCCGTCCCATGCAGGGAACGAATCGAGCAGTTGCAAGCGTTGCGAATCGGGCTTCACGATCACTTCAACACCACTGCCATCTTCGGCAGGAGCAAGGTAACCAGCATCTTCTACATCGAATCCATTAACAGGAAGTTCCCAGCCTGTTGGCGGATCGAGTTTCACGGCTTTTCCTTCTTCATTAACCAGTGTGTCGGTAATCGGGTTGAACGTTAAATCGCCGGCAATGGCCAAAGCCGTAACCAACTCGGGCGAAGCAACGAAAGCGTAGGTATTGGGATTTCCGTCAGCTCGTTTTGCAAAGTTGCGGTTAAACGAATGCACAATAGTGTTTTTTTCTCCCTTTTCAGAACCTTCACGGTGCCACTGCCCAATACAAGGCCCACAGGCATTGGCAAACACATTGCCGCCAATTTTGCTAAAAGTGTCGATAAATCCGTCGCGTTCAATGGTGTATCGGACAAGTTCAGATCCAGGAGTAATGGTGTACATGGCTTTCGCTTTCAGTCTTTTGTCAACGGCCTGTTGTGCAAGTGACGCTGCGCGCGAAATATCTTCGTATGATGAGTTGGTACAGGAACCAATCAATCCCACTTCAACTTTGGTTGGCCAACCGTTCTTTTCAGCTTCCTTTTTTATTTTGCTGATTGGCGTAGCTAAATCGGGAGTAAACGGGCCATTCAGATGCGGTTCAAGTTCCGACAGATTGATTTCAATGACCTGATCGAAATATTTCTCAGGATTTGCGTACACTTCGGGATCACCGGTAAGGTAATCGGCCACTTTGTCGGCAGCTTCAACCACTTCTTTTCTTCCAGTTGCTTCGAGATAACGGCGCATAGAGTCGTCGTATCCAAAGGTTGATGTGGTGGCCCCAATCTCTGCACCCATGTTGCAAATGGTTCCTTTTCCGGTACAGGAAATGGATTGTGCCCCTTCACCAAAATATTCAACTACGGCACCTGTTCCTCCTTTTACGGTAAGGATTCCAGCCACTTTTAAAATAATATCTTTAGGGGCAGCCCAACCATTCAGTTTTCCTGTGAGCTTAATCCCGATGAGTTTCGGCATTTTCAATTCCCAGGCCATTCCGGCCATCACATCAACGGCATCGGCACCGCCCACGCCAATGGCAATCATTCCAAGTCCTCCTGCATTCACGGTGTGCGAGTCAGTACCGATCATCATTCCACCAGGGAAAGCATAGTTTTCGAGCACTACCTGATGTATAATCCCAGCACCAGGTTTCCAAAAACCGATACCGTATTTGTTTGATACCGATTCGAGGAAGTTATACACTTCGTTGTTTTTATTGAGTGCTTCCTGTAAATCTTTGTCGGCACCAATGTGTGCTTGAATCAGGTGGTCGGCATGAACGGTTGAAGGAACTGCAACCTTATTTTTACCTGCCTGCATAAATTGAAGCAGTGCCATTTGAGCCGTTGCATCTTGCATGGCTACACGGTCGGGCGCAAAATCGACATAGTCGGAACCCCGTTTGAAATCTTTTAGATCGGCTTGATCAAAAAGATGGGCGTACAAAATTTTTTCAGTGTAAGTTAATGGCCTTTTTAACTGTTTTCGGGCAATATCAACTTTTGTGGTAAATGTTTGATATACACCAGTTATAAGATCGAAATCGAAAATTGAGCTCATATATATTATATAAAATAGATAGCGATTGAAAACATATTACATTTTACAACAAGTGCTTAATACTATTTGTTTCAAAAAAGTAAGTCAGTCAACTATTTTTTTGCTTAATGGGGTTTGTTCTCGCATCATTTTTTGATGTATGCTAAAATCTTGTTTTAAATTTTATAATGAAAGTAAAAAGAGATTTTAATTATCAATATTCAAAAATTATTAATAAAAGTATGATATTTTGATGTTTTTTCTTTTAGTGCTTATTTCAGCTATTTTGATAAAAGATATTTGAAATTTTCTTTTTAAATTGAAGCGTTACAATAAGGCGATTAATGCATCGGATAATTTTAACACTTTTGTTGGTTTTACTGGCTGCAAATTTGTTTGCACAGGTCAGGTTTGGTTGGAGATCGATTTATGATACTTCCGGTCGTTTGTCGCGTATGAATTACTATGTTAACGGTGTTAGTGTTCCCGATTCCAACTATTTTTTTCAATATTACACAGGCAATGTGTTAAAGGCAATTGTCAGGGGGGAGATAACTCCAAACCAAGGGTGCAAAACCGGTTCGGTGATGCTTTTTGACGAAGCAGGAAGCCTTACTTCTTATTCTGTAAAAAGAAATGGTCAGAATGTTTTTACGATCAATTGTGACAATTCATCGCAATGTCTTGCTTCTTGGAGTGACCAGTTTGATACTTACAGCGGATGTTGGGGGAGCGATAGCATTGGAGTTGCTGGAGGTAAATTATTGCTGAGCAGTAATAAAACAGAGAAGTTCTCTATTTTCGAGTCTCCGCTCCCAATCGATTTAAGCAATGATTTTGAATTACATACCGTTATTCCAACTACGGAAAAAACATCGCGTCTTGGTGTCGTTTTAGGCTGGAAGGATGAAAAGAACTATTTAGTGATAGAAATTCTTTATGGAGAATACTATTCAATTTCATTAGTAAAAGATGGACAGGTTAAACAGTATGGCGATACACGAATTCCTATTTCTAAGAAAAATCAGGTAGAGAATGAGGTCTCTATTATTCGGAAAAATAAAGATTTGATTTTTGAAATAAACAATTCAATTGAAACGGTAATGTCCGTTCCTGATTTTGCAGGGAGTAAAATTGGTTTTATTTCCCGGTCAAGAGGGGAGGCGACATTCGATAATTTTGTATTCCGTCAGTTCCTAAATACGGAACAAAAAAATCTTAAAGACTATTGGGTAGGTAGGGGGTCAGGTTTTTTTATTTCTACAACAGGCAGAATATTAACTACATATGATGTTGTTTCTGGAGCCGGAGATATTCGGGTAAAAGGGTATAAAAATGGAAAAGCGTTTTCGTTGCCTGCGGTGATTGTTGGAGAAGAAGAAGAGACTAATCTGGTTATTCTTCAGGTTACCGACAAGTCTTTTTCTCCTTTTACCCAGTTGCCTTTTGGTTACACTAATATCAAACCGATTAGTGAGTCAACCGTTTTTTCTGTCGGTTATCCGGGTGCTGCAAGCGATATACTCATTAACCCTGAATATTTTTCAGGGAAAGTAATACCAGCCTCTGCATCTTCAACGAATATGTTGATTGAAATGCCTTTTAGATACGGGATGATTGGTTCTCCAATTTTCGATACTGATGCCAATTTGGTAGGTATAGTTTCAAACAGAGGATTGGAAATAAAATATACAGAAGCTATTGACTTTCTTCAGAATGCGCGTTTGCTTCAAGGATACATGGGCCGAACTGAACGAATCTATGAATCTCCCAACAAACGTTCTTCTCAAAAGAAAATGGTTAAAGCCCTGATGGAGAGTGTGGTAATTATAGAGTCGAATATTTTTAATACAAATAACAACGGGTATTAGCCGGAGTTTAATCATATGTTCAAACTTTAGATTAGCTAAATCTTTTTTCCCCCTTAACAGATCAGTAACGAGAAAAACTAAGAAAAGGCAGAACCCAAATTTTAAATTTCACTTTCTTTCAAGCGTTCAGCATTTTCTTCAATCTGAAGTTTTTCTATTATTTCAGAAATATCTCCATCGATGATTGCTGGTAAATTATAAAGAGTCAGTCCGATTCTGTGATCGGTGACACGACCTTGTGGCCAGTTGTAGGTGCGTATTTTTGCCGAACGGTCGCCTGTTGATACCATTGTTTTCCGTTTTGAGGCAATTTCATCAATGTACTTTTGATACTCCATGTTGTAGATACGAGTCCGCAACTCGCCCATTGCCTTGGCGAGGTTCTTAATCTGCGACTTTTCATCTTGACAAGTTACCACAATGCCTGTTGGTATGTGTGTTAAGCGAATGGCTGAATATGTGGTGTTAACACTTTGCCCGCCAGGCCCCGAAGAACAGTATGTGTCTTTTCTAATGTCGCTTTCTTTCAGTTCAACATCAAATTCTTCAGCTTCGGGCAGTACGGCAACCGATGCAGCAGATGTATGAACGCGACCTTGGGTTTCAGTTTGGGGCACACGTTGTACCCGGTGTACACCTGATTCGTATTTTAAGATTCCGTATACACCTTCGCCTGATACTTTGGCAACAATTTCCTTGTATCCGCCAGCTGTTCCTTCGCTAACGTTTGTTACTTCGAGGCGCCATCCTTTTCGCTCACAAAACTTTGAGTACATACGGAAAAGGTCGCCAGCAAAGATACTGGCCTCATCGCCACCTGTTCCGGCACGAACTTCGAGTATTGCATTTTTGCCGTCTTCAGGGTCAGCAGGAACTAGCAAAAGTTTGATTTCTTTTTCTTTGGGTTCTACTTGTCCCTCGAGTGTTTCTATTTCTTCGCGAGCCATTTCCCGCATTTCCTCATCGGTTTCAGTAGACAGAAGTTCTTTCGATGATTCAATATTGTCAACAATATTTTTATATTCTGAAAAGGCAATTACTAACTCTTCCAGACGCTTGTATTCTTGGTTCAGCTTTACAAACCGTTTCATGTCTTTCATAACGTCTGGGTCGGTGATTTGTTGACCAATTTCGTCGAACCTGAATTTTATTGCTTCAAATTTCTCTAATAAGCTTCTGTCTGCCATATACTTAATTGTATTCTTTGTGTATTGATCTTAATTTATTCGGTTTTTCGTCGAATGAATACTGCTTTTTCTCCAGATTCATCTTACATGTCGTCAGCTAATATTCGAAGATTCCGTATAACGAGTTTATGGTGAGCTTCTTTCCTGTGAAAGGTTCAACCCTTCCAATTATTCGGGCATCGATATTAAATGAGCGTGAGATAGCAATAATTTCTTCGGCAATTTCGGGACTCGTATAAATTTCGAACCGGTGCCCCATATTGAAAACCTTGTACATTTCTTTCCATTCAGTACTTGATTCTTGTTGAATTATTTCAAACAAGGGTGGGGTGGGAAAGAGATTGTCTTTGATAACGTGGGCATTGTTGATGAAATGAAGCACTTTAGTTTGAGCACCACCCGAGCAGTGGATCATTCCGTCGATCTGTTTTCTGAATTGGTCGAGAATCCGTTTAATTACCGGAGCATAGGTGCGGGTGGGCGAAAGAACCAGTTTCCCGGCATCAATTCCCAGTTTATCAATTGTTTGTGTGAGTTTGTAGCTCCCTGAGTATACTAAGTTTGAAGGAACTTCGTGGTCGAAACTTTCGGGGTATTTTGTTGCCAGATAGTTGGCAAAAACATCGTGGCGGGCTGAAGTGAGGCCGTTGCTGCCCATTCCTCCGTTGTATGATTTTTCATATGTTGCCTGGCCTGAAGATTCCAACCCTACGATTACATTGCCTGGTCTGATGTTTCCCGCATCAACCACCTCGTCGCGCTTCATACGGCAGGTTACCGTAGAATCAACTATAATGGTTCGTACAACATCGCCAACATCGGCAGTTTCGCCTCCTGTAGGGATAATGGTGACACCCATACTGGAGAGTTCTGCACAAAGTTCGTCGGTGCCGTTGATTATTGCTGCAATTACTTCACCCGGAATTTTGTTTTTGTTCCGCCCAATCGTCGATGAAAGTAAAATATTGTTTGTTGCACCAACGCAGAGCAAGTCGTCGATATTCATAATCAAGGCATCTTGCGCAATCCCTTTCCAAACAGAGAGGTCGCCTGTTTCTTTCCAGTAAAGGTAGGCAAGCGATGATTTTGTTCCGGCTCCGTCGGCATGCATAATATTACACCAATCAGTGTCTCCGCCCAAAAAGTCGGGGACAATTTTGCAGAAGGCATTAGGGAACAGTCCTTTATCAATGTTTTTTATAGCATTGTGAACATCTTCTTTCGATGCTGAAACGCCTCGTAAATCGTATCTGCCGTTATTGCTCATTACGTAAAAAATATTTTGGCGCAAAGGTAATATTTTTTGCAATTCTGCATTGTCTTCAATTCTACTCCCCTAATAATTGGGAGTCGCAATTTCTTGCAATGTCTGGTTATGCCGAGGTTGGAAAATTATAGCCGCTAAGTCAGGCTTTAAAGAGTTTAGTAATAATCGATGTCACGATGTATAATACGATAACCAATGAAAGCCCTGGTATTTTAAATAAGATCAAAACAAAGCAAGCCAATACAATGAATATATATCGTATGGCGTTCCCCTTCAATGAAAAGCTTTTAAATTTTAACGCGAAAAGCGGAATTTCTGAGACTAGAAGAAACGAAAATACGACAATAACGGCTACGATGATTAACGGGTTATTAAGGGTTGATAGCCAATGTTCAGGCTGATAGACAAACGTATAACTAAGGGCTGCAATAAATAGGGCATTTGCAGGTGTTGGAAGTCCAATGAATTCACTTTTTTGCCGTTCGTCGATATTAAACTTTGCTAACCTTAGTGATGAAAAGACAGGGATTAAAACAGTCGATAGTAATATAATCCATTGTAAAAAAGATAGTTCAGCGCCAAGGTGAAAATCCTGAATGTGGCTTTTCTGTATATAGAATAACATGGCTCCCGGTACAAAACCAAAAGAAATAACGTCGGCCAACGAATCGAGCTCTTTGCCAAAATCACCTGATACTTTTAAAAGCCGGGCTACAAAACCATCAATAAAGTCGAAAAGAGCGGCAATAATCATAAGTGCGAGGGCAATATTTATTTTTCCTTCAAACGAGAGGTAGGTGGCAATAACACCGCAAACCAAATTCATCGAGGTGAAAAAGCTTGGTACAAAGCTGTACCATTTTTGTTTATTTTGAGTTGTCATTTCTTTAGTCTGGCAATTACGGATTGTGATCCTATTACTTTTTCATCAAGTGCTACTTTGATTTCGTAGTCGTTTGGAATATAAAGATCGACTCGAGATCCAAATTTTATAAACCCAAGATGTCCGTTTTGTTGGGCATAGGTGCCTTCTTTGGCATAGCAAACTACACGACGGGCAACTGCCCCTGCTATTTGGCGTACTAATATTTTTTTGTTATCGGCAGTTTCAATTAAGACTGTCGAACGTTCGTTGTGTGTTGATGATTTTGGAGCCCAAGCGACCAAATGACTACCTTTTGTGCGCGAAGCATGAAGAATGTTCCCACCCACAGGAAACCAATTGATGTGAACATCGAGTGGTGACATGAAGATTGAAATTTGTTTACACTCACATTGGAGGAAATCTTTCTCAAATACATCTTCAATTACTACAATCTTTCCGTCGCAAGGAGATATGATGCCATTTACATCCTCAATTGATTGTCGATTGGGCACCCTAAAAAAGTGACGAACAAAGAGATAAAGTAACAGTGAAGCAATAAGTAAAGGATATACAATTAGTTTCTCGTTTGTTAATTGTAAAACAATGTAATCAACTATTAATATGAATGCTGCAACTACAAAAAGTGAAACGAGACCTTCTTTGTGAATTTTCATAATCAATTATTTTAAGAAGCTTATAATCATTACATAGTATACCGGAGCAGCGAAAAGCAGGCTATCGAACCGGTCGAGAAGCCCTCCATGTCCGGGGAGCATATTGCCCGAATCTTTTACGTTGAAATTTCTTTTAATCATAGATTCGGTTAGGTCACCCATAGTACCTGCAATTACTGTTGCAAGAGAGATAAAAACAGTTTCGGAAGGCGTGAATAAATTTGTAAAATGGAAATAGAGAATGGCAAAGAGGATGGCAAATACAGCTCCACCAATAGCTCCTTCCCATGTTTTATTTGGAGAGATTTTCTCTGCAAGTTTGTTTTTCCCAATCATACTTCCAATTAAATATGCCCCGGTGTCGTTAGTCCAAATAATGACAAAAACTCCAATCATTAGCCATGGATTGTATGCCCCTGATTCATTGTTTAGAGGGTTAGGAATAAGGTTAAAAAAAGAGAATGGAATAGCAGTGAGCATGATGCCAGCAAAAGTAAGTGCCATGTTTTCAATGGGTTCTTTCTTTTTTCTGGTTAGTTCGGCAAAAGGTATAAGTAGAACTAAAAGCCCAAAGGGAAATATTTCCTGAAAAGTAAAAAGATTGTATTGAAGCAGAAACATACCCGCATAAAAAAGTAACCCAAAGGTGATTCCGCTATAAACTTGTGGCTCATAGCCGTTTAAATAACATAGGCGATAAAATTCCCAAAGTGTAAAAGCGAGAACAATTGCAAAAAGGGCAAAAAACGTAAACCGGCTAACAAACAAAGCCCCAATAAGTACTGTAGCGTATAGTATTCCGGTTAATGAGCGAATTAATAGCTTTTTCAACTTTTCAGGTTTTTTAGAATTTCGAGCGCTTTAGCCTCGTCAGTTTCATTTACATACACTTCGATGTCTCCAAATACTTGGTAAACTTTATCTTTTTTGTCGAGTATTACTGCTTCAATGCCATTCATTTCCAGTAGTTCCCTCGCTATTTCTGCCTGATACAATTCACCGGTCAAAAATACCTGTTTCCAATCTTTTTCCATGACAATGCTTTTAATCTTTTTTTATTGGTTAAGATAGTCAAAAAAAATGGGCTTACCGAGTAAATTGATTTAATATAACCAAAAAAGAACCGGGCAAGCTTTTTTCTTTCCCGGCTCTGTTTTCTTGATAGAGATTAATTATGCTTTTTCTGATTGTTCGTTACTCGAGCTGTTAATGATCACCGACTCATCGGCAATGGCATGCTGTAGCGAACTATTTCTTGGGCCGAAGATTTCTTCCAAATCATCGCTAAAAATAACTTCTTT
Source organism: Bacteroidales bacterium (assembly GCA_012719495.1). Lineage (GTDB taxonomy): Bacteria > Bacteroidota > Bacteroidia > Bacteroidales > Prolixibacteraceae > CAYMTR01. Next base: position 34,681 of record JAAYAG010000139.1, read on the forward strand.
CTCCAGAAGCCTATCTGCTAGTTTTTTGTGTCCGGTTGAATTGGCCGATAGTACTTCTTTTGCACGCACATAAGCCTCACCAATTAGGTTTTTAATTTCTTCGTCAATAAGTTCTGCCGTTTTCTCGCTGTATGGTTTGGTGAAACCATAGTCTGATTGCCCTGAGGAATCGTAGTAACTCAGGTTGCCCACTTTTTCACTCATGCCAAAATAGCAGACCATAGCATAGGCTTGTTTAGTAACTCGCTCAAGGTCGTTTTGGGCTCCCGAAGAAATACTGCTGAACGCAAGTTCTTCTGCAGCGCGGCCACCCAAGGTAGCACACATTTCGTCGAGCATTTGCTCTTTTGTTGTAATAGACCGTTCTTCAGGCAGGTACCATGCTGCTCCAAGTGCTTTCCCGCGAGGTACAATGGTTACTTTTACCAAAGGATGGGCGTGTTCAAGTAGCCAGCTCACCGTAGCATGCCCAGCTTCGTGATATGCAATTGTCCTTTTCTCTTCGATGGAAATTATTTTGTTCTTCTTCTCCAAGCCACCAACAATACGGTCGACAGCTGACATAAAGTCTTGTTTTTCAACTTTTTCATGGTTATTTCGTGCAGCAATCAAGGCGGCTTCGTTACATACGTTAGCTATGTCGGCTCCGGAGAATCCTGGTGTTTGCTTGGAGAGGAAATCGGAGTTTATTTCTTCCGATATTTTTATTGGACGCAGGTGAACATTGAATATTTCTTTTCTTTCGTTCAAGTCGGGGAGTTCAACATGTATCTGGCGATCGAAACGGCCAGCGCGCATCAATGCCCGATCAAGAATATCGGCACGGTTAGTGGCTGCCAAAATGATTACCCCCGAGTTCGTGTCGAACCCGTCCATTTCGGTAAGTAATTGGTTAAGAGTGTTTTCTCGTTCATCGTTTGACCCCATATTCGGGTTCTTTCCACGGGCACGGCCAATGGCATCAATTTCATCGATAAACACAATGCACGGGGCTTTTTCTTTGGCTTGTTTGAAGAGGTCACGAACGCGTGATGCACCAACCCCAACAAACATTTCCACAAAATCGGAGCCCGACATTGAGAAAAACGGCACGTTTGCTTCGCCAGCCACTGCTTTGGCTAACAAAGTTTTACCTGTTCCCGGAGGGCCAACAAGCAATGCACCTTTGGGTATTTTACCTCCCAGTTTTGTGTATTTCGAAGGGTTTTTAAGGAAGGATACAATTTCTTCAATTTCTTGTTTCGCTTCTGAAAGACCAGCAACATCTTTAAAAGTGGTAGATACTTTTTGGTCTTTGTCGAAGAGCTTCGCTTGTGATTTTCCTACCGAGAAAATATTTCCGCCCGGGCCTCCGCCTCCTTTTGACATCCTTCTGAAAATAAACCAATAGAAAAAAATAATGATCGCTATTGGCAGTAAAAAGCTGATGACACTTCCCCAATCGAAAGGATTATTGTATGATGGAGACACGTAATTACTGTCTGATATGCCATATTCCTGTTGTGCTTTTTCTAAATTTTCTTCAAACTTATCAACCGAGCCGATAACAAAGTAAAACTGTGGGCCATGCTTGCTGGGCTTGTTAAACCCGCTAATTCCCATCTTATCTTTGTATTTTTCAAAACTTTCTTCTTTGAGGTAAACATTGGCATTGGTATTATTTATAATAACAATTTTCTGAATGTCGTTATTCTTCAACATTGTTGTTTTAACCTCGTGCCAAGTGGTTTCAACGGCTTTGTTTCCACTCATGAATAAATTTATTCCCAGTAGAATGAGAATTAAGGCCAGATAAAAGAAGGTCATATTGAACTTACCTTTACCATTGTTTGGCTTCATTTTAAGGTTTGGATCCTGTTTTTGGGGTTGTTCCTGATCCTTGCTCTGCTGGTTATTTTTTTTCGAATTATCTTCAGCCATTTCTTATCTAATTTTCTGATTTGTAAATGTTTATTTGTGCATCTGCCCAGAGTGATTCAAGATCATAATGGTTACGGAATTCCTTTTGAAATACATGAACCATTACATCAGAATAGTCGAGCAAAATCCATTGAGCGTTTCTGTAACCATCCGCATGCCATGCATTTTGCCCTGTATATTCTTCTACTGTTTCTTCAACTGAACGGGCTATTGCTTCAACTTGGGTGTTTGAATTTCCGTGGCAGATTATAAAGTGGTCACATTGTGAATTTTCTAGCATTATCATGTCAAGGTCAACAATGCTTTCTCCCTTTTTTCGTCTTACTCCTTCAACAATTGCGTCAATTAATGTATTTGATGTGTTGTTATTTGTTTGATCCATATTTGTATTTTAGCACTTTGCAAAATTAATCTTTTTACCTAATTAATACACCTGAAATTATGTCAGTAAATTCTTTTAATCCAATCATAAAATTACTGTCTGTTGATTCGACCAATAACTATGCCACTGCAAGGCTTGAAACAGAAAATTGGACTGAAGGGACTTTGGTTTTAAGCGAAAACCAAACAGCTGGTCGTGGTCAGGTGAATAACTCATGGCAGAGTGAAACAGGAAAGAATATTTTGGCCAGCATGGTTTTCTACCCTACGTTTCTGCCAATTCAATTTCAATTTTTATTGTCAAAGACTATTGCCTTGGCTATTCACGAATTAGTTTCATTATATGCAGATAATGTGTCTATTAAATGGCCAAATGATATTTATATAGGACAGAAAAAGGTGGCAGGTATTCTGCTCGAAAACGCAATTCTGGGAAGTAAAATTAATTGGGCTGTGGCAGGGATTGGTTTGAACGTTAATCAGAAAGTTTTTAGCTCAGGTGTGCCTAATCCAACTTCGCTGGCGCTCGAGGTTGATCGGGAGTTTATTATCGATGAGGTTGTGCTGTTGATGATTGATTTGATAAATAAATGGTATCAACAATTAAAGTCTGGCAATTTGCAGTATATTGATGAAGAATACATTAGCAAACTTTATCGGTTTGGGGTTACGTCTGTTTTTTCTGATTGTGAAGGGCAATTTACCGGAAAAATTACTGGGATTAACCCTTATGGGCATCTTATTGTTTTAAAAGAAAGTGGTGAGTTGAATTCATATGCTATGAAAGAAATCTCATTTATTGCATAATTGTTAGTGATAAGGAAGCATAGTGAGAGCATCGGCAATTTTGTCTAAGCCGTCTTTTAATTTTTTCCCTGCCAGCATTTTGAGCATCATGTTAAGTTCGGCATGAAGAGTTAACCTGATTTTTGTTTCGTAAGCCGATGTTGGCAATAGTTGAATCCAAAATAACATTTCGAATGGCAGCTTACCTTCGCCGGTTAGTTTTATGGTTTTGGGACATTCACGTTCGATTATCTTCACGCCCCCCTGACTGTTATTCGAGAGGGTGAACAAACAACTGTCAGCGTCGCATACACAATTGGTTATTTCCATGTTGGGCAATTGTTTCGATAATTGCGCCAGGGTATATTCATTGAACAGTAAACGAAGGTTATTAAAGTCGCTTAAAAAATTGTACACCACAATATTGTTGTGTTTAATTATTTTAACGTCGCTAACAAATTTACTTGTGCCCATTTTTTATATATCTATGAAAAAGCCGGTATCGTGTGATCCGGCTAATGTTATAATTTGCAAATGATTATTATCTGCCCCATTCAGCCGGGTTTTTTCTCCAGTTTTGAAGGTTTTCCATTTCTTCAAGGGTTACTTCGCCCTCATCGAATGCTAATTTTATAAGGGTTTGATAGTTACTAAGCGTGCTTAACTCAACTCCTGCTTTTTTGAAGTTTTCATTTGCCACGGGAAAATCGTAGGTGAAAATAGCAACCATACCCAGAACATCACCGCCAAAATTGCTCAATGCTTCAGCAGCTTTTAGACTGCTTCCTCCTGTAGAAACAAGATCTTCAATGATTACAACTTTTTGTCCAACCTGTAAATCACCTTCAATGAGGTTTTCCAGTCCATGATCTTTGGGTTTGCTGCGAACGTAAACAAAGGGCAATCCAAGTTTCTCGGCCACTAACACCCCATGAGCTATAGCTCCGGTAGCAACACCGGCAATTATCTCGGCCTGAGGGTATTTTTCTTTTATGATGCGGACAAATTGGTCGCAAATAAATGTTCTTGTGGCTGGGTACGACAGCACTTTACGGTTGTCGCAATATATAGGCGAAAGCCAACCCGATGCCCATGTGAAAGGCGATGAAGGTTGTATTTTTATTGTATTAATTTCTAAAAGTTTTTTTGTTACTTCAAGCTGATAATCGTTCATTGTTTTTCCTTTTAATTTTGGCCAAATGTACAAAGTTTTTTTTAATGACCGGATCATATATTGTGGTGCTGGTTCCAAAAATTCTAGAATAGATAATAGTCCTTCTTTTTATGTGACTGACTCTAAAGAAGCTGGCAATGCATGGCAGATTTTCCTTGGCGACCCTATGTTGCGTGACATGTATTTCTTTTCTGAAAGTGATGAAATTGCCTGGAGGCTTTTCAATAATCTTTTTCAGGGAATTGATGCTGCTGGTGGACTTGTGTTAAATTCTGAAGGAAAGTTGTTGTGTATTAAGCGATGGGGCAAGTGGGACTTGCCAAAAGGAAAAATGGAGAAAAGTGAAGAACCTGCTCAGACGGCTTTGCGTGAAGTTGAGGAAGAATGTGGGATTTTTCCGCTAATCGAACATGGGTTCGTTTTGCATACTTTTCATATCTATCAGCATCCCAAAAAACAAGATATATGGGTTTTGAAGAAAACACATTGGTATTCAATGGTGTATGAGGGAGTTCGGCGATTGGTACCTCAGGTAGATGAAGATATTACCGAGGCTTACTGGTTTACCCGGGATGAAGTAAAATCGAAGGTATTGCCCAATACTTGGAAATCGTTGCTGACAGTATTTGAACGCTTTATTCGCTCTGAGCCGATTTGAGGATATTTGCAAATTGCATTTCGAAATTTTCATCGGGCCAAGGAGCCTGTGAACCAGCGAGCCTGCCTTGTGGGTCAATGAGGAAATATGTTGGCATAATACGGACGTTAAATGATTCATACACTTCACGTCTCGACATGCCTCGCAATACTGTCCACTCAAAACCTGTCGCATTTAATGCTTCGGCGTTTTTCTCAAAGTCTTCATCTTCAATTACAATAACCAGAGCAAGGTTGTCCTTGTATTTCTGGTAAAATTCCTTCATCAAATCTTTATGAGGTATGAATTTTTCATTGTCAGATCGGGTGAAGCACAGATAAACATATTTTCCTTCAAAGTTTTCCCAGCCTACAATATTCCCGTTAGTGTCGAGCAGCGAGAGCTCTGGTGCAAGAGCGCCATACATTGTACGGGCAAGTTCGTTGAAAACTTTGTTCGATGTTGTTTGATGAATTGTCAATTCCGAAGTATCGGTAATTTTTTGCAAAAGATTGAACAGCCCTACCGTATTGAATTTTTTTGAATAGAAGAGTGGCTTTATCCCTTTTAATATTATGGCTTCTGAAAGCGGAACGTCGAAGCCCATATCAAGGGTAAGCCAATCTAATAATTGATCGTAAGAGCCGGAATTGAGCATGACACTTGTCTTTTGTCCATCGACTTGTTGTGTAGCATATTGTAAGTATTTGGTAAATAGTTTATCGAAGAGTTCACTGTACTCCGGATGGTGGTATAGGATTGGTTTGTCAACAAAAAACTCCTGGATAACTGGGGTTGGGTCTTGTATCAAGGCCATATATTTAATGTAGGCATATTTGTAGGTCTTGAACTGTTCAAAGTAGAGGTTGTTGGTTTCGGGGAATTTTGCTTTCAGTGAATCTACAACTTTCTCAGATGTTTCTATAGAACGTCTGTAGAAAATCTGGTTCATGTTGCGATTCATGAGGAAATTATATTGCCTCATAAAGTTATCGACCAATAAATTTGTTGATTCTGGGGAGGGATTCTTTATTCCCAATATTTTTGGTATCGGCTTGAAATACGGATTCGAACTTTTCTTTTCTTCTTTAGGTGGAAGGATTAATTCATAGGAAACATTTGGATCGGCAACAAACCAACCTTTATAAACGCCAAATTCGCTGTATACAGGAATGGTGCTTTCCACTTTAATTTCGGCCTTGAATTCTCCTTTTTCATCCACAACACCTTCGGCAATAATCTCCTGTTTGTCGGTGAGAAAATTGGGAACGGTATAAAATGTGAAAGAACTCCCGGCATACTCAGTAGCAGTAAAACGTATTTCAGCACCTTTCAATGTTGTGCCGAAAAGAAGCGTTAGAACTATTAAAGTCAGAATCTTATTTAACATCCCCATTTCGTAAATATTTATTTAAATCCAATTTTTCGGGGACAAATAAACTCACATCGCCCCCATGTGTAATAATATCGCGCACAACCGATGAATTGATTGGTGTATGCTCAGGCATTGTCAGCAGAAAAAAGGTTTCAATAGGTGGAAACATTTTCTTATTAACCTGAGCAATAGCCCTTTCATATTCAAAGTCGGCAGAGGTGCGTAGCCCACGTAATATATGAGTTGCCCCAATTTGCTTGCAAAAGTCAACAGTTAATCCATCGTAAATATATACCTCTACTTTCGGTTCGCCGGAAAAAATCTCCTCAATCATCATTTTTCTGCTCTCGATGCTGAAAAGCGTTTTTTTCGTATTGTTTACCCCAAGCATCACTACAATCTTGTCGAATAATGGTAATGCCCTTTTCAACACCGACTCATGTCCGATAGTAAACGGATCAAACGAACCCGGAAATACTGCAACCTTTTTCATTACTTAATCTTCAATCTACAAAACTAAAATTTTTCTTCAATCTACATTGAAAAAAATGAGAAATTCCATTCGTATTTTGCTCAACAATTTCAAGTAAATTTAGCTTTTCTTTGTTCTATTTAAAACAGAAATGCGAAAAATGATGTTCCTTTTTAGTATTCATATTCGCTTTCCATTTTATAATGATCTCTTTAGCCGTTTTTTAAGTATAATTTTTGCTTTCTTTTATTGATTATGTTGGAATATAGCAATATCGGTATTTTCGGAAAAATGAACTCGGGGAAAAGTACCCTGATGAATCTTCTCACGCAACAGGAAACGTCGATTGCCGATGCTACCCCTGGCACGACTGCTGATGTGAAAATGTCGCTCATGGAAATTCACGGACTGGGTCCGACCCGGCTTTTTGATACTGCAGGAGTTGATGAACCCGACGTTCTTGGTGAAAAAAAGCGAGCTAAAACTTTGCAGCTGATTAAAGAATGCGATTTGGTTCTTGTTGTTATCGATCCATCAACCAGCAATTTTACTTATGAAAATGAAATTATTGGAATGGCCAGAGAACTCGATAAACAGGTTGTCATTATTTTTAATCTTTTCAACCCCTTTGATGATGATGTAATTGTACAGTGCAAGGAAAAATTGTTGGCGGGGATTCTCATTCCTGTGTTTTCATTGGTTGCTGTAGATGTAACTTTTCGGCAGCCACTTATCGATTTTATTCTGGCAAATTTTGAACCTGATTTCAAGCCCATGCCTTTGCTGCCATTTGTTGATGCGAACAAGTATTATGTGTTAATAATTCCTATGGATGAAGAAACCCCTGATGGCCGTTTTCTTCGTCCTCAGGCTTTGGCAATGGAATATATTACCCGTAACTGGGCGTTTCCAGTAGCATACCGTCTCGACCTATCAAAAGCTCGAGGTGCAGTGAATGAGTCGAATACCGAGAAAGAACGTTTTCAAAGGTTTATCAATAGTTTTACGGATAAGCCACATGCAATAATTACTGATTCTCAGGCTATTGACATTATGTCACGCTGGGTTTCAGATGATATTTTGCTTACGACCTTTTCGGTGATGATGATTAATTACACGAGCAAAGGACGCTTAGCTGAGTTTTATAATGGGGTTAAAGCCCTCGAAACCTTAAAGACTGGTGATAAAGTGTTGATTGCTGAAGCCTGTAACCATTCAAGGGTAAATGAAGATATCGGGACGGTTCAAATTCCTGCTATTATTTCAAAACGCTTTCCTGGTGTTGTTGTAGAGCATAATTTTGGTCGGGAATTTCAATCGAACAGTTCCCTCGAAAAGTATAAACTGATTATTCATTGCGGAGGATGCATGATCAGTCATCAAAAATTACAGGCCCGATTACGTGATCTTCGGCAAGTAGGAGTGCCAGTTACTAATTATGGGATTTTCTTATCATGGGTACAAGGTATTGCGGCACTCGAAAAAGTTGTTAACCCATGGTTGTTCCAGAAATAAAGTTATTAATCTATTAATGATTTGATGTTCAGAATATAAAGCCATTTTTGATTTTCATTATTTTTTGTAATTTTATAGAATTGATCAAATAAATCATAATATTAAATATAAAAGATAGTGAAATGAGGATAGGTTTAATCGGGTTTGGCCGGACAGGAAAGGCTGTTGCTTCAGTTTTGCTTGCAAGCGAGAAATGTAGTCTAATGTGGGTATATAGGCAAAAGACTCTTTTGGAAAAAAGACGTGTTGCGGAGTATCTTGGCATTGAAAACGATGCTGAAGGAGAAGTATATTCCAGTTCAAATACTTCAATTGACGAGCTCCTCGATAATCACCCGGTCGATATAATAATCGATTTCTCTTCAGCAACGGGTATTTATGCTTACGGAGAAGCAGCAGCCAAAAGAAGAATAAAAATAATCTCAGCTATTTCGCACTATAGCGAGAAAGAAAAAATGTTTTTATCAGAGCTTGCAAAAACGACAACTGTGTTTTGGTCGCCGAACATTACTTTAGGCGTTAACTTTCTGTTGTTTTCGGCAAAGTTTTTAAAGAGGATTGCTCCTTGGGTAGATATTGAAATTATTGAAGAGCATTTTAAAGGAAAAGAAGGGGTTTCGGGGACTGCTGTTAAAATTGCCGAGTCGCTCGATTTGGAAAAATCTGATATTAATTCCGTTCGTGTTGGGGGAATTGTTGGAAAGCACGAAATAATTTTTGGATTTCCTTATCAAACCGTTCGCCTTATTCATGAGTCAATTTCGCGTGAGGCTTTTGGGAATGGTGTGCTTTTTGTCGCTGAAAATCTTGTAGATAAGGGGATCGGTCTCTTTACTTTCGAAGACCTGATGCTGGCTTATGTGAAAGAGTAGATCCCGTTACTTCTTTTTCAAAATTTTCTTGGGTCGAAAGTTAAAACGGCTCCAAGTTTAAATGATTGGTAGTGGTAGTCGCGAAAACCTGTTTGATACTCAACGTGTAACTCAACTCTTTTGATTTTTCTTTCTACTCGCGTACGTATAATAAGAGGGTCGTTATGATCATCAATCAGGTTGGTTCCATTGGCGCGGTCGATAAATTCATAGGCATCCCATCCGTTATATCCCCCGAACTCTGCAAAAACCGACCATTCTTTCTTCCGGAATTGGATGCCAAATTCGTATAATTTTCCTTCGTCTTGCCCCATTTCTACTTTGTTGGTTTGCCAGACATAGAAGCCTAAGAGGCCAGCCAACCGTATTTCGTCGATAAGAAACCGGTTGAATTCGAAACTTTTTCCCGCTGCCATGTAGAAATAATTCATTTCAGCATCGGTATACCGACCATCGGTATTGCTGCCAGTAGTAGTTTTCATGGTGTAATTGATGGAAACCGACGGGATAAATTTTCTTTCATTTAAAAGTTGAACATAAGTGCTGATAATTAGGTCACCAGCTTGTGTTACCCAACCGTTGTCATCAGTGTAAATTTGTCGTTTATCGCGTATCTCGTTGTCCATATGAAATGTTTCGGTGGGTTGTCCCCAAATTTCGATAGCTGCCCTGCCAGGGGCAATAACCCAATAGAAGCTTACAAATGAATTGATTGCGGTGTCGCCTTTCATTTGGTGGAAATGCCCTCCAAGTTCAGCACGGTTCATTTTGCCAACTTTGGCATAATCCATTCGCGGTACAGGGAGCGCGTTAGGGCCAAGCTGACCGGGAGCAATCTGTAGCCATTTGCTTGTATGGTTGCCCCCAAAGTTTATCCATTGGCTATAATCACGTTCCTGACCGAAGCTCGAAAAAGTACTCCAGACAAGGAACAATGCTAAAATTAAAGGACGGAAGCTATCCATTTTCAAAAGTTTTGTGGCTTTATAATTTTCAAATGTAAGAAATTACTTATAATTCACTCGTTAAAGAACCCCATCAGACCCCACTTAAAATTTTTTAGATAATATTTGTAACAAAAACTTTTTTGCGATACCAATATAATGTCATAAAAAAAAACTTCTATGGAATTTTTTAGAATTGAAAATGTCAATAAAAATTATTCGGGATTTCAGGCGCTTACCGATGTGTCTCTTTCAATTGACCAGGGGCAAGTGTTTGGTCTTTTAGGCCCGAACGGTGCAGGAAAAACAACCTTAATCCGTATCATAAACCAAATTACAGCCCCCGACAGTGGAGCAGTATATTTTGAAGGAAAGCTGCTCGGGGCCAACGATATTTATCGTATTGGCTATTTGCCTGAAGAACGAGGCCTTTATAAGAAAATGAAAGTGGGTGAACAGGCATTGTATCTTGCCCAGCTTAAGGGGTTAGACCGGCGAACAGCCTTGAAACGACTTAAATTTTGGTTCCAAAAATTTGAGATTGAAAGTTGGTGGGATAAAAAGCTTCAAGAGTTGTCGAAAGGGATGCAGCAAAAAGTACAATTTATCTGTACTGTTCTCCATGAGCCAAAATTATTGATTTTTGATGAACCTTTCAGTGGTTTCGACCCAATTAATGCCAATCTGTTGAAACAAGAGATATTGAGTTTGCGCGACAAGGGGGCTACCATTATTTTTTCGACCCACAATATGAGTTCTGTTGAAGAAATTTGCGATCATATTGCGTTGATCAACAAATCGAAAAAAATACTCGACGGCAACATCAACGAAGTGCGTGCCAGCTTTAAAACCAATACTTTCGACGTTGTTTACCGCGGAGAATTTGCCACGGTTGAAAAACAGCTGAACCATGGGTTCGAAATTCTTTCGCATAAAGAAGACGATTGGATCAATAGCCTTACAATTAAGCATTCGGGGGGCAATAATAACGAATTGCTGCAGCTAATTACCCCTCATGTTGAAATTGTCTCATTCAGCGAACGCATACCAAGTATGAATGAAGTATTTATCAGAGTAGTCGAAAATAACAAGTAAAACCTTAAGCGAAATGAATAAAACATTACTCATATTCAAGAGAGAATACCTGACCCGGGTAACTAAAAAGACGTTCCTGATAATGACATTGCTGATGCCGATACTGATGGGAGCCCTAATGGTTGTTCCAACTTATCTTGCTAATAAAGAAAGCACAAGCGAACAACTTGTTGGAGTTGTTGACCGGTCATCAATATTTCTTGGGGAACTTGAAAATTCCAAATCAACTAAATTCCAATTTATTAAGCCTGAAGAGTACGATAAAATAAAAGATAATTTACAGGCAAAAGGTTTTTATGCCCTTCTTGAAATACCCGGCAATATCCTTACAACCAATAAGGTAGTGGTGTCTTCTCAGAAGCAGATTTCTATTGATGTGAAATCACACATCGATTCACAACTGGAGCGTGTATTAGAGAACCAAAAGAGGGCTGAATTGATTTCCCGTGTTGGTATTCCTGATTTGGAGGAACAGTTAAAAGCTACAAAAACAAATATTTCTGTCGAAACTATCAAAATTGGCGATGATGGTCTCGCCCGGAAAGGCTCTACCGAAATTGCCATGGGCATTGGTTTTGCCGCAAGTTTCCTTATTTACATGTTTGTTTTCATGTATGGAGGGATGGTAATGCGCGGGGTTTCAGAAGAAAAGCAGAACCGTATTGTTGAGGTAATTATTTCTTCTGTGAAGCCAATTCAATTGATGATGGGGAAAATTCTGGCAATTGCAGCCGTTGGGTTAACCCAGGTTCTCATTTGGTTAGTGTTGTTGTTAGGCATTTTTACCGGAGCTAAGTCGATGCTTGGTTCAGATCCGAAGATGCAGCAACTAGCCCAGTCTCAGGCTGAGAATATCATGATGGGAACCAATCCATCTGTTCAGGTGATGCAAACTATTGAACCCAACCAATTCGATCAGATTGCAGAACAGATAACTTCTCTCAATTTACCGATGCTGATTATTAGCTTTATAGTGTATTTTATTCTTGGATATTTGCTCTATAGTTCGCTTATGGCAGCCATTGCCGCAGCTGTTGATTCTGAGGAAGATGTGAACCAATTTATGTTGCCGGTTACCATACCGTTGGTGGCTGCTATTGTTATGATGGCAAATGTTGTGAAAAATCCTGATGGGGCAATTGCAATATGGGGCTCTCACATTCCTTTTACTTCGCCCATTATTATGATGGTAAGGATTCCTTTTGGCGTACCATGGTGGGAACTGTTGATTTCTATTTCAGTGTTGGCCGTAACTATGTTTGGGGCTGTTTGGGTAGCTGCGAAGATTTACCGTACCGGAATCTTGATGTATGGGAAAAAACCTACATGGAAAGAGTTGGGCAAATGGCTTAAGTATAAAAGCTGATTAAGAGATATAAAAAAGGCTGGTATTTTTACCAGCCTTTTTTATGATAACAGCAATATTAGTTTTTGTATTGACCGTTAATTGTAACTTTTGTTCCGGCAGTAACTGATTCAACTTTGCCATTGGTAATGTGAATCATGTAGTAAACATCCTGATAAATCACACCTAATACATAGTCATAAGTGGCTGATTTAGATGCAGAAATTTTGCTCCATTTTCCATCGGTGATTGCAGTTGCTGCGTCAATCGCAGTTTTCAATGCTTCAGCAGTAGTGATGGTTATCCATGCAGTCGATTCAAGTTCTACAAATTTTGTAGCTCCGTTCGATGCAACTTCAATACGGGCAAAGAATCCGTCTTCAACAGAACCAATAGTTTTAGTGAAAGAAAGTCCAAAAATATCAAGGCCAGTAGCTGGCACACCACCTTCGCGTATCCAAGTGAAGTCTTTAGCTGCGCTAAGAGGAGTTTCGCCTACAACGATATATTTCTTTGCATTGGCCGATTTTTCTGCATCGGTAACAGTGAAAATCACCTCAATAACAGTACCAACAGGAACAGCATTGGTAACTGTAGCTGTCAAAGAAACAGTTTCGCTTGCAGTACTCGAAAACGAGAAACTTTCTTTTGAGAACTCAACTCCAGCAACATTCGACACTGGTGTAAGAGAAACCAACCCATTTTCTGAAGTTAGGGTAATGTTGAATTCAACAGCATCGCCCATTTTAACAGTAGTTGTGTCCGACGTAGGGCTGGTGACAGTTATTGTTGGCGGGTCGATTTCTGTAGCCTCTGGTGTACATGAGGTGTAGAACCCTAAACTAATAACAGCTAACACAAGAATTAAATTTAACTTCTTTTTCATACTTTTAAATTTTTACAATAGAAATAGATATTAATGTTTATGTTTTGGATAAACCTTAATTCGCAACAATCTTTCTTAGTTTATCCCTTTAATTACGTTTTTACGGCAAATTTGTTTCTTTATTGTTGATATTTATTTTTTATGCCAGAAAATAGATGTCATTTAATTACAACTTAAACTATGAAATGTGTTCGTACAGGTCGGGAACAAGTGTTTGTTCTTCAATTGGTGTGCGAACATAGCCGCTCGAGGCTGGGCGTGGCCCCAGTTCTATTTTGGTCGGAATTTCATTGTCGTATGGGATCAACGAGAGTAAATGGCTTATGCAGTTGAGCCGGGCTCGTTTTTTATCGTCGCTTTCTACAACATACCATGGCGACTGTTTTGTATCGGTATAAGAAAACATTTCGTCTTTTGCTTTTGAATATTCTACCCATTTCCCACGGGAAACAACATCAATGTCGCTGAATTTCCATCGCTTTGTTGGGTCGTTTATGCGGTCTTGGAAACGTTTTTCCTGTTCTTCTTCGCTAACAGAGAACCAATATTTTATCAGAAATATTCCTGAACGGATGAGCATTTTTTCGAACTCGGGGCATGAGCGCAAGAACTCCCAATACTGGTCTTCGGTGCAAAAACCCATTACCTTTTCAACTCCTGCCCGGTTGTACCAGCTACGGTCGAACAGAACAATTTCACCGGCGGCAGGCAAGTGTTGAACGTAACGTTGAAAGTACCACTGTGTTTTTTCTTTTTCGGTAGGTACACTTAATGCTACTACCCTACAAATGCGAGGATTAAGTGCTTCGGCTATTCGTTTTATTACACCGCCTTTTCCTGCAGCATCTCTGCCTTCAAAAAGTACTACTACTCGTAATCCTTTTTTCTTAACGGTGGTTTGTAGTTTTACTAGTTCGATATATAGCCGCTCAAGTTCTTGTTCGTAAAATTTCTTGTTCAGTTTCTCCATCGGTGACAAATTTGGTCCGGGATTCAAGTTACGGATATTTGTTTTATTGCATGCAATTAGTTTTCATTTTTCGTTGAATTCTTATGCATCTTATGTGTTTTCAATTTTATCTCTCATTGTTTTTGACAATGATAAATGGTTTATGCTTTCAGTTTATTCAAAAGCCATGCCATATTCTCGCCCAGCCGTTTCATCGTTTGCATTCCTTCGGTATCATTAAGAACATCGCCGGGTTCGCGACCTTGGGCCATGTTCCAATACGAAGATCCAGGCACAATCATCTGGTTAATCATGAAGAAATTATTCATGCTGTTGAGGGCATGTATTTCTCCGGCACGCCTTACTGCAACAACTCCGGCACCTACTTTTCGGGCAAGTAAATGTCCGTTTCCCCGGGTAACATAACCAGCAACATCAATCAACGCTTTCATTTCGGATGTAACGTCTGCAAAATAAACGGGTGATCCTAGAATTATCCCGTTGGCTTCAATCATTTTTTCTATGCAGGTATTTAGTAAGTCGTTTTTAATTTGGCATCTTTTGTTTTGTACTTCGCGGCATTTTCCGCATCCGGTGCAGCCGTGTACGTTTTTATTTCCAAGTTGGATTACTTCGGTTTTGATGCCTTCGTTGTTTAGTACTTCAAAAACTGAGTGAATAAGAATACCTGTATTTCCCTCTTTTCGGGGACTACCATTAAATGCTACAACTTTTATCATGTTGATCTTGATTAAGGTACGCTTTCTTTTCTGTCGAAAACGTATGATACAATGTTGGCTCCCATTTGCAGTGCCAGAAGACGGATATGCTCAGGGTCTTTGTGAACTGCGTACGATTCCCAGCCGTCACCTAAATCGCATTCGTAGGTGTAAAATACAACTAAACGGTTATCGTGGAAAAGCCCAAAGCCTTGAGCCGGTTTGTTATCGTGTTCGTGAATTTTTGGCAAGCCTTTGTCGAAATTGTAGTGCTGGTGATAAATTGGATGTGTCACAGGCAATTCTACAAACTCCTGATCGGGGAAAATTTTCTTCATCTCACGGCGTATATATTCGTCGAGCCCATAATTATCGTCGATGTGCAGAAAGCCGCCTCCCATTAAATAGGTACGTAGCATTTCTACTTCATAGTTGGAAAATATCACGTTTCCATGCCCTGTCATGTGGATGAGGGGGTAGCTGAAAAGTTCCATACTTCCAGGTTCTACTGTGCCTGGTTCCGGGTGAATATTGGTATTAAGGTTCTTGTTGCAAAAGTCAATAAGATTGGGTAACGAGGTAGGGTTGGCGTACCAATCTCCCCCTCCGTTGTATTTCAATAGTCCTATTTTCACTGTGGTTTTTTGCTGCCCAGATGCAGCAAATGCAATGAAAAACAGTACTATAAAATAGATTCTTCCCTGTATGTTCTGTGTCATCTGTCCAATTCTTTTTTTGTTTGTGACAAATTTGTCAACTTTTTCTATGTAATGAAGATAATCACCTGTGTGCGAGTAATGATTTCACAACAAGGTTATTTCATTTGCCAAGCGTATTATTTCACAGGCTACAACCCCTGCTGTTTCGGTGCGAAGGCGGCTTTCTCCTAATGTAACTGCCTTGAAACCTGATTCGATGGCTTTCTGTATCTCGGTGGTCGAGAAATCCCCTTCTGGGCCAATTAAAACCACAGAATTATTGAATGGTTTTGCGGCAGTAAAAAGGTGCTGCTTAGCTTCTTCTTCGCAATGTGCAATGAATTTTCCATCGCATTTTGTTCCCGAAATTAACGTTTCAAAATTAGTTAAATTATTCAACTTTGGCAGTTGAGCTTTTAGCGATTGCTTCATTGCTGAGATTAGTATTTTTTCAAGTCTTTCATTATTAATTTGTTTTCGCTCAGAATGCTCGCATAAAAGGGGGGTGATTTCATCAATTCCAATTTCGGTTGCCTTTTCAATAAACCATTCAAACCGGTCGATGTTTTTTGTTGGGGCAATAGCCAAATGCAGGGAGTAGTTTCTTTTTCCAAAGTTGGGAATTGTATTTTTTACTTCAATGCTGCACCTTTTGGGATTGTCGTCGATTATAGTGGTTTGATAATACCCTCCTTTTCCATCAACAAGAATGATTTCGTCTCCTTTAGTTTTTCGCAATACGCGGATACAATGCTTCGACTCGTTTTCATTAAGCGTATAGTGCGAACCGTTAATATCGGGTGTGTAAAATATGTTCATGATTGTAGCGAATTAAAAATTAGCTTTTTCAATATTGGCTGGGACACAGGTGAATTATGAGCTTTCCTTGTCGTGCTTCAACTTTTTTCCATGAAGAAATATCAAAATCAATTACTATCGTTGAGCAGGTGGGCATATCGCCCCCAAAATGCTGGCAAAGGTTTTCAGCCATAAAGTAGATAAAAGGGTTGTGCCCAAAAACAGCAACTGTTTCGTATTTGTCGTCAATTTCGTTGAGCATTTCAATAAAATCATTGGTTGTATAGTCGAAATAAAGTCCCTTTTGCTCTACGATTTTGCTTTTATCGAAACCAGTTTCTTCGGCGAAAATGCGGGCTGTGGTTAAGGCTCTTTTTGCAGGGCTGGCAATAAAATAATCAGGAATAATTCCCCTTCGTTTTATGTCGGAAGAAATGGTATGGGCATCGTTTTTCCCCCGGTCGGTGAGTTCCCTCGCGAAGTCGTTGCTATAACCGCCTTGTTCAGCTTTGGCATGTCTAACCAATATTAATCGTTTCATCTGTAATGCTTTTTTTGTTGTTCTGATGTTGGACAAAGAGATTTTTGATTTTAACTTTTTGCAACCATTCCAAGATACAAAAATACGGTTCAACAAGCTTTTTTTGTTACTTTTCGACGTTAAAAATTTATAATGAGGAAAATAGGTTTACTCTCAGATACTCACTGTTTTCTCGATGAAAGAATTTTTTCGTTTTTCGAGAGTTGTGATGAAATTTGGCATGCAGGCGACTTCGGCGATGTTGCTACGGCTGATCGTTTGGCTGCTTTTAAACCACTTAGGGGGGTGTATGGAAATATCGATGGGCAGGAAATCAGAACGATGTTTCCCAAACATTTAAAATTCAAATGTGAAGGGGTTAAGGTTTGGATGACCCATATCGGAGGTTACCCCGGGCGTTACGATTCAAGCGTAAAACCGGGCATTTATGATGATCCACCAAATTTGTTCATTTCGGGTCATTCCCATATCCTTAAGGTTATTAATGATAAGAAATTAAAGTTGTTGCACATTAACCCCGGGGCTGCTGGAAATTATGGATTTCATCACGTGAAAACCCTCGTGCGTTTTACTATTGATGGTGTTGATATTAAAGATCTTGAATTGATGGAAATGGAAAGGAACAATAAAATCGGTTATTCCACTTTTGATAAAGGATAAATTTGTCTTAAAAATCCTCTGTTTCGACTATGAATTTAGGTGGGATTACCCTGCAAAGTTGTACTTTCGCAACTTTTATTATCAACCATTATGACCGAAAAGGATTATACAGGAAAGAAAGTGGCTTTTTGCACCTTAGGCTGCAAACTTAATTTCTCCGAAACTTCGTCGATGGCACGAAAATTCGAAGCGCTTGGTTTCGAGCGAGTCGACTATAAAGAAGTTGCCGACGTTTATGTGCTTAATTCCTGTTCGGTTACTGCTGAAAGTGACAAAAAAAGCCGGAACCTTATCCGTTCTGCTATCAAAAAAAATCCACAGGCAGTAATGATGGTCACAGGTTGTTATGCACAACTTCGAAGTAGTGATATTGCAGGTATCCAAGGGGTAGATTATATTCTTGGTTCAGGCGAGAAAATGAATATTACGAGTTATGTGAACGATCTTGCCAAGTGTGAACAACCTGTAATAAAAGTTACCGATTATCGTAAGATAAACAATTATTTTTCAGCATATTCGTATGGCGATCGTACCCGGACCTTTTTAAAAGTTCAGGATGGATGCAACTATTTTTGCACGTATTGCACTATACCTATGGCGCGTGGCAAAAGCAGGAACGATTCAATTGAAAATATAGTTGCTGAAGCCCGGATAATTGCAGAAAAACAGATCAAAGAGATAATTCTTACCGGGGTTAATATTGGTGATTTTGGGCGAAGCTCCAACGAAACTTTTTTGCAACTGGTCGAGGCTCTCGATGAAGTAGAAGGGATAGAACGTATCAGGATTTCATCAGTTGAGCCCAACTTGCTTACCGATGATATTATTGATTTTGTAGCTTCATCGAAACGTTTTGCCCCACATTTCCATATCCCATTACAATCGGGTTCGAACGATGTTTTGGCATTGATGAAACGAAAATATAAGCGCGAAGTATTTGCTTCAAGAGTTCAAAAAATAAAACACTTGATCCCTGATGCATTTATTGGGGTAGATGTTATTGCCGGAACAAATGGCGAAACTGAAAGCTTTTTCAACGATTCGTATAATTTCATCAGGGATCTGGACGTCAGTCAACTCCATGTATTTCCCTACTCTGAACGGCCAGATACTTTTGCCCTTCAAATTCCTCATGTAGTGCCAGTACCCGAGCGGCACGAGCGTGTAAAAAAACTAATCGATCTTTCAGAACGAAAGCACAGGCTTTTTTACGAGAGTCAATTAGGAAAAACCAGTGACGTGTTGTTCGAAGGTGATAAAAAGCATAACTTAATTGCTGGTTGGACTGATAATTATGTGCGTGTGGTTACACATTGGGATGAGTCGCTCGTTAACCATATTGTTCCTTTTCATTTGCAATCGGTTGTTAACGATGGAAGCATTACCGGGGAAATAGTCAGGAAAGCTTAGTTTTATTTTGTAATTAGCACTTTTTTAAGTTACTTCACCATTCCACCAAATAAGATATTTTAATATAGAAATGTCTTTCTTCTACAGGGGAGTTTTACAGGGTTAATTTGGGGTTATGGGTAAGTATTTATTTTTTGTACTTCTTTTTGTTTTTCTCGGCATGGGAAAATTGCCGGCTCAATTAGTTCTCAACGAATTTCAGCCATCAAATATTTCAGGGATTACCGATGAGGACGGTAACCATTCCGATTGGATAGAATTATATAACGCATCCGATAATCTTTTGAATCTGAGCGGTTATTCATTGAGTGACAAACGCGATACTGAACATAAGTGGGTTTTTCCTGACGTAAGCATTCAACCTCGTTCTCATTTTTTAGTATTTGCCTCGGGCAAAGACCGTAATGGCGTTGCACCCCGATATCGAACAATAATCAGGCGTGGAGACTCGTGGCGTTATTTTGCATCCACTTCGTTGCCAAGCGGGACCTGGAGAACCCAGAGTTATAACGACTCCCATTGGAAAACAGGCCCGAGCGGTTTTGGGTATGGAGATAACGACGACGCAACAGAATTGCTTGGTTCGACAGTAATAATACTTCGAAAAGAATTTCAAGTTGATAATCCGGCTCTAATTAGTGAAATGCTTCTTCATGTTGATTACGACGATGGTTTTGTTGCTTACATTAATGGACAGATGGTGGCTATGGCTGGTATTTCCGAACATAACGACGATTTTTCGAGTGTTGAAGTTTCGGGGCACGAGGCGGTGATGTACACGGGTGGTCAACCTGAGAAATTTGATATTTCATCAGCAATCCCAACATTAGTTCGCGGCACTAACCTTATTGTTATTCAAGGCCATAATATTGATTCAGGGTCTACTGATTTTTCGTTGATCCCATTTCTAACCCTTGGTTCTGAAAGTTTTGCTACGAATGATGCAGAAAGTTTCATTCCCGTTAGTGATGGATCTTTACATTCCGATTTTAAATTATCGAAAGAGGGGGAGGCAATATATCTCTGGAATGCCAGCTCACAAATTATCGACTCGTCGGTAGCCATACTTGTTCCCGACGATGCATCGTATGGCCGTTTCCCCGATGGTGGCAATTCTTGGGCTTATTTCACTGAGCCGACTCCGGGTGCCGTGAATTCAAATCCGTCTGATCAGATAGTGCGCGATTCTGTTTTTTTTAGTTATCCGTCAGGGTATTATACCAAGCCTTTTGAGTTGAACATTAGCCACCGGTCTGTTTCCGAAGGCCAAATTCGCTTCACAACCGATGGTTCGGTACCCGATAAAAATAGCAGCTTATATTTTGGGCCGATTCAAATTTCGGCGACAACGGTAGTCCGTGCAGCGTGGATTGGAAATGAAGGTGTTGATAACCCAGTTATTACATCAACCTACATATTTGAAGAACCTTCAGGCTTGCCTGTAATTTCACTTTCTACCGATCCAAAGAATTTTTTCGATTGGTATGAAGGTATTCTGGTCGATGGCCCCAATGCATCTCCCGAAGATCCACATTACGGGGCCAATTACTGGATGGATTGGGAGAAGCCTGTTTTTATGGAATATTTTAATGCTAATAATGATTTGGTAATCAAGCAGGGAGCTGGGGTAAAAGTGACTGGTAACTGGTCAAGGATGCACGCGCAGAAATCGATGGCTCTTTTTGCCCGCAAAGAATACGGGAAAGGATCGTTTGATTATCCTTTTTTTTCCGATCGCCCAAATCAATCTTACGAATCGTTCATTCTTCGTAATTCGGGAAACGACTGGTATAGTACCATGTTTCGCGATGGATTAAGCTCGGAAATTGCTCGCGACATGAATATGGAACGACTTGCTTTTCAGCCCACTCGTGTTTACCTGAACGGGGAGTACTGGGGAATTCTTAACATGAGGGAAAAACCTAACGAGCATTACTTTTTTGATAACTATGGGGTGAAAGAAGAGAACCTTTTATTGCTCGAGAATAATGGAAGTGTAATTCAGGGAAGTAGTCAGGAATACAATAAGTTGCGTAATATTATCTCTGGTGCTTTGCTTGAAAAGGAGAGCGAATACGCCCGTGTTTGTTCAATGCTCGATATTGAGTGTTTTATTGATTATCAGATTCTTGAAATTTTTATCGATAACCGTGACTGGCCTGGTAATAATATTAAGTTTTGGAAAGCAGCCGGAGATGCCGGTCGTTGGCGTTATCTGTTGTTTGACAGCGATTTTGGGTATAATATTTATGGGGCAAACGGGAATACGCTTGAGTTTGCCACTGAACCTTATGGCCCATCGTGGCCCAACCCTCCCTGGTCTACTCTTTTCCTTCGTAAATTACTGGTGAACAATGATTTTAAGAATCAGTTTATAACGCGTTTTTCCGATTGTTTGAATAGTACTTTTCTTGTCGAAAATCTTACAGACAAAGTTGATTCAATTGTTCGTATAATTTCAAGGGAAATTCCGTCTCATCTTGGACGGTGGTATTTCGATTACGAAAATTGGAAAATGAATGTTTCAACGGTGAAATCCTTTATTTATGGGCGGCGTGCAGATATGCGAGAATATATCAGGGAATATTTTGGGTTTGACTACGATAAATTATTGACAATCTCCCTTTCCGAAAAAAATAGTGGAAAAATAAGGGTTAACACTATTATTCCTGAAAGATACCCATTTCAAGGGTATTATTTTAGTGAAGTTCCTGTTGCAATTGAAGCTTTGCCAAACCCCGGTTACCGCTTTGTTCGTTGGGGGGGATCAGTAAGCTCGAATGAACGGGTAATTACTTTCTCGATGAACGCCAATTTTAGTATTACTGCTTATTTTGAGCCTGTCACATCTGTCGAAGAACAGGTAGTTATCAATGAAATAAATTATAAATCGCCCAACGATTTTGATTCGGGTGACTGGATCGAATTGTATAATAACGGGAGCCAAACTGTTGACTTATCAGGGTGGGTGCTTGCCGACGAAGGCGATCCTGAAAAAGTGTTTGTTTTTTCGAATGGAACATATTTATACCCGGGCCAATATTTGGTTGTTGCTTCTAAAATATCGACATTCAGGTCTGTTTTTCCCAGTATCCGGAATGTAATTGGAGATTTGTCGTTTGGGCTAAGCGGTAGCGGCGAAACCATTTGGCTATATAACAATTCTGGAGTGCTTATCGATCAGGTTCGATACGACATACGGACCCCTTGGTCTCCTCTTGCGTGCGGTTTTGGGCCTTCGTTAGAGCTGAAAAGCCCATCGCTCGACAATGCCTTGGGAAACAATTGGGGAACAGGAGAAAAAGGGGGAACACCAGGGCGAGTCAATGCTTTTACTGTAGATTCAAAGCAACTTGTTCAACAGAAAGGTTTCGCTATTTGTTATCCAACGGTTTTTACTCACCAAACAACTTTACAATTTTTTGATGAAAATGCAGGGAATTATTCAGTGCAGGTCTTAGATTTGCAAGGCCGATTGTATGAAACAATAACAGGCCAGTCAATTGGCGGAAATACATCAGTTAATTTATTCATAAACAGCGAAAAATATACAACAGGAATTTATTTGATTAAATTGCAGACCACAGGCTGGACAGAAATACTTAAGGTGGTAAAACGGTAATTAATTTGGTTTACGAATTTTAACAAATCACTTGTTCGATGGGCGTAGTTTTTTCTTAGTTAATGTAAAGGATATGATTTATAGTGAATTGTGTGATAAAGTAAAGTTGATTGTAGAAGGCACCGGAAAATATATTCAAGCAGAACGAAAGAATTTCTCGGCACAAAACGATGTTGAACGAAAAGGGCATAGCAACTTTGTTACCTATGTTGATAAGGCGTCAGAGAAACGTTTGGTCGATGCGTTGGGGAATTTAATTTCCGGCTCAGGTTTCATTGCTGAAGAAGGTACGTCGGTGCTGAGGGGCGAAAAATATAATTGGATTATCGATCCGCTCGATGGAACCACAAACTTTATTCATGGGCTTGCGCCCCATTCTATAAGTGTTGCACTTCAGGAGGACAACATACTGGTGCTTGGCGTGGTTTATGAGATTAATTCCGGTGAGATGTTTCATGCTGTCAGGGGCGGTGGCGCTTTTTTAAACAACAAAGCGATATCTGTGTCGGTTAACGCTACTCATCAGCAGGCTCTTATCGCCACAGGGTTCCCATATAGTAATTTTTCAAAATTAGACAACTATATGTTGGCAATGCGTGAAATTATGGAGAAAACCAGCGGGATACGTCGCTTGGGTTCAGCTGCTATTGATTTATGTTATGTCGCTTGTGGGCGTTTCGATGCTTTTTGGGAAACTCACCTTAACCCGTGGGATGTTGCCGCAGGTGCTTTATTGGTGATGGAGGCAGGTGGGCGTGTTTCAGATTTCTCTGGTGGAGAAAATTATTTGACCGGGAACCAGATTATAGCTTCAAATTCACTTTATTATTCTGATTTTTACAAAATTGTGAATAAATACCTTGGATAACATGGAAAATACAAAAAAACAAGTTTTAGCCAATTTGCTAAGCGATCTCGAAAGTAAAACATTTGAGATTGAAGCATGGAAACAGAAAGCAACGTTGCTGATTAAACGGATTTTTGGAGACAATGATCCAAAACTTGCACTAATTGAAGAACTGCACTACGATTTTTCAAGTTGGTCGTTACGTGACAGCTCAGGCGGAAAGTCTAACGATAAAGTAAAAGAAGCTGCCCGCGGAATTATCGATGCTGCGATCGCTGAAATTTCGCTCGAGAGTGGTGATAATGTTGTTGTTGAGGTGCTTAGATATGAACTTTCAGGGAAAGATTTTGAAACGCTGAGCTCAATTATGGCTTCAGACAAGAATAGAGAAACTCTTTTGCCGGGTTTTATTGCCTCAGTTTCAAACGAAGTTAAAGATTTAATCATTAAAAAGTTAATCGAAAAATCGATGTAGCTGCTTATTTGAATTATTGTTTACTGATTGAGACAACGCTATTGTTCACTTTAATAATTGAGATACAATCACATCGGCAATAATTGATATAAAAACATAACCATGAATAAAACGTTCGGATACTATGTTTTAATGGTCATTACCTGGCCTATGCAATTTTTTCCATTGAGGCTTCATTACGTTTGGTCCGATCTCTTCTATGTAATTTTATATCATCTTGTCGGATACCGAAAAGAGGTGGTGGCATTAAACCTAAAGAATTCTTTTCCGGAAAAAACCGAAAGCGAACGAAAAGAAATTGCCCGGAAATTTTATCACAATTTTGCCGATATGTTTATCGAGACCTTGTATTTTGCCCATGCCAGCGAAAAGAAAACAAACCGCTTGCTTCATGTCGAGAATATTGAATTGGTTCACGAACTTCTCGATAAGGGGAAAAGCATTATTCTAATTGCCGGGCATTTAGGCAACTGGGAATATTCGCACCTGTTCAGGGATAAATTGAAGGCCAAGAGGTACTATGTTTATAAACACCTTGAAAGTAAGACCTTTGACCAGTATTATAAGAAATTACGTTCGCGTGGTGCTGAGCCGCTTGAGATGGCCGAGACCTATCGAAAACTTTATTCCTGTGTTAAAAGCGGACAGCAATATTTGGCTCTTTTTATTAGCGACCAACGTCCTCTTGCGAAAGAATTATATTATTGGGTTACTTTTATGAACCAGGATACGCCTGTGTATACCGGTACCGAAAAGATAGCCCGCAATACCAATGCAGCCGTAGTTTATACCGAGATTACACGTATAGCAAGGGGACATTGTCGCTTGAAACTTGAATTATTGAAAGAAGATATTGGAGTTCCAAAGGGGTATGAAATAACCGATATGTTTATGGCACGGCTGGAAGAATCGATCAGGCAATACCCCGATCAGTATTTCTGGACCCATAAACGATGGAAATATTCCCGAACCAGCAAATAGTTGCCTTGGTTATTTCATTTTTACACTGAAAAGTCGAAATTGATCATTAGTAGTTTACCATCTTTCAAAGCAGAAAATATTGAAGATAGCGATAGTAATATTAAATTGGAACGGGCGGCAACAATTGGAAAAGTATTTGCCTTCGGTTATTGAACACAGCACCCAGAACAATGCTTCGGTTATTGTCGCCGATAATGGCTCAACCGATGACTCTATTGCATATCTTACTGCCAGTTATCCTGAGGTAAAACTGATTCAACTTGATAAAAATTATGGTTTTGCAGGCGGATATAATAATGCCCTCTGTCAGGTTGATGCCGATATTTTCTGTCTGTTGAATAGCGACGTGCGTGTTACTCAGGGGTGGTTAAACCCGGTACCTGGCATTTTCGAGTCAGATGCTTCAATTGTTGCTCTTCAACCTAAAATATTGTCAGACCGCGACCATTCAAAATTTGAACATGCAGGTGCTGCCGGAGGGTTCATCGATAAGTACGGATATCCCTTCTGCAAGGGGCGAATTATGGATAAAATTGAAACCGATAACGGGCAATATAACCAATTTTCCGATATTTTTTGGGCCTCAGGTGCCTGTTTGTTCATTCGGGCTCAGCAGTTCATGGCTGTAGGCGGATTTGATGCCGATTTTTTTGCTCACATGGAGGAAATTGATTTGTGCTGGAGGCTGAAAAACCAAGGTTTCAGAATTGTATATTCACCACAAATAACTGTTTTTCATTGGGGGGGAGCTACACTTGAATATAATAATCCCCGCAAACTTTTTCTTAATTTCAGGAATAGCTTATGGTCGCTATATAAAAATTACACAGGAAACCATTTGCGACTGACCATGTTTCTTCGTATGTGTATCGATACTTTTGCAATAGCTAAGTATTTGGCAACATTCGATTTGAAAAATTCAACGGCCATTATAAAAGCCCATCTCGAGTTTTATCGTTCGTTAGCGAACATAAAAGCCAAAAGGAAGGCTTTACAACCTGGTATTGTTACAACGGTCCATCGGGAGATGCTGAAATCAAGTATAATATGGAATTTCTTTGCCTTATCGAAAAAAACGTTCAGTGCGTATCATGAATTTTCGTCGTTAGGCCGATAATCTTTCACTTTGCTAAAATCGATGCCCAGATCGAAGTCGTTTCTGAAAATAGAGGCATTGTTCATTTGTTTCATTCGCTTGAAGCCTGAAATCCAAAGGTATATCACAAAGGGAATGAAAAGAGCGAGCAGGTATATATGTCCTACCATCAAAATAAAATCATAGATACCATGTAGGGCAAACGGGATCAGAAATGACATCCAAAGATACTTTTTTCGTTTTTTAGGATAGAATTTTGCCAATCCGAAGAAAAAGCCCATCGTAATACCAAAGAACGCGTGTGCAGGGACTGCTGTAATGGCTCTGGCAATCCCGGTTGAAAAGCCATGCTGAAAAACGTACATTACATTTTCTATCGCGGCAAAACCCAGCGAGATAAAAGAGGCATACACAATACCATCGAATTTTTCGTTGAAATCCTTGCTTTTCCAAATCAACAGTGCGAGTGCACCAAGTTTAAACGCTTCTTCGTTGAGCGAGGCCACCATGAATGCGTCCCAAAATGCTTTGAAATACCCATCGCTTTGGCCAGTAAAAGAGGCAAACAATGTTTCAAAAACAGATACTGGCAGAGCGATGAATACACCTGCCATAAAAGCGGTAATCAATTTCATGACAGGCTCTTTCTCATACTTGTCCCTGAAATAAATGTAAAAAGCTATGGCGAAAACCGGTGCCAGCGCCAGTATTAGGTACTCCATTTGCTTATTCTATTGCCGCAATGAGGCTTGTAAATATGGCTTCAAGTTTTGGTCCGGCAAGTGAGGCAACATCGAGTACTTCGGTGTGTTTATTGCCTTCTTCGGGAATCATCAGCCCATTGTTGGTAATTACCGACATGCCAAAAACTTTCATTCCGGCATGGTTTGCCACGATAACTTCGGGGACTGTTGACATGCCAACTGCATCGCCACCAATAGTATGCAGAAAACGGTATTCGGCTGGCGTTTCGAAACTTGGGCCTGTGCCGCCAACATAAACCCCTTCGTGCATTACAATGTGTTGCGACAGGGCAATTTCGCGTGCTTTGGCACAAAGTGCAGGGTTGTACGCTTTACTCATGTCGGGGAAACGAGGCCCCAGCTCATCGATGTTTTTGCCAATCAACGGGTTTGTTCCGAATAGATTGATATGGTCGGTAATCATCATTATATCACCTACTTCAAATGAATAGTTGATTCCCCCGGCAGCATTAGAAACCATGAGATATTCAACCCCAAGCATTTTGAAAACTCTTATAGGAAAGGTGACTTGCTGCATAGGATATCCTTCGTAAAAATGGAAACGTCCCTGCATAACCATAATTTCTTTTCCGCCAAGTTTTCCAAAGAGCAATTTGCCGCTATGCCCTTCAACGGTCGATACCGGAAAGTTTGGGATTTCGGCATAGTCGAGTGCTGTGGTAATTTCTACTTTTGATGCAAAACCGCCAAGGCCTGAGCCGAGGATTACAGCTATCTTTCCATTGAAGCCTGTTTTACTTTTTATAAAACTTGCTGTTGCTTTTATTTTCTCTAACATGTGTCAGGATTTTTTTGTTAAATGATTCTTTCGATCTATCAAGAAATTTTATTTCGATTGGAATATAGTACACAAAACCGGTAAAATCGGGCGGCAGATTTTTTACTGCTTTAATTCTCACCATATCTTTTTCGGTTGTGATGATAATTTTTCGAGGGTTCTCGATTTTGTTATACTCTTCTTTTAGTTGTTCTATATCGCTTAATTTAAATGAATGATGGTCGGGGTAGCTACGATGGATTATTTTGCCGACTTGTTTCTCAACATATTCAACAAGGGGCGCGGGGTTTCCTATTCCGGTAACTAACACA
The DNA here is from genome assembly GCA_012719495.1 of Bacteroidales bacterium. Classification (GTDB taxonomy): domain Bacteria; phylum Bacteroidota; class Bacteroidia; order Bacteroidales; family Prolixibacteraceae; genus CAYMTR01. Next base: position 62,732 of record JAAYAG010000139.1, read on the forward strand.
ACGGTGTATCTGTGTAAGTCGTCGCTAAAAAGGGAAAGTCCTTTCTCGGCCGGAGTAATTTCACCATAGTGAATACTGGTGAAGAACAGATTTTGATATGGCCTTATATCAAGTTTATTCTTGTAAATGCGTTGTTCTATGGGCTGCAAATGATCCGGGCATTTAGTTACCACGATAAAGTTGGCTCGGTGGAACGCCTTTAACGATTCGCGCAAACGACCATATGGCAGGAAAGTATCTTCGAAAACAGGTTGGGTATAATCGAGCAATAGCATGTTGATGCTAGGTTCTACGCGGCGGTGTTGGAAAGCATCGTCGAGAATAATCACATCTTTATTAATTGTTGGGTCTTCGATAAGTTTTCGAATTCCTTTTCGCCGGTTTTCACAAACGGCAACTGCAATTTCTGGAAATTTTTGTTTTATCTGAACCGGTTCATCGCCAATGTCGAAAAGGGTAGAGTTCATTGTTGCCAGCAAATATCCTTTGGTTTTGCGCTTATAACCACGGCTGAGGAAGGCAACAGAAAATTCTTTTTTTAGTAATGAAATAATATATTCGGCGTGAGGGGTTTTACCAGTACCTCCCACAGTTATGTTTCCCACCGAAATAATAGGCAGTTTGAAGTCGCTCGATTTCAGAATTTTTGAATCGTACATAAAATTCCGGAACGATACGACCAGTCGGTAAATCAGCGATAAAGGGTATAAAAAAAGTTTAATCATTTTAAGTAAAATAGTTTCGTAAGTTACGAAGATGTAGGTAGTATACAAAAAAAAATCCCGCCGGAGCAGGATTTTTATAATGTATTTAACCCAGTTTTGATTCAAGTGTGTTTCGGGGGCTAAACCCGATAATTTTCAATGTTTCCTTTTTTTTTCGAAGCTACAATTGTTGATTTTCAGACTCAGGTTAACAATAGGCTTGACTATTCAAGTTCAAGTCCATGAGGAATACGGGCCATAATGCCGCTGCTGTTCTTTATCGATTCGAGGCTTTTGTAATATTTAACTGCGCTGCCAAGTTCTTTTTCAAGGATAGACATTTTCATTTTTGTTGAAAAGCCTTTCATCAGTTCTTCTATCGGATCGGTTTCTTTTGGAAGTTTTACCACGCGATAAGTGTCGAGTTTCGCCATATTCTTTGCAATGGCAATGGCATCATCAAGGTTTCCAAGTTTGTCGACCAATCCTAATTTTAAAGCATTTTCGCCAGTCCAAACCCGGCCTTGCCCAATCGCATCAACCTGTTCGTAGGTCATATTCCTACCTTCAGCAACGTGTGAAACAAAGGTGCTATACACGTTTTCCACCATTTCCTGCATAATTTGTTTTTCTTCGTCGGTGAGGGCACGGGTAAGCGAAGGCATGTCGCTGAGTTTATTAGTATTGACTACCTCGTTCTTTATTCCCAGCTTGCCATCAATTAGCTCGTTTGCATTGGGTATCAGCCCAAAAACCCCGATTGAACCGGTAAGTGTTGTGGGGTTGGCAACGATAGAGTCGGCGGCGCAGGCAATGTAGTATCCGCCCGAAGCTGCAAGGTTACCCATCGATACCACGGTAGGTTTTTGGTCTGCGGCCAATTTTACTTCGCGCCAAATGAGTTCTGATGCCAGGGCACTTCCACCAGGTGAATTTACACGCAATACAATGGCTTTGATTGATGAATCTTGTCTTGCTTCGCGGATCTCTTTTGACAAAGCAATGCCGCTAATTCCTTCTTCACTCAGCGATGAGGAACTTTCCATGTCAATTTCGCCTGCAGCATAGATAACCGCAATTTTGTTTTTGGCAAGACCTTTCGATTCGCGTTTGGCTGGGACATTCTTCAATTCCGACACTGTTACGAACGGAATATCTTTTTTGCTTTCGATGCCAGCTTTGTTTTTTAAGAAATCGAGGACTTGATCTTCGTATACTAAACTGTCTACTAAATTATTGGCTATTAGCTTTTTTGCATGGCGAAAGTACATGTTTTCATCGGCGATTGAATTGAGTGCCGAAACTGTTGTATTGCGAGAGGTTGCAATTTCACCAAGAACATTATTCCAAATACTGCCAATGTAAGTTTCGATTTGCTCTTTGTTTTCAGGGCTCATCTTATCGAGGATATATGGCTCAACGGCAGCTTTAAATTTCCCGTGGCGAATAACTTGCATTTCCACACCCAATTTATCGAGTGCTTTGCTGAAATAAGGGGTCGATGACGAAATCCCGGTGAACATTAACGAACCTTCGGGGTTGATGAAAATCTTATCGGCAACCGATGCCAGATAATATGCTTTCTGGGAATATACCTCAGAATATGCATAGATAAATTTTCCCGACGATTTGAAATCGACAAGGGCAGAACGTATTTCTTCGCATGCAGCATATCCTGCCGAAACATCATCTATTCTGAGATAGATTCCTTTAACTTTATCTTCGTTCTTTGCTTTTGTGATGCTTTCTTTTAATAAATCGATCCCAACTTTTTGTGTACTAGCAAGCAATGGAATGTCTAAATTTTCGAACGGGTTGTCGGTTGCACGGTCGACAACTTCGCCGTCAAGCTTAATTTCGAGCACTGAATTGTTTTCGAGTACAGTCTCTTTGTCTGACGAGGCAACGATTGCCGATACTATTCCTACTGCAATTAGGAACCAAAAAAAGATTACCAGAATAAACCCAACCATTGTTGCCAATGTGTATTTAAGGAAGCTTTTCATATAAATTAGATTTTATTGTTACTATTGTTTTTTTACCTTCTTGATTAATATGTAGCCATATTGTTTTATTTGTTACATTTCCCGTTGGAAAAAGTTAAAATAATTTTCTTGATGGCAGAGGTTTTTCTTTCTTTAGGATCGAACATTGGCGACAGGGCTTCTTATTTAGCACAGGCGGTTGTTGAGATTTCAATTCATACTGGGTTGGTAATTAAGCAGTCGGCCTTGTATGAGACAGCTGCCTGGGGCTTTGTGTCACAAGCTTTTCTCAATCAAATTATCTTAATAAAGACGACTTTGTTGCCGGAAAATCTTATTATAAGTTGTCTGGAGATTGAAAGAAAACTCGGTCGGCAGCGTGTAAGCGATAGTGGCTATTCCCCTCGGGTTATCGATATAGATGTACTTTTTTATAATAATTTGGTTTACAGCAGTCCTTCCATAGAAGTGCCTCACCCGTTACTTCATGAGCGGCGTTTTGTACTTGTTCCCTTTTGCGAAATTGCCCCGAAATTTATTCACCCAGTGTTGAATAAATCAGTAAGCGATTTGTTGAACGAATGTCCCGATCTATCTGCTGTTGAATTGTTTTCATCTGTATAAAACTTTTTACATACTGAATATCCTTCAGAACGAAAGATCGTTCATTGAACTAGATTTCGACCGGATGGAACTCACATGTGTATTGTTCATCCGTGTTTGCGTTTTTCTGCAAACATGTTCGTTTCATCGAAAAATCAATCTTCAGAAAGTTCTTCTGAAATATCTGCTGAATAGAGGAAATCGTTATACGGAAAGCGCGTAACATGAATTTGTTTCACCTCTTCGTACAGAATCTCTTTTAATTCTTCAATATGTGTTTTTTCAGTAGCCGAGATAAAAACCGAAGGCGTATTATTTTTGGCCATCCAGCTGTTTTTCCATTCATCGAGAGTCCAATTTAGAGAAGTCGTTTCCCTTAGGTCATCTTCGTCTTTTTCAACATAAGTAAACGCGTCTATTTTGTTGAATACATAAATTGTTGGTTTGTCAGATGCGTTAATTTCTTCAAGAGTTTGTTGAACCACAGCTAATTGCTCTTCGAAACCTTTGTGCGAAATATCGATAATATGGAGCAGAATATCGGCTTCGCGTACTTCATCGAGGGTCGATTTGAACGATTCGACAAGGCCGTGCGGGAGCTTGCGTATGAAACCTACGGTGTCGGTAATAAGGAAGGGCAGGTTGCCGATTACCATTTTTCTTACGGTAGTATCGAGGGTGGCAAAGAGCTTATTTTCGGCAAATACTTCCGATTTGCTTAGCAGGTTCATCAGTGTCGATTTTCCAACATTGGTATAGCCCACCAGTGCAGCCCGAACCAGTTTTCCCCTGTTTTTCCGTTGGGTAACCATTTGCTGATCAATTTTTTTCAGTTGATCTTTCAGCCTTGAAATTTTGTCAAGAATAATACGGCGGTCGGTTTCAATCTGAGTTTCACCGGGGCCGCGCATGCCAATACCCCCACGTTGCCGTTCCAAGTGAGTCCACATGCGGGTGAGGCGGGGTAGGGTATATTGTAATTGAGCCAGTTCAACCTGGGCTTTTGCGTAAGCTGTTTGTGCACGCTTTGCGAATATATCGAGAATGAGGTTTGTCCTGTCAAGTACCTTGCATTCAGCAATTCTTTCGATATTGCGAAGTTGAAGGGGTGAAAGTTCATCGTCAAAAATAATCGCATCAATTTCGTTTTCTTTAACAAAATTGACGATTTCATCGAGTTTTCCTGAACCGACGAAGGTTACAGGGTGGGGGTTAGGTATACGCTGAAAGAATTTTTTTACGACCGAGGCTCCAGCTGTATCGGCAAGAAACTCAAGTTCGGCGATATATTCAAGCGCGTGAGCTTCATCTTGGTTGTTGGTTATCAACCCCACTAAAACGACTTTTTCTGCTTCCTGATTAATTGTTGTTTCACCCATAGTGCAATTAGTATAAAAAAAATCCTGATTCCGAACTCCGGAATCAGGATGCAAAAATATATAAAGTTATTTTATTGCAATTGGAAATTGATAGGTACTGTGTACGAAACCCTAACCGGTTTTCCACGTTGCATACCTGGTTTCCATTTCGGGAGGTTGTTAACCACGCGAAGAGCTTCCTGATCGAGCGATGGGTCAACACCACGAGCAATACGTGCACCGCTTATTCCACCATCTTTGTCAACCACGAATTGAACATACACTTTACCCTGTATGCCGTTTTCGGCAGCAATTACAGGATATTTAACGTTGTCTGCAATCCATTTGCGAAGTGCAAGTTCACCACCAGGGAACATAGGCATGTCTTCTACAATTTGAAACACTTCAGAAGCAGCTTCATCTTCTTCTTCCTTAGTTTCGATTACTGGCACAGCATCGATAATGGTTGCATCATCGGCTTCGGTTGATTCGAATTCGAATTCCTCATCAATTTCGGCATTGTCGTCGATAATTGTTAACACCTCGATCACTTTTGGTGGTGGAGGTGGTGGAGGTGGTTTAATTTCTTCTGCCCGGGTAATAGGTATTACCTCATCCTCAACTGCTTGTGCCGTAAGTTCACCTAATGAGTCGGCTGATTTTACAGTATCATTCATACTGAATGCCATCAACACGATTCCCAGTGAAAGCACCAAACCAATCTGGGTAAATATACCCTTCTTGTTTTCGAGGTCTGCTTTAGCTGATTTTTTTAGTTCCATAGCAACTATGTTAATTCTTTTTTACATTTCAAATGAGGCGCTAAAGATAAAAAATATATCATAACTGACCTATTTTGTCAAAAATAAAAATATCAAAAAACTATTAACAAATCAACATCCTTTTCTAATCGGTTGCATTTCAGTTGATATTTTATAGTATTTTATTTTTTAAACGTATTATTGAACTGTTTTGTTGTCATTTTATCATATTTTGTTGTGTGATTGAATTGCCTCAGGGCTTTTTCTTACTCTTGTTTATTGCTTTATTTCATCGTATCGCGATTTTATGTGTTGGGCTTGATATGTCATTATTTGTTTTACATTTAATTTTGTTCAGGATAACGACTAGGCCCTAAAGAATCTTGTGTTCATTTTTCCAACTATGGATGATTGTTTTTTAGAAAATGTTTTATATTTGCAGCGCGTAAACGAAACGTTTACTTTATGATGTTTTTTCACATAAGGTTTAATGGTGGTTTAAGTGTTTTTTGAAAATAAAGGGGGGATTAGCTCAGTTGGCTAGAGCGTCCCGATAGCAATCGGGAAGGTCAACTATTCAAATTCTGATACGTTCAAATAATAAAGGGGGGATTAGCTCAGTTGGCTAGAGCGTTTGACTGGCAGTCAAAAGGTCATCGGTTCGATTCCGATATTCTCCACTTAAAAATTAAAGAGTTGCACTGAAAGGTATAACTCTTTTTTTAGTTAATTACAAAAAATAAATTTATCCACCCGAATATTAAAGTGATCCCTTAGTAATTACTTAGAAATTGATATATAAACTAGCTGAATAAGCTCCTGCAACCGAACCATTTTTCGAGCTTCTAATTCTTACTGTTAAATCAATATCTTTATTGGGAAAGTAATCCAATATGTTTTCAGATTCAACCCACTCTGGAGTGGCTGAGTTTGTGCATATTGTTGATTTTGTTATTATTGAGGCGTTGTTTATGTTGAATAGTTCAAGGTAGCAAGTGTCTGTATTCGTGTAATTTTTAGAATCAATATTGGCTTTTATACTTCCAATAAATAGTATCGATTTGCAGTCGTGATAGTTATTCTTATTGAATCTTTTATAAGTAGATATTGCTTCAAATGTTCTTATACCAGTAGTCCCTGAGCCATATATACTTCCGTTCCCATTCAATAAATCAATTTTATATTGCTTAATTGATTCTTCTTTTGTGCAACTTATAAAAGCTAAAAGTAAGATGACGAGAATTAGATTTTTCATAGCTATTTATGTTTAGTGGTTTTTAAGTGTTAAATATTGGTGATATGTTTTTTTATTTATTTGAGGTAATTGTCTGGTTTAATAAGAAATAATCACGAAAGTAAAATAGCTGATGTCTTATAGAGTGGTTCCAATAAGTGATATTATGCTCTCCCGGGCTTTCAATATATTCATGAGGAATATGAGCTTTGAGCATTGCTTCGTTAAGGTTCCTGTTTACATTTATCAAAAAATCTTCTGTACCACAATCAAATATGATCGACAAATTGTCTTTCTTTATCAGTGGAAGCATGTTGATGATGACGTTTTGATCCCAAAAGTCCTGGTATTCTTTCTGTTCCCCAAATTTCTGGGGAATTCCATACCCGGGAGCAACAGGGCGGAAGTCAACAGCACCACTCATACTTCCTGTTGCACTAAAAACGTCGGGATGCTTAATAGCCAAATATAAAGCCCCATAACCCCCCATGCTGATTCCTGTAATTGCTCTTCCTTTCCGCTCTTTAATTGTTCTGTAGTGATTATCTATGAAAGTGGGAACCTCAATTGCAGTGTATGTTTCATACATTGACTTATTGTCAATAGGACTATCGATGTACCAACTTGAAAAATTGCCGTCGGGACAAACAATAATATACCCAAACTCATCAGCGCAATTTCTTTCAAACAGATAATTTCCAGATGTATATCCACTTGTTCCATAGCCAGAAAGAAAATAGAGTACGGGGAAGGATTCATTTGTATTGTAATAACGATCGGGTAGCACTACGTATGCTTTAGTTTCTTTATTCATCGATTGGCTAAAAATGGAAATGCTATCAAGCCTTGAAGCTTTTAGTTGGAGTGAAAACAAAAGCAGGATGAGGAAAATAACCATTGTTTTCATAATCAATAAATTTATGTTAGATGACTCAATAAAATTAGAAGTAAATTTATGAATATTTTCATTTCCCACCTTGATTATTTTGCAGAACTGGTATGTTACTTTTAGACGTTTTTTTGAACACTACATTCTAATTCCCCCGCTACCGCGCCGATTGCATCGCGTGATTAATTAAATGAATTCCTTATTTTTTGGCAATGCACCGTCAGGCACCAAATACAGGTAGAAGACAATAATACACAAACTTGTGTCGAGGCTGTGTGCGAGGGGACGCGATAAAATCGCGCACCAGTTGGGAGGTAGATGTAGACAATGCATTTTATGTGAATGCTGCAGATGACGATTACAATAAGCAGTTTATCAATGGTTTTACGGAACAAGACTGGGCTGATGCATGGGAAGAAGGGGATGAATTTTTTAGTCAGTATACCTCAGTACAGGATGACATAAACCGCCGTTACAACACCTATGCAAAAGGCATAAACAAATACGACAACACACACATGTACGTGTTTATTTTGCCCGAAGACAAAACCAGAGAATTCGGACAGGTGGGTGATATGCCCCTTGGCAAGCAGTGGGGCTACCTGTTTGTAAACGAGTTTGGAAAAGAAGCCGACAAGCAAAAGCACTACCGCACCCTCTCGCACGAGCTGGGCCACGGACGCACCGCCCTCCCGCACACCTTTGCCGGCGACAAGCCAGAGCATAGAGTACCTAAAGGAGAAACCACCAACCTAATGGACTACTCTTCTGGCACCGACCTTGTGCGTGCCCAGTGGGATATGGCACATAACCCCGCCATATTTACCCCGCTGCAGAGCGATGGGGATGGGGCGACTGTACTTTTTACCGAAACTATCGAAAATGGTGAACTAAAAGGGGATAATATCATGATTGGGTCTCACACGTTTTTTACACCCGCAGGATATCCGATAACTTTCCCAATTGAAGAAACGTTGATAATTAAGAAATCGAGCTTTGAGTCGTATATTTTAGACAAAAATGACAAAGAAGTAAAAAACATTCATGTACCATCAGGGGCTTTGTTCAAGTTCAATTACGATGGTGCAAATTATTTTGCCCATTATAAAACAAAGATTCTTGAAGGTACAACCGAATTTGTTGGGTATCTAAAAGAAGGGACAGTTGATACTAATTATCATGAACCAAGCAAATTAACCGAAAACCTTGCTCTGCCCTTTGATGTCAATTATTTCAACAATGGGAGCTTGAATACGGTCAAGTCCGACTTTTGCATCAAGTGTTCTGCACTATGTTCTTCAAACCTTGATAATTACCAAGGAGATGGACCTGTTGCCTCGTCAATAAGCTTGTTGCCTCTGGATTATGAAACCTACATAAATTCAAAATTCAATCAAAGTACGGTACTAGTAAATGCTATAAGAAGCAACCCCTGTGTATTATTGGGTATGCGATCTTTTGGGATGATTCCGCCACCGTCTGATTGGATGAATGATTTCAATAATTTTGTAGCCGTAGGATTGGCTGCTGTATTTGCTGTTCCAGTTGCAGAACTTTTATTGGCTCCAATAATCGAAGGAGCGGTGCAATATGTTGGTGAAGAAGTAATGAGGGATTTCATTACCGGGGCAGTAATTGAAGCAGCTATGTATTATGGAGTAAACTATTACATGGATATACCAATTAATTACGATGATTTTGCCATTGATATGGCCATTGCTGGGGCAAAAAATATCGATTTGATGCCTGCTAAAATGCAACCACTTGTTGCCTGTATTCAAGGAATTGATATGGGTGAGGTTAGAAAAGTCTTAGCAAAACAACAGTCAGCATCACAGGCATTTATTTTTCAACGGATAGCAGAATGTGTAATACCCCTACTTATTGAAACCGCAATTCCACAAAACAGTGCCAAGAGCAAGGAATTTTATCAGGCAATCAGCAATTCTTCAACTACCAAATTGGTGCGTTTGTTCCGTCGCCTTGGCTTGAGTTCTGAAATACAATTGCGCTTAGTAATTTACCAGAAGAACTTAAGTGAATTATTAAAATCAAAGTCAGAAGATTGGGTCTCAACATTTAAAACGTTACTCCCAACAGACGGAGGATCAGTGGCTCTTGATGTGCTGATTGATGCCTCTTTCAATATAACTAAGCTTTCAAAGGGGAATCTGGAAAAACTGGCTGAAATATGCAGGGTTATTGCCGGTAACGATGCTGCAATTGCTAAGTTGACCAATCTTTTTAAAGGCACCAAAGACTTTCAGCGTATGATCCAACATTTGTACCGCACCGCATCAACGCCCGAACAATACATTAAGTGCATGGACGATATTGGCAGACAGTTTGACGGAACAATTACGATAGGCTCGAAACAATGGAATATACCACAATTTTTAGATGAATTTGAGTATCCGGGAACCATGTTTGAGTACTACCACACACAAACAGCGGGCAAACACTATTTGCTAAAATACGAAAGCAATACGCAACAAGGTTTCTTACTCGTTATCGATGATATTAGCAAAACGGTTATTGATGCAGATTCAAGGGTTTTGGTTAACTTTACGAAGTTGCAAATTGAAGAACTATTTGAAGCAACAGAAGGAGAACAGTAATGAAGAAGCAAAATGAAACTATAGTTGTTATTTGCCTGATTGTCTTATTGATTTTAAATTCAATATACATTTACAATGATGCTATTTTATTATATTATGGTGTGAAAAGCTTTGATTTACCTTTAGTGTATAAAAACATTCTATATTATAGTATTTGTTTCTTCCCAATTATTCTATTGTTCCAGATTATTAGAAGAATTTTTAATTTTAACTTTAACAAATCCTTCATATTTTCAATGTTGATTTATTCATTTCTTTTTGGCTTTACTGCTTATAAAGAGAAGAATCGAAAGCTGGAATCGTACAAAAAATATGGGCAAATGATAATCCCGGCAGTGGTGTTCGATAAGGCAGCATCTTCGCGCGGAGGCCAGGCAGGCTTGTATGTTTATTATTATTACAAAGGTGAAAAGGAGACAACTAGGGTTGGGATGAACAACAAGAAGCCCAGTTTTAACTCAATACATAAAGGAGATACGGTATTGATAATGTATGCTGTTGAGTATCGCCACTGGAATCATTTGTACCGTTTGCACCCTACACCAGAAGAACTCAACCGTTGCCGAAACGGGTGTTTCTATTTTAACAAGCAAATACAAGACACAATTCCCAACTTGCCCGACGACCCTTTTAAATTGAAATGGTAAACCGGCTGGTGCGTACCGATGTATATCGTGTCTTAGCCTTCAGGCTTGGGAGTTGAGATTGCTCCGCTTTCAACATCTGGATGATCTCGTTTTGAAGGGTACCCCATTTCGTGCCGTGGGAAAAAAATTTCCACGGCACGAAAAAAATTTTCCACGGCAGGAAATTGTCAACGGCACGGCTGGGAATTTTTTTTTCACGGCAGGAAAAAAAATTGCCACGGCATGAAATTCTGGCCGATGCGGCAGTGAGTCGGAAGCGCCACCAGCTGTCTTCCCAAGCCAACCCAAGTGCGAAGTTCCAAGCGAGAATTCATGTTCAGCATCCTGCTGGTCGGGATTTACAATCCCGACCCTATTAATAGAGGATTTGCAATCCGTTTTTTCTTCAAATTTCCTCAACTGCCCCTTCTATGTTGTAATCCAAAATTCAAGAGCATTATTTTAAAAATATTTTCTTTATATACTTTTAATTTTAAGAACGTTATCTTTATCTGTTTTATGACTCTCGTCTGTGACTGCCTGTGCCGCCAAAGGCGGTAATACCTAATCACGCGGAGCGTGAACACGATCA
>JAAYAG010000140.1 GCA_012719495.1 Bacteroidales bacterium
GGTAGGGCGTTGGGAAAAGTTTGTTTCTATATTCGGCCGAAAAGGGTATGTATATTCACAGCCGGGTTTTAATGGATTGCAAATCCATGGTTTGAAAGGCGCGGATAGCATATCCGCACCAGCCGGGGATGAGAGGTGAGAAATGAGTTCTCACTTGCTCTCTCACTACTCATCACTCACTACTTGCTACTTACTCTTCCAGTACCCTTCGATGATGACGCTGCTGGGGATATTCACCACCCGGTCGGGAAGCCAGATCGAGTTTTCGAGGCTGACGTGCTGGCAGTGGGCATACATGGGCAGGCGGTTCATCAAATTCCAGATGGGGCGGGTCATCACGTTGTGGTCGTTGGTATATTGAAGGAATGCGTCGCGTTCTTCTTTGTTGTTCATGATGATGGCATTCAGTCAATAGTTCGATTTGCTGTTGTTACCTTCCGGGCAGCAACCATTTCCAAATGGGTATTACCTGTATGCTGTATCCATCTATTGCTATAATTTTTTCTTCGTCTTTGGTAATTATCATCATTTCATTCACTTCAATATGTGCGGCCATTTTAATAAGGCCATTCATTTCGCGTTTATAGGTATCAGGGTCCAATAAACTGTACGACACTTGTATTGCTAATTGAATATCTATTACATAAAAATCGACTTCAACTCCCTTTTGATAAAAATAGACATTTTCACCGTACAATTGCCGCAACCGGATAGCTACCAAATTTTCGAGCAGCGAAGTAAAAGGATCTATCAGAAAAAGGTTTAGGATGCCATTGTCACTGAAATAGTACTTTTTGTTGGATTCTTTTTCCGCCAGTTTAGCACATATATTTTCCACCTGCAACACCATCCATGTTTCTTTCAGATATCCCAGGTAATCGATAACCGTATCGGTACTGATCTTTTTTCCCGAAGCAGATACAATATTAGCCAATCGGTTGAATGAAGTGGGCTGTTTGATATTTTCGGCCAATTTGCGGATAAGTACCCGCAACGCATAATCGTTACGGATTTGATAATGGGTGATTAAATCTCCAAAAAATATTCGCTGATACAAACTGCTAAGCCACGTGCGCTTATCGGCAATCTGAACAACTTCGGGTAAACCGCCATACCTGAAATAGCTTTCAAACGACTTTGAAATTTCGGTAGGATAGCGGTAAACAGCATTCGGGTCACTAATATTGATGTGTGATAGCGTAAGATATTCACCAAACGAAAAAGGGTAAACCTGCCGGATAACAAACCGTCCGCCGAGCGTAGTGGCTATTTCGCTGCTTAACATTTTTGCATTGCTTCCGGTAATGTAAACCCTGTAGCCCTGATCGGCCAATCGACGGGCAAATCTTTCCCATTGTGGCACGATCTGTATCTCATCAAGAAAAAAGATCGGTTTATGGTCGAACATCTCTTCGTAACATACCTTAATAAGATCAAGATCCTCGGTTTGAAGAGACGCAATTCGATCATCCTCAAAATTAAAATAGAGTATCTCCTCCCTGACATGACCGGCATTTATCAGGTGGTGTATATGCTGAAACATCAGATAGGACTTTCCTACGCGACGTAATCCCACAAACACATAATTGAGGTTTTCCTCCATTACGTAAGGTCGGTCAACGAAGGATACATCCAGTACTCTTTGTTGATATTCTGCAATTAATACTTTTATCGTGTCTTTATTCATTTGTTTTTTATCGAATATACTCTACAAAAATAGGATATATTTATCGAATATAAAAGACAGTTTGTTGTTTATTGTTTGATGTGTCGAGGTGAGAGGGTGGGCACTGAGAAAGTGGGCACTGAGAGGGTGAGCTCTGAGAGTGTGAGCACTGAGATAATTAGCGCGCGATCAAAATGTCCATTTTTCGGGATAATGTTGCATGTTTACAAGCATTCCTATGATGCTTTCATATTCCAAATCTAATTGGTGGTGTGTTTCTTCTGAAATATATTCACAATCCAATGCAAAATCAAGCCAGTTTTGTGTTTCTTGCCCCGTGTAATTATCATATCTCGATACTATCATTCCCTTCACCTATGCGATTTTTCAAGTATCTATGCCCATAAGTTGTTTTCAAATACTTCTCTCTATGAATGGCAGACATTTGATTAAATGATACATCATAATAAACTAAAACGAACGGTCTTCTATTTTTCGTTGACTTTACTAATCCTTTTTGATGTTCATTTAGTCTGTTTTCAAGGTCTGTCGTAAAACCAATATAAAAATTACCATCTTTTTTACTTTTCAATACGTAATTAAAGTATTTTTCCATTTCGAAAGAGTTATTACACAGGGCTGGCTTCCGCTTCGCTCTCGTTTAATTTGTTAGAGAAAGATTTAGGGTATTTTCATCTGTACAGAACTTTTAACACACTGAATATCTTTTGGAACGAAAGGTCGTTCATTGATCGAGATTTCGACCGGATGGAACTCACATGTGCTTTGTTCATCCTTATTTGTGTTTTTCTGCAATCATGTTCGTTTCTTCGCCTAAATGCTTCAGCAGTATTTGCACAGACTGATCGGGATGACCGTTCACCCTGTCAAATAAGATTTGAGCCTATTTCTAATGAACATTTTCCCATAGTGCGTTTTTAGGTACTTTTCTCTATGAGTTGCATCTTGTTGATTTAAACAAGCTTCAAAATATATTAACTTTAATGGTCTTCTGTTTTTAGTCGATATGACATGTCCTTCTTTGTGTTGCTCAAATCTTAATTCAATATTATTAGTATAGCCTGTATAAAACTTGTTATCAAGTTCACTTTGAAGAATATATACGTAATAGAAATCCATGAAAAATATTGAATTATTTGACAGGGTAAATTTGATCGGTTAAGGAGTAGGTTTCTTCTTTGGGAAATGATTTAGTGAGACGATAAATGGATCGTGCTGCTTCATACGCTCGTTTATAAACGTTTAGCTGGCGGTGGGTGGTAATTCTTTCCATATTTTGTGTTTTATGTTGTTAGTGCTGTTCGCAAGGATCTCACCCTCACACTCTCTCATCTTCACATTTTGGCTTCGCCGATTTACGCTACGCTCCAATTCTCACCCTCACACCCTCTCATTTTCTCACTTCTCGCTTCTCACTCTCTCGCTACTTCCTATACCCTTCTACAATTACGCTGCTGGGGATATTCACCACCCGGTCGGCAAGCCAGATGGAGTTCTCGAGGCTGTCGTGCTGGCAGTGGGAATACATGGGCAGGCGGTTCATCAAATTCCAGATGGGGCGGGTCATTACGTTGTGGTCGTTGGTGTATTGAAGGAATGCATCGCGTTCTTCTTTGTCGCTCATGATGATGGCATTGAGCCAATAGTTTGATTTGCTGTTCTCGGACTCGGTGAAGAATTGGATGTCGGTTGATGCAGTAAGCCTGAGGCTAACTTACACGAGGAGACTCGTGCAGGGGCAGGGTTTTTTATTTCATCCTTTTTAATGTATTGCTTTCGAGGAGCGATTGCATTTGTGTAATAGCAACTTTGTTGAGTTGAATCAATCGTTCCGATTGCGTTAGCCCCTGACGGATTAGCAACGAGTTGATACTCTCCATATTACTCAAAACTACTAATTGCTCCAATGTGGCATAGTCTCTTATGTTGCCTTTACAATTTTTATCGGGTTGTGTATCCTTCCATTCTTTTGCCGTTATTCCAAAGAGGGCTACATTAAGTAAGTCGGCTTCGTTGGCATACACTAAACCAGCCTGCTGTCTGGTAATTTCTTTCGGTATCAGGTTTTCTTTAATTGCATCGGTATGTATTTGGTAATTAACTTTGGCAAGTGTTCGCTGCAAGTTCCATTCTAATTTCAGACGATCGTTTTCTTCGTTTTTTAAACGTTGAAATTCTTTTACCAATAACAATTGAAATCTCGGACTAATCCACATCCCAAAATGAAACGCAATATCTTTGTGGGCATATGTTCCGCCATATCTTCCTGCTTTTGCTGTTATGCCAATCGCATTGGTAGCTTCAATCCAGTTTTTAACAGAAAGAACAAAGTTATTGCTGCCTGCTTCATTTTTAATTGTACCGAAATCGGTATAATTAAAATCAGGATTGTATAATGCCTCCCATTCACCAATATACTCAATCGTGCTTTTCAGGCTAAGCCACTTAATGATTATAGCTTCCTGCATTTGGCTTTTTGCCATATCAGTAAGAGAGATATAATCATCCTGATTATAAGTGAGTATTGATATTTCTTTTCCTTCAATTTCGATTTTTGTATTTTTAGCCATAACATCTCCCGAAAAAATATTAAACTTATTTATCCCTAATTGCCTATCTTCACAAGCATTCCCACCGCCTTTGTTCTATCTATTCATTGCCCTACCGACATGATGAACCTGTTTGTGCCTGCCTCTTGTCCAATTACACCGAATTCGGGGTAATTAAAACCAGGATTATTCACCTTTTCCCAAACGCCCAGATATTCCAATGTGTTCTTATTGGTTATCCATTTGCCAATGAGCCCGCTACCTGGGGATATTCACCACCCGGTCGGCAAGCCAGATGAAATTTTATTTACAATGGAAAGGGGTTTAAACTTTATTGTATTTTGGGCTGTATTTACGGGGATAGAAAAAACCTTTAATACAGTTAGGGTTGCGAATGCATAATTGAATATGGTCTTTTTCACGAAATCCGGCATTGGGATATAACTCACCACCTTCCCAAAATACACCTCTAACGGAATCGTAAGGTTGTTCATCATTGTCGGACCTAAACTTATGGAGTGTTTCAAAAACTGCACAATCCAAATTTCGTAATAACAAGTCATTTGAGTTACCCACCATGAGATTTTGAGGAATAGTCCTTCCTGAATTTTCCCATATTGATTTGAAAATCTGATAGCTTGTTTTTAGAATTTGCAACGAACCGTAATCGAGCAAATCGAAACAAAAGCCCAAATCGATTACTGCGCCGATTACTGCAGGTCTTTTTATTGGGTTCAGCGACCGGGAAGGGTTATCTCTTAAGAATGTTGCAAATTCAAGTGCCCTTTCAGGGCTATTTTCCCAAAAGTAAACACCATGACCCAACCAATCGTGAATATTTTGGCTTTCACGTAAATAAGCGTCGTTTGAAATAACACGTTGAGCTATCGCTTCGTCACAGCCATGAAAACCAAGTACTAAACCGGTTCTTGTTGTGTACATAGATTCTGGTAATGTTTGCTAATTTTCCCGTCTTTATTGATTACACCGATTTCGACCAAAAACGATTCCGATTTTTTCTTACTTGACGATACTTTTTGTCCGTACGCCTTGATTTGGGCCTCTAATTTATCGATTTCTTTTTTGCTCATTGCCATTTTCTATTGAAAGTGTAAATATATCTTTTAGAACGAAAAGAGAGATTGCTTTGTTTCAATTTTTTATTTTTTTTTCATTTCCACCCATCTTCACATCATCCCATTTTCACATCTTCTCACCCTCTCACTTCTCACCTTCCCCCTCTCTCGCTACTTCCTATACCCTTCCACAATCACGCTGCTGGGGATGTTCACCACCCGGTCGGCAAGCCAAATCGAGTTTTCGAGGCTGTCGTGCTGGCAGTGGGCATACATGGGCAGGCGGTTCATCAAATTCCAGATGGGGCGGGTCATTACGTTGTGGTCGTTGGTGTATTGAAGGAATTCATCGCGTTCTTCTTTGTTGTTCATAATGATGGCATTCAGCCAATAATTCGATTTGCAGTGCTCCGGCTCGGTAAAGAATTGGATGCTGGTAGATGCAAAGAAAGCAGCATATTGTTCTGCCAATTTT
Source organism: Bacteroidales bacterium (assembly GCA_012719495.1). Lineage (GTDB taxonomy): Bacteria > Bacteroidota > Bacteroidia > Bacteroidales > Prolixibacteraceae > CAYMTR01. The sequence goes on from JAAYAG010000140.1 coordinate 5,788, forward strand.
CGTTTTTCGCTTACAAAGAAATCGAGGCTTTCAAGTTGCGCGCACCCCAAGGCGGCTGCAAGGTTTGTTAAGCGGTAGTTATACGCGGTAATGTCGTGGTTAAATTCCCAGCGGTGGGGTATTTTCCCGGTGGTGGTTAGGTGCTTGGCCTTTTTGGCAAGCTCTTCGTTGTTGGTTACGATCATCCCACCTCCTCCGGTGGTAATGATTTTGTTACCGTTGAACGACAGAATCCCCATTTCACCAAACAAGCCGGTATGTTTTCCTTTGCCCCGTGAAATCTTTCCTTCGGAAATTTCACAGGGCGAGTAGTAACTACCAATGCTTTCGGCGGCATCTTCCACCAGGGGTATGTTGTATTCTGCACAAATCTCGGCTATTTCGTCTATTTTGCAGGGATGGCCAAAGGTGTGCATGGGCACGCAGGCGGCAATGCGGCGGTTGGTGGTTTTATTGAAGGCCCCCTCCGCTTCGCTCGTCCCCCCAAGGGAGACATTCGAAGAAACTTGCCGTGTTATTTTTCTAATCTCTGTATTTTCACTAAGCCATGCTTTGAGGGCAGTAGGGGAGAGTCCCATGGTTTCGCGGTCTACATCGATAAAAACGGGTTGGGCGCCGGTATAGCTTCTGGCATTGGCGGTGGCAATAAAGGTTAAGGCTTGTGTAAGTACCTCATCGTTTTGCGATACTCCGGCCAGCACCAATGAAGCATGAAGCGCAGCTGTACCATTCATGGTGGCCACGGCATACTTGGCCCCGGTGTATTCGGCACACATACGCTCAAAACGCCCCACATATTCGCCTACGCTTGAAACAAAGTTGGTATCCATGGCATCGAGCAAGTACTTGCGCTCGTTGCCTATAAAGCGGGGATCGTGCAGAGGTATAAACTCGCTTGGTTCGTGAAAGGTGGAGCGGATAAAGGAGATAAGTTGTGAATATTTAGTCATATTGTTCGTTGTTAAATTTTATGTTTGCAAAGAATATTTTATGTTGTTTTCCATTGTCCACCTTTTGAGGGGCCTTCATAGGTAACTTTTTTTTCTTTTTTCAATTGTTCGATATCACGCATTACCGTCCGTTTAGAAACATTAAGGATTCTGCTCATTTCTTCAGAAGTAATAAATGGATTTTTGCGTATGAATTCGATTATTTTTTCAGTTCTTTTTTCAGTTCTTTTTTCGGTGACATTTTCGGTGACATTTTCGGTGACATTTTCGGTGACATTTTCCTTACTTGTCTTCTGTTTATAATATGAAATTGTTACCATAAACCCACCACCAATTTCCTTAAAATCCATTTTCATTGTAGGATACTGCTGAAGGGATTGTCTTATTCTAATAAATCCACTGCCATATTTTTCTATGTCACCCGAGAGGTAAAATGCCTCGGCAAGCAACTTATTCCTGGCATAAGCAGGATATGAATCTGTCATCAGATCGTGAATGCTTAGATTTTCAGGTAATTTACCCGGATTGAAGAAAGTGATATAATTATCAAATATCTTAATCTGCACATCGGCAGGGCTTAAGTAATCTCTATGGATAAATGCGTTTAGCACTAATTCTTGTAATGCATCCAACGGATATTCAGGTATTTCGGTACGTTGAGTTGTTTTTCCTGTAATTTCGAACGCAAATTTGATGTGAGACACCAAATACTTCATCGTTTCTTCAACCGCTTCAAATAAGGATAATCGCAACACGCGGTCGTCAATAATCAGAGAAGGGGTTTAAAATCGGCCCACATGGACATTATATGTAATCTCTTCTTTCGCAAACAGGAGCAATGCAGCATTCGAAACCGTTACATTATTGATTAGTTTGAGTTTTTTAAGGCTGTCTTCTAAATTATTGGTCAATTGAAAACGCCCGGTTTTATTTACTTTGCTAATGAAATTCCGAACTTTATCCCAGTCAATATCTTCCATGTTTGCGTTTATTGCCGGATACGAATCCCACGAAACCTGAAGGGTTTGCATCGTAAGTTCTGAAATCTCCGAGGGGGTCAGTTGATGGTTCGAATTACTTATTCGTTTATAGTATCGACCACGGTAAGATACAGGCTTTATTGGAAATTCCTGAACCTGAATTTTCAGATATGTTTTATCATCTAATGTATGCTGCGAAATAGTTGGTATAATGGATGGTTGTGTTTTTAATTTTATGTCATTCAGCCACTTCTGAATAGTTTCCTTGCCGGTTTCAATGCCTGCCACTTCGCCATCATCACTTATGCCCACATACACAACACCACCCGAAGTATTTGCAAAAGCTGCCAGTGTTTCAATCACCTTTTCCTGAAAAGTCAATTTAAACTCAGTACGTTGGTCTTCCTTTATGTTCAGCCTGTTAGCCATGTTTTGAGTTCTTACTCTACTTGTTTAGACATTATACTGCTCCGGTGTATTTGGCACACATGCGCTCAAAACGCCCTACGTATTCGCCTACGCTCGAAACAAAATTGGTATCCATGGCATCGAGCAGGTAATTGCGCTCGTTACCAATAAAGCGGGGATCGTGCAGGGGGATAAACTCGCTTGGCTCGTGAAAGGTGCTGCGGATAAAGGAGATGAGTTGTTGGTATGTTGTCATTTTGTTGGAATTTATACCCCAAACCCCATGAAGGGGGCTTTTACGGGTTGCGTGATTGTTACTGTGTTGTGTATTTCTAAAATAAGATTAAATTTTCAGCTATTTGACGAATATAACGATCAGGTACTTCAAAAGCAGAGGCATATTGTTTCCAGGTTGAAACA
>JAAYAG010000141.1 GCA_012719495.1 Bacteroidales bacterium
GTTTACAAGCGGTCTGAACTCAAAAATAAAGTCGAAATCAGGTTACTATGAACGGTGGCCGAAATCTTGTTTGATCGCCCCATTACCAACTGTGCCGAAATTCAACGCAATGTACATAGGTTGAAAAGATGCAGGGAAAATAAATCGAACTCAGGGTAATAGTTATGCTTTCTTCCCGGCCACAACTTCATACCAACTTTCGGGTTGGAAGTACGATTGGGCCAACTGTTGTAGTCGCTCAGGTGTAATGCTTTTTAATTCAGTGATATATGATTCATAATGTGTGTAGTCGAGTGCCGATTCTACAAGCGTCCTCAGGCTGCCCGACAACGCAAAAACCCCGTCGAAATTTCGCAACATATCACCCATGAGGTAGTTTTTCACTATGTCAAGTTCTTCTGCTTGCACCGGTTCATGAATGAGCTTTTCTATTTCGGAATATATTTCGGCCACGGCCAGGTTGCAAACATCGGTTCCTACTTCGGTCGATATGGTAATGTACGAAGCATGTTGAAATGTAACAATCGTTGCACCAATGCCATAGGTGTACCCTTTTTCTTCGCGGATATTGGTCATAAGCCTCGATCCAAAATAGCCCCCCAGTATTGTGGTGAGGATCGAAAGCCCATGAAAATCGGGATGATCTCTGTTGACCAGTTGTTTGCCAATTCTTACGGCAGATTGTACGGCATCGTCTTTTTCGACAAAATGCCGTTTCTGAACTGTGGGTTGAGGTTCATATGCTGGCAGGGTATTGCCGCCTTCGTTAAAATGGTCGCCGAAATTGGTATTGAGTAAGTCTTTAAGGGAGTTGTCGAAATTGCCGGCAATCACAATTTTACATCGGTTAAAGCGGTAATTTTCTGCATGAAATAACCGTATATCTTCCCGGGTTAACTGTTCAAAATCGTTAATGGTGTTGGTATTGGCATAGGGGTGCTTTTCGCCAAAAAGTACTTGGGTGAATTTTTTCACAGCAAGGGTTTTCACCTTGTTGTTTTCAACAATAAATTGTTGTTTCCGCTTGGCAATATGAGTGGCAACTTCTTTCTCGGGGAAGGTGGGGTGTTTTATTATGTCGGCAGTAATATCCAGTATTTCAGCGAGATATTTTGTTAATGTGAGTATGCTTACATTTCCAAATTGCTGGTCGGCCGAGAGTTGCAAATAGGCTCCCCGCGAATCGAATACTTCGGCAATTTCCTGAGCAGTATATTTTGTTGAGCCTTGGTTGAGAAAGGCATTGCTAAGCCCGGCAACTAAATTCCGCGACTGGTACCATGAACCTGCCTCAAAAATGAAATCGATTTTTACCAATTCCTGACTGCCTGCTTTCAGTGCCCAAACAGGAATGCCGTTTGATAAAATCCATTTCTCGGGCAAAATGAAAGGAATGGTTGAAATTGGGTTGATTGTTGGTGCAGACTTGCGGTTCAATTGGCTCATTTTCTGTTGTAATATAGTGTTGAACAATTTGATTGGGTGAAAACCTGATTGGCGGTTTCAATAAGTTTCGCGGGGGTAATTTGCCGGTATGAATCAGCTTGCCGGTTAATCATCGACACGTCGCCAGCTAATTCAAATGCGGCGAGGTTAATGGCTTTGTTAAGGTAGCTGGTTTCAGAGAATATAAGGTTTGCTTCAATTTTATTCACCACTTTCTGCAGCTCCTTCTCATCGATGCGTTCTTGTTTTATCTTCTCAATTTCAGTCCAAATTGCATTTTCGGCTTGTTCGTAACTTATTCCTTCAATTAATTTTCCGGAAAAGATAAACAGTCCGGGATCGTCGTCGCCCGAAATGAAAGCATCGAGTTCAGAGAACAACCCTTTTTCTACAATGAGGTCACGGTAAAGACGCGATGAATTCCCGTTGGAAAGTATGTCGGAAATAAGGTCACAGGCATAATATTCCGGGGTGAATTTGCTGCTCATGTGAAAGGCCATATAAAGCGCGTTGTATGGAACGCTTCGCGTCACATTTTGTTCGCGTCGTTCAACTTGTAGTGGTTCTTGGGGAAGGTTTCTTGTGGGTACATTTCTTAAGGGAATCGATCCAAACCATTTTTCGGTCAGGGCAAAAGCCTCATCGGCCTCAATGTTGCCACATATTGAAAGCACGGCATTGTTCGGTGCATAAAATTTGAAAAAGAACTCTTTGACATCTTCCATGGTTGCATTTTCGATGTGCGAAATATCGCGGCCGATGGTTGGCCACCGATACGGGTGAACCTTGTAGGCCATTTCGTAAAGCAGGGCCATGGCATCACCATAAGGCTGGTTGAGGTAGCGCTGCCTGAACTCTTCAATCACGACACTTCGCTGGGTCTCAAGACTTTTTTTGTTGAAAGCCAGTTCCAGCATCCGGTCCGATTCAAGCCATAATCCAGTTTCGATGTTTTGCGACGGCAGGGTTAAATAGTAGTTGGTTAGGTCGTTTGTGGTAAATGCATTGTTCTCTCCACCAACTTTTTGCAAGGGCGTGTCATAGTCGGCTATGTGCTTCGACCCTCCAAACATGAGGTGCTCAAATAAATGGGCAAAGCCTGTTTTTTCAGGATTCTCATCTTTCGACCCTACGTTATAAAGTACATTTACTGCGGTCATTGGGGTCGATTTGTCGGTGTGGACAATTACCCGAAGTCCATTTGCGAGTGTATGTTTCTTGTATTCAATCATTTTTACAAAGCATATATTGAAGTTATCGGGGGCGGATTTAAAAGGCGAATGTACGTTAAAATTGTTTATCGCCCGCACCCTGTTTTTTAAGAAAAAGAGAACCGCCTTCATTGAGTTTTGTTTCAATGAAGGCGGTTATGAAAAACCCCCAAACAATGTTATTTATATTCGTCCCAGCTCTTAATGGCCAGATCTTCAAATTTATATTTGCAGAATGCCTGTATGAATGCACTTGCCACGCGTGCGTTAGTGATCAACGGGATGTTATAATCTATGGCATTTCTCCTGATCCAGTATCCGTTGCCCAACTCGCGGGTGGTGTGGTCTTTAGGAATATTTATTACCAAATCGATTTTCTTTTCTTTGATGTAATCGCTGATGTTTGGTTTCGACTCTTCTTCATCAGGCCAGTGAAGTAGCTTGCATGCTATGTTATTGTCTCTGAAATAGCGGTAAGTGCCGTCTGATGCATAAATATTGTACCCTTTTTCTACCAGTGTTTTAGCTGAATTAAGGAGTTCCATTTTCGATCGTGCAGGTCCCGATGAGATAAGAATGTTTTTCTCCGGAATTCGATATCCCACCGATAACATTGATTTCATGATCGCTTCGTAGTAATTATCGCCAAGGCAAGCTACTTCGCCGGTTGAGCTCATATCAACTCCAAGAACAGGGTCGGCATTTAGCAAACGGTGGAACGAAAACTGAGGAGCCTTTACTCCAACATGGTCGAGCTCGAAAAGCGATTTGTCGGGTTTTTGATAAGGAACACCGAGCATTACTTTTGTGGCTAATTCTATCATGTTGAATTTCATTACTTTCGAAACGAACGGGAAGCTCCTCGATGCTCTTAAGTTACATTCAATTACTTTAATATCATTGTCTTTTGCTAAAAGTTGCATGTTGAATGGTCCCGAAATTTCGAGTCCTTTTGCCACCTGGCGGGCAATCTTTTTAATCCTTCTGATGGTTTCAATGTAGAGTTTTTGTGGAGGAAACACCATGGTGGCGTCACCCGAGTGTACTCCCGCAAATTCAACATGTTCAGAAATAGCATAGGCAACAACTTCACCATTGTGCGCAACTGCATCAATTTCAATTTCTTTGGCTTGTTCAATGAATTCTGACACCACTACCGGATGCTCTTTCGACACGTTGGCCGCAAGTTCGAGGAAATGCTCTAACTGGTCGCGGTTCGAGACTACGTTCATTGCGGCTCCCGACAACACGTATGAGGGCCTGATGAGTACAGGGAACCCTACTTCGTCAATAAATTTATTGATTTCTTCAATGGTAGAAAGTTCTTTCCAACGGGGCTGGTCAACGCCAATCTTATCGAGCAACGACGAAAATTTTTGTCGGTCTTCAGCACTGTCGATATTGAGGGGCGAAGTTCCCAAAATATGCACTCCCTGGCGGTGTAGTTTCATTGCCAAGTTGTTAGGTATTTGGCCACCGGTCGAAACAATTGTTCCAAGGGGTTGTTCAAGTTCGATTATGTCCATTACCCTTTCGAACGAAAGTTCGTCGAAATAAAGCCTGTCACAGTTATCATAATCGGTGCTCACTGTTTCAGGGTTATAATTTATCATGATCGACCTAAACCCTTGTTTGCGTACCGTATTCACCGCATTAACCCCGCACCAGTCAAATTCAACAGAGGATCCGATTCTGTATGCGCCTGAACCTAGTACAATTACCGACTTGTTATCGTGTTGGAATTCTACATCATTTTCAGTGCCGTTGTAGGTCACATACAAATAGTTGGTTTGTGCAGGATATTCTCCGGCCAGTGTATCTATTTGCTTAATTATAGGTAATATTCCTCTTTTTTTGCGGTTTTCACGAACCAATAACTGGCTGCTGAACATTTCACTGATTGTTGGTTTCAGCACGAAGCGGGCAATCTGGAAATCGGAAAAGCCAAACTTCTTCGATTGAAGGAACAATTTGTCGGGAACATCTTCCAATTTGTCGAATTCCCTTAATGTGCAGCGCATTTTGTATAAACCTTCAAGTTTTTGCAGAAACCAGCGGTCTATTTTTGTCCGTTGGTAAATATCTTCTACTGAATAGCCTTTGTGGAAAGCTTCAGCAATGGCAAATATGCGTCGGTCAGTAGGGTGGGCGAGTTCTTCTTCTATGGCTTCAATCGTAATTTCTTCACGGTTACCAACAAATCCATGCATCCCGATGCCTACCATTCGAATTCCTTTCTGAATGGCTTCTTCAAAGTTTCGGCCAATCGACATAATTTCTCCGACCGATTTCATGGAGCTGCCGATTTGTTTCGATACGCCCGAGAATTTATTAAGGTCCCAACGGGGAATTTTGCAAACAACGTAGTCGAGTGCCGGCTCAAAGCATGCTGTGGTGACTTTGGTAACTGAGTTTTTCAGCTCGTGCAATCCGTAGCCCATTCCAAGTTTGGCGGCGACAAATGCCAACGGGTAACCGGTTGCCTTGGAGGCAAGTGCCGAAGAGCGGCTCAATCGGGCATTTACTTCAATAACCCGGTAATCTTCTGAGAATGGGTCGAGGGCAAATTGCACGTTGCATTCGCCAACTACCCCGATACGGCGAATTATTCGGATTGATAATTCTCTGAGTTTATGATATTCGCGGTTGCTTAACGTTTGTGACGGAGCAACAACAATACTTTCACCGGTATGGATACCCAGCGGGTCGAAATTTTCCATGTTACACACGGTAATACAGTTGTCGTATTGATCGCGTACAACTTCATATTCAACTTCTTTCCATCCTTTTATTGACTCTTCTACCAATATTTGCGGAGAGTATGAGAAAGCATTCGCAGCCCGGGTTTCAAGTTCTTCCATGTTGTCGCAAAAGCCTGAACCGAGGCCTCCAAGCGTGTAGGCTGCACGGATAATTATGGGGAATCCCACTTCTTTCACCGCGGCTTTAGCTTCGTCCATATTCGCGCAGGCTATGCTTTTGGGCGTTTTTACATCGATGCTTTTTAGTATGTTGGCGAAAATATCACGGTCTTCGGTGTCGATGATCGATTGTACCGGGGTGCCAACTACTTCGACATTGTATTTTTCAAGCACTCCCGACTGATAAAGTGCAACTCCGCAGTTAAGTGCTGTTTGACCACCAAATGCCAAAAGTATGCCTTGTGGTTTTTCCTTTTTTATAACTTCTTCAACAAAATATGGGGTAACCGGAAGAAAGTAAACCTTATCGGCAATTTCATCGGAGGTTTGTATTGTTGCGATGTTCGGGTTGATAAGAATTGTTTCAACCCCTTCTTCTTTCAGTGCTTTTAGTGCCTGGGAGCCTGAGTAGTCGAACTCTCCGGCCTCGCCAATTTTCAATGCACCAGAACCAAGGACAATTGCTTTTTTAATATGATGTTTGAAATTTTCCATTTTGTGTCTCTTTAAGGTCAATCTTATTCTCCTTTATATTTTGAAATATTCCCGATGAATTCGTCGAATAAGAATTCTGTGTCGACAGGCCCGCTGGCGGCTTCGGGATGAAATTGCGTGGAAAAGAAGGGTTTCGTCTTATGGCGTATGCCTTCGTTGGTCTTATCGTTCACATTTTGGAATAATATTTCCCAGTCGGAGGGCAAAGACTCATTGTCGATGGCATACCCATGATTTTGCGATGTGATGAAACAGCGGTTTGTATTGTTGAGCAGTACTGGCTGGTTGTGGCTGCGGTGCCCGTATTTGAGCTTATAGGTTTTGGCTCCGGCAGCAAGTGCAAGAAGTTGGTTGCCAAGGCAAATTCCCATAACGGGTTTGTTCTCTGAAAGCGCTTTGGCGATGTTCTTAACGGTAATATCGCACATTGCCGGGTCGCCAGGGCCGTTTGAAATGAAGAGGCCGTCGTACTCTTCAGTTGTAAAGTCGTAATCCCAGGGAACCCTTTTCACCGTGGCTCCACGGTTTAGCAAGCATCGGATGATATTATTTTTTGTGCCACAATCGACCAGGATAACGTTGTATTTTCCATTTCCGTAGGTGATGGGTTCTTTAATGCTGGCAATGGCAACAAGGTTTTCGAGGTTTGGATCATAGAATTCGATCGGGTCATTTTCAAATTCGATCTTACCAAGCATCGACCCTTTTTCGCGCAAAATCTTGGTCAATGCGCGGGTGTCTATATCGAAAATTCCTGGCACGTTATTCTCTTTGAGCCAATCACCCAGGCTTTTTACCGCATTCCAATGGCTGTATTCAACCGAATAATCCGAAATGATCAGTCCTGATGCGTGGATCTTATCCGATTCGTAATGAATGTTGATCCCATCGTTTTTTGAATCCGCTGGGACCCCGTAATTTCCGATCATTGGATACGTTGAGACTAAGATCTGCCCGGTGTATGATGGGTCTGTAAGGCTTTCGGGGTAGCCAACCATAGCGGTGTAGAAAACAACTTCGCCGGCAACAGACTGCTCGCTGCCAAACGATTTTCCGGTAAAAACCGTTCCGTCTTCAAGGATTAATTTAACTCTTTTCAAGGTCGTTGGTATTACTGTAATTATAAAAAAAATGCGCTTATCTGCTCAGGCAGTTAAACGCATCGCGAATGTATCTTTATATCCCGTATAAGAATTTTCACTTTATCTCGGTTATGTTATTTTAAATTCGATGGCAAAAATAATAAAGTTTCTCGGAAAAATGTTGGATGTTTCACAATGTTGAATATTTTTGCATCGAAATGGAATATTCATGCATTTTTTATGAAAGCGAAATTACAGCGACAGGTAGCAATCCGTAACATTATTGGTCAAAATAAGGTCACAAGCCAGGAAGAGCTTCTAATGTTATTAAAAAGTAAAGGATTTGAATCGACTCAGGCAACGTTATCGCGCGACATTAAAATGCTGAAAATTGCCAAAACACCCGATCCTCATGGTGGCTATGTTTATGTTCTTCCTGCAGAAATTCTTGCCGCAAAAGGTTCTGGAGAAAGACGTGCCCCCGGGCGGGGTTTTGTTGGCGAAGGTTTCGTTTCTATTGATTTTTCAGGAAACCTTGCCGTGATAAAGACAAAGCCTGCCTATGCCAGCAGTATTGCTTTGCTTATCGACGAAGCTGCTTCGTACGTAATATTGGGAACTATAGCTGGCGATGATACCATTTTTCTGGTATTGCGAGAAGGGGTAGAAAAAGGTGATGTGATTGATTTTTTGGAAAAGATTATGCCAAGTGCAAAAAATAAATTGATATTGTAATATTTAAGATGGACGAAAGAGAAAAAATTGTGGTGTTGGTTGCCGACGAGTCTCACTTGAAATATGTCGACGAAATAAATGATACTATCCAGCGTGCTTCTGAAGAAAGGGGAACAGGAATTGCACGCCGTACATACGATTATGTAGCTACAAAAATGAAAGAAGGTAAGGCTATCATTGCCTTAGATGGAGAAAAATTTGCCGGTTTTTGCTATGTCGAATCTTGGGGGCACCACAAGTTTGTTGCCAACTCAGGATTGATTGTTGTTAAAGAATACCGGGGAGCAGGGCTGGCAAAGATGATCAAAAAGAAAGCTTTTGAACTGTCGCGCCAAAAATTTCCCGATTCTAAAATTTTCGGGTTGACAACAGGTTTGCCAGTAATGAAAATTAATTCTGAATTGGGATATCGACCAGTTACTTTTTCTGAGCTTACCGATGATCAGGATTTTTGGAAAGGTTGCCAAAGTTGCGTGAATTATGATATTTTGATGCGAACAAACCGCACAAAATGCTTATGTACAGCAATGCTTTACGATCCGGCTTGGGAAAAGAAAGAGCAGGATAAAAACGAACAAAAAATCGAAGAAAAAAATAATGGGAAGATCGTTTCGTTTAAAAAATGGTTGACCAAAGGAGAATCAACTACGGGTTTTGCTTCTCCTCTAAAATCGAAATTTAAATTATTTAAAAAGAACTAAAATGGTGCCGCGTTCCAATGGCTGGTAATTCGCAATTTTCATAAAGCCAGTATTGTTTGCAAAGTATGTCGTGTAATTGGTTTTTTTAATGCTTACAATACTTCTCATTGGTATTTGGGTTAGTAAAGTTTATTTTTGCGGCACCATTTTTTTCATCAAAATATCATGGAAAACAAGAAAGTAGTTTTGGCGTTCAGTGGGGGTTTAGATACCTCCTTCTGTGCTATGTATCTGGCAAAAGAAAAAGGACTTGAAGTATATTCAGCCATTGCCAATACCGGTGGGTTCTCCGACGAAGAACTTAAAATCATTGAAGAAAAAGCCTACAGGCTTGGAGTGAAAAAACATGTGGCCATCGATGTTACAGAAAAGTATTATCAGCAAAGCATCCGCTACATGGTTTTTGGAAACGTGTTACGAAACAATACCTATCCAATTTCGGTTAGTTCCGAACGAATTTTTCAAGCTATTGCAATTATTGAATATGCCAAGCAAATTGGTGCAGCATACGTAGCTCATGGCAGTACAGGTGCAGGAAACGATCAGGTACGCTTTGATCTTACTTTCGATGTGCTTGCCCCTGGAATAAAGATACTTACACCTACGCGTGATCTTGAGCTTACCCGTGAATACGAGATAAACTATCTGAAAGAACATGGTTTTGAGGCCGACTTTAAAAAGATGGAATATTCCATTAATGCAGGCCTTTGGGGTACCAGCATTGGCGGAAAAGAAACCCTGAAATCGGAACAAACACTGCCCGAAAAGGCTTATCCCAGTCAGTTAACTGAAACCGAAAGCCGTGATATTGTTATCGAGTTCGATAAAGGTGAAATTGCAGCCGTTGAAGGTGTCGCTTATAAAAATCCTGTCGACGCTATTCGCGCTTTGCAAGCTATCGCTTCGAAATATGCCATTGGCCGCGATATGCATATTGGCGATACAATTATTGGGATTAAAGGTCGTGTAGGTTTTGAAGCTGCTGCTCCAATGATTATTATAAAAGCGCATCAAATGCTTGAAAAACACACGCTTACTAAGTGGCAACAATATTGGAAAGAACAGCTTGGAAATTGGTATGGCATGTTCCTTCACGAAGCATTATATCTTGAACCCGTAATGCGCGACATAGAAAAGTTCCTCGAAAATTCACAGAGAAATGTATCAGGAAAAGTATTTGTTCGGTTGAAACCATATCAATTCCAGTTAATTGGAGTTGACTCTCCTAAAGACCTTATGAAATCTGATTTTGGGGAATATGGCGAAATGAACAAAGGCTGGACTGCCGACGATGTGAAAGGATTTACAAAAATACTTGGTACCCAGTTGAAAATATTCAACGCCGTAAATAAGGATTTGAAATAATTTGACAAGTTGCGTGAATTATTGGTTTTGCAACTCTCTATTTATTTATTGATTGATTATGAAAAAAATACGCGTTGGGATTATTGGTGGGGCAGGGTATACTGCAGGCGAACTATTGCGCATATTATTGAACCATTCGGCTGTGGATGTTACCTATTTGCACAGTACCAGTAACTCTGGAAAAAAAGTCACAGACATCCACACTGACCTTCTTGGTGATACCGACTTGGTTTTTAGTGGAGTATATGATTTTTCAGGGCTCGATGTTATCTTTTTGTGCATGGGACATGGGAAATCGGTTGAATTTATGAATGATAATCAATTGCCTGAAAGTCTAAAGGTTATCGACTTGAGCACCGATTATCGCATGAAACGTGACAATAATAATTTCGTGTATGGTTTGCCCGAATTGAATGCCATGGAGATAAAGAGTGCAAAGTATATTGCCAACCCAGGTTGCTTTGCTACGGGAATTCAATTGGCACTTTTGCCATTGGCGCATGCCGGGTTGCTGACTGACGAAATTCATGTCAATGCCATTACCGGTTCAACCGGGGCAGGCCAAAATCCATCGAAAACTTCACATTTCAGTTGGCGCAATAATAATCTTTCAGTATATAAAGTTTTTGAACATCAGCATCTTGGTGAGATAAATCAAAGTCTGGTGCAGTTACAGCCAAGTTACAAACCGTCGCTAAACTTTATTCCAGTAAGGGGAAACCATACTCGTGGAATATTTGTGACAGCATACACCCGTTTTACTGGGAGTGTAGAAGACGCAAAAAATCTCTATCGTGTCTATTATCAGGATCATCCGTTTGTGCATATTTCCAACGAAAACCCTGATTTGAAGCAGGTAGTTAATACTAATAAATGTATTTTGTACTTCGAAAAGCATGGCGAATATCTTGTAGTTGTTAGCCTTACCGATAACCTCATTAAAGGAGCTTCGGGACAGGCTGTTCAAAACATGAACATATTGTTTGGCTTAGATCAAAAAACTGGATTATATTTGAAGCCTGTAGCTTTTTAAGCTTTTTGTTCTGACCAAAACGTGGTTTGGGAATTCATAGTCATTGATTGTTAGTGTTTTATCAATTAATTAGATTCCTGCAATTAATCACTTTAATAATTAAGAAATGGAATTATTCAATGTTTATCCCCTTTTTGATGTAGAACCGGTTAAGGGAGAAGGGACTTTTGTTTTCGATAAGAACGGGCAGCGTTACCTCGATTTGTATGGAGGCCATGCGGTTATTTCTATTGGTCATTCTCACCCGCACTATGTGGCAAACATTTCGGCGCAAGTAGAAAAAATTGGTTTTTATTCCAATTCAGTGCAGAACCCCTTGCAGAAAGAGCTTGCCCGAAAACTTGGTGAAGCCTGTGGTCTTCCCGAATATTCACTTTTTTTGTGCAACAGTGGCGCCGAGGCTAATGAAAATGCTTTAAAACTGGCTTCATTCAAAACCGGAAAATCGAATATAATTTCATTCAAAAATTCGTTTCATGGTCGTACTTCGGCTGCAGTTGTGGTAACCGATAACCCGAAAATAAAGGCTCCTATCAATTTTAGGGACGGAGTTATTTTTTTAGATATGAACGACTTGGCTGCTGTTGAGGCTGAGCTGAAAACTGGCAATATAGCAGGTGTTATCATCGAAGGCATACAAGGAATTGGCGGCATTCGTGTTCCCGAACCTGAATTTATGATTGGCTTGCGTGATTTGTGCACACAATACGGCGCTGTTTTAATTCTCGACGAAATACAGTCGGGCTATGGCCGAAGTGGGAAGTTCTTTGCTTTCCAATATACTGGTATTAAGCCCGATTTAATTACTGTAGCCAAAGGGATGGGAAATGGTTTTCCTATTGGAGGCGTGTTGATTAGTCCCGAATTTGAAGCAAAATCGGGGATGCTGGGAACCACCTTTGGCGGCAATTATCTCGCTTGTGCAGCAGGTATTGCAGTGCTCGACGTAATTAAATCGCAGAAGTTGATTGCTAATGCCGAAGAGTCTGGAAATTTCCTCATTGCTGAGCTAAAGAAAATTGATGCAGTAAAAGAAGTGCGTGGATTAGGACTGATGATTGGCGTTGAATTTGATTTTAATATTTCTGATCTGCGGAAAAAATTATTATACGAAAAGAAAATTTTTACCGGGGTTTCGGGTACTAATATTCTTAGGCTTTTGCCACCTCTTATTTTGCGCAAGGAGCATGCGGTAATGTTTCTCGATAAATTGAAGGAATCGTTGGTTGAACTTTCTTAATAAATAATGTCATGGAAATTAATCGGATAGCAATAATTGGAGCTGGTAATCTTGGGTATTCAATCGCCAAAGGACTGGTTTTGTCGGGACTTGTTTCGAAGAAAAAACTCATGCTCACCGAAAAGAATCCAGCACGCCTTGAATCGCTCGTGAAAGATGGCTATATGGCTACAGATAATAATGTAGCTGCCGTTTCTTCTTCCGATTTAATCATGTTGGTTGTGAAACCATTTCAAATCGACGATGTGCTGGCCGAGATCAAAGATCATGTTCAACAAAAAATCATTGTGTCTTGTGTTACTGGTATAAGTTCTGAACATATTTACAGCGCATTAGGTGCAAATCCTCCGTTGTTCAGGGTAATGCCCAACACAGGTATTGCGCTTCAGGAGTCAATGTCGTGTATTTCTGCTTTCAATGAATCGCCGAAGCAAAAAGAAACCATAAAAACCATTTTCAGTCAGCTCGGTCAGGTGTTGTTTATTCCTGAAGATCAAATGCCCGCAGCAACAGCTCTGGCAGGTTGCGGAATAGCTTTTGCGCTTAGGTTCATTCGCGCTGCAATTCAGGCAGGAGTCGAAATCGGGTTTAGTGCCGAAGATGCAAAACTCATGGCCGCTCAAATCACAAAAGGGGCTGCCCAGCTCATTTTGCAGAATAACTCACATCCTGAGGCCGAAATTGATAAAGTAACTACTCCTAAAGGAATTACTATTACCGGCCTTAACGAGATGGAACACGCTGGGTTTAGTTCATCAATTATTAAAGGGTTGCTGGCTTCGTACAACAAAATCGATCGAAAATCATAGTTGATTTTTATCCTTTTAGCTTTTTTCCAATAATTTAGGCAACGTTTCTTTGTCATTAAAATAAAAATAATGACATTTGTCATGTTTTCAACAAGCATACAAAACCAATGCACACTCGAAAATTCAAACGGATTGCCGTAAAAATAGGAAGCAATGTGCTGGCCGGGGCTAGTGGCCTCGATTTTGTCAGGATTGCCCATCTGGTCGACCAAATTTCAAGCCTTAAAAAAGAAGGGATTGAAGTTGTTCTTATCTCTTCGGGGGCTGTAGCCTCCGGGCGATCTGCATTTCCTGTAGAAAATCGTATCGATACTGTTTCTGCCCGGCAACTTTGGTCGGCAATTGGTCAGGTGAAAATGATGAATACCTATTCTGAATATTTCGACAAGCATGGAATTACCTGCGCACAAGTACTTACCACAAAAGAAAATTTTAGCGACCGGAAGCATTATCTCAATATGAAGAACTGTATTTCGACTATGCTCGAATATAATGTTCTACCTATTGTAAATGAGAATGATACAATTTCTGTGACTGAACTGATGTTTACCGATAACGATGAGCTGTCGGGTTTAATATCGTCGATGATGGATTGCGATGCGTTGCTGATCTTGTCTAATGTAAACGGGATTTACAACGGTACTCCGGGTGAAGAAGGAGTTTCAGTTATCCCCGAAATTTCGGTAGCCGATGAAAATTTCGAAAGTTTCATTTCAACCCAAAAATCGGGGTTTGGGCGTGGTGGTATGCATACCAAGTTCAGTGTTGCCAGAAAGATTGCTATCGAGGGCATACCGGTTTTCATTGCAAACGGGAAAGTCGACAACATCATTACCGATATCGTACATCATAGGAAAGTTGTTTTTACCCTTTTTCGTCCTAACGGGAAACGGCTGAAGAGCAATAAAAAGTGGCTTGCCCATTCCACCAGTTTTGCCAAAGGTATTGTGGTGGTTAACGATGGGGCTAAAACTGCCCTATTGCGAGAAGGTGCCAACAGTCTTTTACTTATCGGGGTTGTCGAAATAAAAGGGTATTTCGAAAAGGGAGATATCATACGCATTCAGGATGAGCAAGGCAATAGTTTGGGGTTGGGAAAGGCTCAGTACGATTCTGATACTGCCATTGAATTTATAGGTAAGAAAGCAGAAAAGCCGCTGATTTATTACGATTATATGTATCTAAACGAGTAATTCTACGTTGAATTAAATCATAAAAACCAAGAAGATGGATTGTACTCCAATTTTCAAAAAAGTGCTGAAAGCCAGTCGTTCACTGAACCTGGTATCGGTTGAAACGATTAATAGCGTGTTGAACCAGGTTGCCGATGCTGCTATAGCAAATTCTGAAGCAATTTTGGTCGAAAATGCCAAAGACTTGGCACGCATGGACAAATCCGACCCAAAATATGATCGGCTGAAATTAACAGCAGACCGCATTGCCGGGATTGCTTCCGATATGCGTAACGTAGCCAGCTTGCCCTCACCGGTGGGAAGGGAATTGATGCAGACAACAAGACCAAATGGATTGAAAATATCTAAGGTATCTGTTCCGTTTGGTGTTATTGGTATCATATATGAAGCTCGCCCAAATGTGACGTTTGATGTTTTTTCACTTTGTTTGAAATCAGGCAATGCATGTATATTGAAAGGGGGCAGCGATGCCATCGATTCTAATACTGTTATTGTAGAAATCATTCGCAGCGTACTGCGGAATCATAATATCGATGAACATGTGCTTACTCTTTTGCCGGCAGGAAGGGAAGAAGCGGCTCAACTGATGAATGCCCATGGTTATGTTGATTTGATTATTCCTCGTGGTAGTCAGGGGCTTATTGATTTTGTTCGCAAAAATTCTACCATTCCTGTTATTGAAACAGGTGCAGGAATTTGTCATACCTATTTCGATGAATCCGGAGATAAGGAAAAGGGGCGTGAAATAATTTATAACGCCAAAACTCGCAGGGTAAGTGTTTGTAATGCTCTCGATTGCCTTATTATTCACGAGAATAGATTAAACGATCTGCCGTATTTGCTTGGTCGTATGACTGAGGCTAATGTAGTAGTTTTTGCCGATGAAAAAGCCTATAAAACCCTCGGAGGAAAATATCCGGATCATTTATTGCAACATGCTACCGATGAGTCGTTTGGTACAGAGTTCCTCGATTACAAGATGTCGGTGAAGACTGTAGCTGGTTTTGAAGAGGCCCTTGAGCACATTGCCACTTATAGTTCAAAGCACAGTGAAGCGATTATTTCTGAAGATCAAAATAGTTTGGCTATGTTCCGTAAAATGGTTGATGCAGCAGCAGTATACACCAATACTTCAACAGCATACACTGATGGAGCACAGTTTGGGCTAGGGGCAGAAATCGGCATTTCTACTCAAAAACTCCATGCTCGCGGTCCTATGGCTCTCGAAGAACTAACATCGTATAAATGGATTATTGAAGGCGAAGGACAAGTCAGGCCAACGTAAAAAGTTGATTATTCCTTCAATACAATTTGGTGTTTAATCACTGTTTTTGATAAAGATTTTATTTCTTTGCAACTAAGCGAAGGGCACCTTTTGCTTTGGTAACATTTTTTTACAGGTTTGACTTATTATTAAAACAATGAGACATTTTACATCAGTATACGATTTGCCAAGTCTTGAAGTGGCTTTGAATGAAGCTTTCTTGGTGAAGAATAACCCGTTTGGATTTCAGCATCTGGGAAAGAATAAAACCATGGTGCTAATGTTTTTTAATTCGAGCCTTCGTACCCGGTTGAGTACTCAAAAGGCCGCGCAAAATTTGGGTATGAATGCTATTGTACTCGATGTAAACCAAGGTGCTTGGAAACTAGAGACCGAGCGGGGAGTGATTATGGACGGAGACAAACCCGAACATCTTCTCGAGGCAGTTCCAGTTATTGGTTCTTATGCTGATATTATTGGGGTGCGTTCTTTTGCTTCATTTGAAAGTAAAGAGGCTGATTATAATGAAGTTGTTCTCAATCAATTTATTAAATACGCAGGTGTTCCCATTGTAAGTATGGAAGCTGCAACCCGTCATCCATTACAGAGTTTTGCCGATTTGGTTACTATTGAAGAATATAAAAAGGTGAAGCGGCCAAAGGTTGTCCTCACTTGGGCGCCTCATCCCAGAGCTTTGCCACAGGCAGTGCCAAATTCGTTCGTCGAATGGATGCGCGCTGCCGATTACGATCTTGTGGTAACTCATCCTGAAGGCTACGAATTGGCGCCTGAATTTATGGGTGATTTAAAACCTGAGTACGACCAGATGAAAGCTTTTGAAGGGGCTGATTTTATTTATGCAAAAAACTGGGCTTCATATTCCGACTATGGTAAAATTCTTTCTAAGGATATGAATTGGACCGTTTCAACGCGACAAATGGACATTACGAATGAGGCCAAATTCATGCATTGTCTGCCGGTTAGGCGTAATATGATTGTAACCGACGACGTAATTGAAAGTCCTAATTCAATTGTGATTCCCGAAGCTGCTAATCGTGTTGTTTCAGCTCAGGCCGTATTGAAAATGATACTGGAATCACTATAGTGTAAAATTTTTCTATTCCATACATACAAATAAAAAGCCCCGCATTTGCGGGGCTTTTTATTTTATTTCTTGATGATCAGCTGGCTAAGAGCCGTACCATTTTTGAGAGTAATATTAATCAGGTACGACCCGTTCCTCAGTGCAGAAGCATCGATGTTCAGACCGGGGTTTTTCCTTTCCAGCACAACCCTTCCGGCCAAGTCCATCACCTGCACCATTGTAGCATCGCTGCACGCCTGGTTCAGGGTAATAACATTTACAAACGGGTTCGGGAAGCACAGTGGCCCGTCGAGTTCAATCCGGCTAGCACTGACTGTATTTACGACCATCGTTTTTGATACGCTTTCAGCGGGGAGGTAATTTGCGTCCCCATCCTGCCTTGCCGTAATGGTCACCGTTCCGGGCCCTACGATGATAGCCGTGTTTCCGTTAATCCGGACCACATCAAGGTCAGAGCTTTCATAATATACCGTCAGCCCCGACGAAGCAGTAGCCCCGAGGGCAAGCGGTTCGGTAGAATTTACCGAAGCGGGCAGGTCGAACACGATGGTTTGGTCAGCCTTTTCGACGGTAAGGGAACCATGCAGATAAGCGAACGAATAATTGTTGTCGCTGCCACCCGAAAGCGTAACCGTGTAAACGCCCGGGGCGCTTTGAGCAGAAGCCGAGCTGACAGCTATCGGTTCAGCGTCAATAGAGCTTTCACTGTCGCCGTTGACAAAGCCGTTGAACGAGAGGTCGAACAGCGGGTCTTCTTCCCCGTACTGCCGTTGGGCAGGCAGGACAGAAACAGAGAGTTCCGCTTTGCCGACAACGAGCAGTTGGCTAACTTCCCCGGCGGGGTCAAAATACCCGTTCCCGGGCTGGCTGGCCGTAATGAGCGCCGTACCGGCCCCCTTGATGGTAACGGTGTTCCCCTGTATCGAAGCCACCCCCTGGTTATCGCTGGAGAATACCGGGATAAGGCCCGAAGAAGAAGATGCCGAGAGGTCAAAAGAGGGTCCCCCGTATACGGTTTGGTCAACAGGTTCAAAGTGGATGGTCTGGTCCTGGTCAGAAACCAGCAGCGAAAGGATAGTCCCCGGTGCGAGTGCTGCATTTTCTGTAGCGGTAACAGAGACGGTAAGGTGTTCGTTCGTTTCGTCGATATCGTCAGGTAAGCCGGTAACCAGTATGCTGTCGGCAAGCATCCCAGGGGCCAGCACGAAGCTGTTTGCAGCCACGTCAACATCGGTCCCGTTTTCAGCTTCCCCGTCAAAGGCAAGGAAAACCGAGACCTCTTTGCCCGATACCCTGTCGAGCGAAGCCTTTAAGTAAGCAGTCCCCCCGTTTTCGTCAATGCCCTGTTCTGTAAAGCGTATGGTAACCACCGGCCTGCCGTCGTCGTTAATGATGGTGCCGGCAACCGAATCGGCAAGCAATAGAGCATTCTGCGGATCGGACAAGAGCAGGAAGAATGTTTCGTCGGGTTCTTCGGCCTCATCGTCGATTATCGTAATATCGATAGGCTTGACCGTTTCTCCGGGTTCAAAAACCAGCGTGTCTGAAGCATAAACAAAGTCAGACAAAATATCGGCGCTGCCCGAAGCCGAAGTAGAGAATACGAAGCTCACCAGACTGCCGCTCGTCCTGGACAATTTGGCCAGGAATGATATTTTCCCCTGGTTTTCGAGGGCCGAAGCCGGGAGCACGGATATCGAAGGCAGCGGGTCATCATCGGTAATGGTCAGGGTGGCCGAAGCGGGCAGAGAAGGCCTAACGGCCGCGTTGGAAACAGATACTATGCTCACCACGATGGTTTCGTCACCTTCGTTGACCTGGTCACTTATGATGGTCACGGGCAACAACAGTTCCGTTTGTCCTGCGGGGATGGTGAAGGTGCGCCCCAGCGCTAAGAAATCGGTCCCTTCGGTCGCCGTTCCGCCCACCGATACCGTTACGGTAATGCCGGTTTCCATCGCTTGTCCCAGGGTTAGGGCGAAAGAAGCAAAGCCCCGTTCGTTAATCCTTTCCGAAGAACTTACCGATAAGGTCACGAAATCGTTGTCGTTTACCAGCAGGGTAGCCGAGCTTGCCCCTTGGTCTGTGGCCGCTTTGGCGTGCATGATGCTGTCGATGGTCACGGTAATCGTTTCTGTGCCTTCAATACTGGCATCATCGATGATCGAGACAGGGATACGGGCAACATTGGTGAGAGTTGGCAACAGCAACGGTGCAGGGGCAACAGAGAAGTCGGCCCCGATTGTTGCAGTCCCCGACAGGCTGTAATACACCAATACCGGCACGTCAAAGGCTTTTAATGTGCTGAGGGTGAAGCCGGCCTGCTGTATGTTTTCATCTACGGGGCTATCGGCAGCAATGCTTATCAAGGCAGAGTCGTCATCGGCAATGAAAAGGGCAATGGCATCGTGGTCATCGCGTTTCATTACGGTATTTGGGCAATTAACCTGCAATAATGAGAAAACGATAGAATCGGCACTTTCGACAATCTCATCGGGTATAGGAATTACCGGTATGGTCATGGAAGTGTCGCCGGCCGGATAGGTAAACCAGCGTTGCGGGGCAACATAGTCAATGCCGGCGATGGCACTCCCGTAGGAGAATATCTCGACTTCGAGGTCACGTTGTACCGGTTTGTCAGTCCGAATGGCAAAGAGCCCTGGCGTCCCGTTTTCGTTCACGTCGGCCAGCGGTTCGAGCCAGATGTAAGCCTTGTCGTTATCATAAATGTCCATGTGCAAGAGGTTTGCCCATGTAGAGTCGGCGACGATGGCCTTGGTCGATGTGCCTGTGATCACGAAGGTGAGGTATTCATTGCCCTCGACCAGTTTATCATCGAAGATGTCAGCCAGGACGTTCACGCTGTCGGCCCCTTCGGGGATGATAACCTTTGGTGAAGAGAAGGCATAATCAGCCCCTTGGGTAGCGGTGCCGTCGGTGGCAAAAAAGACCTCTACGGGCGAGCCGACGGTTTTGCTTGAGTATATGGTAATTATCCCCTGTGAACCGTCGCCCTCAGTGGGGTGGTGGTTAACACTGGCGGTAAGGTACCCGTAATCGTTGTCGGTAATGGCAATGGTTTGTTTGTCCTGTGCGCCGATAAGGACATTTCCAGCCGACGTGCCTGTAAGTTCAATGATGACGGTTTCTTTGGATTCGATAAGGTCATCGGCCACAATTTCCACGGGGATTTCAATGTAGTCGGTAAAGGCAGGGAACAAAACGGTAGTCCCCACGGGCAGGAAGTCGACCCCTTCGGTAGCAGTACCGCCCAGGGTAAAGGTAATGGTAGAAGGGGTGTCGAATTGCTTGTTGGTGAAGATGGTAAACAAGCCGTTGGTAGCATCTTCAGCGGCATGAGAGGTTGCAACAATCGAAAGGGTCGCGATGTCGTCGTCGATGATGGTCGACGAAACCTCCTGTGTGCCGTTTTCAACACCGTTCAAAACAGATGCAATCTCAATGGTTAATGTTTCATTGCTTTCCACAAGGTTATCCTGAATGGCAGTTACTGTTGTTGACCCGGTAATTTCACCTGCTTCAACGGTAATGGATGCAGGGAGTGAGAAGTCAGTTCCCGGGGTTGCTGTTCCCGAATTGGCGGCAATGGAGACCACGACATCATCGTGATGAACCTTGTTCAGGGTTGCGGTGAGGATATTTTGCCCCGAAGCTTCGCTGAATGTAAGAGCCGATTGAGACAGTTCAACCAGAGGCATGTCATCATCAATGATGGTTATTGTAGCGGTTGAATCAGGTGCAGGCATAATGCCCACTTTGGCATTGTTTGTACCAAGCAAGTTCATAATCACATATTCAATAATTTCGCTTTCCGAGTCGTCGATTTGTTGAACAGCAATTGTTAATGTGTCGGTGTAAGCAGGGAAAATGACCGGCGATGCAAGAGCCGTGTAGTCGGTTCCGGCCGTGGCCGTACCACTCACGCTGAAACTAACTTCAATATCAGCATCGAATTGTTTATCGGTAATTACAAAGCAAGAACCATCGGAGATATTCTCATAAACGTTGGTGGCGGCAGCAATGTGCAAAAGGGCATTGTCGTCGTCAATAATTGTAGATGAAACCTGTTGTGTACCGTTTTCTACCCCATTTGTTATAGATAAAATGTCGATCACGACAGTTTCATCCGCCTCGACCAATTGATCCTGAACTGCACGCAATGTATCGGAAGCACTAAGGCTGCCTGCAGGGATGGTGATGGTTGCTGGCATTACAAAATCTACCCCTGAAGCGGAAGTGCCAGAAGCTGCTAAAGTTACATATACATTGGTATGGTGTACTTTGTTCAGGGTTGCTGTAATTGCATTTTTACCTCCTGATTCTGAAAATGATGAAACTGATTGAGAAAGAACAACCAACGGCTGGTCATCGTCAAAAATGGTGACAGTGGCCGTAGAATCAGGGGCAGGTGCTATTGAAACACGGGCATTGTTGGTGTTGAGAAGGTTTAGAATTACATATTCATTGATTTCGCTCTCCGAATCATCGAGCTGGGCAACCGTTATGGTCAATGTATCGGTATTGGCAGGGAAAAGCTGAGGAGAAACTATTGCAGTATAGTCTGTTCCGGCTGTTGCAGTACCACCTGCAGAAACGCCAACATTAACATCCGAATCAAATTGTTTATCGGTAATCACGTAGTAAGAACCATCAGAAACATTTTCGTAAGCATTGGCTTTTCTTGTTATGCGCAAAGTGGCATAGTCATCGTCGGTGATGGTTATGTTCGCTGTATTGTCAGGCGAAGCTGCAATTGTTACGTCTGAATTGTTTGTAGCATTCATGGTAACAATAACCGTTTCGTCTCCTTCAACAAAATCATCTGCTATCACTTCAATAGGAATAGTAACAGAATTGCTCAACGCAGGGAATTCAACAGTAGTTCCAATTGCAGTGAAATCGGTACCAGCGTTTGCGTCCCCAGTTCCTGCAAATGTAACGGTCACCGGTGCATCGAACTGTTTAGTCGTTGATATTGTGAATACCCCATCGGTAGCATCTTCTTCGGCCTGTGTTGTAGCCACAATAGAAAGTTCGGCCACATCGTCGTCGGTAATGGTAACGGTGGCTGCATTGTTAGGTGATGCGGCAACAGTTACATCAGTATTGCTTGTACCGGTCATGGTAACAATTAGGGTTTCGTCGCTTTCAACAATGTCGTCTGCAATTACTTCAACAGGTATGGTTACAGTATTGCTATAAGCAGGGAATACTACCGTTGTCCCAATGGCTGTAAAGTCGGAAGCCGAAGTTGCGGTTCCAGTCCTTGTAAAGGTCACAGTCACCGGTGCATCAAACTGTTTTGTTGTAGAAATGGTAAACACCCCGTTGGTCGCATCTTCAGCTGCTTGTGTTGTA
>JAAYAG010000142.1 GCA_012719495.1 Bacteroidales bacterium
CATCGTCGGGAAAACGGCTTTGAAACTCAAAAATAGTAAGGCTTCTAAATCTATCCTCCATGATTCTAATATTAATTTCCGCTAAGATAAGCATATTCATGGTATTTGCAATGTGCCTAATTCAATAAGTTAAAAGCAGAGTGGTGCAAATCAGGAACAGGCTTAATGCTCTCATATTGAATATTGATTAGTTGGTTTAACGTACTTTCAAACTCAAAAATAATGCATTTGAGTTATAAAGAAGGCACGAATACCGAAATGATTCGGTTTATCATTTATTTAGGTGCGAAAATCTCATGTCTGTATCAAACGGAGTACAGCATTGTGGAAAAAGCTATAACATCAATCCGGACTATTGTTTTTCACCTATTTGATATCCTGGCAGATCCGGCAATTTCCAAATTATACCCATTTGAAAAAACCAATTTGCTTATACTCACTCTTCTTTTTGATTTTTCATGATTTGTTCTGCAATTTGTACAGCGCTTGCAACATAAACAGGGCATTTCGTATTGAAAAGATCATCTGCCAGAATACGCTCTTTGTCCTTTGGATTGTTCATGTCAAGACCATTTAGCAATTCGCGGCAGTTGATTGAGCCGTGTTCTTTTTTAAAGGCATCGCAAAATGCCTGCGTTTTGGCATAAGTAGTCAACTTCTTTTCTTCTGAATCGCCCAGGGCTTTTCCGTATTTCAAGCCCAGTGCCATTAAGGCTCCGGTTACAGCGCCACAGGTATGTTGCTGGCGCCCCATTCCGGCGCCAAAGGCACATGCTACTTTCAGACTTTGGTCGACACCAAGCCCCAAGTCGGGAGCAAAAGCAGTTAACACCGACTGCGAGCAGTTGTAATGGTTGGCAAAAAATTCTTTTGCCCGTTCTGTTCTGTTCATTGTAATTGAGGTTTGATTTGTTCTTCGTATAATTTATAAAAGCCATCGCGTATTTGGTCGCGAACCCTTCGGAATTCTTTCAATACAAACTCCTCTTCACCCCAGGTTTCCGATGGATCGTCGAAGCCAATATGCAGGCGGTGTTTCACCTTGCCCATAAATGCAGGACAACTTTCGTTGGCGCCACCACAAACGGTAATCACATAATCCCACTCCTCTCCCAGATATTTTTGAACCGAATCGGAGGTATGATGGCTAATGTCGATCCCTATCTCTGACATGACCGCAACAGCTTTATTATTCAATTTTCCCGAAGCATTTGTACCTGCAGAAGAAACGGCAATGCGGCTATCGAACGATTGCAAAAAACCATGTGCCATTTGGCTGCGGCAACTGTTTCCGGTACACAGTATTAAAACGTTCATACTTTAATCTTTAATTGTTTGAATATATGTTTATTTTGAAGCTTTAGTACTGCACGACACTTTTGCGTTTTTGATTGTTCCGAAGAAGTTTTCAAAAAGGCCTAGGTACTTGTTTATGTCGGTTGAACAAAGACAGTAGTTGATTTTCAGCCCGTCAATTTCGCCATGAATGAATCCAAGGTTGCGCAATTCTTTCAAATGTTGCGAAACGGTGGTGCGACTCAAAGGCAACTTATCAGAGATGTCGCCCGAAATGCAGCTTTCGGTTTGAGCCAAATATTGCAAAATTGCCAAACGAGCCGGGTGCGAAATAACTTTTCCAAAACGTGCAAGTTCCTGAAGATCATCGGTAAATTTTGCTGAGTTATTCATTCTTTATTGATTTAAGTGAAATATGACGTAAACATACGACATTTGCACTAATGACGCAAACATACGACGTAGTATTTCTAAAAAAAAGCAGCACTAAGACTGCTTACTATATTTTTTACTTGAATTGTTCTGTTATAAAACAGCTTTCATAATTTCGGTAACATTATCGGTTATGCCATACGTGTAGACATGTAGACTTGGTACTCCTTTGGAAATGAGATCTTTTGCCTGATAGATCGCCCATTCTGTCCCAACTTTTTTAGCATCATCGTTATCGCGGCATTTTGCCAACTCATTTGCCAACTCATTTGGAAAATCGATTCTGAAAATTTTAGGAAGCACTGTGAGCTGGTTTTGCACGGCAATAGGTTTAATTCCCGGAATGATAGGAACATTTATGCCCATCTGCCGGCAACGGTCGACAAAACTAAAATATTTCTGATTGTCGAAAAACATCTGGGTTACAATGTAATCGGCTCCTGCATCTACCTTTTGTTTCAGATAACGCAGATCGGTATCGAGGTTTGGTGCTTCGAAGTGTTTTTCAGGATATCCGGCAACCCCAATGCAAAAATCGAGCGATGCTTTATTTTTCAAATCTGGGTCGAGATATTGACCTTTTCCAAGAGAAGCAATTTGCTCGACCAATTCATTGGCGTTTTTGTTGCCATCTTTCTCAGGGATAAACACCGGCTCTTGTTTCAATCCATCACCACGAAGCGCGAGAACATTTTCAATTCCCAGAAAATCGAGGTCGATCAACACATGTTCGGTTTCACTCCTTGAAAATCCTCCGCAGAGAATATGTGGTACAACAGGAATTCCATATTTATGCTGAATAGCTGCAGCAATAGCAACTGTCCCAGGTCTTTTACGCACCACTCTTTTTTCGATAAGACCATCTTCACGGGTTCTGAATTCATACTCGTCGCGATGGGTGGTAATATTGATATATTTTGGGTCAAACTCGAGTAGTTGATCAATAGTGCTATAAAGTTTATCGCCCTTGCTACCTTTCAACGGGGGTAACAACTCAAACGAGAAAAGTGTCTTTTCCGATTTTTTAAGAATATCTATAACTTTCATTCTTCAAACAATTTATCGACTTCTTTAGCTGCTTTATCGAAATCTTTTGTAGCTTTTTTTTCGATCTTGTCCATTGCTTTTTCAAGATCGGATTTCCTGTATTGCTGATCATAGAAATACAACGCTGCAGCAGCAACCAACGCGCCAAGAAGGATTCCAACAACCAATCCTGTTTTAAATTTTTTCTTGTTCATCGTTAATTTTATTGAATACGACGCGAAAATACAAATAATTCGACACCAATTAAAACGCCCAAGCAACGCC
>JAAYAG010000143.1 GCA_012719495.1 Bacteroidales bacterium
CAAAAAAGATCAAGGCTGTCAAAAAAAGGCATCATCTTCTTCACAATCACCAAGTGCGGCCGGGTGATCTTCTCCCATCCGGTCGAAGCTTCCCGGTCTTACTAAGTGATTGTATTGACTCAGATTGTCTTTTTTTGAAGGCCGATCCCGCATGCGAAGCATCCAAACATTTAACAGACCTTACAGTTTTGCAGAGATTCTTTTTGCAGAGACAAAGAGCGCTGAAGGCGCGATCGGGCGGAATAAAAGCCACCCCCTTCCCGTTCCCCCCAAGGGGGAAAGCTAGTTTTTACGTAAGGGGCTGAGTATTTGGGACGCATTTCTATAAAAAACAAGAAATAAAAAATAAGAAACAAGGAATGAGGAATTTACCAGTCAGGAAAATAATCAATATCCAATATTGAATGGATACGTTGATTCCTTTTTGGGGTAGGCAGTGCACAAAAAAAGCGAACCGGGGTGGCTCGCTTGTGATATGGTATTTCTTCGTATTCTATCTATGATAGTTCCTGTGGTCTTTCCGGCAAATCCTTGAAGATCTGATAGGGCAAATTACTTTCCGGCCTTACAATGACCCACGCGGTGAGGAAAATCAGCATGAAATCGGTATAAAACGACTGGTGTTTCTGGTACCACATCTCCAGTTCGCCTTTGTAGGGGGCTATGTGCGTGCGGTAAAACTCGTGTTTGTCGCCGGAAGCGTTGGTGATGAGGCGCTCTTCGTCGCGGAAAATGATGGAACCTATGCCGGTGATGCCGGGCTTCACATTGTAGATGGTTTCCTGTATCTTAAGCGGGTATTTCTCGAACCCTTTTTCATCGAGTGGGCGAGGGCCTACAATGCTCATATTTCCGATTAGGACATTGATGATTTGTGGCAGCTCGTTTATTTTGGTTTTGCGCAGGAAACGTCCTACCGGTAATACCCGCGGGTCTTTTCGTACCGTGAGGGTACCGTTTCCCATGTTCGGACTGTTTTTCAACATGGTGGCAAATTTCCAAATATCGAAACGCCGGTTTTTCAACCCAACCCGTTTCTGAAAATAGAAGACGTAATGTTCACCGGTTGCCAGCAGGATGAGCACGATGGGCAGGAGTACCGGTACCAGTATGGTTAAGGCAATAAAGGCTAAAACAAAATCGATGATGCGTTTGAAGAAGTGTTTGTACATGGTTGATTGTTTAAGTGAGTTCCTGAGTTCCTTAGTACCTGAGTTCCTGAGTTCCTGAGTTTCTGAGTTCCTGAGTGGATGCTGGTTGTTGGTTGCTGGTTGAACGGTGTTCCCGATAGCTATCGCGGACTTGAACTCTTGTTCAAAGGTTCAAAAGTTGAAAAGTCCAACCGTTCAACAGTTAAAAAGTCCAACGGTTGAACGGTTGAACGGCGCAGCCTTACATCTTCGAATCCAATCCTTTGCCGGTTTCGATGTGTTCAAAGTTGGGCAGGTAAACTTTTAGAATCTCTACAATGGCGGCTTTGCTTACTTCGTTAGATTCGAACAAGGTGTGAAGCTTGTCGAAGATCTCATCAATCTCTGTCATGCTGCGTTTTTTGGAGTTTTTTACTACTCCCAGATTGATGAAGGTTTCGTTGTCCAATACCTCTTTTTCGGTAAAGAACTCTTCAAAGGTTTTCTCGCCCGAGGTGTCGGAGCCAAAGAAGAAAATTGGGTAGGTGGTATGCGATGGGCTTGCTTCGCCTTCGGCTCGCAATGACGGTGCTTTTAACAACATTGCTTTGGTGCGGGCTTCCTCTTCGGTTTTACAGATATCGGGTTCGAGGCCGAGGTAGTGGAGCAGGTCGATGGCGATCCGGTCAAAGGGGATCATGTCTCGCTCTTCGTCCAGCTTGGGAAAGAAGATGTCGCCTGATTCACCCATAATGGAGGCCATTAAACACAACTCACCCGACTCCTGTGGCGATACAAAGAAACGCCGTATGCCCAGCGGACACGACCAGGGTTGCTGTTTGTTCAGCCGGTCGATAAAGCCCAGTGGCAGACTTCCGTTCGAAAAGGCCACATTGGCAAAGCGTGCGGTTTTGATGGGCAGGCGGTCGGCATAGGCCATTATGGTTTCTTCCATCAGCTTTTTGCTTGCGCCCATAATGTTTACGGGGTTAGCGGCCTTGTCGGTGCTCACACAAAAGAAGTGCTCGGGCGGGTATTGCAGCAGCAAATCCAACAGCTTGCGTGCACGCAGCACGTTGTTTTCAATCATGGCCTCAATGGAGAAGATGTCCTTCTCGCTGCGCACGTGTTTGTGGGCGGCAAAGTTGGCCACAATCTCAAAAGGGCCGTGGGTTTTGAACAGTTTCTCAAACACCCGGTCGCCAAAGTTAATGGGGTAGGTGATAAACTCCTCGGGGATGTTGTATCCTTCGGAGCTGCGCAGGTCACGCACCAGCTCGGTGAGACCGTTCTCGTTGATATCGACCACCACCAGCTTGGAAATGTTAAAACGCAGAATGGCCTTGATGTACGACGAACCGATTGTTCCGGCGCCACCGATGACAAGCACTTTTTTGCCGTTGATGCGGTGGCTGAGTTCGGTATGGTATTTTTCGAAATCGGGTTTCAACAGGCTTTCCGGCCGTTTGGTAACGTATTCTTTTATAAAGTGGTCAAGGTTGATATTGGTTTGCATATAGTTTCTAATTATTTTTTTGCTTGTTCGATATAAAATATCCTCCGGTTTTTCTGCTGCCCCGTCTTTCAATCAAATTCAAGTTTTTCAAAACCCTGATATGTCTGTCAACTGTGTCAATAGGCATATTTAATTTTAAAGAAATCTCTTTTACTTTAATTCCTTCGTTCTCTTGAATATGTTGAATTACTTTCTGCTGGCCTTCATTTAATCCTTCATTTAATCCTTCATTTAATCCTTCATTTAATCCTTCACTTAACTCACCATTTAATTCACCAACTTCCGAATAGGTAGAAATAATAGGGACTTTTGAAATGAAAATATCTTCTTCAGAAAATACAATTTTATCGCTACCCGAATAGGCAATTGAATACTTAAATACATTTCTGATACCTGTTCCTAACTCTTCTGAACGCCCCATCTGAGTAAACAACTGGGCAATATTCGGATTCTTGGGGAATGATTGAAAAGTGTTAGGTTGGAGAAGACCATACACATGAGGTTTGTTGGCATTTTTAGTTTCAACACAATTATTAAAAACAGTGAGCGTTGAAGGAAATGCATTTGTATATTCCCTGTGAATAAGCATATTGGCAATGATTTCGCGAAATATTTTATCCCGCAATGATATTCGCTGGTCCCCTTCCATATAAAACTTATCGGGAAGGTGCTTGGCCACGAAATTCATCAAGCGGTCGTAAGCATCAATTAAATTGCAACGAATATTTTCACGGTCATCATACCGGTCAATATCAACTTTTCGTAAAAGTGCATCTGTTTTATAATGTGGAATAACGCTTTGTATTGCTTCATCCTTCCCGAATAATAGCAACGCTGACATTGTAAAGCCTTCAACACCAGTGGTGAGGTCTCTTCTGTAAAGACCAGCGCTTCTGTAAAATTCTTCGTTCGAGAGTTCGTTCCATGGATGGGTTGCCCTATTTATCTTTATAATTTTTCGAGCACGTTCAACAATTCCCGGAACAAAATCGGTTTCGTATAAAAAAGGATAAATTGTATTTTCACTATAAAGCAGGTTTTTGCGTGTATATGGTTTTTGATTTGGGCATCGGTTTTTAACTCAAAATCGCCATCTGCACTTCTGTCATAAACTCGCCCATTGCAGCGGTGTACCTGCGACGAGATGGGAACAAATACATGAATGAGCGTTTTTCCGTTGTGTGTAAAAACTTCGGGTTCAATAAGAAATGATGGAAATAGTTTTTGTGGGTTATTGCTCAGGTTCGCAATATTTTTACAGAGCGAATCAGCAGCGTTTGGGTTCACTCCTTCAATTTTTCTATCATCGCTTACCCCTAATATAATTGAACCTCCATTGCGATTGAGAAATGCGCAAACCGTTTCAAAGAAATTGGAAGGAAGTTCGCTGTATGCCTTTTTGAACTCAACAGAGATGCCCTCTCCTTCATTTAAAAGTTTGTTAATGTTTGCATTCATATAAACAATACTTTTTTGCCGTTAATGCGGTGGCTGAGTTCGGTATGGTATTTTTCGAAATCGGGTTTCAACAGGCTTTCCGGCCGTTTGGTAACGTATTCTTTTATAAAGTGGTCAAGGTTGATATTGGTTTGCATAGTATGTGAGTTAAAACCCCTAAATTCCCTTCCCGTCTCGATGGCTATCGAGGATAGGGACTTCCCCGCCTATTGCGGAGCAAGCTACTTCGTTACGAAAGGGGACTTTTACGGGTTGCGTGATTGTTACTGTGTTGTGTATTTCTAAAATAAGATTAAATTTTCAGCTATTTGACGAATATAACGATCAGGTACTTCAAAAGCAGAGGCATATTGTTTCCAGGTTGAAACA
>JAAYAG010000144.1 GCA_012719495.1 Bacteroidales bacterium
ATGCTTTTATTGTTGCCCGTTAAGGTAGCATCTGAAATAGTTACAGCAGACGAATTGTAGCTTTTTGTAACAATTCCATTTTCCAGAAGATCTACATTAAATGCCTGAGAACAGGTTTGTATCCCATTGTTGTAGTAAATATCGTAGAGATCGTAAACCGCTGATTGGGTCGCCCCTTCTATATAATCCAAGTTTTCAACCAGAAAAACAACAAAATCACCCATGTTTTCTGTCATGCCGGGCAGTGTAGCGGTTCCTGTAGCCGGTTTAGGTCCTCGTAAAACATGATACCTGTTTTCATCGCAAACATAGAGCATATCGAATGGGGATTTCGATGGATAGATGTTTTTGGTGAAATTTCGTCCTGAGGGCATATTGAATTCAGAGAAAATATTATTGGAAACACTGCTCGATAAATCAAAGGCTGTCTTTAATGGCATAAAACACTCATATTTATCGTAGTAGAATCCGTTGTCCAATTTTGAAAGAACCATATCTGAAATAAGATTAGTGGAATTGAAATCTCCTCCGGGTTGGTGTTCGTATGATTTTGAGAAAGAAGTTGTATATGACTTATATTCTTCGTTGATGTAAGTTATATCGAATAGCCCCCACATATAATCCTCCCAAATTTTAAATTTCATGAATGTTGACATGGAACCAGTTTCTGGCAGTTCCTTAAATTGGATAATGGTGTTTAATAGAATTGTGTTGGTTGAATAACCCAAATAATCGGTACCTGCTGTCGGAAAATTTAACTGGCTGCCCCCGTGCCCGTCGCCACAGGAAATAGCAACATTCATGCAATTGGCAGGATAATCACCTGAAATACTGTTGTATAAACTTGTGTGGTCAACAGTTGGTGAAAATGGGGAATTGTTAGAAGTTGCCAGATAATGGTACATCAACATTTGTTTGGCCGCAGGGCAATCTAAAGGTGAGTATTCGCTGAGGTTTGGGCCCAGGGCTACTTTGAACTTCATTTGAGATAATACTGATAACGGCTCATATAATCTTGCATATAAAAATTCAGCTAAGTTAACTGTACCGTCAAGTATACCTGAAAAGTACCCGTAAAGTTTTTGTAAGGGCATAGGGATATAAGCCCCCTGATGCGGGCCGTCGAACGAGATGTACAGGCGGGTATTGTGGTTGTTCATTTCCGAAAGGGCTATGCGCGATATAAGCGCCCCCATGGAAGGCCCCATAACAATCAGCTCCTCATTTGAACCGTTATTGGATAATTCTGAATTTATTCGATTTATAACTGATTTTAAGGTTTCTACATTTTCAAGTATATCGTTACCGCCCCATTCAAAATCGACAATGGCAATGTCGTAACCCAAATCTTTTAACCGGTCGATAAGGCCTTCAGAAATGGATTCCATCCTATCTTCATTTAAAATATCTTCTGTACAAGAAGCAGGATATGAACCATTAAAATTAGTTTCGAAATAAATTTCCTCCGCCGAGCGATCCTGCCCTTCGGTGGGGATAGGGTCGAAACCATCGACAAGTACGACCGGTTTGGTCAGCGAGGTTTTTTTGTCGCCTGTTGCATCGTTGCCATACCATATTTTTACCACGCCATCGTTCTGATAGCCATCGCGTTCAATTGTAATAATTCTATCTGATGTGGGTACAATGTTGCAGCAAGCATCGCATTTGTAATCAGAGTGTACCCAGTCGAAAGGAGAACCGGATAGTGCAGGGTAAGTTGTCGAAACATTGATCCCGGTTTTCGCATAAACAGTACCACCGTTGCTCAGGTTAAGCTTTAAAATAATTACATAATAGCCGCTGGAGTAATAGTTTATGTTGTATTCGGTGTCCGCAGTATAGGTTACATAACCGTTGCCGTCGGAAAAATTAATTTGTGCCGATGCAATATTCCCGGTTAAATTTCCCCGTAAAGGTTCCGTTTTAAAAGTAACTGATCCTTTGAGAGTATCGGAATACAAAACACCAACAGATACACAAACATCTTCGTTGTACGGATTACCGCTGTTGGGGCCGTCGTAAAAAAGGGTATCGACAAGTTGTATAAAGCCATTGTTGAATGCGTTTTCACCAATATAATTGTACGAGAAATAGAGTGCCCCAATGGTAATATCATCGGCAGGTGCAGAAGCAATTTTATTAAACATGGTCCCGGGCAATGGAATAGTTGGTGTGTTAATATCTCCTGCATATAAGGTTTTGTAGGCATATAACCATGTGCCAACATTGGCCGTGTCGCAACTACTTGTACCATCGAACCCGGAAATAAGTCCAGGATGACCGGCTTTATTGGCTAAAATATTGGTAGAGAGTTTCGACGTGTCAAGATTATCGAACATTTCGGGGTGAAAGTTCAATGTAGTTTGTGCCATTAAATTTAATGCAACAAACAGTGTTATTATGAGAATATTTAATTTTTTCATGAGATTTTTTCTGTGTGTTTTTGAAATTATTGAGGAATGCGTTCAAACAAAATACTGTCGGTAGTTAGAATCTTTATAATACCATATTTTTTTGCTAAATAGAGTTCTTTAATGCCTAAGCTATCGTTTTTTTCAATAAGACTAAAATAATCAGCATATTCAATACGGTTAATTATTGTTTTATTATCAGGGACAGAATCTTTATAAACATTATACCTGAATATTTGATCGCTTTTTGTGTTTTTCAAATATATTTTTATATAATCTCTACATGCTTTTGCATTGATGTGTAAATAATAAGTACTATCCAACAAATAGCAATCATAACTACCGTAGTAATTATTGTCACCTGTACGGATTCCGTATTCCCAGTCATATTCACTTTGTCCAAAGGTTGTTTCAACCGGGATAACAACAGTATCGGTTCCATTTTTCAAATAGTACAGGCTGTCGTATTCTTCGAG
Organism: Bacteroidales bacterium; assembly: GCA_012719495.1. Lineage (GTDB taxonomy): Bacteria > Bacteroidota > Bacteroidia > Bacteroidales > Prolixibacteraceae > CAYMTR01. The sequence goes on from JAAYAG010000144.1 coordinate 2,888, forward strand.
TAGCCAGTCCATGTCGTCATCGGTAAGTTCACAAGGGGCGTCTGAGCAACAGCTAAAAAGCAACACGGCTACCAATGTTATTATGAGAATATTTAATTTTTTCATTGTTCTTGATTTAAGGGTAATAATTCAAATAATTCGTTTTGATAGGTTTGGAACATAATTACTCCGTATTTTTTTGCAAAAATGAATTCTTGAAGAATGGTATCGTTAGGATTGGAAAAATTGAAACAATTGGTATATTTTATATTTAGAATAGAATAATTATAGTTTGATGTAGAATCTTTTAACAGATAAAAATCAGAGCTTCTTTTTTGTATATTATTCATAATTAAAATGTGTAGTTTCTCATCACAAGCATTTATCCATGTTCTAAAAGAGATGCTATCATTAGATACTCTAAATTTTATCTTTGAATAACCATAATAGTCATTATCCCCTGTACGGATTCCGTATTCCCAATCGTATTCATCCTGTCCAAAAGTTGTTTCAACCGGGATAACAACAGTATCGGTTCCATTTTTCAAATAGTACAGGCTGTCGTATTCTTCGAGTAGCCATTCCATGTCGTCATCGGTAAGTTCACAAGGGGCGTCTGAGCAACAGCTAAAAAGCAACATGGTGAATAAGATTATAATAAGTGTTTTTAGTTCCATTTTCATTTGTTTTAATATAAATGACAAGTTACCGGGCAGAATGTTGCAAATAGTATCATGTTAAAACACACCCTTTATACAACATGCTATTAATTAATAGCACAATTTTTATTTCGTTAAAATCATTTTTTTAGTATCCACCTCTTTGCCATCGGCAATAAGGGTATAGAGGTACATTCCAGGTTCCATAGTGTTGCCTTCAATCAAAATCGATGTGTTTTCGCGATCCCGTATGTTGAATTTTTTAATTTGAGCGCCCTGCATGTTGTACACATATAAAGCGGCTTGCAAAACAGTTTTAGGAAGGAATAGTTGTATTTGCGTATTTGATGAAAATGGGTTGGGAACATTTTGCCCCAGCGTGGCTACCTGCCCCAACTGTTCAGGTTGTATAGTCGCTGATTTTGTGAGTGGGGTATTTTTTAAAAGTTCTATTTCGGCCGATAGCTCTTTAATTGCCTCAACCAGCACAGGTACTATTTTACCATACTCGATGCCATAGATATCAGTAGAATCATCGTAAACAACCACCTCTGGTAATATTTCGTTTACATCTTGCGCTAGGAACCCTATTTTGTTCTTTCTCTTCTCATCTAGTCTTGCACGGGTTTCAGGGTCGGTTATAACTTTTTCATCGTAAGCAAATTCTTTCTTTATGTCATACTTAACCCCTTTTAGCTTTAGTATTAAATCTAAGGCTCCATTAATATCCCTGATATTTTCCTTTTTTCTCTTGTCTGAAAGATCGGTAAACGCCCAGCTATACATATTTGCAAAGGCGTTACCTGATATCCCTACCGATCCAGAATTGTCTGCGTAAGGATAAATTTGTGGGGTAGTATAATAGCCTCTTAGGGTTAAGTAGCATTGGCCGTTGGTAATTTTGGTTTGGCCGTTAATAAGGACATCATCGGTAGGTGAAGTTGTAGTGGTGTGCAAGCCAATTTTCCCGGTTGTGGCCACCGTAATTTGGGCTTTCATAACGTTACTGCCAAGTAGCAGCGCACATAAAATTAAAAGAGAATAAACAACCGTTTGTTTGTTTGTTTGTTTGTTTGTTTGTTTGTGCCTTTGAAGGACAATAGAAATTCTGTTTCATGATCGTTAATTTTAATTAATAATTATATTGGGTAAAGAGAATAATTTCTGGCGTATGTTTTTTAACAGTATAAAGTTGTTGAATAAAAATGACAAAAATTATGATTTTCATCATATTTCAATTATATTTTTCCTGAAAATGAGGAGGCTGCAATATTCTTCATAGTGTCGGGTGTGTGTCTTCGCTATTGTTAAGTAGGGATTTCGGTGGCATAGGAATATTAAAAAAAGCAGCATACATGCTAATTGCCTGCTTGCTGCTTTTGTGTTTTGGGACTAAAGGATAAGCCCTATCAATTGTTAAAAAGGATACCCCAGCGAGATACTCATAACCCGGTGGTTCATTGTTGTATTTTCTGCCGAGGCCGCATCGGTGAGGCCTAACCCATACAATGCCCCAATACTTATTGAATGAATACGCACCCCTGCACCAAGTGAAAGGCCATAATCTATACGCTTTAGGTTGGCATCATTGTCGTTGCCCCAAATGATTTCATTTTCCTCGCTGCCGCTAATTGAGCCTAGATTGCCTTCGATCAACGTCTTACCCGAAATCCCAATGCCTATGTATGGGCCGGCATCGAGATAAACCGTAAGGTTTCCAACAGGGTACGATAGTTTTGCCACAATGGGTATGTCGATATAGCTAAGCGAAGTTTTTGTTTTGGCACCTATGGGTATTCCCAGAAACGAAGTTTGGGAGTTGGTATGGTAGCCTTTAGTGTTGAATATGGCGCCGGTTTCAATCGATAATAATTTTGATACAGGAAACTCAAGGCTTGGCCCAATGTGAAAACCTGTATTCGACTGAAAATCTTCGCTCAAAATACTGTTCCCCATGGTTATTTTGGCATTCGAAAAATTTACCCCGGCTTTTATGCCAATATTTTGCGCAAATAGGTTTGCCTGAGCAATACATACTAAAAATAAAAGTAGTGCTAGTGTTTTCTTGTTCATGTGATTGTTCTTTTTATTTTACAAGGCCGAGTCGTGTTTAAATAATCTCTGGTGTTGTATAAAACACTGTTTATTAATAATTTACATCTTCACTTAATGACTCTTTAAATTTTTCGTATTCAGTATCTTTTTTCAGGATATGGTCAATCCACCAACCTTTCAAGAAGTGAATTAATTGCGTGGCAATGTCCAAGTGTTTCCATGTGGTCATCATTTCGTTGTTTAGCATCGCAACATTAACAATGTAATCGCGGTGCATTTTCTTGTGTTCCTCAAATCGCGGGTAGTTCATCGCTTTCATATACAGTTCTTCGCGTTTGAAATGACGCTGAACATAATCGGTCATAACCGAAAGCACTTCAACCAGTTTGAGCCTCGAACCGTTTTGCTCAAGTATATCAACAATGTCGTTATATGCATCCACAATAATTCTGTGGTCATTGTCGATGTTCAGGTTGCCAATTGAATATTCCGGTTCCCAGTTTATTTTCTCAGTATTTTCCATCGTGTATTTTTTGTTGTGTTGAACTTAACTTGCCCATATCTGCTTGCTGGAAGAACGGCAAAAAAACCAGTAGGGTAAAACTACACAAATATTTTGTTTCGTTCAATGAATTTACCCCTTTTCTTGTTCAAGCTTTTTGTGTTGTCCGCTTAGTTTTCTATCTAATTGTTTAAATTTGACAGCACTTATACATAACGTTATGGTTAATCAGCGCAACCTTGTCAGGGTACTTGGCTTAGGCTATGTTATTATTTTTGTGGTTTCCAATATAATAGGTTCGGGTGTTTATAAAAAGATTGCCCCTATGGCGGCTGAGTTGCATTCGGCGGTTTGGATTTTACTTGCATGGGCTGTGGCCGGGTTAATTACCATTTTTGGGGCATTGAGCAATGCCGAAGTTGCTGGTCTGCTTGCCGATACTGGTGGCGAGTTTGTGTATTTGCGCAAAATTTACAACCGTTTTTTTGCTTTCATATATGGGTGGTCGTTGTTTGCGATTATTCAAACGGCCACTATTTCGTCGCTGGCGTATGTTTTTGCCCAATCATTGAACAGCATGCTACCGTTGCCGGAAGTTTTTTCGTCGTTGGCCGGCTTTTCCATTGGCGGTGTTTTTTTTCCATTTCAGGATTTTGGGGTAAAACTTGTCGCCATAAGCATGATAATGCTTCTTACTGTATTGAATATTAGTGGATTGAAGAGTGGGGCGGGGCTAAGCAAAGCAATCTTGTTTTTGGTGTTGGGCGGACTCCTTACCATTATTCTGTTTGGGCTAACCAGTAATGTTTCACAAGCTGCGCAACCTGTCAATTTTAACGAGCTGACAACACGTAGCGTTTCGTTATCAACTTTTTTCACAGCCATGCTTGCCGCTTTCTGGGCATATCAGGGGTGGGTTTCTGTTGGCTTTATCGGCGGAGAAATTAAAAATCCCAATAAAAACCTTCCCAAAGGGATTGTGATTGGGGTGTTTATAATTCTGGCAATTTATTTGCTCATCAATTATACTTATCTGAAGGTTTTGACCATTCCGCAACTTGAAGGGATTCATCAGGCGGGTAACCAAATTGCGGCTGTTGAGGCTGTACGGGGTTTTTGGGGCAATGGAGGGGCCATGTTTATTTCCTTACTGATTTTGATTACCACTTTGGGCTGCACCAATGCCAGTGTGTTGACGGGGGCCAGGCCTTATTTTGCGATGGCACGCGATGGCTTGTTTTTCCGGTCGATAGGAAATCTTAATAAAGCCAATGTACCGTCAAATTCGTTGCTCTGGCAAGGCATTTGGGCATCGGTGTTGGTGTTGTCGGGAACTTTCGACCAATTGACTGACATGGTGATTTTTGCCGTATTTATTTTTTACGGAGCCACAACATTAGGCGTATTTATCTTGCGCCGAAAGATGCCCGATGCACATCGTCCGTACAAGGTTTGGGGCTATCCCGTTGTTCCTGTTATTTATTTCTTGTTTTGTATCGCGCTGTTTCTTAACACCATAATTACCCGTCCGCGAGAAGCTGCTATTGGCATTGTGTTGATTTTGCTGGGTATTCCGGTTTATTTTTGGCTAAACAGGAAAGGCCGCAAACCGCATTCTTGCGAGTGATGATGTAATGGCTTATTTATTAAATGAATATGTTTCGTTTTTTTTCGAGTCCCTTCCATTTCTAGTAAATAAAAGTTGTATATTTGAGTGTAGAATACATCACAATGTGTTTTATAACTGTAGTATCAATTTAAAAAAAATCGGACATGAAATCAATTGTGGCAATTAGTTTAGCATCCATGCTGGTGTTTTCGTTTTCGGCATGTGATTTAACCGACATTGGAACCACCAAGTTGGGAGGAGAAGAGTCTGTGATGAGCAAAGAAGGTGTTGAATTATGGTCGTCGTCGGCTGTAGTTGCCGGGGTTTCTGATTTCTCAGGAGTAGTTACCTCTTATGAAGATGGCATTTCGGTATACGAAGGTAGAGCTGTTGTGAAAAATAGCTATTTGAAGCAACTGTTCTCAAATATTCCTGAAGTTAAGGTAGTTGGAGATACATTGAAAACCGATAATTTCCAGGTAAAGCAAACAACCAATGGCATGGAGTTGCTTTCGGGGCCAACAGCCGGAATTTTGGTCAAGTATGATTCAAAAGTTGGCGATAAATACAAAACCGACACCAAAGGCATTGAGCGTAAGGTGGTAAGTAAATCTACAGACAACGATTTTCCGTATGCTTTTTTCAATATTAAGGTAATTGAAGTTGAAGAACCAACAGTGGCGCTTAAAAGTGGTGGCGTTAGCAAGATTACTTATTGGGCCAATCATAGGTTTGGATTAGTGGGGATTCAATTTACTTTCGACGACGGAACAACCGCAAAATTTCCGGTTTACTGCACTGAGGAAAATCAATGAAGCATTTAGTAATTCAAGGGAAAAAGGAGAAAATACCTTCACATCCACATCATAAAGAGTACATTTACCGGAGCCGGATGTTTTTTCTGGCTAATAATCTATATACATTTTTTGCCGTCAATGGGCTTAAGTATTACATCCGGAAAGTGTGGCTTCAACACAAATATAAGATACCGGTTCCCTATGTTCTTCTTATCGACCCCACTACAGCATGTAATCTGAAATGCATTGGTTGCTGGGCTGCTGATTATGGACGGAAAAGTGAAATTTCGTACGAGAAATTGGATCAGATACTTACTGAGGCCAAGAAGCTTGGAATCGATAATATTTCATTTACCGGAGGAGAACCATTGATGCGGAAAAACGATTTGCTGAAACTATTCAAGAAGCACCGTTCGTTCCCTTATACTATTTTCACCAATGCCACGCTTATTGACGAAGAATTTGCAGCCGAAATAGCCCGGCTGGGAAATGTAACCTTTTTGATCAGCGTGGAAGGTTATCGCGAAAATACCGACTTCAGAAGGGGAAAAGGTACTTTCGACAAAGTGATGGAAAGCATGGATTTACTAAAAAAACACGGGATTGCTTTTGGGTTTTCAATATGCTATCATTCAAAGAACTACGAGGAGGTTAGCAGCGATGGTTTTCTTGATTTTTTGCGTGACAAAGGAGCTTGGTTTGGTTGGATGATCAATTATATGCCCATTGGGAAAGGTGCCGATGTTTCGTTGTGCCTCAATGCTGAACAGCGTAAGTTCTTAAAAGACCGGATTGATACGTATGTTGAAAAACACCAGTTTACCATTGTCGATTTCTCAAACAACGGCCATAAAGCCTATGGTTGCGTGGCGGCTGGCGATGGTTTTCTTCATATAAATGCGGCCGGAGATGTTGAACCGTGCGCCTTTTTTCATTACTCCGATGTAAATATTCATAATGTCTCCTTGGCAGAGGCCTTGGCTTCACCCTTTCTTACCCATTTCAGAGAGCAAAAGATAATTTCGGACAACCCACACAGGCCATGCCCAATTATGGATGTGCCCGATGCTTTGCTGAAGATTACTGATTTAGAAGGTGTCTGTTCTACTCACTTGCATTGCCATGAAACTCCCTCCGAGTTGTATGCCAAAACCAAACCCCTTGCCGATGGGTGGAAACCTGTTGCCGACAAATATTATCAGGATATGTCGGATAAAGAGAAAGAGCGATTCAAAATGGTCGCGAAATATTTGCTTTACAGGGATTCTAAAAACAATATTTAATTGATATTTCTTTGTATGACTGAATTTAAAAGATATTGGAAGTTTGTTGGTGTATTTTTGCTCTTCGCCGCGATTGTTTTGGCTATTGTTTCTTCGCTTACCGGTTTGAAAATAACACTTCCTGTTTTTGCAATCTTTTCTAAATATATTGAAGCAAAGTATTTTGCATTCTTCTCAACAAATTTCACTGACGAGTTGGTGCTGCTGCTATTTATAGCTGGGTTGATGCTGATCGTATTTTGCGGAAACAAAAAAGACGTTGATCGTGAGATTATTCGGGGTAGGGCTATGTTTAGGGCTGTGCTATATAACTCATTTGTCCTGATTTTTTCAATACTTTTCTTCTACGGTCAGGGGTTCTTTGCAATTATGGTTTTCAATTTGTTTTCAACATTACTGATCTATTTGCTGGTGCTGTTTCTCCTTCAACGAAACGAGCAGGTAAAAGATAATGATGCAGAAAATGAAGAATTGCATTGAATAATAAAAGAAGACCAAGTAATACAACAAGGTCTTCTTTGAGATAAAAATGTTTCACCAAAAAAAATCGGTAAAAATATGAAACCGATTTGGAAAAAACGGACTGCTTGTGTTTTGTCTATGCTTAATCCGAAATCGTAATAATTCTAAGTAATTCAGTGCTTTGGGTTTTTAATAAATTTGAACTCTGGTTCAATATGTAACCATTGGTTCGAGCCCTTTGGCTTGTTCAATAAAATCAGCTATCTGGCTCAATGCAGGTACCGCTTTGGTGAGTTTTTTCTGTTCCTGAATTTCCATTAATTTGGTGTGAAGGTTTTCAGTATTTCTGTTTCTTAATTCCTTAACCGTGTCAACACCAGCAGCTTCAAGAAGCTCTGAAAACTGTTGGCCAATGCCTTTTATGCGAAACAAATCGGCCATATTGACCCATTTTAAAATTTTGGATTCATCAATTCCCGAAGCTTCAGCAATTTTCTTTCTGCCAGCTTTCGACGCACCTTCTTCAAGTAGTTTTTCTACTGTTGTGATTTCCAATGCAGCTAATTTTTCTGCATAAACGGGTCCAATCCCTTCAATTTCTGCAATTTTTTTTGCCATAATTATAGATTTAGAATAATATAACTTGTTAATAGTTTCAAATCAGTGTTCTGACGTGATAAGACATCACAATTTTTTAAGTATTCATAAAATCACTTATTTTAGATCTGATTTTTATAAATTGATTTTTTTACTAACTTCCGTGTAATTTATAACTATTATTCGAAATGGACAAGAAAACCTTTGTAGAAAAGATACAGAAATCGTACACATTTAAAGGTGAATCGATATTAATTGGCTCAGCCATCTTGGGCGATGATTATGAAACAGGTTGTCAGATAAGGTTGCCACTCAAAACATTAAACCGTCATGGGTTGATCGCTGGGGCTACCGGGACAGGGAAAACAAAATCACTTCAGGTAATCATGGAAAATCTTTCCGATGCAGGAGTTCCTGTATTGGCCATGGATATTAAAGGCGACCTTAGCGGGATTGGTGCCGAAGGCGAAACCAATGCTATAGTTGAAAAACGGGCAAGTCTGATCGGGATGGAGTGGAAGCCCAAAAGTTATCCTATTGAATTTCTTTCGATATCTGATGAACCCGGGGTGAGGCTTCGTGCTACCGTGTCGGAATACGGGCCAGTTCTACTCTCTAAAATCCTGGGGCTGAACGACAGTCAGGAAGGAATTTTGTCGATGGTTTTCAAGTATTGCGACGACCGCAATTTGCCCTTGCTCGACCTGAAAGACTTGAAAAGCGTGCTGAGTTATGCCCAAGAGGAAGGAAAGGAAGAATTTAAACGTGAATATGGTTTCTTGTCTACCTCTTCTACCGGAATCATTCTTCGCAATATAATTACCCTCGAACAGCAAGGAGGCGAGCGCTTGTTTGGAGAGCCATCGTTCGATGTCAACGATTTGATGGTAACAAACAATCGGGGGCAAGGAATGATTAATATTCTACGCTTAACTGATATTCAGGATAAACCAGATTTATTTAGTTCGTTCATTCTGTGTTTGTTGGCCGAATTGTTTCAAACCATGCCCGAGTTGGGAGATCCCGAAAAACCACAATTGGTTATTTTTATCGATGAAGCCCATTTGGTATTTAAAAATGCAACACAAAACCTGCTCGATCAGTTAGAGATGACCATTAAATTAATCCGTTCAAAAGGTGTTGGCATCTTCTTTATCACGCAGTCGCCTACCGACATACCCGCTTCAGTATTGGGGCAGTTGGGAACCAAGGTTCAGCATGCCTTACGTGCCTTTACCGCCAAAGACCGAAAAGATATTAAAACAGCTTCGGAAAACTATCCATTTTCCGATTTTTATACTGTAAACGAGATGATTACGCAGTTAGGTACAGGTGAAGCTTTTGTTTCAGGGCTCGACGAAAAAGGGCGGCCTACCGAGTTGGCTTACACCTTGATGCGTCCGCCTTATTCACGAATGGACGTGCTAACAGAGCAAGAAATCAATGCCCATATCAGAAGTTCTTCGTTAGCAAGGGAGTATAATGTTGAAATTGATCGCGAGAGTGCTTTCGAAATTTTGCAGAGTAGGGTAGAAGCTAAAGAGGAAGAGGTTGAGCAGAAAATGGAAAATGCCAGAACAGCACCTAAAGGAAGGTCAAGAACAGAACAATCGACATTTGAGAAGATAATTAAAAGCCCGGTAACCAATACGATAGCACGCGAAGTAACCCGTGGATTACTTGGCGTTTTAGGAATTAAGACCACTACACGTTCAAGGTCTCGTTCCCGGTTCAGATTGTAATTAAATAGAAATAAAACTCTCCGAAGGTGTGATAAATCTTTCTTCTCATTGAATAAGAAGATTTTATAATATCTAATGTCCTTCGGAGAGTTTTGTTATTTTAAATCTTTCCTTATAATACCATGAATAAACAGTATTCAACCATAGGTTGTTGCGGTATCGATTGTGGCCTTTGTCCGCGCTTCTACACGCAGGGTAGTTCGGCTTGTCCGGGGTGTGGGGGCAAGGATTTTGCCGAAAAGCATCCCTCGTGCGGGTATGTAACCTGTTGTTCTGTGAAGAGAAACCTTGAAGTGTGCGCCCAGTGTAACGAGTTTCCATGCAAACGGTTCGATTCAGAAAAAAAAGGGTACGATTCATTTGTTACCCACCAAATGGTTTTTGTGAACCAACACTCAATAAAACAACAAGGGATTAAATATTTTATTAATCAGCAGCAGCTAAGGATAGATCATTTGGTTTGGTTATTGGAGAACTTTGACGACGGGCGATCGAAGAATTTCTTCTGTTTGGCTTGTGCTTTGCTGCCATTGGATTCACTTAAGGAAAATTATAAGAACCTTGTAAAATTGGATGCCGAATTAGATCTGAAAGTGAGGAATATGTTGGTTAAAAATAGTTTGCTTGATGCAGCAAAGGCTTTAAATATCGAACTAAAATTAAGGAAAAAGCAATAAGAGTCCTAAAATTTAAGATTTATCCCATGATTATATTATTCAACGTTCATCTTTGATAACTTTGTATTTATGTTTTTAAAATACTTTTCTGCTCTTTTGAGATAAAGCATTGATTATAAATTTAGTATATGCTGCTGTTAACCTACGATCGATATGGTGGAGTAATTGTTGATCAGGATTCTTTCCCCGATACAATCCCCGAATTCAGGGAACAAATTGTGCAACTCATTGAAATCTTAAATGATAAGAAACTTCTTTGGGTAAAGGTTCCCATTGAAAATTCTGAATTTATTCCGGTGCTTACCCATTTGGGTTTTGAGTTCCATTATTGCGATGAGAAAAATCTTATGCTTGTTAAAAGGTTGATAGATAGCTCCTTTGTGCCTACTGCCCGTAACTTTGTAGTGGGCATTGGTGCCATAGTAATCCATGAAGGAAAATTGCTGGTTGTGCGCGACAAATTTTCTCCCGATTTTAAACTTCCGGGCGGTCATATCGAGAAAAATGAGCCGATGAAAAAAGCACTGAAGCGAGAAGTTTTAGAGGAAACCGGTATCGACACAGAACTTGAATCGATTATCAACATTGGTCATTTCCCCGTTGGACAGTTTGGCGAATCTGTATTGTACATTGTCTGTACTGCGCGTGCTCTTACCACTAACATCAGCATAAACGATTCCCTTGAAATTGTCGAGGCAAAATGGGTAGATCCACTCGAATATGTTGAGGCTGACTTTGCCAATGTGTACAACAAGAGCGTGGTTAAAGCCGCCTTAAACAACAAAGATATTAAGTTGACTGAGCGTACATTGCCTCTTAAAATTGCAGGGAGTGAGGTCTTTTTGTGAATTGTAAATGGTGGTGTTGTTTGCCTGTAGTTTATGATTATTAATGAATTTATTGACGATCAATACTTTATTATTATGCTTTTATCTAAAATACTTGAACTCTTATGAAGACAGCATTATTGTTAATCGATATTCAGAATGATTATTTTGAAAATGGAGCTATGGAACTTCACGGTTCTTTGGATGCCTCCGAAAATGCCAGATTACTCCTCGAAACCTTCCGTGTATATAATTTTCCGGTAGTTCACATTCAGCATATTGCTGCCCGGCCAGATGCCACATTTTTTCTGCCCTCAACTTACGGTGCCGAAATTCATGAAAATGTTAGACCATTGGCAGATGAAAAAGTGGTCGTTAAGCATTATCCGAATAGTTTTCGGGAAACAAATTTGTTACAATTTTTAGCCGATAATGAAGTACGTAAATTGGTAATTTGCGGCATGATGACTCACATGTGTGTCGATTCAACAGTAAGGGCAGCAAGAGATTACGGGTTAGAGGTTGTTTTGGTGGGCGATGCTTGTGCTACAAAAGATGCAACTTTAGGTGATCATCTGGTATGTGCCCACGATGTTCATGTCAGTTTTCTGGCTGCACTGAACTATTTCTATGCCTCTGTTACTTCAACCCAAGAGTTTCTCTTTTCCTTTTCTTCACAAAATATTGACTGATATACTCATTGTCTTGCTTATTCGTAGGAGACTAAATTTGAATCAAATTCCTCCGCTTTATATATTTAAAATACCTCATTTTATTGTATATTGTTGTTTCGATATTGAATTTGTATGACTAAGCATAATTCTAAGATAATAAAGTAATTAAAAACATGAAAGTTATGAGGGTTTACCTAATTATTGCAGTTGTGGGGCTATTCTTGTCGTGCTCTGGTGAGAAAAAGAAAGCCGCAGAACCAGTTGAAGTAATTCAGGCGCAAGTAGAAAGTGACGAGCCAGTTAATGTTGAAGATGCTGGAATAATTGATGCCTCCGATGTGGAGTTGGAAGATGCGCAGAGTGAGATAGATTCATTGCTGAATGACATTTAATACTATTTATTATGAATAAGATTTTTTTAACAGCGTTGATAATGATTGCGATGGTATCGTTCACCTACGCACAGGGGCAAGGCCGTGAGAAGCAAAAAGAAAAAGTCGACAAAGTGCAAAAGCAGGAGAAAAAGAATGATAGGGGAGATAAGGAGGTTAAAAACAAAAAGGCTAACAAGCAAGATAGTGATGAAAAGAAGATAGAAAAAGAGGCTGAGAAAGCTGAACGAACCGATAGTACAGCCTCAGAAGGTAACGCGTACGGTAAAAATAAAGGCGACTTGAAAGGCAAGGAATTTGGACAACAACGCGCTGAAGAAGCTAAAAAAATGTCTGCCGAACGAAAAGCCAATGCCAAACAAAAGATTGAAGAGCAGGAACAGCAAATTAAAGGCAACGAAGAGAAAATTAAGAATGCCCGAGATAAAGTGAAAAAGCAAAAGGAAAAGGGCGAGATCTCAGCCGAAGAAGAAAAAGCAAAAAATGAGAAGATAAATAAAGCCGAAGATAAGGTCAAAAAAATGAAAGAAACTGTTGCAAAAAACAAGAAGAAAATAGAAGAAACACCCCTTGAAGAGCCAGAAATGGAATAAGCATTCCTGAGGTTGGGAAACATAGTATTATATTTGTTTGTAATTGGCAAATAGTCTGATTACCTTTGGGATATAGTTGATAATAAATGCAAGATGAGAACTATGTTTTCCATTCTTTTGTTTTTTTTTCTAGCCGTAAGCTGTGATAAGAACCAAGGAAATAGTACACAAATCTCAGGACACGTAGTTGGGAATCCTCCCTGTAAGAATGCGTTGAAATCAGAAAATTTGCCACCGACTGTTTCCGACACATTGTCGTGCATCGAATACTCTTATAATGCAGACCGCGAAACACTAACATTGACCCATATTAATGCCAGTTTTAATTGCTGTCCCGATAGCTTATTATGTTCGGTTGAATTGCTGGGTAATACAATTGTTGTTGATGAATTTAATAAAACAGCTTCATGTCGCTGTAATTGTTTGTACGACTTAACAATTGATATCGTCGGGGTTAGGGCTAACAGCTACAAACTAAAAATTGTTGAACCATATATCGAGGATCAGGAAGAGTTGGTTTTCAATATTGATATAGCAAAAGAACCTGCAGGTTCTTTTTGTGTAGAACGGAATTATTATCCTTGGGCTGAGTCGGGGAAAACCATCGAATAATTAATAGCGTGTGTTTTTGTTTCGCTTTGTTTTACTTTTTCCTTTTTTTCCCTCTTTGGGTAAACAAATCGTTATCTTATTCTGTTTTCTAGCTTGATAATGAAATGTTTGTTCAACTAATCAAAATATCTCGTGAATTCGACAAAGAAAGAGCTTTCATCTCAACAAACCGAAGAACTGTTTTCGATATTGAAAAGCAGATTTCTTCAAAATATGAACAGACACCGCCGGTTGAACTGGGAAAATGTATGCTCAAAAATTTCGGCCCAACCCGATAAGCTATTTACGCTGAGCGAAATGGAAAGAACTGGTGGAGAACCCGATGTTGTTGCGTTCGAAGAGTCTAGCGATGAATATGTTTTTATCGATTGTTCGAAAGAGAGCCCTGTTGGTCGGAGGAGTATATGTTACGACAATGAGGCGCTTGAGGCGCGAAAAGCGAATAAGCCCTGGCATAGTGCGGTGAGTTTAGCCTCTGAAATGGGAATTTCACTTCTGTCTGAAAATCAGTATATTAAATTTCAGCAATTTGGGCCATTCGACACCACAACCTCAAGTTGGATAATAACCCCTGAACCGGTTCGCAAACTTGGTGGAGCCTTGTTTGGTGATTTTCGCTTTGGCAGGACCTTTGTGTATCACAATGGTGCCGAATCGTATTATGCAGCCCGGGGATTTCGTGGCTTTTTCATAGTTTAGTGGGCTATTTATCATGTGCGTTCATGAAATTTGACGCAACTATACTTGCTCCTAATATATCTTGGACATAAAAAGATTTTATGAGAACAATTCTTTTAGTATTGGTATTGATGTGGTTCTTTTTGTTTTCCTGTAAAAAAGAGCCATCGTTGGAAATTGTCGATAAGAGCTCGTTTATCGATTCAATTGCAATGAACCGATATTATTCATCAGAAATTCAATTTCTCTCCGAGGATGGATTGTATAAAACATGGAAGTTAATTCGTGTAACAGGAGGGATAATGGGAGGCGAACATCCGCTTCCGTTTGATTATCTGGTGATGAAACCCCATGGAATTTATGGAGTTATACTTAATGATACGCTGACAGAATACGGTAAAATTTTCGTTGGTGAAAAAGGAGAACTTGGTGTGTTTCTTTCTTTTCATCCCGATACAGTGAGTCCATCCTTTGTTTACGATTTTGAAAAATATGCATCAATGATAAGTAATGACACGTTGTTACTTATTGCGCCTTGTTGCGATCGGTTTAGTTTCGAGTTTGTTGCCGAAAAGTAAAGCAGAAACTCTTTCGACCTAAATTACAAAGAAAATGAAAGAACAAAACGACCGTAGGATGTTGTCATATACAGACAAATGGTGTGAGGAACTCTCATATTTATCGTCGATAATTCAGAAAACACCTCTTGAAAAAACGATAAAATGGGGTTCTGACGTTTATACTTTCAATGGCAAAAATGTATTGAGCTATGGCGGTTTTAAGAACTATTTTGCGCTATGGTTTTACAACGGAGTATTTTTACAGGATAAGTATAATGTTTTGATCAGTGCGCAAGAAGGAGTAACTAAGTTGTTGAGGCAGTGGCGGTTTTCATCTGCTAAAGAGTTAGATGAAAAGAAGATACTGGAATATGTGCATGACGCAATTGCCATTGAGATGAAGGGGTTAAGAATAGCACCTGAAAAAGAAAAACCGATTGAAATACCTCAATTATTTGCTGAAATGCTTTCAGAAGATAAAACCTTAAAGGAATCGTTTGATCGCTTAACTTCTGGAAAGCAAAAAGAATACATGCATTATATTGCGGAGGCGAAGCAAGAAGCGACAAAAGTTAAGCGTTTGGAAAAGGTAAGGCCAATGATTTTGTCGGGCATTGGGCTAAACGACAAGTATAAGAAGTGAATTTGTTATAATGTTCTTTCTTAATATCGTTTATAAACCCATTGCTTAGTTGTATGTTAGAAAAAGTAAATTAGAATCCCCTTTAGATTTTCTCGAATGCGCCACATTTAAATTCAGTTTCGTTACGTTGATCGTTACGGTTGAGAAGGCATAGAATATTCTCCTCGGCATCCTCGGTATAAAATGATTTACATAACATACAAAGGCTCGGGGTGGGGATAGATTCTTTATCGACTCGTGTGCCATCGTCATTATATATACCGTTGATTTCACTTAAATAATTAACTGCTTTTATTTCCTGCCAAATGATAGCCTTTATATGATCTTCGAGCCATTCTTGCCTAAAGGCGAGCCAATTATTTTTTTCGTCCGATTGTAGCACAATGGTGGTGAAGCGTTCTATCGGGTTTATTGTGTCAAAGGCATCGAACAAATTCTTCCTAAGAGGTTCACCCCTTACGCGCGAAGCAAATTCTTCCATCATGTTTTCATGTTCGTAGCGCAAAAGGGGTTCAAAAATAAACCTTTCCGATAATTCAAAAATGTTATCATCGCCCCTGTTCAAAAAGCTAAACAGCGCATCAGTATCTTTAGGGGTATAAAAATCATCTTGACTTAGCGTCTTAAGCTCCAAGGTATCGTTATACATTATACATACCCATCCAGCATCAATTGCTTCGGCTATTTTGGGCAGCATTGGCAGGTATTTTTCAGGAATTTTCATTTCCAATTCAAAGTACTCTTCGTCATCGGGCCACTCTATGTCACAACTGCAAAAAATACCGTATGGACAAGAATCATTATCGCCAACACATAGCTCAAGGTCCATGCCTTCATCGGGTAGATATTGCACCGGATAATTCCAGTTGCTTCTAATGGCTTCGTAGAGCCATTCTTTGGGTATGCCTATTGGTGCATCTATTAATTTGATTTTCAATGAGTCGAATACTACGAAGATGGCATCGAGCAATGCTCTCCAATGGCGGCCTTCCAAATAGGTAAGATCAGGGAAAGCCTCCTGTTTGATGCCAGTTAGCTGTTCAATGGTTTTGAAGGGTGTCAATCCCAAATTAACGATTGACTGAAAGTCCTCAAATCCTTCAGGTGTTTCAATATACGATGGTTTTGGTGGGTTGTGTGCAGCCAATTCCAAGTCTTCTACTAGTTGTTGTATGTATTTATCCATCATTGGGTTTTTGAGGTGTTATTTATTCGGTTATTTCATTCCCTTCCAGTTGCCATGAAATTTCGTACCACACCAGTAGTTCAAGCACCGATTGCTTGAAATCGAACCATTGCTTTCGGTATTTCGACCCTTCAACAAAAGACTTGAAATTGGCAAAAGGACGTTTGTGGTTTAGTATGTCGGCCATTTGTTGGACAACCTTTTGATCATTAATTTCGGCTATAAACCGCTCCATAATTTTGAAGCTTTCAAACGATTCGCGCGGTTCGATGGTGACGCAGCGTTCCCACTCTTCGTGTTTTAACGTATCTTCCCAAGATTCTCCGGTCAGGTCGGTAAAATCTTCGGGAAACAAGGCCTCGTTTTGGGGCATATATTCTAGCTCAAGTGTTTCGGGGTTTAAGAAACACACCAATCCTGAGTCGATGAATTGTGCAATGTCGTGCACCACTTTTCGGTATTTTTCGGGTATCTGTTCTTCTTGGGGTTCTTCGTAGATCTCGGCTTCAAGGAAATCGAGGATTTTCTGGAGTTTGAGATCATCGTCTTTCACAGCATGGAGTATTGACAGAATTTGATTGAGTAGATGATCCTGGTTCATCAATTTTAAGTGTTATTAGTTATATCTGTTTGAGTGTTGCAGCAAATATAATTAAAACAGGGCAATGCTTTGTGTCCTTGTCCTGAAGAAATGGCAGAGCAAAATCAACAATCTTTATGGAATCGGGATAGTTAAAACCGCTGCTTACAACAAAATAGCCCGATATATGCGACACACTCTTTTTTAAATTTTTGGCTATTGTAAAATACGTTGCAGAAAGACGTTTCAATTCCACTTTGGTACGATTAGAAGTCCATTTGTTTCCAAAATCTGCCTTGTGTTGTGCGTTTCAATTCCACTTTGGTACGATTAGAAGAACTTTGCAAAAAATATGCAACGCTAAGAACTTTGTTTCAATTCCACTTTGGTACGATTAGAAGATCAGAGACCAGATAAAATTAGAACAGGCAGCGAGGTTTCAATTCCACTTTGGTACGATTAGAAGTTCCCCCCTGTATCTGAAAGATATGATTTTAATGTGTTTCAATTCCACTTTGGTACGATTAGAAGCCGGCCTAGAAAGAGTAAATGAGTTTGAGCTAATGTTTCAATTCCACTTTGGTACGATTAGAAGAAATATTGCCTCTTTTTAATGAAATCCTTGTCGAGGTTTCAATTCCACTTTGGTACGATTAGAAGTTTGAAAGATGTTAGAAAGTCAATTTGAACAACGAGTTTCAATTCCACTTTGGTACGATTAGAAGCAATTAAATAGATTAGATTACCCCATCGACTTTTGTTTCAATTCCACTTTGGTACGATTAGAAGGGGTGTCGGAATTGTTTGAAATAGAAAGATGGTCCGTTTCAATTCCACTTTGGTACGATTAGAAGTGTTACCACCAAAGACAGGCACGTATTGGTAAGCAGTTTCAATTCCACTTTGGTACGATTAGAAGCTGTGCTTTCAACTCGTTGAAACGCGGATCGGTAGTTTCAATTCCACTTTGGTACGATTAGAAGTCTTTCTGATCTGGGAAATCAATTCCCTTATCAAGTTTCAATTCCACTTTGGTACGATTAGAAGGAAGCCGGCTGCTTTGGCTTCATCGGCAGTAAACCAAGTTTCAATTCCACTTTGGTACGATTAGAAGCGCCCCTGAACTGAAACGCCTAAATCCTTATAGTCGTTTCAATTCCACTTTGGTACGATTAGAAGCTTTTCGCTGCGAAGCAACGGGATAACACTTATGTGTTTCAATTCCACTTTGGTACGATTAGAAGTTAATGACAGTGCGGAGGTGCCAGGTAGCAAAGCGGTTTCAATTCCACTTTGGTACGATTAGAAGTCTTGATAATAATAGTGGAATCACTGAAGAAACATGTTTCAATTCCACTTTGGTACGATTAGAAGCTCTATCGGAACAAAAGATAACGTCATTGTTGACATGTTTCAATTCCACTTTGGTACGATTAGAAGTATACACGTCATTATACTCCAATGCCATTGCATTGTTTCAATTCCACTTTGGTACGATTAGAAGAAGAAGCAGCTGCAACAGCAAGGAATACCGAAGCATGTTTCAATTCCACTTTGGTACGATTAGAAGAGAGAGGAGATATAAAAGACATCTGCATTCGGACGTTTCAATTCCACTTTGGTACGATTAGAAGTGAAAAGGGCGATATATTTAATGGATATTATACTGTTTCAATTCCACTTTGGTACGATTAGAAGAAACAGCATCTTCTGAATGTTCTGTTTCATATTCAAGTTTCAATTCCACTTTGGTACGATTAGAAGCAGTTTATAACAAATGGATCTCCATCCTTTGTGGGGAGTTTCAATTCCACTTTGGTACGATTAGAAGTTTAAGGCTATCAAGTTCGTTTGTCGGGCTGTCGTCGTTTCAATTCCACTTTGGTACGATTAGAAGCCCCGCCCCTCACGGCTTCGGGGCAACAAACGCAAGTTTCAATTCCACTTTGGTACGATTAGAAGCTATAAAATTAACTGGCTTGATGCGAATGTCATGAGTTTCAATTCCACTTTGGTACGATTAGAAGTGAAAGCCTCTTTTTTTTTATCTCAATTTGGTAAACTGTTTCAATTCCACTTTGGTACGATTAGAAGCGAACATACATTCTTTTTGAAGGTCTGCGCCAACTTTGTTTCAATTCCACTTTGGTACGATTAGAAGAGCAACAGGAGCGGCAATTGCAAGTATTCCTATTGTGTTTCAATTCCACTTTGGTACGATTAGAAGCTTTGACATCACGATAACCTGCAAAATCCCACCATGGATGTTTCAATTCCACTTTGGTACGATTAGAAGCGATGTTGAGGAGGATAAACAGCTTTGATAGTCTGTTTCAATTCCACTTTGGTACGATTAGAAGGTTATTCCTGCTGCTACTGCCAATATTGCTCCCATGTTTCAATTCCACTTTGGTACGATTAGAAGCAACAGTAGAAAATGCAATTAACATCACATATACAGTTTCAATTCCACTTTGGTACGATTAGAAGCATTGAAACAATCTTCACCATAACTAAGAAAATGGTTTCAATTCCACTTTGGTACGATTAGAAGTTGAGTCATCAGTGAAACTGTACCAGTTGGAGCAAGTTTCAATTCCACTTTGGTACGATTAGAAGCTGCGAAGCTTATTACAATAGACTCACAAACAACGGTGTTTCAATTCCACTTTGGTACGATTAGAAGCTGCTAAAAGACACAATTGAATTGCTTCGCTTTTGTTTCAATTCCACTTTGGTACGATTAGAAGTCTGACAAAGAACATTCAGATGAAGAAGTTGGGTGTTTCAATTCCACTTTGGTACGATTAGAAGTGATCAAATAATTCAAATACTTCTATCCAATTCATGTTTCAATTCCACTTTGGTACGATTAGAAGCCCGTTACCTTGCCTCTCACATTTATACAACCAATTCGTTTCAATTCCACTTTGGTACGATTAGAAGAAGCATTTAACATATGAGGATGAAGAGACAACCATTGTTTCAATTCCACTTTGGTACGATTAGAAGAAGGTTATTTTGCGATACATATCTCTTCATTCCTTTGTTTCAATTCCACTTTGGTACGATTAGAAGACCTAACCAGGCATCGATAAAACCAGCGTTTACAAGTTTCAATTCCACTTTGGTACGATTAGAAGAATAATAGCAACATTTGATCACAATTATTATTTAGTTTCAATTCCACTTTGGTACGATTAGAAGAGTCGAAGGAGGACACAGTTTGCCATACTTTGTCGTTTCAATTCCACTTTGGTACGATTAGAAGCTAGTGTCCCCGGGATTGTTTCTAGTGCATTTTTTCGTTTCAATTCCACTTTGGTACGATTAGAAGATTCAAGCAGGCTGAATTCTGATTTAGCAAATTTGTTTCAATTCCACTTTGGTACGATTAGAAGATTCTATAAAGCCACTACTGAAATATGTTAAAAGGTTTCAATTCCACTTTGGTACGATTAGAAGCAATTTTATTGACGTTGTTACTAATTGCTTGTTTGTTTCAATTCCACTTTGGTACGATTAGAAGTTTAATGATCTTCTTAAACCCCAATTGACATATAGTTGTTTCAATTCCACTTTGGTACGATTAGAAGCGTTCACCCCCTTTTTTTGCGCCTTCGTATGTGTGTTTCAATTCCACTTTGGTACGATTAGAAG
>JAAYAG010000145.1 GCA_012719495.1 Bacteroidales bacterium
ACATGCAGTTATTCTTCAGAATCGCAATCAATAAAAATTGCCAATACCAACAATTTGTCACTAAAAAGCGTAAAGATATTCGATGCGACAGGTAAATTATGGATTTCGGAAAGCATGGAACAAGAAAGATGTACTGAAACCGAACTTGATGCGAGAATGCTATCAAAAGGTTTTTATTTGGTTGTGGTACAACCTTACGATGAAAATTTCCCTAATAAAACATTCAAAATACAGATAAAATGAAAAAAATATTCCAAATAATTATTTTAACTATATTTTGTACTTCCTTAGAGGCGCAAAATGATGTAGATTCCTTATATAACGTATTAATCGGAGAATGGAATTGGTATGAAACTTATTATTTAGGAGACACTTATGCTTCTCCAGAGAATCTATCAAGAAAAATTCAATTTTCATTATCAACGGATAGTGATAGCATATTCTATAGCACTTACAGAAATGACACATTGATTTCAGAAGGGAAAACGAAACTTTTTGACATTTCGCTACCTAATTGTTTGATATCTAACGATGTTGTTTTTGGAGGAGAGGATTTCAATGGAAATTTTTATTCAAACCACGGGGTCACTTTTGTGAATGATACTATAATTTGGTTTACAATTGGAAATGGAAAATCTGCACCAGTATACAAATACAAAAAGAAAGTATTGAGCACCTGGCCCCCCATCGGGGCAAAATGGCATTATACTTACAGATCTTTTTGTATAAATAATTATCCATGCTGGGGCATAGAAGAGTTTATCTATTTCGAAGCAGTGAGCGATACGGTGATCAATGACACGCTTTGCACCAAAGTAATGGTTGATTATCACAACTACAAAAAAGAAGTGATCCCGCTTGGCTCTGAGTTCTTTTTCTCTGAAGGCGAACAAGTGTACAACTTTCACCATGGGAAATTCCATTTGCTCTACGATTTCTCGCTCGAACCGGGCGACTCGGTAATGCTTACCCTAGGTTCAAATTGCAATTTATACGGAAAATTAGAAACCAATGATATCGAATATCTCCCTGAGTCGGGAATTATGCATCATATTATAAAAAAAGATAGTCTCGAAATTGAAGGTGAAAAATACTTGTATATCGATATTAGCACACCATTATCCATGTCAGATTACCCCACTTATGCTTTCTTTAACAATAGAATTATTAAAGGAATAGGCAGCCTGGAATTCTTAACCGGCAACTTATTTGCGCCCATAGAAATTGGTCGTTATGGCAATTTACGCTGTTATAGCGATACTGCTACAAACTACACCACCGATACGCCCTGCGATTACCTCACAGCGGCCGAGGTGCTTCCCTACAACAATAAGGTATTCTGCTACCCAAACCCTGTTAGCAACCAAGTGTTTATCAGCTTTACCAATACTGAAAACAACGATGTACAGGTGGAAATATGGGACATGAACGGGAAAATGGTTTCGAAAGCCGAAACATGCAACGAGTTTGTAAGCATTGAAACAACCATGCTACCGCAAGGGACATATATTTTTCAGGTAATGGGCAATCAAGGGCTTATGGGTACAGGGAAGTTCGTTAAAACAAACCCGAGAAAGGAGTAAGTGTTGATATAAACTGATAAGATAATTCCATGAAATATAACTGAATCACTGTTGTACGATAAATCAAAAATAAGAAACCATTTGCGATATGAGATCCCTCTCTCCACTTTGTTGCGTTCGGGATGACAACCCCCTCCTATGTCAAAACCCATGTATGCCCGTCATTTCAACCAAAGGGAGCAATCTCGTAAGCTTTACCGGACAACAGTGTAACTGAATAGAAAACTGTTTTAATCGAACCCTCGTAATCATGAAAAGAACACCGGTATTTATACTCTTTCTGCTGAGCACAACCCTTGTTTGTTCTCAAAAAGCTTCCGAAATGGGGCAGGAATTTTGTTTCCCTATCTGTTTTGAAGATGCAGTTGGGAACAAAGATACTGTATACATTGGCGATTCGCCCGATGCGACCTTCAGAATTGACGAGCACTTGGGTGAAACCAACCTGCTGGGAAAACCTGTAAACGACGAATTGCCAATACCAACAATTTGGCACTAAAAAGCGTAAAGATATTCGATGCGACAGGTAAATTATGGATTTCGGAAAGCATGGAACAAGAAAGATGTACTGAAACCGAACTTGATGCGAGTATGCTATCAAAAGGTTTTTATTTGGTTGTGGTACAACCTTACGATGAAAATTTCCCTAACAAAACATTCAAAATACAGATAAAATGAAAAAAATGAAAAGTATTTTTTTTCTGCTAATTCTGATTACTGGCTGTTCCATACAGGAAAGTCAAAAATCTGAAAAAAATTGCATTAATTGTGAGACTGAGCTAATTCTTGAAGATGTTAAAGACCTAATCTGTAAGGTTGCAAAATTTAATGATACTACTTACATTCTTGCTTATGATAGTGTAAGTTTGGTAGATTTGGGATATGTTGTTGGTAGCGAATCTATTTTAGTTCCTTGTGGGCTTCCTGAGAATTTAAAAATACCTGAGACTTATCTAAAAGTTAGTGGACAAATTGTAAAAGATTGTTGCAATCTATTGACTTTGCCTCAAATAAGAGGTGGATTTGGATGTAAATTTTATATAACTGAATATCAAATAACAAAATAATATGAAAATCATGAAGACTAAGCAATTATTCATATTATTATTTCTAATTCTTGCATACAGTGGATACAGTCAAAGAACGTGTGGAACACTGGTTCCTGATATGAAAGCACTGCAAAAAAGTAATCCTGTCTACTATCAGAATTTAATCAACATTAAACAGCATGTAGATAATTTTGATTTAAAATCCTCAACAAAATCTTATTCAACAAGTGGTATTTTGACCATACCTGTAATAGTCCATGTAATATGGCATACTTCTGCCGAAAATATTAGCGATGCTCAAATTGAATCTCAGATTGATGTATTAAACGAAGATTTTAGACGAAATAATCCTGATGCATCAAATACTCCTTCTGATTTCACTTCTGTTGCATCAGATGTTGAGATTGAATTTATATTAAGTGATATCATTAGAAAAAATACAACCTAAAGTAGTTTCTCTATATCTGATGCTAACGGGAATGGTGTTTTTGATTTATCAGAAGAGCAAACAGCAGGAATAAAATTTAACACAAATGGTTCTGCTGCTATTTCCACTGATAAGTATCTAAACATGTGGGTTTGTAATCTTTCTGGTGGCTTGTTGGGTTATGCTCAATTTCCAGGAGGAGAGTCATCAACAGATGGAGTAGTTATTACTTTTGATAGTTTTGGAAGAACAGGAACTCTTAATCCTCCTTTTGATGAAGGCAGAACTGCTACACACGAGATAGGGCATTGGTTAAATTTAAACCATATTTGGGGTGATGATGGCACATCATGCTTTGGAACTGATAATGTAGGTGACACACCTAATCAGGCTGGTCCAAATTATGGTTGTCCTTCTCATCCACATTTATCTTGTTCAAGCAACGATATGTTTATGAATTATATGGATTATACTGATGATGGATGTATGAATATTTTTACTCAAGGTCAGAAAACGAGAATGCACGCATTATTTTCTTCTGGTGGAGCAAGAGAATCATTTACTGATTGTAGCAATATTTATATTAATAATCAAACAATTAGCACTAATAAAGATATTGAAAGTTGTGATGACATTACAATTGAGAATGTAACAATTGAAAATAATGCAAATGTGGAAATTGATGCAGGAAACAGAATAATGATAGAAAAGAATTTTGAAGTAAAAGTTGGTTCAACACTCAAAATGGAATAAATACGCCCCCTAACAAGTAGGACTCCGAGGAGTGTCTAGTCCTAAAACATAAATATATATTAAACATTAATTATGTTTAATTTTCACATTCCCATGCCACCTAATTTCTACTTAACAATAGCGAAGTCACACACCCAAAGCTAGAACATCATTTCAAACGCCTCTTTTTCAGCTAAAATAAATTTTAAATATGATGAAAATCATAATTTTTGTCACTTTTATTCAACAAATTTATACTGTTAAAAACATACGCCAGGAATTATTCTCTTTACCCAATATAATTATTAATTAAAATTAACGATCATGAAACAGAATTTCTATTGTCCTTCAAAGGCAAAAACAAACAAACAAACAAACAAACAAACGGTTGTTTATTCTCTTTTAATTTTATGTGCACTGCTACTTGGCAGTAACGTTATGAAAGCCCAAATTAAAGTTGATTCCGATGGAGACATTGGTCTTCATTCAACTGCAACTGATCCAAGTTCAGATATCTTTCTAAATGGGAGTGTAAAGGTAAATTCTTATTTCTATTTTAATCAAAACGGTCTTTTCAGACCAATTAGTGCGAATAATTCTACTTATATTGGTCACTCTTCTTTCCCTTTCGGCTATGTTCATGCCAACAACATTTATGCATATGAATATTTTTCAGGTTCTGACCGACGTTTTAAGAAGAATTTTAGCACGATAGATTCTCCGCTCGCTAAACTACTAAAACTTAATGGAGTGAAATATGATTTCATAATTGAAAAAAATGATTCAATTGATCAAGTAGAACAACAAAAGAAAGAAAATCTTGGTAAAAATAAATTAGGATTTATTGCACAGGAAGTGAAAGAAATACTTCCTGAAGCAGTCATTTACGACAATGAAACAGATCGCTATTTTCTTGATTACAACGCAATTATTCCCGTTATTGTAGAAGCGATGAAAGAGCAAGAAACAAAGATTATGGTTCTTGAAAAAGAAATAGAACTTTTAAAAAATGCCCCACTCACGAAATCAGCGACTATACAACCTGAACAATTGGAACCAGTAGCCTCGCTGGGGCAAAATGTTCCCAACCCATTTTCATCAAATACGCAAATACAACTATTCCTTCCTAAAACTGTTTCGCAAGCCGCTTTATATGTGTACAACATGCAGGGTGCTCAAATTAAAAAATTCAACATACGGGATCGCGAAAACACATCGATTTTGATTGAAGGCAACACTATGGAACCTGGAATGTACCTCTATACCCTTATTGCCGACGGCAAAGAGGTGGATACTAAAAAGATGATTTTAACGAAATAAAACACAAGTGCACCTCAACAGTGCACAAATGCCCTACCCCATCGTTGGGTTTAATGGCAGTACTTCTTGCGAAACATCAACTTTAGCAAGCCGGCAATATGCTTTCAATCCATTAAAAACAAAAAAATGAAACATAGAAACTTATCAAAACAACTTATCATTTGGATAATGCCTCTGGTCTGTTCTTTGTTAATACATGCTTGCAGTGTAATTAGCTGCAAATTAAATAGAGATGACAAAATCTGGTTACTTGAAAGAAAAGATAGTATTCATTTTCTAAAGAATAATTCAGATACGATAACCGTTGCGGTGAATACTGGCTTCGGGAAAAGTGAATATGAATGGGTATATGGATTTCCAAGCGGAGACAATGATGAATATGGATATTCTGAAATAAAAATTCCCTTATCTGACACCATTCATTTCTTTCGATATTTAATAAAATCGTGCTTTGAGATTATTCGAATTGAGTCCTATTCTCAATACAACGACAAAACATTAGATGTTTTCAGGTACTATGCAAATAAAGATTCATCAACCAATTTTAAATACATTTCACCTGAAATGGAATATGAAAACTGCTTCTATTATAGCAATCCAGAGGACTCAATTATAAAAGAGTTCATTTTTGTAAAAAAACATGGAATAATCAAGTTTATCACCTATCAAAATGATTTATTCGAATTATTGCAAACTGAATAAAATTTATGAAACACATAATATCATTAGTACTTGTTTTGGCCACCTCCCAATTGGT
The DNA here is from genome assembly GCA_012719495.1 of Bacteroidales bacterium. Classification (GTDB taxonomy): domain Bacteria; phylum Bacteroidota; class Bacteroidia; order Bacteroidales; family Prolixibacteraceae; genus CAYMTR01. The sequence continues at coordinate 5,869 of JAAYAG010000145.1, forward strand.
CGCCCAGACAACGTTGAACTTTCGAACAACCATGTTCAACAACCTAACCACATCGAAGCTTTCGACTAATGTACTGGCCAACAAGGCCGGAATGCCCGATTCCATTTTTGGGTTCAATGGCAGTTCTGCCTGCAATGCGTCAACTTTCGCAAGCTGGCAATATGCTTATCAATCGCTCTATGTGGGGTTTATAGGCACGCCGTCTTATCCAACACCAGAAACCATACTGGCGCAGGTACCCGATAGCCCCACCTCAGAAATTAAGATAAACGGTCTCTATTACAAATACAACCACTTGGCCGACAATGCTGTTTCGAGTGGATTGATCCACCTCACCGACACGCTATTTTACGATGGCCCCAACAGCGGCAACCCTTACTTAGAAAAAACATGCGTAGCGGTTAGCCCGATGTACCCTGCCGAAGTCCCCCTCAATGTAATATTCCGTGGTGGTGCCATTTACGGCAACCTTACGGCCAATATTGCATCGGCCAGTATCGACTTTGGCAATGGCAGTGGATATGTATCATTTGTAGCCAACAATTTATACGACATCAGCTATACAAGCGAAGGCACCTACACCATTACCCTGCGCCTTACCCTTACCAATAGCAGCGTGGTTTATGCCAGGTCATCCCTTAAAGTGTCGGGCGATGCTGATCTTTTTAAATCAACATCGCTGTCAGGTTTCCACGATGATTATCCTTGTGATGATGTAATTCCCAAAGTTGTTCCTGATGAAAACTACTCCTACCAGATTGTTCGTTCAGGATCGAACAACGATGGATTGATAAAAGTGTGGTATGGGAAAAATGGCAGTGGGCAAACCAAAACATCGCTCACCAAGCCCATTGTGATTGTCGATGGGTTCGACCCTGTACCATTAAAGGCCGTTGATCGTTCGGCAGAACACATCTATTTTGAAACGAATTATAATAATTCATATCCTGATAGATGTAATGATAATGATCCAATAGAGGACAGAATGGACATTATCGAAGGGCTACTTGACCGGTTAGGCAACCTGGGTTACGATATTGCCATTGTTGATTTTGAATGGGGTGGCAACTATATATCCGAAAATGTAGAAACACTAAAGCAGTGCATTACCCATATCAACAATTTGCTATCGCAAAATGGATCAACGGAACAACTCATTATTATGGGACCATCAATGGGGGCGCTGATATCGCGAATAGCCCTTTCACAAATGACGAGCCATAATGCAAAACTTTACATCTCGTACGATGGCCCACACAAAGGGGCTTACATCCCTATGCCCTTACAACGCCTGTATGGGACAGCTTTGAATGAGGCTAATCAAGCGTTAACTACAACCGAAATAATGCTCGCCTTGTTCGGGTGGCCAGCTCAAGCTGTAGGACTACTTAATTTTCAAATTGCAGTTAATGGTGTATTAACCGAATATTCACCGCTTACCTGCCCGGCTGCCCAACAGATGTTAATGTACCATTATACGGGAACAACCGGGAATAACGCTTTTGCTCCTTCGTCATTACATACGAGCCTGTACAACAGCATCGCTGGCGTATATCCTCAAAACTGCATGAATGTGGCCATATCATGCGGTGACGGCCATGGTAATAACCAAACAACCTTTTCAGACGTAACACAGGGTGCCGATTATTTGAATTATTTAAAAGGGAATGCCATAAAATGTAAAATTGAATTTAAAGAGCTGCCTGACAATGGAACGTTATCTCCATATATGAGGCTAAATCTCTACAGTGAAAAATGGGGAATTAAATTCAATTATTTCAATAAAACATACTACTCCAGTTCAACCAGTACTTCAAAATCGTATGAACGAAGACCTGGTGGCAGTTTTAACGGAACAAATGAGCTATTTGGTCTTTTGGGTACAATGTACGACCGTTACGAATGCTTTATGCCCCTTGCTTCTGTATTCGACCTGGCAAGTAATGTATCAAACAATATCTTCTCCGAATTTGGAATTCCATCAGACAGGAATTTCGTCAAAAACAACTATCCATCGAAATCCCCATTCGATATGCTCTATGTTTGCGATGAAAACAGGTATCATGTTTTACGAGGACCACAACCTGTGGGAGGAGATGCATCAGTCCCCGGAATGAATCAGGATATGGGTGATTTTGTTGTTTTTCTGGTTGAAAACTTGGATTATATAGAAGGGGCGACCCAATCAGCAGTTTACGATCTCTACGATATTTACTACAATGATGGGATACAAACCTGTTCTCAGGCATTTAATGTAGATCTTCTGGAAAATGGAATTGTTACAAAAAGCTACAATTCGTCTGCTGTAACTATTTCAGATGCTACCTTAACGGGCAACAATAAAAGCAT
>JAAYAG010000146.1 GCA_012719495.1 Bacteroidales bacterium
AAAAAGTAAAAATGACACTTATGGAAAAAGATATATTGGTGAAAGCTTTTATCGAAACGTATGGCGAAGGCGAAGTGGCTGGCTATTTTTCTCCCGGAAGGGTTAATTTAATTGGCGAACACACCGATTATAACGGAGGCTTTGTTTTCCCTTGTGCGCTGACGTTTGGAACGTTTTTGCTTATCCGCAAAACCAATAACCCTTTTTTCCGTTTTTCGTCATTGAATATTCGCGGTTCCGAATCGGTTGGCCTCGATAAACTTGCTATTCCGCTTGCGAAAGGCAATTGGGTGAATTATCCGCTGGGAACAATTGCTCAGTTTGTAAAGCGCGGAGTCGGGTTTTCTTCGGGGGCCGACATACTTATCTCGGGAAATGTGCCCGGTGGAGCGGGGCTTTCTTCTTCTGCCGCACTCGAAGTGGTCACTGCTGTCGCTATTAACGATCAATTTGCTACGGGTATCGGCAAGGTTGAGCTGGCTAAAATGAGCCAGAAAGCCGAGCATGAATTTGCAGGTGTCAATTGTGGGATTATGGATCAGTTTGCTTCTGCCATGGGAGAAAAAGATCATGCCATTTTTCTGAACTGCGATACACTAGAGTATGAATTGGTTCCGGTGAAACTCGAAGGAATTAAGGTTGTTATCGGGAATACGAACAGCCCTCATTCTCTCGATTCTGGTCAGTATAACGAGAGGGTTCGCCAGTGTCAGGCTGCAGTTGATGCATTGAAGCCTCAAATCGATATTGCCAATCTTGGCGGAATTTCCGTAGATCAGTTCACATCTCTTCAGCATGTGATTTCCGATGAGGTGGTCCGTCGCCGTGCCCGCCACGTGGTGACCGAAATTAAACGGACGACCGATGCTGTTAGCGCTCTTAAATCTGGTAATATTGAACTTTTTGGACAGTTGATGAACGCATCACATGATTCGTTGCGATATGATTACGAGGTAACTGGCTTCGAACTGGATACCATGGTGGAAGAAATCCGCAAAATTGGTGGGGTAATTGGTTCTCGTATGACTGGCGGTGGTTTTGGTGGTTCAACAGTATCGCTGGTTCGCGATAGTGCTGTTGATAATCTTATTGAAACCGTGGGCAAAAAATATTTTCAAAGAACAGGGCTTAAGGCTGAATTTTATGTTGCCGAAATAGGGCAGGGCGGACATCGGGTGTTCTAAATGCAACTGGTTTTCTACTGCTGTTATTCCTTATTTAGGCTCAAGAAATTCTTTATTGTACTGGTTTGCATGCATTTCATTTTGTCGTTTTTTCCTGATTTTGCTGTAGTTGGCAATGTTTTTTAATAACATCCTTTTATTTATAGTTTTTGTATGCTACTTTAGTATGCAATGAGCAGGTTTAATTAGCTTTTGTTATTTAGCTGTAAATGAGTTGCATATTCTGTCTTTTCGAAACTTTTCCCAATTGAGCTATATGTACGACATTATTGGAGATATACACGGGCATTATAAACTTCTGGTTGCTATGCTCCGTAAATTAGGCTACGAGAAGTCGGGCGAAGGTTATGCCTGCCCCGGGCGCAAACTCATTTTTACCGGCGATTATATTAATCGTGGTCCCGAGATCAGGAAAACGGTAGCTCTTGTCCGAAACATGGTTGAAAACGGAAATGCAATGGCTATCCTGGGAAATCATGAGTTGAATGCCATCTTGTATTTTTCGCTCGATAAAGACTCGAAGCTATTTCGTAAGCATGCAGCACACCTGAGGCTTCAGTTGCTTTCTACTATCGACGATTTTGGCAGCAATACCGAGGAACTGAAAGATCATATCAAATGGTTCAGAAAACTTCCTTTTTACCTCGATCTGGGAAGCATCAGGGTGGTGCATGGCGGGTGGAACGATACTCACGTAGAAACAGTCAACCGTTTTATGGATGGCAACGAAAAAATTAAAAAGAGTTTTTTGCGCGACTATTACATTCATGATGAGTTGTATGTTGCAGTTAATGAATTGATACGGGGGGTTGAGCTGCAGTTGCCCAAAGACTTGATTGTGCGCGACTCGAAAGGCATTTCGCACCGTACATTCAGGGTACGCTGGTGGGAGCCGGCGTTGGGCAAAACTTTTGCCGACGCTTCGTTTGGTACGCGTTTTATTTTGCCGCCCTATACCATTCCCCGCGAGGTGGTTCCCGAAATTGCTACCTATACCGATGACCTGCCCCCTGTCTTTTTTGGACATTATTGCCTCGAAAAGCAGGATCTTATCATAAAAAGCAATCTTTGTTGTGTCGACCGTTGTGTAACCCGCTCGCAAACCCTTACCGTGTACCGTTGGAATGGCGAAACCAGTCTGAAGGAAGAAAACCTTGTACATTTGTAGTAATTGACAATTGACAATGGAGAATTGACAATGCTAAGTGCTAACTGCTTGTGTGTTTATGCAATAATCCATGTGAAACGAGCATGTTCGTTACAAACACGACTTGTCCCGATTTGTAGGGAAACACGGATGAAACAAAGTTTAGCGTTAGCTAATATTCA
>JAAYAG010000147.1 GCA_012719495.1 Bacteroidales bacterium
AAAATTTTCTCCAATAAAAATAAACTTTAAAAATCAGCGCAAATCAGCTTAATCTGTGTCATCTGCGTGCTATAAAAATATTATCCGTGAAAATCAGCTAAATCTGCGTCATCTGTGTTCCAAAAAAACACTCTGGCACCCGAACAAATAATAAATTGTCAATCATAAATAATAAATCCCGTTGCCCGAGGTGGTAAACAAGATGTTTTGGAGGAAAAGCGATAACTGAAATCAAGTAGTAAGACACAAGTATCAAGTATCAAGACGAAAGACAATAGACTGTAGACATTTCCGGTTCTCCGGTCTCCGGTCTCCGGTCTCCTTCTTACTTCTTACTTCTTACTTAAAAACTTAGGAACTTAGGAACTTAGGAACTTTTTTCTCAGGAACCCCATAAAAACATCTCAATTTTGCACAACAAAAGATCTTAAATTTGCACAATAAAACATCTCAAATTCGCACAACAGGTATTTTATCCGTATTTTTGTGCCTGAATTATCATTCAGATTATGAATTATATAAATCGAATTGTTGAGGCCGAGCTCACCAGCATGTTATCTGCTTCGGGAGCAGTGCTTTTGAAGGGACCAAAATCGTGCGGAAAAACCGCTACAGCCAAGCAATTTTCGAATAGTATACTCGAAATGGATCGGGATAGTCAGGTGCCGGTTATGATGGCTACAAATCCAAAACTGTTGTTGCTGGGGGAAACCCCGCGATTAATTGACGAATGGCAGGAACAACCTGAGATATGGAATTATGTACGACACGAAGTGGATGACCGTAACGCAAAAGGACAGTTTATTCTTACAGGTTCGGCCAACCCAACCGATGATGTAAAACTACATAGCGGTGCGGGCCGATTTACTGTGTTGCAAATGGATACAATGTCGTGGCAGGAATTAGGTTATTCAACAGGAATGGTTAAAATGTCGGATTTACTGCAAGGCTCCTGTTCCGATTATTACGACAAAGCAGTTGAACTCGATTTTATTATTGACCGAATATTGATTGGGGGCTGGCCCGGCTTGCTCAACGAAAGTACGTTAAGTGCTGTAAAAATGAATCGTGGCTATGTCGATTTGCTTTGCGAAGTGGATATGGGCCGAATTGCGGGTGTTAAGCGCGATCCGTTGAAAGTACGAAGCTTATTACGTTCTGTTGCCCGAAATACAGCCACTTTGGTTGACAATAAGACATTGGAGAAAGATGTAAAAGTCTCGGAAAAAAATGAAATATCCCGAAACACGATATCTGATTATCTCGATGCATTGTCGCGTTTAATGATTTTGTACGAACAACCCGCTTTCAATCCGCATATCCGCTCGGCAGCATCGCTTCGTAAAGCTTCAAAACGACACTTATGCGATAGCTCGCTGGCTGTAGCGGCATTAGGACTCACAAGAGATGCATTACTAAAAGATATTAAGTACACGGGATTTTTGTTTGAGTCGCTGGCAACTCATGAACTGAATGTGTATGCCAAAGCGAACGATGCAACGGTGTTTCATTACAACGATTCGTATGGCTTGGAGGTTGACGCTATTGTGCAAAAACGAAATGGCGATTACGCGGCTTTCGAAATCAAACTCGGTGTTGGATACGTGGATGAAGCGGTCGAAAATCTAAAGAAATTTGCAGCCAATATTGATAGCTCCAAAATGGATGTACCAAAATCGTTAAACATTATTACCGGCACGGGCATGAGCTATCGACGTCCCGATGGGATAAATGTGATTTCGTTGGCTTCGCTGGGAAAATAATTGAATCACCAATTCCCTCCCCGCACAAATTGACAATTGAGAATTGAGAATTGACAATGAAAAAGCTGCCTGTTATGGCAGTTGAAAGCAATAGAAGGCAATTGAAAACATTGAAAGCAGTTGAAGGCAATTGAAAGTTGGTAATCAACAATCTAATTGTATTTAAAGAAAAAAACTACTCACTACTCAACTACTCGGTTACCCCGCACTCCCACTCGTTTGAGCGTAGCGGAAACGAGTGGGTTAACCAACTCTCGTCTGTGACGAGGAACTCTATTGAGTCATTATATAGTAAACAAGCTAAAAAACTTCTGACTTTTTTTACGCTATACACTCTGTCTATTACATTTTTCAACTAAAATGTCGTTAAAAACGACTGGAGGTTAACCACTTCCCGATGATTAATCGGGACAAGCTGTTACGCAAGCTAAACGAGAGGTAGTTAGAGTTGGTTGGAGAATACTTTGCCGATTTGTTGGTCGAAAACAAAGTGATAATTGAGTTAAAAGCTGCTGATACAATTTGCGAAGAGCATGAAAACCAACTAATCAACTATTTGAAAGCAACTGACATCGAAGTAGGTTTATTGGTTAACTTCGGGAAAAGACCTGAAATCAAACGAAAAATTTTCTCCAATAAAAATAAACT
>JAAYAG010000148.1 GCA_012719495.1 Bacteroidales bacterium
AGTTTATTTTTATTGGAGAAAATTTTTCGTTTGATTTCAGGTCTTTTCCCGAAGTTAACCAATAAACCTACTTCGATGTCAGTTGCTTTCAAATAGTTGATTAGTTGGTTTTCATGCTCTTCGCAAAATGTCTCAGCAGCTTTTAACTCAATTATCACTTTGTTTTCGACCAACAAATCGGCAAAGTATTCTCCAACCAACTCTGTTTCATAATAAACATTGATTGGTTTTTGACGTTCGACGTGCAAACCAGCTTTCTCTAATTCATATTTCAGGGCTTTCTCATACACTTTTTCCAGAAAACCATAACCAAGCGTATTATATACCTTGTAGAACCTGTTTATAATTTCGGCAGTCAACTCCTTATGTAAATACTCTTCTTTCATACGATAATTGTTTATTTTTTAAGGCCGTATGGAACTCACATGAAAAAAATTATCATATACTTGGATGTAAGTATTTTACATGCTCGTTTCATGTAAAAATGTATTAATATGTTTCAAGAATAAGTCTTTTTATCTGTGTTTATCTGCTAAATCTGCTAAATCTGTGTTCAAACATCAAAATCAGTGTTTATCCGATCAATCAGTGTTATCTGTGTTCAATTTTTTTCACCACAAATTGCACCGATTAGTTGCCGGCGCTCCCACTGATTGGGAAAGGTAAAAAGTATGCTTAGGATTCAATTTTTGAGAGTATCTCGTTCGCATCGAGTTTTATTTTAGAAAATGCGAACCACTTTTTTCCCAAATCTTTTAATGAAGCTCCTATATGGTAAACTGTTTCACGGTCGATAATTAGAAAGCGGTCGTGTGCTTTAGTAAATTGTTTTATCTCAATTTTAGGGTATTGGGCGTTGTGACGTTGCAAGTCGAGCATCAATTGTTTGGAAATGTTCGCTGTATAAATGATTGCGCTGATACTTGCAGTCCGTTTTGACAACAGTGTTAACGTATTTTCGTCGATATAATTATCTATTAATACGATTGAACTTTTCGCTTTTTTAACCAATTCTGCCATAAACTTGTACGCATCAAATATTTGTCCATCGTAAAAAATTCCTTCCTGAGGCAACGTAGAAGATTGAATCAGAAATTTAAATTTTTCTTCGTGCTCATTGACTGTTTTTTCAAGTTTGTTTAATCGTTGATTTAGTACATAACCTTTCAGCAAATAATCCTTCAATACGGCATTTGCCCAAATACGGAATTGTGTGCCTCTTTTCGATTTTACACGATAGCCAACAGATATGATTACATCCAGATTGTAAATTTTTGTTTTGTATTTTTTACCATCGCTGGCAGTTAGTAAGGAATCCTTACATACTGAATTCTCTTGCAACTCATTTTCTTTGAAAATATTAGAAATGTGTAGGGTTATGTTGTTTCTGGTTGTTTGAAACAATTCGGACATTTGAGCCTGAGTTAACCAGACTGTTTCATCTTCAACGCGTACTTCTAGTTGGAAGTCGTTTGTTTCGGATGCTTTATATATTACTATTTCACCTTGAAGCATTGGTCGATTCATTTAACGAAGTACAAAGTAAGAAGTACAAAGTAAGAAGTAAGAAGGAGAACGGAGAACGGAGACCGGAGAACCGGAAATGTCTACAGTCTAATGTCTTGCGTCTTGATACTTGTGTCTTAATACTTGATTTCAGTTGTCGCTTTTCTTCCAACCCATCTTGTTTACCACTTCTGTGTAGCTTTTTTTAGAATACGGATGACACAGATTTAGCAGATTTTCACGGATAATATTTTTATAGCACGCAGATGACACGGATTTGACTGATTTAGGCGGATAAGATTTTATTTAAAAATCAGTGTTTATCCGTTCGATCGGTGTTGTCTGTGTTCTTATTTTTTAAAAATCAGTGAGCATCCGGGGATTAATTATTTTTTCAGTTATTTCATTGTCAACTGTCAACTGTCAATTATCAATTGGGTCAGTTCATTCACGGCTTCGCCTCCTCAGTCACAAGGGCGATGAGTGGTGAAGGGTTTTATAAAGAGGTACAAAAATAGCAAGAATTGTTTGACTTGGTGTAAAAAGTACAATTAAGTAAGAAAGTTTTTGAGTTCCTTAGTACCAGAGTTCCTTAGTACCAGAGTTTCGTACTTCCCCTCGTTTAGCCTTCGCGCTGTCTGTCCCGATCTATCGTGAAGGGGTTGACCAGTAGTTGTTTGCGACGACACCTAATTACGCAAAGCGGGAAACTTAGTTTTAAAAATAACAACTTTTGCTACGTGCAGTGCTGACTTTTTGCAGTCCTCTTCTCGGGACAGGCAGTCACAGACGAGAACTAGTTACCTCCTCGTTGCAAACGAAGGGAGTGCGGGATGAAACCGTGCGATAGCGAGAGGGGGCAACTTATACCTCATTTTTACAACCGACTTAGCCATATTCCCAAAAAACGGTCGTAAACCATATACCCTTTTCCCGATTTGTAAATAAGCTCTCGTTCGAGCAATTTACTCAATGCACGGGTTATGCTACTCACGTTTTTTAGTCCATAGTTGGATATAAACTGCCCGGCATTGATTTGTGCCACAATTTTTTCTTTCGCTACAGCCTTAAGCAAATTAACCTGAACTGCAGTATACGCATTGAGTAACTCCTGGTAGCTATATGAATTTTCTTCGAGCAATTCGTTTAGTGCATAATACACAATCTCCTGATTGTTTATGTTTTCGCGATATTCATACAGTCGGTTGAGTATTGCCTGTACATACCATGTGTGTCCTTCGAAAAGCGTATAAATGGTGGTAAAGCTATCTTCACTCAGCAAAAATCCTGCTTTATGAAAATGAGAAGATGCAAACTGGTAATACTGAAGTTGGTTCACCACATCTAACGTCATTAATTGTGTGCTTTGATAAAAAGGTCGTTTAGCCGATAGAAAAATCTCATTCATCAAGTGTTGTCGGCTGCCTGAAAAAACAAATTTCACGTTTGTTGTGAACTGTATGTGCGAACGCAGTAATGCTTCTGTTCCTTTCTCGGGGTACTCGGCAATCTGCTGAAATTCATCTATGGCAATATAACAACGCTTACCCGACTGCTGCAGATACGAAAAAACTTCCTGTAAACTATTCTTAGCTGTTTCATTTTCTATTTTCACACTTAATTCGGGCTGTCCGCTTAGCGAGTCGTACGAGAGCACCGGCCGAAAGCTTTTGAAGAAAGCCGCAAAGCTTTTCATTGCTTTTTCCAGACTGTCATCCACTTTACCCAATACATTTTCGGCAAATAATTTTACAAAATCGCTCAGATTTTGAGTGGCATATATATCAATATAGATACATACAATATTGCTATCGGTTTCGCCAAGTTTATGAAAAATGTGGCGGATAAGACCTGTTTTACCGTAACGACGTACACTCATCAACGATATGTTTCTATCGTTTGCCAGTGCTGAAATCATCTTTTCAGTTTCAACTTCACGATCGCAGAAATAATCGGGGCTGTAGTAGCCTGCAATTAGGAATGGGTTGTGCGGTTTATTCGTTTTCATACAATGACAATTAACCATTCAATTATAACCTGTTAACGCGTATGGATTGAAGAATTCAATGCTAACTCGTTTTTTATACAGCAAATATACATATAATATCGCAAGGTGCGATACGCGAAGTGCGATATCAAGGGGGAAATGCTTTTTGATTGATGATTTTTGATTACCGTTTTTCTATTGCCTTCTATTGCCTTCAACTGCCTTCAATGCTTTCTATTGCCTTCTATTGCCTTCTATTGCCTAGCGCTGAAGGCGCGAAATATCAATAACCGCGGGCGTTAGCCCGTGGATTCGGGTGCATACCGGTGAAACCGTCCGTGGTAGAATGTTGGCAAATGTGTTTATGTGTGATCGGACGGAACTTGCAGAATGCTTTTGTGTGGTTTCTATGCGTTTGGGCTGACATTTTTGATTCTTTTGTCCTCGCCGGACGGGCCTTACTTTTTTATCTTGATATAAA
>JAAYAG010000149.1 GCA_012719495.1 Bacteroidales bacterium
AATGTTTTTCATGTAAAGTATTATATTTGTTTTGTAGCTACTTAATTTGTTCGATGTTGAGAAAAACTGGTAAAATAGTTTCGTATTTATCTCTTTTGTTCATTCTGCTTACTATAAAAGTAAGTGCACAGGACACTATTTCTCCTTGGGCATTGAAGATATCTTATTCTCTTTTGCAGTATAAAGGTGAGCTAGGCAACCAGTTTTTTGATTTGAACAGCAGGAACGATGGAGCAGGTATTGGCCTTATTCGTTATATTAACCCTTCGTTAGATGTTGTTCTAGGTGTTGATTACCAGCGTTTAGGTTTTTCAGGAAACATTGACACTGCAATGTACCGAGTAAATGGAAACCTTATTGCACCATCAGTATCTTTTAATTACAAATTTTGTAACGATTACCTTTTGTCTTCTTCTTCGAAATGGAAACCATGGTTAAGTGCTGGTTTTGCTTATTGGATTGGGAATACCAAAGGGAATAGTTATGATTATTACGGAGCCGATTTTAAGCATTTTATCGATGAATTTGCTTTTACATATTCGATTGGGATAAAAAATGAAATATCGCGCAGAACCAGTATTTTCTTAGAAGCTGGTGGTTATTTAGCGACAACTGAAGAGCTTGATGGTGTGGCTATTGACAGGCAGAACGATAAGTTTATCAATGGAAGGGTTGGGGTAATAATAAAACTTGGAGGCCCGGGCGATCAAGACCGCGACGGGGTAACCGATGATAAAGATGAGTGCCCTGATACCCCGTTTGGTGTCGAAGTTGATGAAAAAGGCTGCCCGAAAGATCGGGATAAAGATGGAATACCTGATTATCAGGATGATTGTCCTGATGATCCCGGGTTGCCCGAGTTTAACGGTTGTCCCGATCGTGATGGCGATGGTATTATGGACAAAATTGATGATTGCCCAGATTTACCAGGAATTCCGAAATATAATGGTTGTCCCGATACCGACGGTGATGGGGTTATTGATCCTAAAGATCTTTGTCCTGATACTCAGCCTGGTATTACTGTTGATGAATATGGTTGTCCGATCGATTCCGATGGCGACGGGTTAACCGACGATGTAGACCAATGCCCCGATGAATATGGGCCTATGGAATACCTGGGATGTCCTGAGCCACCAGAAGCTGAATGGCCCGATATGAATAAGGAAACACCACCAGAAGTGTATTTCGAAACCGATAAGCACGAACTCGATCCAGAAGCAGAGGAAGAACTCGGTGAGATTGTGAAGTTTATGTTTGAAAACCCAATGATGAATATTCGCTTATTTGGGTTTGCTGATCCGAGAGGAACCAAAGAGCATAACGAAGTCCTTTCTGCTCGCCGTGTGGAATCGGTAAAGAAATACCTAATGAGAAAAGGTATTCCCGAAAATCGAATTTTTATTAGGGCATTAGGTGAAGTTCAGGAGGTTAAGACCCTCAAGGGAGAAGAGAATATGAATGAAGATCAGAAACTTAAAAAATATCGAAAAGTACGTTTCGATACGTTCTTCTTCATGCGTTAGTCATCCCTGAATCGCCATAAAATAAACCTTTCTTTTTTCGAATATCTAATGTTCATTTGCCATTTATCTGTCGGCAAATAGGGCTAAATGACTATATTTGCACCTCAATTTTTAAACAATACCATTTTATGAATATCGAATCTTTGATCAGAGAAGGTGTTTTGAATGCTGTAAAGGCATTGTATGGCACTGAAGTTGATGTAGATACAATTCAAATTCAGATGACAAGAAAAGAATTTGAAGGCGATTTGACCGTTGTTGTTTTTCCGTTTACCCGCATGTCGAAAAAAGGTCCGGAACAAACCGGAACAGATATAGGGGAATACCTAATAGCCAATGTTCCTTCCATCTCAAAATACAACACGGTAAAAGGTTTTCTTAACCTTGTAATTTCATCAGAATACTGGTCAGATTTATTGAATATTATTCTGAACGAGAAGGATTTTGGTATTATTCAAAAAGACGAAAATTCCCCACTTGTAATGATCGAATATTCTTCTCCAAATACGAACAAACCTTTACATTTAGGGCATATCCGCAATAACTTGCTTGGATTTTCGATTGCCGAGATTTTGAAAGGAACCGGGAAACAAGTGATTAAAACAAATATTGTAAACGACCGGGGTATTCATATTTGTAAATCGATGTATGCTTGGCAACGCGAAGGTAAAAACGAAACACCCGAATCAGTCGGAAAAAAGGGTGACCATTTGGTGGGTGATTACTATGTCAAATTCGATAAGTTATTCAAAAAAGAAGTTGCCGACCTTATGGCAACCGGCTTGTCTAAAGAAGAAGCAGAAAATGCTGCTCCATCTATAAATGCTGCACGCGAAATGTTGCGTCGTTGGGAAGCTAATGATCCTGAGATAAGGAATTTGTGGAAAACAATGAACGAATGGGTATATGCCGGGTTCGATGTTACATATAAAAAATTGGGCGTCGATTTCGACAAGATTTATTATGAATCAGATACATATTCTGTTGGTCGTGAAGAAGTTTTGCGTGGACTTGAATTAGGTGTTTTCGAACGTAATGATGATGGTTCGGTATGGGCCAATTTGGAAAATGAAGGACTCGATAAAAAAATCCTTTTAAGGTCTGATGGAACTTCGGTATACATGACCCAGGACATTGGAACCGCGAAACTCCGATATGAAGAATTCCCTATCGATCATATGGTCTATGTGGTTGGAAATGAGCAAATATATCACTTTCAGGTACTATCAATCCTTCTCGATAAGCTTGGTTACAAATGGGGGAAAAGCCTCTACCATTTTTCATACGGAATGGTTGAACTTCCGCAAGGGAAGATGAAATCACGCGAAGGAACCGTAGTTGATGCTGATGACCTGATTGAAGAGATGGTTGAAGTGGCCCGTAACACGTCGAACGAATTGGGCAAACTTGATGGATATTCAGAAGAAGAAAAAAGTGAAATTCATCGGATGATTGCTTTGGGTGCCCTTAAATATTTTATTCTGAAAGTCGATCCTAAGAAAACAATGATGTTCAATCCTGAGGAATCGATTGATTTTAATGGGAATACAGGGCCTTTCATTCAGTATACTTATGCCAGGATAAAGAGCGTGTTAAGAAAAGCATCTGATGCTGGAATTGTTTGGAATAGCAAAACGAACAATTCTATGCTCGGAACAAAAGAGATTGAGCTAATTAAAAAGGTTTCTGTTTTTCCCGAAGTGGTTGCTGAAGCTGCATCGACGTATAGTCCTGCGTTAATTGCTAATTATTGCTACGATCTGGTTAAGGAGTTTAACCAGTTTTATCACGATTTTACAATCTTAGGCGAAACCGATGCTGAAAAGAAATTTTTCCGGTTGCAGATAACTGAAGTTACAGGACGGATTATTAAAACCGGCATGGGGTTATTAGGAATTGAATGTCCTGAAAGAATGTAAGTTGTAAATAATAATACCACAAGATAATTCAAATTAACCAAGTATAAACGTAAGAGTAAAAGCAAGATTAATTTTTTATTTTTGCTTCACAAAAAAAATACATAATAACATGTTTGAAAACCTAAGCGATAAACTCGAGCGGTCTTTTAAATTACTCAAAGGCCAGGGAAAAATTACCGAGATAAACATTGCAGAAACATTAAAAGAGGTGCGCAGGGCACTTTTAGATGCTGATGTTAACTTCAAAATAGCCAAGCAATTTACCGATACGGTAAAAGAGAAGGCTTTGGGGCAAGACGTTTTAACGGCAGTTAAGCCAGGCCAGATGATGGTGAAGATCGTCCACGACGAGCTTACTGAACTTATGGGGTCAACGGCTACAGATATCAATCTGAAAGGAAGTCCGTCGGTAATCCTTATGTCAGGGCTGCAAGGTTCGGGTAAAACAACTTTTTCGGGTAAACTTGCTAAATATCTGAAAGAAAAAAAGGGAAAAAACCCAATATTGGTAGCTTGCGATGTGTACAGGCCTGCTGCTATCGAACAGCTCAAAGTACTTGGCCAACAGCTTAATATTCCTGTATATAGCGAAGATGGGAACAAGAATCCTGTAGCTATCGCAAAAGAAGCAATTCGGTTTGCCAAGCAGCGTGGTCACGATTTGGTTATTGTCGATACAGCAGGGCGTTTGGCTGTTGACGAAGAAATGATGAACGAAATTTCTGCAATCAAGAAAGGAATCGATCCCAATGAGATTTTGTTTGTTGTCGACTCAATGACTGGACAGGATGCCGTAAATACCGCAAAAGAATTCAACGACAGGCTCGATTTTGATGGGGTAGTGCTTACCAAGCTCGATGGCGATACCCGTGGTGGTGCAGCCTTGTCAATTAGGGCTGTAGTGAACAAACCTATCAAGTTTGTAGGTACCGGCGAAAAAATGGAAGCGCTCGATGTGTTCCATCCTAAACGTATGGCCGACAGGATTTTAGGTATGGGCGACATTGTTTCTCTTGTTGAAAAGGCGCAAGAGCAATTCGACGAGCAGGAAGCTATCCGTTTACAAAAGAAATTGGCAAAAGACCAGTTTAATTTTAACGATTTTCTGGCGCAGATCAACCAGGTTAAGAAAATGGGAAATCTGAAAGACTTGGCCGGGATGATCCCCGGAATGGGTAAAGCACTGAAGGATGTTGAAATTGATGATAATGCATTTGTTCATGTTGAAGCAATCATTTACTCAATGACACCGGCAGAGCGCGAAGATCCTTCGTTGATGAACGGTACCCGGCGTAAAAGGATCGCCGATGGTTCCGGAACTTCAATACAGGAAGTTAACCGCTTATTGAAACAATTTACTGAAACCCGTAAAATGATGAAAATGGTGGCTCAGGGCAAAAGGTTTACTCCGCCAGCCCGCAATGTCCGCCGATAAAAATATACTCGTATGATACTGATAGACGGAAAAAAAATTGCAGCCGAGATAAAGGCTGAAATTGCCCTCGAGGTGAAGAATATTACTGAACAAGGAGAGAAAAGGCCTCATTTGGCTGCTATTTTGGTAGGACACGACGGCGGTAGCGAAACCTATGTGGCAAGTAAAATAAAAGATTGTGAGGAAGTTGGCTTTGTTTCATCGTTATTCCGGTTTGAAGACGATGCTACAGAAGCAGAAGTTTTGCAGAAAGTTTATGACCTGAATAACGATGCCGATGTTGATGGTTTTATCGTTCAACTCCCTTTGCCAAAACATATTTCGGAACAAAAAATTATAGAAGCGATTGACCCGAAAAAAGATGTCGATGGCTTTCATCCAATTAATGTTGGCCGCATGGTTATTGGTTTGCCTGCTTTTGTATCGGCTACTCCCGATGGCATTGTTGAATTGCTGAAGCGTTATAACATTGAAACGTCTGGAAAAAACTGCGTGGTAATTGGACGTAGTAACATCGTTGGAAGGCCAATGAGCATACTCA
>JAAYAG010000150.1 GCA_012719495.1 Bacteroidales bacterium
TTATGCCGCCGCCCACAGCGGGCGAATACTCCATACTGGCCGTGGTGAAGACAGTGGTGGATGGTGAAGATACATGGAAGCTTGCCGGCCGCCTCGACATACTGGCCCGCGAACACAAAACCTACAATGTGACCATGGTGCCACTGGCCAGCGGCCATAGTATCAATAAAGAAGAAGTTCGTGATTCGCTCAACAGTACCTGGAACAAATACGGCATAAGTTGGGATGTTGATGTTGACAATGAATTTTATGTGAGTGCAACAGGAGATGATGGCACCAAACGTAAAGAAAATATAAATGAAATATTGAATGGGGATTGGAACAAAGAAGACAAATGGCTGAGCGAATACAAGCCCGAGCAAATAGCCATTAACCGCAGCTATAATACCTACGCCAGCAACAAAAAAGCGTATAGTAACGAAACAATGTACGTGTTTATTCTGCCCTCAGGGAAAGCCCCTTACGACGGCCAAATAGGCGATATGTTCAGTGAGACCCGGTTTTCAGGAGTCCACGATGCTAAAACGGGACGAACTGAAAACCGATGGTCGAACTAATCCCGATGAGCGTAGCGATATCGGGGCCATTAAAGGAGCAATGGGGCTACCTGTTTGTCGATGACTTTGGAAGCACCGAAGATTACCGCACCCTCTCGCACGAGCTGGGCCACGGAAAAACCGTCCTCCAACACACCTTTAAAGACGAACACCTAAGCCAGGGCAGCACCACCAACCTAATGGATTATTCCGACTACACCAACCTTGTGCGTGCCCAGTGGGACATGGTGCATAACCCCGCCATATTTACCCCGCTGCAGAGCGATGGGGATGGGGCAGCAAAGCCAATTTCACAAGTCGATAAGAATTTTATATTCATACAAATGGACGGTAGAACTGATTCTTTGTTTAATAATCACACATTATTTGTAACACAATCTGAAAGAAAAGCAATTTTATCGATTGATTATATTACAAATGCATTCCAGTATCGAATAATTAAAAAATTCGATACTGAGTCTTATCCAATTATTGGAATGAATTATACTAACGTATTAAAACCAGAAAACATAATATGGAAGGTTAATGGTTTCCAGAATCCTTCGGGACAAACATTAGAACTTGATTTAAGGCAAACGGGAAATTATTCTCTACAAGTTGACATGAGCAATGCCTTGGGTTTGTCTTTCCGCTATCTAAATAAGGTTACAAATGAAGAGAGAGATACTATTATCTGGGCAAAGATTATGGATGCCAACGACAAAAGAATAGAGATAAGTGTTGTAATTTCCGAGGCAGGTAGGCTTTCTTTTAGTCCTAAAGGTGAGAACTATTATCTCGACTATGGTTTTGATGATGCACTGGACTTGATTAACCAAGAAAATGGCGATTACGAAATCATGCCCACATTAACGTCTAACCATAAATATTTCATACCTACTTTGTGGACTTTGCCAAATTCAACAGTTGAAATCAAACTCGACTATTTATCGGGCAACCCCGACCAGGACTCGTTGATCGTTCTTGAATGCGATAATGCTGGCTTGCTTTTTGATGAAATGAAGAGTTTATCCTATATAATTAATCAACCGAATATTGCAGATATGGCTTTTAAATTAAAAATTAACGAAAAAGTAGTAAACTATAATATTGATGCATATTCTATAAGCAAACAAAACGAAAAGGTAAAAATCGGGCAAATGAAAGTGATAGCGGCAAATATGAATATTGCAAACAAGAAAATCTGCTTTGTGCGGGTGAAGCGCAGCGATGAGGCTGATTATTACCCATTTTTACCGGAAGATAGGACAAATATGATAAACCAAATAAATCAATATTACAAACAATCTTTAGTGCAATTTGAGCATTGTGAGGAAAAATATCGCGACACCATAACTGTTTCAATCAATAGAAATACGATAATCGACAATTCAAATTTTTCTAATATTATAGAACAATATTCTGAAAGAAATCAAAACTATTTTTACATATTTTTATTCTCCAAAGGTAATAATTCGGAATCAGGAATGGCTTCAATTCAAAGAAGAACAGTGATATTGTTCCCCTCCGGAATTCAAGCACTTGTAACCTCCTCCCATGAGTTAGGACACAATTTCGGTCTTCCTCATGTTTTTGAATCAACAACAAATCATACCTTGCCTAAAATGAGGGCACCCTTCCATGATAAGTGGTCAACCCATAATATTATGGACTATACTAATGGACAAGAACGAAAATATTTTTGGAAATACCAGATTGAACACATTTATAAGCAAAAATAATGAAACGAATACCTTTGATATTAATCCTTACAGTACTGTTTCAAGTGATAAGTGCTCAAAATTTACCTAAAGAATTTGAGCAGCGTTTAAGCCGCTATAAAAGCGAAGCTGAGGAAAAACTTAAAACATTTCGTACAAGTAGAGAAGGAGATTTAAGATACGATCTCTCATTTTGTTTTCTTGATAATGAGAAACACTTACTCGACAGTTTGGGGATAAAGTTAAACATTGGCATGGTTTACGACCAGTCCATGCGAGAACGCATTACCCAGTTGTTAAGGAACGAATTTGCTGATGAAGAGCTAGACGGTATGATTGATAGAAGTTTGCAGTTTTCAAATGATCAATTTTGGAGAACGGCTATGGATTCCTGCAGATTTGATACACTTACTTTATACAAACAAGTTTATGATAGTATTGTACCTATATGGAAAGTAACTGAACCCGAAAAGTGGTTTGGAGAATTTAAATACCGAGTATGCAAATACATGGAATTGGATACAACAGGATGCTTTAAATATAAATATGAGATTATTAGTAATGAATATAGAAAGTTGTTTATTGATGAATTAAAGAATGAATCATTATTCAACCTCGATGAAATAGCCATGCTGGCGGGCTATATAGGCGACACGGCCTTTATTGAGCCACTAATTGCTGCGCTCGATAATGATCGTAATTTCACAAGAGAACGGGTGCTTAAAGCCTTGGTGCGCATGAAGGTTGAACCTTATTACACAGATTATTTCAATGCAATCCCTCAAGAACAACATGAGATTGGAGCTTTGCGATGGTTTGAAATTTATAGAAAAATAGATGATCTAGCAAATTTGATACGTACTCAAGAATCCTTTTTAAAACTGTCGAAATATTTACTTTGTACAATAGCTGTTGACTATATTCATATCGGTTTGGAATCCTATGAAGGAAAAAGTGCACAAGAATTAGCAGCAGAGTATATCAGTCGTGATATCTTAAATGAAGAAGTGCAGAAAGAATTATGTCCGTGGCAGTCTATTATCGGCGGGTCAGTTGACTATGAAAAACTATACGAATGGATGCAAGCTAATTATGGCAATTACCAAATTCGCAGGATATGGTAGTTTTCCCCCTGCTGGTCGGGATTTACAATCCCGACCCTATTAATAGAGGATTTGCAATCCGTTTTTTCTTCAAATTTCCTCAACTCCCCCTTCTATGTTGTAATCCAATTTTCGGAGCATTATTTTGAAAAATATTATTTTCCTATGTTTTTGTTTTTTTGAACATTGTCTTTGTTTCTTGTAAAGAGGAAGGGGACACAGGCTCTGCCGGGGGGCAACCTGCGAGCAATACTCTTTAAGGATACACTGTATAAGGGGAGGTTTCGGCCTCCTTTTTCCTTATACAGGAATCCTGCCATGGCTAAAGAAAACCCAATGCTGAGTTCTTTTAGCCTCCATATAATTATAAGTCCTACAAAAACAACCTTCTATCAGTAGACAAAGCTACATTTCCCTGTTTCAGTTTCGATAGGTAAAGTGCCGCATTCTCGTTAAGCAGACAAGCTGCAAGGGGCAGTTAGCGGTCACTTTAAGATATTGATTGTTTTTAAGGACTTACTTGACAACTCCTGGCACATATTCTGTTTTGTTTTTCAATACGTAATACATCCGGTTCAATACTTTCCGGGCTATTCTTACAACCGCTTTGTTCGGTTCCATCCGCCTGACATAGCTGTGGTAACTGAGGATCAATGCAGGATCGGATCGTGCAGCGGTCCATGAACTTTCGATCAAAAGGCTTTTGAGTGTTTTGTTTCCCCTGAAGGTCATCTCCCCGTCATTTGTTTTGTCGCCCGAACTGTGCCTGTTGGGTGTCAGACCAACATAACCGGCAAAGTGGTCGGTGTTTTCAAAACGTTCAATGTTTTCTATCTCCACCAAAAAAGAGATGGAAGTAATCGGCCCAATGCCCGGGATGGTCCTTAACAGTGCCATATTTGCCGCGTACTTTTCGCTGCGCGACAGCAACCGGACTTTTCTGAGCACTTCCAATAGTAGTTTCCTTTGTTGTTCTGCCTCTTGCACCAATATTTTTAGTGCTTGTGCCCCAGTGTCGTGTTCCAAAATGACCTCTTCGTTGAGCCATTTCATAAACCTTTTCGACCAGTGGGAGCCTGACTTTTCAAATTGTGGCGGGTAATTGATCCCATAGAAGTACAGGAACGATTTTATCCGTTGTTTGAACCTTGTCATATCTTTTACAAGTGTTGCCCTCATCCTTACCAGTGACCGGTCTTCCAATGTTGCAGGATCGGGGACGTAGATGGCCTTTAAATCATTGGATCGTAATGAACGTGCCAGCTTTCGGCTATCGGTCGGATCATCCTTTTGTAATTTTTCCTTTTGCGAGGTAGGTACATCGGCAGGATTGGTAACAATGTTGTTTATTCCCATTGCTTTTAACTTGTAATGTGTCCAAAAACCACAAAAGCCAGCTTCATACACCGAGTTGTAAGTCCCACCGGGGAAGTTACGCCTCAGATAGTTGTTCAATGTATCCGCACTGGCTGGCTGTGTAAATGTTTTGTGCGTCAGTTCTTCGGTTAAAATTGTTACAGTCCAACTTTTCAAGTGAACATCAATTCCGACAAAAATATTTTGTCCTTTAAAATCTAATTCTGTTCTTTGTGTAAGCATAAGTCTTTGAGCTTTATTGATTAATCGATAAATCAAAAATAATACTCTTTAGGCTTATGCCTTTTTTGTTCAAAGCTCAATTACAAACATAGGGACTCGTTTGCAACGACGGGTTAACAGTTGCTCGTCTGTGACGAGAAGAATGCAACAAGCTCTTTGGTTGGAGTGATTGAGGTTGAGGTAGTGACTTAGTTGTTCCCGAAAAAACGGGACAGGCCGTTACAAACGACATGGAGCAAACCCCTCGATACAACCTAGATTCCGCAAGAGTATGTTGAAAAAGGCTGTAAAACTTTATTAAATAGAGTTTTACAGCTAAAGTATTTTCACCTAAATTGGTGTTGCAACAAATACCGATATGAAAATAATAAAAAGTCAA
>JAAYAG010000151.1 GCA_012719495.1 Bacteroidales bacterium
AATTCTCAACAAAAATGACCGGTTAGTCCGCATCAATTATCTTTAAACATTAATTAGCTTTCTGTAAATCAGATAAAACGGTCAGATAACTTGAGAATTACCGGTCAGATAACTGATAACAGGCACCATACGGCGGTATCTGTATCAGAACGAAAAAATGGAGTTGGAACAGCTTTAGTGAATGCAGCTATAAATACATTAAAAAGTGAAGGAATCAATAAAGTGGCATTGGTAGTTTTTTCAAAGAATCAATTGGGAAATTCTTTTTGGGAAAGAAGAGGCTTTACAATTAGAGAAGATTTAATATACAGGAATAAGACAATAAATGAATTAACAAGAATTGATACATAGTATTCATAAAGTGTGACTAAAGATGCATGTTGAAGTTTTGATAAAGGAATCCCCATCCTTGGGGATTTCTGAACAAGGGGTCGGTGCACGTCATCTAACAACACATTTGCATAAAGGGCCAATCATGCAGCAGGTCTCTGGAGCAGGGCATGGGGTCATCCTGCCCAAATCCATTCGTTGGGGACATAGTCCCGCCAAGGAGAATGGCTCTGTGGGTCCAACTCATGGACTTTGCAAATGTAAAACGTTGTGTGCAATAAACTGGCATGAGCAAAAGACCGCCACCGGAAATAAGAAAGAATAAGAGCGCGCACGGAAATATGAAAAATGAAAAATGAGAAATATAGGAGATAGAATTGAAAGCATATATGATAAGTGGTAGTCCAAATGTTGAGGGATCGACAAATAAAGTTCTAAAACTTTTAGAAAAAGAATTAGAGCAAATCGGATTCGAAACGGAAATTGAAATACTGGATCGTTGTAAAATAGGTTTCTGTAAAGGATGCAAAAAATGTGAAGTCGATTTGAAGTGCAATCAGAGAGACGATATGGATAGAATAATTGAAAACATAAAAACTACGGATTTGTTAGTTTTAGCATCTCCCTCATATTGGGGCGATATTACTGCTCAAATGAAAGTTTTCATTGATAGATGTACACCATTTTGTTATAACGAAACCGTTCCAGATGGTAAAATTGGAATTTCTGTTTCGATACGAGCTGGAATAAGGGAATCGGAAAATATTCATTTGTTAGAATGTTTTGAACACTATTTCGGTCATCTTAAAATAAAACCAGTTGGACGATTCAGTCTTACACAGGTGAATAAACCAATTGATTTAGAAAACAAAAAAGAAGAATTCAAAAAATTAAAAGACCTTGCAATTGTTGTAAAAAATGAATTGGAAATAATAAGATAAAGAAAACGAGTGCGCGCGGAAATAAAAGGTGGCGGGGGAAAAAGATCATGCCAGTTTACAGCGCCTAACAGGCCCATGGCGGGCGAGTACGCCCCAATTTGCGCTTTTGTGCAAGGGGTAGGTATAATTATCGCCTATAAAGCTCGAAGACTCGCTTATACAGGCAATAATTATAAAATATTATAGAGCGCAACTTCGCCATGGGCCGGAACGTTGTGCGCAATAAACCTGGCCATGCAAAGACAAAAAAGCCGCCGAAGACAGAAGAGAAAAACAACTAAAGAATAGGTATCACCTTTATATATAACAGATAAGAAAGGATCAAAATGTCTATCCTATCCAAATTACAGAACAATAAAGGTACAGTATCATCTTCTTTGAGTAAAACATTGGCTCAACAAGTTTTAAAAGGAGATTCCGATATTTTAATCGAAGCAATAAATTTAATTTCATTTGAAGATAAGAATGTTCGATCTGGTGCAGCCAAAATATTAGAAACTGTTGCGGAGAAAAAACCAGAATATGTTTCTCCGTATTTAAGCAAACTACTCCCTTCTCTTGACGTTCAAGAACCACAAACTCGATGGATGGTTCTTCATGTATTGGGTTTGTGTGCAAAGTTAGAACCGCAAACTTCTCTAAAAGCCATTCCAAAGGCTGAACAATTCTTGAAAGAAAATAGTGGAATGTGTCTCTGGGATAGGTCGATAACGTACCTTGGATATATTGGATCAATATCTGAAAAAGAAGCGGTCAAAATATTTCCAGTTCTTGAAAAATGTATCGTTAGTATTCCTGAAAGAATTCCAAGAATTTTTGAAGGATTTGAAAGGATGATTCCTGTTTTAAATAGTAAATTGAAATTAAAACTTAAAGGAATTTCTGATGAATTTACAAACAATTCATCTTCAGGCATTAAAAATAAGGCAAAGCGTATACAGAAGATATTATCAAAGGAATAATGGCGCTATCAAATTGTGTATACGCGCAAAAACATGGAGGATTTAGGAAAATGAGTAAAAAGAAATTAATTGGAATCGCATTCGGAACCATCGCCGGAATTCTTGATGTCGTACCAATGATCATTCAAAAGTTATCATGGGATGCAAATATTTCAGCATTTTCAATGTGGGTAATAGTTGGCTTGATTATCTCTTCAATTGATTTCAAAATACCGCCTATCTTCAAAGGTGTGCTTGTTTCATTCTTAATTTTGTTACCAACTGCAGTTCTAGTTGCATGGAAAGAACCATTCGCACTATTGCCGATATCAATAATGACATTATTCTTGGGTGGTGGACTCGGGTTCGCAATTGATAAATCAAATAAGGGTAAGGCATGAAAACCTTTATTGAGGTTTGCATTTACGATGTGAAGCCAACAAAAATCGATGAATTTATTACATTGATAAAAGAAGTAGCTGAACATCACAAGACATTTGAAGGCGTTATTGATACAAAATATATGCACAGAATTCACCCAAGTGGATTTTAATTCTGTCAAAGAGGAAAAACCAGCGATAAATTATCGAGAAAACCGAAAGCTGAAATATTTACCCTTTTTTGGGAATGCTCTGACGAAATAATACATGCGAAAGCAACAAGATCAGGACTTGAAAAATACTACAAAAAGATTTCAAAGATGCTTAACAACAATGCCGAAGATAATTCTCGGTGAAAGAATTGAATAAATGCAGAAGACGGCGGCGGCGAAGACATGAAGATGCATGGCCAGGTTTACAGACGCACAACAGCGAAAGGGACACCATTTTCGAAGTTGTCTAAGGAAGTTAAATTGTAGTCGAAAACGGCGCCCGTTTCGCGGCCCGTTATACGCCATGCCAGAAGTATGTTTGCCGTGGTAAAGAAGGAGGATGATTTATGAAAGATTTGGAATGGGAATTACTTGAGGAAGGTCTAAAAGAAGAAGATATAGTGAAAATAAGGGGAGTAT
>JAAYAG010000002.1 GCA_012719495.1 Bacteroidales bacterium
AATTGCCATACAAAACTATTGACGCTTGTATAAACAAAATAACTACCCACAAGCCAAATGGCATACTGAGACAATTTAAGCCACAATGGCAAACAGCGGAACCACTGCAATGCATTTTGCAATCCAGAGTAAAACGTTGGAATGAACACCAAAGTTAACATAGTACTGAATGCCAAACCACCAATAACAGTAAGAGCAAATGGAGCACCAATTGCACCAACATATTCCGATTTACCTAATGCAAGCGGCAACATGGCCACGATGGTAGTAATTGCAGTGATAAGAATAGGGCGTAGCCTTGCCAAACCTGCTGTTATCAACGCACGTTGCTGCCGATAGCCTTGCTTTTTAAGCAAGTTTGTGTAGTCTATCAAGATAATTCCATTGTTCACAACCACACCCAGTAAGATGAGAAAGCCCATTAATGTGTTGGCATTAAGCAGTGAGTTACCAGTTGCCAATAAGATTAACAATGAACCAATTGCGGCCAACGGGATGGAAAACATGAGAACCAAAGGAGTAGAGAACGACTCGAACACCGAAGCCAAAATCATGAATATCAACACAAAAGCTATAGCTATAAGCTTATAGTATTCAGAGTAATCATCTTCTTCGTGAATAACCTGCACGGCAATACCCGAGGGAATGTTCATTGAAGCAATAAGTTCATCAACTTTGGTACGGGCACCTTCAAGTAAAGTCTTATCGTTGTTGATCTCTTCGTCGTAACTGAGAGTCACTTCAATTTGCTTCACCTGGTTTACCCTGTTGATGCGCGATATTCCTGATCCATAAGTAATGCGAGACAAGTTCTGAAGCTCGAATTCAACATTATCGTTATTCTGAACCCCCAACTGTTGCAGTTCTGTCATTCGCATAGGCGGAAGTTCAGTTACTGTATCAGTTCGTATGATTATGGCATATTCTTCGTTGTCTAATTTAAAATTAAACCCTGATTCAATTTCACGCCTGAAAGCGCTCAGCTCTGTCAGCACATTGTCGGGCATCACGTTATTGCGCCCCATTTGTTCTTTATCGAAACGGATCTGCACTTCAGGCTGATTACGGGGAACATTCATCGATGATCTGGATATTTCGTCGAAATCGTCGAGATAATAGGTCAAGTCTTCAGCGACTGCCCTCATCAACTTGAAGTTTTCTCCCTTAATAACGATACGTTCTTGATTAGTACCCATACCCATCATGCGTTCCATACGCTGGGCCTGGCCTAGAGCCCCTCCTCCAAGCGAAGCATTTTCACTCGATGAGGATTGTTCGAATCCTATTTCGGCTTGATTTTCAAATTGTCTGGCAATTTCAGACAGTTGGCTTTTAACCGCTTTGAAATCCTTTTTATCAATTTTCTCGTAATCTTCTTTTAAATTTATGGTGATAACCGCATCACCTTCTTGTACATCACTCGAAACAGTTTCCTGCTCTTTAACCTCGAGCAATTTTTCTTCCATATTTTTTACCAGCAGGTCGGTTTTATCGAGTGAAGTACCCAACGGCATGGTAACATAGATCTTAATCTGATTGTTTTCAACCGTTTCCAAGGTGTTGGTTTGCGTAGCCAACGAGGCAAAAAGGACAATAAAAAATATAACCAACCCTCCTACTACAACTGTTGCCGGATTTCTTAATGAGGTTTTTAACAACAGCATGTAAATTTGAACTAACCGGCTTCGTATTGATATTTTGTCGAAAGCAGGAATAGACTTTTTATTTTCCGAACGATGCAGAATTAAATATGTGAGCATAGGAATTAGCAGCATAGCCACTAAAAACGAAATACCCAACGTGCCTACAATCGAGATGCCTATTTGCCGCCCGTATAGTTTTACCACGACATCGGAAGTGAAGAAAAACGGGAGAAAAACTGCAATTGTAGTAAGAGTAGCGGCAAAAACCGACCTCCATACTTCGCGTGTTCCCCTGAGTACTGCCTCTCGAATGGATACTCCTTGTCCGGCCAGCCGGTAAATATTTTCGAGCACCACCACGCTGTTGTCGAGCAACATCCCAATGGCAAGTGCCATACCCACCAAAGTAAGACTGTTAATACTGATTCCAAAGGCATAGAACAGGTTGAATGCAGCATATACCGAAATAGGTATTGACAATGCAACAGCCAGTACCAACTGAATGTTACTCAAGAAAAACCATAAAATAAGTACCGCTAAAAGCCCTCCGGTTACAGCCAAACTAATTATTTGATCGATATTGCTTTCCATCGTTTTGGCCGAATCACTTTGAATAATTAGCGACACGCCCACTGATTCCAGCTCTTCGTTCAGCTCGTTGATTACTTCGCGGGTACGGTGCGAAAGATCTATCAAGTTGGTGGTATTATCATTCACCAACGTAATGCTAATTGCATCTTGCCCATTCACCCGGCTAAAAGAAGTTTCTTCTTTTGTTCCGAATGAAATAGTAGAAATATCCTTAAGGCGGATTCCGGTTGAAGCATCAACCATTACGTTCCCAATATCAGAAACATCCTCGAATTCGGCCGACATATTCACATAATAGCGGGTATTACCCAAGTAGGTATCACCGGCATAGGTGCGTTCAACCTGGCCCGATGACAACAGGCGTTGAATACGAGACGGAGTTAAGCGGTAAGCTTCGGCCACCTCAGGAGTGAGTTCAATACTGACGGTTTTCTCACGTCCGCCATAAACCGTTACACTAGCAACACCATCAACATTAAGTAACTTGTCGCTGATTTGACGGTCGGCTACATCACGCAAACGGTCTTCTCCCCCTTCGCCCAAAACCTGAATGCTCATAAACTGGTTGGATGTAGAGCGGGTATCGACGCGGTTCACCGTTACAGTGAAACCATCGGGAAGCGAAGATGCTATTTCGTTCATTTTCTCCTGAAGCCGCAATTGGGCAAACTTCAGGTTCGTTTTTTCGTTGTAACTAATTTGAATGGTTCCGTTTCGCCCGTTGGCCATCGAGGAAATTTCTTCCACACCTTCTAGCGTGCCAATAGCACCTTCGACTGGAATAATTGCCTGATTTTCCATATATTCGGGATCCACTTCGATGTTCGTTCCCACCATTACAACCATGGAGGGAGTTTCGGGCACGGGGTACAACTCCATTTGCAGTTTGTTGTACGACACCAGACCCAACATCGTCATGGCAACGAAAAACATGCTAATCAATACTTTTCTTCGGATCAGAAAATCCATACACTTTATTTTTTTTAGGAATCGGCAAACCGAGGGTTTACTGATTACTTATTATTGATTTTCTTTTTACTGAAATCGAAAACATAATACACACATGGAATCACAATCAACGTTAAAATGGTCGATGTGAATAAGCCTCCCACTACAGCCCAAGCCATTGGAGAGCGCAAATTGGAACTTTCGCCAAAGCCAAACGTTAGCGGAATAAGTGCAAGAATAGTGGTTAAGCTGGTCATTATAATAGGCCTGAAACGCTGAACCGCAGCTTGCAGAATTGCCGTCCTTATATCGGCACCAGCAGCCCTCAACTGATTAATCCGGTCAACCAAAATAATGGAGCTGTTCACCGCAATACCCGCAAGCATAATGATTCCAATGAAAGCCATCATGTTGAATGTTTGGCCAACAATAAAAAAGGTTACTACAGTTCCAACCAATGCCAACGGAATGGTAAGCAAGATGGTAAACGGGTGGAGCAACGACTCGAACTGAGCAGCCATAACCATGTAAACCAAAATTATAGATAAAATAAGCGCGAAAGTCAACCCTCCCATCGATTCTTTTCGTTTCACTTCTTCTCCTGCAATTTGAACGCGATAACCGTCGGGGTGAGGAACCTGATCGAGTTTAGCTTGCAACGTTTTCACTGTTTGGTCAAATGCAACGTTGGCATCAACATAAGCACTAATTTTCCCTGTGCGGGTTTGGTTGCGACGGTGTATTTCGCGAGGTAAAACTTCTTCGGTAATAACGGCTAAATCTGACAACCGATAGCTGGCACTTCCGCTGGTAATTTCCATAGATGCAAGTTCGTCGATACGCACTTTTGGCAAGCGAACACTAATATCACGCATTTCGCCACTTTCGCTGTATTGACCTGCGCTCACTGCTTGTAATTTACTTTTCACCTGTGAGATAATTTGTTCTACACCGATATTTAAGATCCCTGCTTGCATACGGTCGATGCGGATATTCAATTCAGGGGCTCCATTTTCTATAGAACTCTCCACATTGTACAAGCCGCTAACACCCTGTATTTGTTCCTTTACAGCTTCGGTAACTTGCGCAATTACATCAAGATCTTCGCCGGTGACCTCAACCACGAGCGGTGGTTCGTCGCTGCCCATCAGCGACTGAAGACTCGCCTCATCTTGTTTGAATTGATAAACCAACTCTGTATTAGCCGACAAAATGGCATCGAAAACTCCTATTACTTTGTCGTAGTTTTGAGCTCCTTCATCAGTTAAGTTTACGGCAAGTGTTCCTTTGTTTTCTCCACTTAAACTGCTACCCGATGCCGAAGCGGTTTCGCCGGCAGTAGAGTAGATATGTTCAATATATTGAGGCATGGATTCTCGGGCCATGTCTTCAGCTTGTTGTAAAAGAGACGAAGTAGACTCTATCATTGTACCCTCAGGTAACGTCATTTCGATGCTAAAATTCTTAGCTGAAGTACGGGGCATAAATTCACTGCCAATATGCGGAACAAGCAATACTGACACCCCGATGCTTAGCGCTGCTATAAAAATTACAATCCAACGGGCATTCAGCACCTTATCGAGAAAACGAGAATAACCATTAAACTGAATGGGTTTTGTTGTCTTAACTTTTTGAGTATTTCCAAATAACTTGGTAACCAGCACCGGAATTACCAAAATGGCAACCACTAATGACGAGATAAGAGAAAAAGCAACAGTCCAGGCTTGATCTTTAAAAAGCTCACCTGAAGCACCTTGCAAGTACACTATGGGAAGAAAAACCACTATGGTTGTTAATGTTGAAGCCATAATTGCCCCACCCACTTCAGCCGTTCCTTCTATAGCAGATTCGCGTACTTTTCGTCCTTGTTCCAAATGTCGGAAAATGTTTTCCATTACGATGATGGCATTATCGACCAACATACCGGCTCCCAATGCCAACCCACCCAACGTCATCACGTTCAGTGTAAGTCCCTGAAAATACATCAAGGTAAAAGTAGCGATGATTGAAATAGGTATGGCAAGGCTGATTACCAATGTTGTATCAATTCGACGCAAAAAGAAAAGCAATACAACTACTGCCAAAAGAATACCGATGAAGGCGGAAGAGCGCACTTCTTTAATGGCTCCACTGATGAAACCACCTTGGTCACGAACAACAGTAAATTTGTAACCAGGCAACGCTTTACCTATAGTTACGAAAGCGCTGTTGAGGTCGTCGATAGCTTTCACGGTATTGTAGCTGGGTTCTTTATAAATAGATAGCCCAATACTGCGACGTCCGTCGAGTGTAACCATCGATTCAACATCTTTCTTGCCCATGGTTATTTTCGCCACATCATGAAGGTAAACAGGAACTTGCGTTGTTGTTCCATCAAGGGCTTCTTCAGATGCAAAACCAATAATCAGGTTCTGCAGGTCATCGGGAACGGCAATCATTCCTACACCTTTGATGCTGTAGTTGGTCCCATTTTCTTCAATAGTACCCCCCGACACGTTCCGGTTATAGCTTTGGATTTTTGAGGCCAGATTTTCGGCCGTAATCCCGTATGCTTTTAACATATATTCATCGGTCTGAACGTGAACTTCGGCGACTTCCTCGCCCGAAAGTTTCACGTCGGCAATACCTTCAATGCGGATCAGCTCATTTCGAACGTAGTTTTCGGCCACTTTCCGCACTTCGTCGAGGTTGGTCAGGTTCTCGTTTTCGATTGAGACTACCATAATAGGTGTGGCATTTGGGTCGTATTGCGAAATGGTTAATTCCTCGATATCGCTGTTTTGAGTGTATGAGTTCATGGCTTTTTGCAGGTCGAGATAAGCCTCGTCCATATCTTTTCCCCATGAATATTCAACCGTAATGGTGGCCGATCCAACGCGGGTAACCGACGAAACCTCAACCACATCGGATTGGCGGATTGCCTGCGATTCAATATTTTTGACAAACAGGTTTTCTACTTCTTCGGGCGGGCGGTCGCCGGCATCGAGTTCAATGTAAAGCCGCGGACTGTTGAGCTTTGGAAACAAGTCGATCCCCAACTTTGAGAACGAAATGTACCCTAGCAACAGCACTCCCATTACGATCATCAAAACCGTAACCGGGTAATTAACCGAGAATTGTGTTATTTTCTTCATTCTGTAATTTGTAAATGATGAGACTGTTGCGAGTACTCCTCTTAGTTTTGAACTTTCACTTTAGTACGATTCGAGAGCATCTCGTAGCCTTCTACAACCAGTTTTTCCCCGGTGATCAAGCCATCAACAATCTCAATTTCGGTATCGTTGCCAATTCCGGTTTTTATAGGACGCTCGACAGCCGCATTATTTTCGACCACGAATACTACCTCTCCCCTACGGCTTTTGCGTATCACATCGCGAGGAATTACAATGGTACTATCTTTTTTCTCGATAACGATGTCGGATTTAACGAACATTCCCGGACGCATTTTCAGCTCTGGATTTTCTACCAACATTACACCTTTAAAAGTACGCGACGACTCGTTGATAGCCGGCGAAAGTTCGTCGATGTGAGCAATGAGTGTATCGTCTTTTAAATTATAGTTGGTCACATATGCTTCTTGCCCGCTGAAAACAGTTGTAATGTATTTCTCAGGAAATTCAACATTTAACTT
This sequence comes from Bacteroidales bacterium, assembly GCA_012719495.1. Lineage (GTDB taxonomy): Bacteria > Bacteroidota > Bacteroidia > Bacteroidales > Prolixibacteraceae > CAYMTR01. Next base: position 6,814 of record JAAYAG010000002.1, read on the forward strand.
CAATTTAGAGTAATCCATCACTTTTAAAGCTAAAGTGCCACTTGCCACCTTGGTTCCTGGTGTGAAATAAGGCAGGTCGACAATTACCCCATTGATAGGAGCTTTTACTATAAGCTTACTCATTTGCATTTGAGAGTTTTCATTGTCGTATTTGGCATTCAGGAACGAGATTTCCGATTTTTTCAGTTCATTGAGAGTAACCCCACCCTTGTCGTACAATGATTTTTGTTTATCGTATTCCGAGCGGGCATTTTCCCAGTCCAGTGCTTTGGCATCAGGACGAATGCTGAGTATGTACTCTGGGTTTTCGAGCTTCACAATTACTTCATCTTTATTTACCCTGTCGCCCATTTTATAGGGGGCTCCAGTTCTTGGATTTCGCTGCAAACGATATTCTCCTTCGGATTCTGTTTTAGCTTCGGATGTACCGGTTGGAGAAACGGTTCCGTTAACGGTTAATGTATTTCGAATAGTTTTTCTGGCTACTTCGGTTACGCGAACGGGCACACTTACTTCAGTTTGCGTAGTTGGTTGCTGGTTGTTACAGCTTGAAAAAGCGATTAACAAAGCAAATGCTGGTAGAATTAAATTCTTCATAATATGATGCTGATTTAGTTGTTTAACTCCAATAGATTAAGTGATGATGGTACAATCGGTTTACCTGTTTCAAAATCCCACAACGTTTGATTTTTGAGATTCAATAAACCAAGCTTATAATTGATAAGTGCAGTAGTCAGAGAATTCTTTTTCTGAGTTAACTGATCGGAAAACTGTTTTAAATCCATACTGGTAAGATCACCGTTCTGATATTTTTCAAGGTTCAGCTCATACGTTTTTTGAGCATTTTCAACACTCTTTTCGGCAATAGAAATCTGAAAAACCAAGTTTTTCAAGTTACGGTATGTTTGGCGAATCTCCATCTCAATACTAACCTTTTCCTGTTCCTGATTAATTTCAGATGTTTTCAAATTATTCTCTGCAATTTTTATTCTCGATTTTCTGGCGCCCCAGTCCCAAATAGGAATACTGAACGACAATTCTACTCTCTCATTATCGTTTGGATTGTCGTAAATATTCTGAACATTACTGTCAAAACCCTGAAGACCAACACTAAGACTTACCGATCCGCTGATCTTGTCGTTATCTTTTGCTTGAATTAAGCTCAAACGCGAGTTTTCTAACGTAATTTCGTTTTGGCGTAATTCCATTCGTTTTTGTAAACCATATCCAATAGCATCTTCAAGCTTAACATCAACTGTTTTAACATCAATTTTAGTAATGATACTGAAATCACTATTTATATTCATACCAATAGACTGTTTCAAGCGGTCTTTGGCATTTTCTAACGATACCTCTTTGTCGTATACCGACGACTCGGCATTTTGAAGGTTGAGTTCGGCTTGCCACAATTCTTCTTGTGCCGATAGGCCGGCATCAACTTTATTTTTAATAATGTCGAACGATTTTTTTTGGTTAGCTAGCTCTTCTTTTGCTGTTTCCAAGCTTTGTTGTGCCGAGTAAACACTATAAAAACTTTGGCTAACGCTGTATTCCAGGTTCAACTTTGTTATTTCGTAACGGAGCAACGTGTTTTCAAGATCCAATTCAGCCTTGTACAAACCCATTTTATTGGCATTATATTTTTTGAACAAGGGCTGGTTAATGCTCAACGTAAGGTTGTTATTAAATTTGCTAACTGCATCTTTATTTTCAACAGTGTTACTTGAAAATCCAAAATTATTAGTCAAAGTAACAGTACCATCGGTAGCTGTAATAGGTTGGCTGATGCTAAATGCACCCGATGAACCAAAACTTTCGCTGCTCACATAATCGTTGGCATAATTTTCAAACGAACGGCTTTTATTATATGAAAATGGGTTAACCGACAATGAAAACCTCGATTTCAAACTTGCCTTTTGGGCGTTAAGATTCTCGCGTTGGCTCTCTAATGAAATTGCCTGGTTGATCATGTCAGGACTATTCTGATAGGCAATCTCAAGTGTTTTTTCAAGGGTTAGTAATTCCTGCCCCAAAACATTACCTGCCTGTGCAATAAGCAGAAAAGCAAGTATTTGAAACCATTTAAAATTCTTCATTATTGTTAATGATTAAGTTTTATATTATCGTTGTTTTATCCATTTAACTGCATCGGCAATTACTTGCTGCGCCCCTCCCTTGTCTGAAAGGACTACTTTAGCCTCATTACCAGAAATGTAAAACGAGCCAAGCAAATTCCATCCTGATTCAAAATCAGCAGCTTGCATTTCAATTTCATCTACCCCATCATCGTGGTAAACGGTATAAAAGTAAGAGCCGGTCACCTCGTTTGCGTTTCCGCCGGGACCGCCGGGACCGCCTCCTCCACGCCCTCCCATGGTAAATCCACGACGCTGACGCACTAAGTACACATACACATCGTAGTAACCACTTTCAGTGATCGGTTGCACCCAAGTTGCTACTTTATTGCCTTCACCCGGGCGGATAACCAGAGCCGTTCTCTCAAATTTTCCATAGTAATCATTTGAAGCAGTAAGACTCCAGGTTGCCGGTGCACCCTGAAATGGGTCAACGTTCGCGAACTCACGGTTAGTACTCTTTTCCTTTTCAAACATTTTGCGGATAGGGTTGTTCAGCGAAGGATCGGTAGTGCTAAATCCCGGTTCGTCGTTATCGACGATCAATTCCCCTGGAGAATCAAAGTTTATCGTTTTATCTATCACAATACTGTAATCATCGAGCCGAGCAGGTTTATCTTTCGAAACATTCAACCCAAATGCAGTGCGCAAGGCTGGAATGTTTTTTGAAACTTGCGTATCAATGGTTAGCATTCGTGGCTGTTCGTCGAGTATAATTTGGATTTCACGTGATTCGCCAGCAGCAATCAGATAGGTACGCTCAACCGGTTGGTTTGCTTGTCCGCCGCCGAAACCGCCGCCGAAACCACCGCCAAAGCCACCGCCGCCTCCAAAACCACCTCTTCCGCCTCTTCCTCCGCCTTCACCTAACTGAATAGATAGTTTCACCAAGCCGGGAGCTTTACCGTGGTTGCTGATTTGCATCCGGAGAGTATATACTGTTTGGTCATCTTTTACCCCTTGTTCCAGTTTAGGCTCAGTCCATGCATAGGCCGGTATTTCTTTTTCGTGGTACCATTGTCCAATAAACCCTTCAATTGAGGTATTGAAGCGCTGTTGAATTTGCTGGGAAAGTTCAGTATAGGTAATTTCGCGGTAACTGTTATCATACAGATAGTCACGCAAAAATGAATCAAAATCGGTATCGCCAATTTGCTTTTCAATCCAAGTAAGCAAATAGGAACCTTTTGCTTTCAATACGTTGTTTACTACTAGCTTATCCGATTCGGTAGTAATAATTTCTTCGAGACTTTTCCCATTAAGAATAAGATTCGCTTTATCGGTATCGCTTATGCTGTTTCCCATACGGCGGAAAACATTGCCCATATCGCCCGAACTACCTGTGCGCAGGTAACTCTCAAAAGCATAATTCAACACAGGACATTCGTCTGATGTTATGAAGTTTACATAGTAATAGTAATTTGAAAAAATGTTGAATGGGTTTGGTGGTGCTGTTTCATTGTTTCGCCGTTGCTGAAATGTCAATTCAACTGATTCGGTGGAGAAAGTGCGTGTCAAAAACATACTAAACGCACTGGCTTGTTTCTGTCTCTCGGTAAGCTCTTCGTTACTCCATCGCTGACGACGTTGCTGCTGAAAAATGTTGCTTTGAAAATCAACCTGGTTCTGACCAAAACCCCATTCGGGGAAAAGCACCATTTGTGGCTGGCTTTGTGCCATAGTCGAAGTCCATGAGTGCGTCAGCGAAGAGAATTGTAAAGGTACTTCCACCAGACTAAATTCGGGATAAGGATAGTACAAACTCAGAGGACGTTCGTAATTGTCAAGAAAATCGTTAATCAGCACCAACATGGTATCCCCTAATTCGTTCAGGTGCTTCGAGTAAAAGTCGTGTCCATAATGGTGAGCCAAGGTCAAATTTAAGTTACCTGAAGCTAATTTCTTTTCTTGATAAGAAGAAATAGCTAACGAGATTTGTGGTAACGGATCGCGGTTGGTAAAGTTGAATACCAGTGAGTCGGTAGAAGAACGGCTTCCTTGTGAAATAGGCATCATGCCTTTGGGGCATTTAACCGTTAAACTATACTTTGAAAATTGTTGTCTGAATACAGCAGGACGGCTGGGGTCGTAAGGTACACCTGAAATAGGATACCAAAGGTTTTCAGAGGTAAGCAGCACATATTCCGGTGAATAAAAACCATACTCGTGTGCTACGTTAAATACACCGGCAGCTTTAGATTCGAAAAAAGTTTCTGTCGAAGCATCGAGGTATGAAACATCGAAATCAAACTGGCCTGAATAACTCATATCAACATTTACACGTTGTCCGGGCAACACAGTTCCCATGCCGAAAAGCTTTACAATCATGCCTTCCTGGCTCACCGTAACTTCGCGTTGGTTAACGGCAGCTTTTTCAACTTTCAACCCTGGGTTCAGGCTGAAGATCAAGGTATCGGCCGACCGGTTACCACTGTTTTGCATTTCCATTTTTACAGAAGCACTAGCCTCTTTGCCCATCTCAAAATCGATGTGCATTTGGGACACATTCAACGCAGGATAGTTATAGTAGTCTGACGCCTGTTCAACCCATTGCGCCCTATTTTCGATACGTGTATTATTTTTGCTCACATAGCTGGTGAAAAACCAAGCGCTTGCAAGAAGCAGTATTCCGGTGAACACCGACGAGATCAAGAGTGAAAAACGAACCTGAGGCAAACGTTTCAGCAATACCACTGAAAGAGAAATCAAGCCCAGCCCGGCAAACGCATAGGCCAACCGGTGCGTCAGCAATGCATCGAAATGAGAAAAGCCAACAATATCGGAATAAGGCATAGGCAATTGGTAAGCCATATAATCGAACAGATACATCTGTTTTTCACCAAGGTAGAAGATAACCAGCGCTACATATCCCAGCAAAACCAAAAATGTCAGGGCCTGATTCCGGAGCAAACTCATTATTGAAAACGATAAACCCAGAATAAAAAGCAAGCTGGGCAACGTGAGCAGCAGCATATAGTAAAGCATAGGCAGAACCTTCAACGGTACAGCGCCTGATGCCAATTGGAATGTTGCGGCTAAGGCCAGAACTGCCAGATTTAAAAACACAAAGAGCGAAACAATGCCTAAGGTTTTTCCTATAACATAATCGGCATTCGACATAGGCCTGATAAAAAGTACTTCGGCGGTGTCGAGCTTCTTGTCGCGCTTCATAAAATCAGAAGCTAAAAAGAGTGCGATAATCGCCTGCCCGATATTAAAAAGAGACAGTACAGAATATATAAGTGCGGTTGGCAAGCTTCGCTGAGTCCACGAGAACCCACTATGTTCGAGCATAGTAATACCGCTATAGAAACCAGCAACCACCAAAACCAAGATGGCAAAAATGCGGAAGAACCAGCTACGCGACAGTATCCGTCGCTCGTATGTTGCTATAGTTCTGATATTTCGTATTGAGATCATAGGTCAATTTTTGGGTTAAATGGCTTGTTCCAGAAAATGTTCCATATAATATACATAAGCGTGCTCCAAGTTGGGTTGAATGGGCTCGGCCGGATATTTGCCGGGATCGGACGCTATCACTTCGATATCCCAACCGCCCACCGACGGAATGGTAGAGATTACATTGTAGTTGGTATTTACCTCGTCGAACTGCTCGAGCGAGGCTTGAATGCGCCACACCGATCCTTCGGCTTCTTTGATGAGGTCTTCGGGCGCACCGCGAAACACCACTTCGCCGCGTCGCAGCAAAGCCATTTGGTTGCAGGTGCTCGATATGTCGCCCACAATGTGTGTCGAAAGGATGATGATCACATCGCGGTTGCTCACCTTGGTCAGCAGGTTTCTAAAGCGGATACGCTCGTCGGGGTCGAGCCCTGTGGTCGGTTCGTCAACAATAATCAACTTAGGATCGCCAATCAAAGCCTGTGCAATACCCAAACGGCGCTTCATACCGCCCGACAGTTGGTTGGCATAGCGCTCGCGCACCTCGTAAAGCCCCACCTGTTCAAGCATTTCGTCAATAGCCTCGCGCCGTTGTGTTTTCCCCTTAATCCCGCCCAGTTGAGCCGAATAATCGAGGAATTCCCACGTTTTAAGCTTCGGAAAGAAACGGAAATCTTGAGGCAAATAGCCCGTCATGGTGCGAACTTCTTTGCGGTGTTTGCTCAAATCCATGCCGTTAATGGTAATAGCTCCCGACGACGGTTCCATAAGCGAAACCAAAATGCGCATAAGCGTCGATTTGCCTGCGCCGTTGGCCCCCAGCAATCCAAACATGCCGTTGGTAATGTCTAAGTTTACCGATTTGAGTGCCCGATGCCCACTTGAATAGGTCTTGCACAAATCTTTAATGGTTAGTTCCACAGTTGCTAATTTTTTAAAATATGAGAGTA
>JAAYAG010000013.1 GCA_012719495.1 Bacteroidales bacterium
TCGCATGTTGGACATTTGATGTCTGGGAAATTCCCTTTAACAAATACAAGGTCTTTCCAATATTTCTTGTCTATTGTCATCGATTAGATATTTTATGTTTCGCATGCGTAAAGTGGCACATAACGTTCGGAAATATATGTAGTTGCCGATTGCGGGTTGCTTTACTGTCGAGCCGCACCGCCGTTGTTGCGGGCTGTGAACTTCCAAATCTGCACGGAAACGGCAATTATCATATATTTTTTGTTAGCAACTGGGTTTCGGTCTGTTCAATGGTTAAATGTTTCAAATCTTATTTAACTTTTTGTCTATTGTCTTTTTTTGTCCGTACGGTACGAAGAACAATTTATTTTGAGCGGGGGCAACCATAATTGCCCATTAGGGCAAACGTGGGCTAGGGATTGTAAGCTTATTGGCAAGCAAAGGTGTTGTGCAAATGGATTGCAGATGCTTGCCAATGTGCTTACATTTTGTGTTGGACTCTTTTTTAACACTTAACAACTATTTCTAATGATTCAATAAGTTGCGAATTGTATTCGAGTACAATTTTGGCGAATGCATAAAAGTTTTTCATCAAGTTGCCATCTTCATAAATGCTGCATCAAGATTTTACTACTCATTTACTAATTATCACCTTCAATAGTTATAAGCATACTCTGTGTTCTGCTTCTAATAAATGGAGCATACATGCACTCAATGTTTGCATACCCGTTATTGTATGAACCCTTAAGATTTGCATACAGTGAATATTCAATGGTGTATTTTCCACTTTTTAATTTATCGAAGAAAAACTGAGTTGATGCATCTCTAAAACTTTCAAAATAGCTAAATCCATTGTCCCATTTATACCCGCTCAATTCTTTCCCAGGTTCGAAGCCTGAACAACGGTAATCTTTAAGAAAAACATATTCCATATCTCGTTTTGCTTCAATTGCCAGACATATTGTGATCTTGTCGCCAACATGAATGATCGAAGAGTCATTTAATTGTACCTTTTGTCCTGCGACTTCTTTAAACATCGTTTTATGAAGTGATAACGATTCATTTTCAGATGCACCAGCCTTTTCAATATTTTCAAAATATTGCCAAGTCATGCTTCCCCATGTTTGATAATCATTCGGGTTTTCGATCTTAATTGAAGCTTTCGATTTTTCGATATCTGTACCTATCCATTGTTTATGAATATAGCCTGATTTAGATTCCATTTCGTTTACATACAAGTTTTCTTTGCCAATCATTATTTCAAAGGGTTCATATTTGACAGGCATTTTATCACCAACCATTAGTAGGGCATAAATAGCAGATGCTGTAGCTTTTGTTGATATCCAACGGTTTGCTTCTTTGTTTTTTAACAACCATCGTTTCAATAAAGCATCTGTTTGTTTATCATTTTTAATTTCATGAAAGGCTTCTATCATTATCGATTGTGATTCAATTGGCTGTGTGTACCAATACCATGGAGCATAATCCCATGACATGCCTAAACTTTCATCTTTATACGCCTTCCCGTTTAATATCTCCATGATCTTTTCAGCATTTACAGTATCACCTGAACGGTAAAGCGCCAAAGCAATCATTCCCTGGCAAGCTATGCTATACTGGTCAAAATAGGTTATGCATTGATTCAGGTAAAATTGATGCGCCTCTTTGTAGGTGTCAGAATACCTGCTGTTTTTTATAAAGGAATTGATGTACAGTTGGTGAATTATCAAAGATGATAAATGATTTGCTTCGTACCTGTCCTTTCCTTGTTCGATATCGATTTTTAGCTTGTTGTAACGGTTTATAAATTCAGATTGAACAATCGTTTCCGATTTTTTCAGGATATCATCCAATCCATACTTCGATATGTCGATTCCAAGATTTTGTAAGTGTAAAATTTTCTCAGTTATTAGTTGGGTAATATATTGGTTAATGGCACCACCCGGCATCCATGAAAAACCCCCATTGGGTAATTGAAGTTTTTTAATATCCATAATGGTTTTCGAAATATTTGTCCTTAGCTGTTCCGTACTAAATTGACTGGACAATTCTGCTTGTCTTCTCCGTTGTGTAGATTTGTCATTATACCA
>JAAYAG010000014.1 GCA_012719495.1 Bacteroidales bacterium
CGACTTTATTTTTGAGTTCAGACCGCTTGTAAACAGTAAGATTCAATGCAAAATCACGCAGGAATAACGGGTTATTTTAAGTGATTTTAAAGCAGAAGATTGCTGTTTACAAGTGGCTGACAATGAGTTTTGCATAAAACACTGTTTTCCTGCATTAAATTTCCTCGATTTAGCCCGCTAATACTCAAAAATTTGCTTTGTAAAACAGCGTTTTATGCCAATCTGAACTTTAAAAATAAAGTCGAACTCAGGTTATTAGAATTTGTAGAATGATACCAACGTCGGCTGGTGTGTAACGATGAACATCGCCTAGGCGCCTATAGACTTGGGAGCTGTGAACACGTTCCTCCTAAACTGAAAGGTCTGGCGACGCTGTCGGGTTTGCGGCTAACTTTGTACATCGTGGGCCTGTCAACGTCCAATGTTGTTGTGTGATGAATTTCAGCAACTTGTTTCCGCTAAGTTCAAAGCATAAGACAACATTGGAGGTCAAAGTTGCCAGTTTTAAATGTTTATTCCCAACTGGTCATAACGCAGTTCAAGTAGTTTCTTGTAATTTTCCTTCATCTGCTCCGATAAAAATGAGTTGTCGATCCAGTGGTGTGCCATTGGTTTGTTTTTTTGCATCCGCTTGAAAACCCCTTCTATTTGTTTGTCCGATAACCCAAGGTCTTTCCCAAACTTCACAAAATCTTCTTGTTTCAATTTGCGTTTTCTTCCGCCCAATGTGAGGGCTAATTCTTCATTGTCATCGGGCAAAATGATGGCAACATTTAGCAAATCGTATGCTGGCGAAAGTATCCAGCCCGAAGCACTTTCGATCATAGAAAAGTTTTTCAGGTGCATGTCGTTGTTTCCTGTCAGAAAGCAAAATACGGTCAATTCAAATAAAAAGAGTTTGTCGAGTAAGGTATTGCTTGAATAGTTGTGAAGAGCCTTGCCCACTTTTTCCATAGAGCTTTTGTACTTGTCGTAAGCTTCGGTAAGTTGAAACATATCCAGCATGTGGATTTTTGCGCCCGTTTTTTCGTTTCGGTCTATTCTTTTGGTCAGGTAGGCCAACTCTCCAGTTTCCAATCGGATTAGCGTCGATGGGACTACCCGGATTCCAAATGCTTCGGCAATTCGCATGGTAAGGTGTTCATTGGCCGGCATTTCAGGAAAATGCGCTGTTGGTGGTTTCAAAATATATTGTCCGCCAAGGGCTCCAACAACCGTTAGTCGGGCATTTTTATCTTTTGAAGTATTTCCAATTAACGACAGGGATAATTTTGCCTGTACACCAGGAACGGTTACACTTCGCTCAATCACTTCTTTTGCCAGTTCTTCCATCTGATTGATTGAATAAGGCAACCTTGGGGCAACTGGTGAACCAAAAAATGAAGACAAACATTTGCTGTGAAAATCAGTGTTTTCATCAAGCGTTTGGTAGCAGGAAAGGCATTTATTTTCCATCTTCGTTTTGTTTTGGGATTACACTTACAGCACCGATGCAATTTTGGCAACAAGCCAGTAGCAGCCCCATCCGATCGTTGGCTTTGATTTTCCAATTTTTGGTAGCTATATCCAACAACCATCCTTCTGGAATTAATCCTTCAAAAAATGGGAATAGCCTTTTTTCATGATAAGGGTTTTCTGTTACAGGCATGGTTAACGATATGGGAGCATTCGGGTGTTCACGAACGTAATTTTCATCGTAGCGAAAAATATATTCGCCCTCGTTGGTTTCGGAAATTTCCCCAGCCAACCACTCTTTGTAATACACCCAACCGCTTCTCATCGTTCAATCTCCTTTTGGCTAACCGGAGCCAGTTCATGGCCGAACATGCTCAGTACCAAGTTTACCTTGTCTAAGTTCAGGTTCGTTTTTCCTTGTTCAATTTTGCGGATCACCGTTAGGGCAACACCTGTGCGTTCGGCAAACTCCTCTTGGGTGAGGTTCACTTCTTTTCTTCGCTCTTTTACAAATTCGGACAATGGTTTCATTGTATGTATTTAGATATAATTTCGCTCAAATATACGAAAATATATGCAAAAAGATATAATTGAATCAAAAGTGTGAAAATTGTATGTGAAAGCATATAATCTAAAACAAAACAGCCGGCAACCATTCCTGTTTGAATAGCTGCCGGCTGTTGTTTTATGCCGTGTGTCCTGCGTTACCACGGGATACGAAGATAATAAACGTTCTTTGAAATGGTAACATAACTTTTATGGAGATGATAGGCTATGAGTCAAAACTGAAACGAGCTGACCCCCAAAACGAAAACGGTAAGGTCGGAGGACTCACAAAAGCGATGATCAACAGAATTGAACTATCGGCAAAGATGTTCAGGCGACGTCATTGGTACAATGCTTACAAATATTTACAGGGGATAGCCAAAATCTACCCCAATACGTTTGAGCATTGGAAATATGGTTTTCAGCCCTGAGCTGTGTCTTTATCATGAAGAGCCGTATGAATCGAGAGGTTCAAGTACGGTTCTGCGAGAGGTTTAGGGGTGAATTGAAAATCGACGAAGTCAAACTCCCCTTTACCTACTCGACTTTTGTTTTCAATCTTCATTTTTTGTTTTCAACTGTTACATTTTCTCCATTCACCAGTATTGCCTGTGTATTACTTATTGGATATAGTTTTAACTCAGATTCATATTTTGAAAGAATTTTCTCAACCGCTTTCTTAAAGGGAAAATTTGTATGGTGAGGCAATGGATAAAAATCAATCAAATTCATTGCAGAAAAAGTGTCTAATTCAGGCGCTTTTTTAGGACTATCCATATCTTTTGCGTATTCAATGTTTGGTGACACAATCATTGAACCCGCTGATTCACCAATGAATAGCTTTCCAGAATGTATTTGTTCTGTTATTATCTTGTCCGCTCCTGTTTTCCTTAACTCCTGAAGCAAGAAAAATGTATTGCCCCCGGTAATGTATATGTAATCGTTTTTGCACAATTTGTCGGATATTTCTTCGGTTGTTGCTTTGGTTAATTCCAACTCATCTACCGTTAATCCTAATTTTTCCAGAGCATTTTTGCCTGAACCAACATAAAACTTTACAGACTCAGGAATGCTTGCCGTTGGAATAAACGTTACCGTTTTACCGTTAAGGTCTTCCTTTGCGAAATCTTGCAAAAGACTTGCTACATCTTTAAATGATGATACTAAAAATAATTTTTTCATCTGAATTCTCCTTTAATTTTGATGCATGCAAATTTATTCTACTTTAAAGGCTGACAATTGTAAAAATCGGTCATTTTCGTTTTTATAAAGTTGACTAGGTGAATTTTCTGTGTATTTTTTTATTTCTTTAATAAAGTGTGCTTGGTCAGTATACTCTTTTACCGGATAAAGCTTTCCTTCTACAATGTTAGGATATGATGCATTGCACCGAACAATATTTAAAAGAGTTTTTAAGGGGAATCCGAATTGTTGATTAAAATACCGATTTATTTGCCTGTTATTCCAACCAGTTATTTCGGAAAGCTCTGTTACACGTTGGAATTGCTCGCTATAAATAAGATTAAACAGTTTAAGTTTTCTATTGTCAATTTCGGGTTGCTGATTTAAGATACCAATCATTTGTTCAGTCAAATCAATTGAAAATTGTTCAAAATCTGTACTTTGTGCCAGATGGATATTCCAAAAATCTTTTGAAAGGATAGTCATACCATTTAAAAGTGATTTTATTTCCCTGTTCAATAAGTATTCGGCAGCAATGATTTTGAAACGAATCCCAAATAGCGTAGCACCTTTTGTAACTATTAGTTTTATAGGTTGAGTCCAAATCCCCGTTAGATAAATGTTCTCTAGTTCATTGTTTTCAAAGTCAACTACTATATCAAAACACGCATCTGGTAAAATTGTGTATTCAATATCTTCTCCTGAATGTTCATATCGCCAGAAGTACTTTACAAAAGCACTTAATTTTCCAGTTGTATGTATCTCTTTATAATTCACGTAGTATTTCTGTCTTTAAATGCCACATAACATCCCGATGCCAGGTTCCTCCGGATATGCCTCTCCCTTGTCCAAGTGCGGCTGGTGCTGATTGCCTGTCAGCCTATGGCTGGCAAATCAGCACTAGCGCTGCGAACTCTTACATATCCCAATCAGCAGGTCTGTCAATTGCTTCTGAATCTACAGAAAACCGGACATTATTCTTATCAAGAGAAGCTAACTCATGTGAAAGCTTCAGTATTTTATCAATGTTGTTAGGGTCTTCAGCTACGGTTCTAGATAGTTCCTCCCGTATTTGTATTTCTTTCATAATGTCAACAATTAATCGATAAATTACTTGAATCAAACAAAGAAGTTATATTACGCATTTAGACTCTTTCTAATAATTCTGTTTTCAACCAATTAAAAGCCTCGCTTTGATTGTATTTAATTTCAGGTCTCAATAAACCTTCCATATCTCCTGTAAACTCTGTACTATTTTCTTTCACTTCAATGTTAAGCAGGAATTCTTTTTTGCTGGGCGGTTTTTTACCCGTTGCAAACGAAGTGTATTCCTTAAAACAATTTATGATTTGCTCAAAGTCTAAATCAATATTTCGATGGGAATAATCTAAATCAAACAAATCTCTTCCTTTGCTTCGTTGATATAATGCCCTGAGTTTTGTTCCTAAAAGTTCGTTTATATTGTACGTTCTTATTTCAGCTTTGCCCGAAAACCATTCACTTGCAATTTCAAAAGGAAAATCAACCCAATCAAGTACATTGAAATGTTCTTTGCAGTTAATTTCTAATTTCAGTCGCATTCGTATTTCTTCATACTCCGATGTGAACCGATACAACGCTTTTGCCCCATGTCCACGAACCTGAGTAACTCTCTTTTCTTCAAAAAAGGTAACAACCTCTCCAATTCTCTCCATTATTAGTTTAATAGGACCAGGTTTTATCTGAACTAAATCAATATCTTCGGAGTATCTTGCGGCAGGATTAAGGTATAATTTGTGTAAAGCCGTACCTCCTCTGAATGCAAGGTTTTCTCTGAGAAATTCATCGGAGAAGATTTCGACCAAGGTTCTGGAAATAATTAAATCCTGCTCAACTTGCGCAAATTCTTTCCATGGAGCATACTGTTGCCATTTTGCTATAAAAGGTCTTGGTATCATAAATCACTCTCCAAGTTAACATTAGTAGCAACTTTCCACCTGTTATTTACCGCTCCGGGTTTTTCATTTGACTTTGGGCTAAGCAAGACCGGGAAGAAATTTGTTGATTTTAAACTCATAAATATTAATTCCTGAAAATCTTCTTTAGTTCCAAGTTCTTCCAGCAAAAAGCCAAACCGTTGTAATGTACTTTTATTGGGATACCAACTTAACAGTTCAGTTAAATCCGATTCACTTAATTCTTCTGACAGTTCGTCAATGACTGCAAGCATCCTGTTTATCCCACCTAGCTTTGTTTGGTAATGGATTAAGTCAACAATCGTCAGGGCAGGACTAGACACCTTATATTGTCCAGCGTCAGATTTCTTAATTTGGATATTTTTGTCCGACCAGTTACTTGTTGTAAAAAAACGAATATCAATTGCACCTTTTGAAATATCGTTGAATTTGGGTTTCTCTGTTATTATGTAGTCTCTATGAACCTGCTGGTGGCTTGCACCGTGGAATTTTGCTGCTGAAAAAAGAGCGACATAATAATTTCTTTCTAAATACTTGAAAAGTTTCTCGCAATAAAGCTGAATTGGCAGCTTTTGCACCGATGAATATCTTGGTGTTATAATGAGATAAAAGCCTTTTCGAAGGTTTACAATTTCTTTTTTAGCAATCAGTCTAGATAATTCACTTTTTATGGAAGTCTCACTTTTGTGGATATTCTCCATTAATTCGTCTAGGGAGAATGAATATTCTTCGTAGGATAATAATTGTTTTATGTAATTTGCAACTGTCAATTTTAGTAGTATTTAGACAAAGATACTTAAATTCGATAATATTCTCTAATTATTACTAATTTCTTTTATTCTGAGTGAGGCAAAAATTTGGCTTTTTTACAAGATAAGATATCGGTTAGTGGGAGAGGGCTTGTAAATGTGCCAAATGTGCGCTGGCTTTCTTCTTTTCAGCATGAAACCGGACGGAACTATATGCAGGGCTGGATTTCGGAGCGATTCTCCTGTCGAGCGATGCACAGCTGTTGCGAGAACCGACGATTGCATTCCTCCGCCGCCAGGCTTGACATATAGTTTTTGTTATTGGCAGGCGTTTCTGTCCTCTGCATATTTTTTTGTCCGTTACAAATCATAAATAATTGTGTCACTTAGGTTCTGTTTCTGTTTGTCCCTAGATAAATCTCGTCGTTATGAAAAAACAATAAGGCCCAG
>JAAYAG010000015.1 GCA_012719495.1 Bacteroidales bacterium
ACAAGTAAACAGTTTTCAGGGATTTCTAACTGTTGATTTCTGTTGATAGCTTCCGATGGGACCAGCATGCCGATACTCATGTGAGGCCTCTGGTTGTTATAAAAGTCTACAGCAGCTGACACAGCAGCAACGACTTCATCGATATTTCTGAAGACCTTATCTTTCAACCAATTTTCGGGAATCGTTTAATAAAATACTCGGCACAACATAATTAAAGCCGCAATCATTGATGTGCTTGCAAACACAATTTTGAGTATTTTGGGATTTGCCTTAATCGTTAAGCGAGTTCCAAACAGGCTTCCAATTATTGCAGCAACAGCTAAAATAACAGACATCCTAACATCGAAATGTCCGGTACTTACATGGCCCAGAAAACCGGCTGTTGCAGTAATAAGAACCAAAGTTGTTGATGTACCTACGGCAGTTTGCATAGGGACTCCAACAGCCAGAACCATAAGCGGCACTAAAAAAGAGCCGCCTGAAATTCCAACCATTCCGGCCACAAATCCCGTTATCAATACCACGGGAATGAATACAAGCATATTGATATGATAAACTGTATTTCCAGTTCTCAATTCAATTTGACAGCAGTTGTTCGTTTTAGTTGTTTCCCTTACAGGTTTAAGCATCAGTAACGATGCAATAAAGATGAAGACAGCAAATATGATCTTCAATAAGGTCGCATTAAACTGATCCGAGAAGAATCCGCCTAAAAAGGCAGATACCAATGTCATACTCCCAATTATTAACACCAGTTTCCAATCAACAATTTTCTTTCTCCCGAAAATAATGGCAGCTGTCAAAGAAGAGCATATTAAAACAAATTGTCCGGTAGTCGCTGCTTCATGAATACCTACACCTGATAGCACAATGGCAATAACATAAAAATTTCCTCCTCCCCGTCCGGTCATTGTCATAACAAGGGCAATAACCATGATAATTCCGGCCAACAACCAAATGTTCATGTATTTATTTACTAATATGCTGAAAAAGCTTTCCCGGCATAATGGCATCCATCAATTGGGTGTAACCTCCTTCAAGCATTCCAATATTATTAAGATTACAGGCGGACAGAATCCTCTGCCATAAGGGTGATCACCTCATTTTCAAAATTGTAAAGCCTAACGTGGGTTTTAGAGCAACAATCACCTTTCTGGGGTGTGATCACGACAAAATTCATGGTCGTCCGGTTTGGGTTGTCATCAATCCATGTTCCCGAGTTAACATAAATGGATTTTTGGTTCAAATGATCAAAAGAAGAGATCATTGTAGGAACGTGGGAATGGCCAAAAACAACAATTCTAACGTTTGATTTGGGATTCAAAAAATATTGTACTGCCGCTTGGTTATCAGTTTCGCTGGCCAGCGCAGATCCGGCTATTGCCTGCTGTGCAGGAATGGGTACAAGAACATGATTGTGCTCCTGTCTTTGCACCCAATTTTCCTGAATGCCGTTGTAAAGATTGACATCAATAAATCCTCCGGGGGTTTCCTGATATGGAAGTAAATCGTTTACCGAATAAGTCCCGTTGAATTTATCAATATTGGTGACAATAATGTCTTCGTTGAAATTGTTTTCAATGGTGAACATATTTAAAGTCCATTCCCACAATTTGAAATATGAAAACAGGAGATTCTGGCTTTCGTCACCGGAAGTATTCGGGGTTACAGGCGGAATAACAACTTCAACGGTTGGGTGTCCCTGTGAGACATAAAGTGCAGCTATCCGGGTAAAAAAGTATCCGGGAGGCAATATGGTTCCAGGGGCTATATCCTGATTGGAGAATGGATCAGGAGAACAAAAGAAATTATATCTATGCCCGTGCTCTATCACTATTTTTGGATAACCTTCGGGGGAATAGGTCCCTAAACCCAGTTCAGGATCACGCTTCTGCTTTATACCGGGCAGTATCAGATCAACATTTTCTTCTGTGATCGTCAGGTCATGGTTACCGGGAACATAAGTAACTAATATCTTCCTTTCCCTTATGATCCTTTTTAAAACGTTAAAAACGCCTTTGTTGGTCTCGGCAATGCGTTTGACAAAATCTGACTGGTCCTTTCCCTGATAGGTATTTATTGGAGCCGGGACAAACCATTCATCCAGCAAATCTCCGGCAATTACTAATTCTTTTACGTTGGAAGATTCCCTTATCTGTGTAAGGAATTCTTCAAGAGCCGGCAAGTTGTCTTTGCATTCGGCATAAGCAAGGTCTGCGCCCAGGTGCATATCGCTGATAACTACGATCAAATCTCTCTCCATACTGAATTTTCTAAATGGGTCTAATGGGTCTGAGTGATGCAGTTTTTCACAGGATAATAAAATAGTCGTGATTAAAATCACAAAAAATACACTTGAAAATCTTTGAACGGTTTTCATAAAGTCTGTTAAATTATTTTTTTAAAACATAACTGAAATAAACGTACTTGTTGGATGCAAAATTATTGTAGGTATCAGAATCCTTTGCTCCGGCAAAATTCAGAGCAATGTTGTGAAGGAACCTGGGAGCCAGCGTGCTGATAAGATTGCGCCTGCGGCTGTCATCCAGTTCAAGTGCTGCAGTGACTTCCCGGTTGATATTCTTTTCTTTAACAACAGTGAATCTGCTCCCGTTAAGGTCTTTCTTCATTTCATCCATTTCACTGTCATATCTGAAATCAGTAAATAAAAAGAACCCACCCGGACGCAAAATACGGAAGACTTCTTTCAAAAAAGCGGTCATATTTGGATAACGGTGTGACGATTCCACATTAATAACTATGTCGCAGGAATCATTCTCCAGATTTAACTTTTGGGCATCACCCCGGATAAATGACAAACATTTTTTTGAATAATGCCGGCTGCAAAACCGCACTGCCTGCTTGTTCAGGTCAATTCCTAAGGCCGTAGCAGGTAAAAAGTTCTTTGCTATATAGGATAAACCCCCGCCTCTTCCACAACCGATTTCCACAATATCTTTACCTTGCATGTCAATAGCATCTGCCAATTGATGGTACAGCTGGATAGAGTACCTGTCACGTTCACTTTTTTCATCCATGGCAATATGCTGACTTGGGTCATGGTACCCGAAGTTCATGAAAAGTATTTGGGCGTTTTTGTCCGCTTTATTCACGTACCAATACCAAATACGAAAAAAAGTTTCACGAAGACTTGTCTTGAATGTCATAATATGGCGCTTGGGTTCATATTCCTTAAATTGTAAACACTGGAACGTACATTTTGTGCCCAGTCCCTGTGAGATTTTGTATTAACAAACATTTGATGAGCAATTGGCTCTCCTACAATAACTCTTACGGTTTCATTACTTTTTTTAAATATTTCACGAGGCAACAGCATTAATTCCAGGTTTGCCTTGATATGTAACAAGCGCCTTAAAGAAAAGATCGAATAGAATAATAATGAATTTCTCCCGT
>JAAYAG010000016.1 GCA_012719495.1 Bacteroidales bacterium
CATTTCTTACTCGCGTGAGCTGAGCGTTGGTGTTTGTCTATTCTATGTTGTTAATCAGTTCATAACTCCGGCCATCGGAATAAGTGTACTTTATTATCCCATATTGGTGGGAATAGTAAACCGTGTTGGGAATTGAATCGGAGAAATTGACTGCATGCCTAACAAAAACAGATTTATATTCTATTCCATTAACAGTGACATCAACCGGGTCGGCATTTCCATACGTGGGAAAATAATTGCCTTCAATTGATATGTTAGTATTAGCACTATGCTGAACAAAAAATTTCTCAAAAGAGTAATTATCCCCGATCTTATGATAGCTTAAAATAATATACTCTTGATAATATCTTTTATCCGAAACAGTGTAGTCATCCGTTCGATTAATTAAAAAAGAATCCAGCACGTTGCTTTCCCTCTCCATAAAAGCAACGGTATCATTATTTTTCAACAGAGGTTTTTCGTTTTTGGGTATATTGTGATATACTTCTTTATCGCACGATAAAAGTGAGAGCAGCAGGATAAGTATTACTGTATTTCTCATAGGCTCGCACAGGTTTTTAGTATTACACTTGGCAACTAAACCCGCCAAACCACCCGGGTACACCATAGCGCGGCAGCTAATATGTAGGTTGAATTTATTTGGCGCCAGGAAGCATTGGGTTACGATCATAATAGCTTGGTTTAGTTTGTTGTTTGTTATCTCAATAATAATAATAATAATCCGATCAAACAATTTGCCAAAATTATTATTATTTTTTTGATCAACGAGTGAAAATGCTTAGCCTGCGGCTGCCCCGCGCGAGGCAACACCGAACGGGTGCGGTGCTTTCTGCCCGAGTTTAGCAGATCAAGCTATATTCAGAATTTAAATGAATAACTCAATGTAGGTATGATAGTAAACAAACTCTTATCGTTTAGTTTGGGTTGATTGTTATCCATAACGACTTCGTAATAGTATGTATTTTTTCGGGCATACGCATTTATTACGCTGATGTTCCAGTCGCCCCGGTCGCCTTTCAGGGTAAGGCCAATATCCAGCCGGTGGTAATCCTTTTGGCGCGAACTGTTATACCCGTTGTATAGAAAAACAAAATCATCGTTTATGTCTGAATAACGCCACTCGGGGATATTTGCCGGTATGCCAGTGGCATAAGTCCAGGTAACGCCAAGGCTTACATTATCAGAGAAGGCATATTGCCCATACCAGTTAAGCTCGTATGTGCGGTCGTAATCAAACGGGAAAACATCTCCGTTGTTGATATTGGCAAACCTGCGGGTACTGTTTTGCCATGTAAAGCCCACCCAACCGGTAAACTTGCCCTGCACTTTGCGTGCCAGCAATTCAAGCCCTTTCGACAAGCCTTGCCCGCCCGTTTCTATTGTTTTCTCCCAGCTATCGTAATCGGAAGTATATCGCACGCCCGGTTTTTTCATAACAAGGTTGTCCATAAACTTCGTGTACACCTCGGCCGAGAATTCATACGCTGTACCCGGCTTATATTCAATCCCCAACACCAACTGGTCGCTCACCGATGGAGGCGCGTTTTTAAGCACCGGGATACGGTAATCGCTCGAGAATCCTGAACTGGTAGAGGTAAGCACATGAAAAGCTTGGTTCATTTTCGTGTACGAGGCTTTCAACTGCAAATCGTTCAGCAAGGCATAGCTCAGCGAAAGGCGAGGCTGCAACGAAAAGAACGTTTTATCCGAAATAGTCAGCAGCGAAGGGCGCACCCCTATATTTCCTGAAAAGCCATAAATATTGTCGAAAATAAGTTCGCCAAAAAGGTTGTTTTCGATGGAATAGGTGCCCTGATAGCCAAAATTGC
The DNA here is from genome assembly GCA_012719495.1 of Bacteroidales bacterium. GTDB lineage: Bacteria > Bacteroidota > Bacteroidia > Bacteroidales > Prolixibacteraceae > CAYMTR01. The sequence goes on from JAAYAG010000016.1 coordinate 1,830, forward strand.
CATCGGTTTTTTTCGTCCCGGGGTACTGCTGTATAATGTGAGCATTGCCCGGAGTATAGCGGTACCAGTTAAATTCGTAGCCAGCAAAAAGCCTGACATTGTTGCGCAGGGTGTACTCAAAATGGGCTTTGGCAAACTCACAGCTGATGTCCGATTTAAAATCGTTTTCGTAATAGATACGCTCCTCTTCCGACCTTGAATTATATTTCACCAGCTTGTACTCGTTAAAGTGATACGTTGAATGGCCGAGAATAAAATTCCCGAAAAGCGACGGGGTAAAAATACGGTTATAGCGCACCGAAGTAGCCAGATTCCCCCAGCTCATCCTGTTCTTTGCGTAGCTGACTGAGTCGTTGCCCTCGTGAAAACCAAACAAGTCGTTTCCGTTGTAAAAGCTAATGCTGAGCTTGTCTTTATCTGAAAGGACAGCATTGAGTTTGATGTTGGCATCATAAAAACTGAAGTCGATATTGGCATCGGAAAAAAGATCGAGATAATTCAGCAGGTTTTTGCGCACCGACACATTGTACGAAAGCTTCCCCTTGGTAATAGGCCCGTTTAGTGCAACCTTACAAAACATAAGCCCAATGGTAGCTTTCCCGTTGAAATCGTAAAGGTCGCCATCATAAGTATGTACATCAACAACCGACGAGAGCCGTCCACCATGCCTTGCGGGGAAACCCCCTTTGTACAGGGTGGCCGAATTGATCATATCGGTATTGAAGGTAGAAAAGAAGCCTCCGAAATGCGACACATGGAATAGCGGCATATTGTCGAGCAGGAAAAGGTTTTGATCGTGCCCTCCACCCCTTACATAAAGGTTGGAATTGCCATCGCCTGCACACGAAACACCGGGTGTCATCTGTAAGTAAAGGTTCAGGTCTGACTCCGAGGCCAGCGAAGGCATGGTAAGCAGCTCATCTTTCCGCACCATGAACGACGACACCTGTGCTTTCTGAACACTTTTTGACACACTCCCGCTAACCACTATTTCATCGAGTTGTTTGTCGGATGGCGACAGGTAAAAGTTCTTTATTGCCGAGGCTGAATCGGGAACAAACTGCTGGCTGCCATAGCCCATAAACGAAACCGATATGCGTGCCGGCAGCGAAGGAAATTTTAGGGAATAGTAGCCTTGCGCGTTGGTGGTAGCCCCCGCCCTGCTTACTTCTTCGTACACCGTGGCACCAATAAGAGCTTCGCCGGTTTTTTTGTCGAGAACTTTGCCCGACAGTACCAGGGCTTTCTTTTGGGCATACAACAAGGACGGGGCACTTAAGAAAAGTAAAAGAATACAGAAGTTTATGGCACCCCTGCTCAAAGAGGTAAAGGGTAAAAACTGTTTTATTTTCGGGCGGCTATGGTTTTGGTTGGTATTCAACACAATGCCAACAGCCAGTTTGCTCATTATCCTGCAGATCATACGTTGTGGTTTCTGGTTTATTGCTGGTAGGTATATTTATCGAAATAGGATGTAAAAGAAGTGCCATTGTACCCGGCAAAAACACCGACACCGTTCCCCACATTGGAAGGCACCAGTACCGGGGGCGAACCTCCATTAATAATGTCGCCACGAATGGCATTCTTCTGATTGTACAAAGCGGTTTTGTATTGATAATAAGCCTTCGACACCCGTCGAAGTTCTATTCTAAGATCGTGGGCATTATCTTCAACTCCATCGTCGGCAAACGACATGCTGCCAGTATTGTATAAAAAATCAACAGTCAATGAATCAGGGCCGGCAGGGCATTTAAACAACAAGCTGCGCGGGTAATAAACATCCATTGCTGTGCTGCTGGGGTAGTAATCTTCTGAAGTGATAAACGAGGTGGTTGATCTGAGGGTCGATTGCCGCTCACTTGTTCCATCCAGCCCGAGATAATCAACATAATCCGATACAAAAGCGATAATTTCGAGGTAAACAGGCTCCTCATTGCTAAGGGGCAGAAAACGGATTTTCACACTTCGTCGAATTTCGCACGAAAAAGTGTTCCCCGAAGAGTTGTCGATTACCATCACCCCGGTGTCGGCAATCCGGAATGGCACCAGCGTTTCCGCTATGGAATCGACCGCCACTACCGGCTCTTCTGAAGCGTTGGTCTGTACCTCTATTTTGAGCACATCGCCTAAGGCAGGGCGCATTTCCGTAGTGGAATATATCGTTCCCGAATTGTCTTCTTTCTGTAGAAAAAAAGTTTGCCCTGTTTTCGTGTTGGTTAGTTTTACAGTTTCCACCACCAAGGTAGTCATCGAGTTGGTAAAGGCATCGACCACCGGTTCAATCTTCACCCGCACCAGCGAATCGTGACAAAAGAATGAGCTTATTACAACCTTCGGTATATTTTCCTCTTGTACCGTGAAAAAAGGATAATCGCAGGCCACAAAAAAGATCAGGATGAATGGAAGCAGGATGTTGTTTTTCATACCCCTAGTTTGACTTTTTCTTTTTAAAATCGAATTGATAGATAAGGCTCATTTTAAGGGCATAGAAAGGCACTTTCTCGCGTGAGTAGTTATCGGAATAGCTACCAGAAAGAAGATGGAGGTAATTATACGAAAGGCTAACGTTCAAAAACAAGTCCGTGTTTTTCACCAAGCGGTCCTGATACCCAAGGCCACCCTCCAGACCAAGCATTCGGCCTTTATCTTCGAACTTTCTTATCAATGTTTTGTCAGGAGCTATAATTGAACCCCGAATTTCTTCAGTGGAATAATTTACCCCACCTTTAATAAACCAGGTTCGTCGTTTAAATGGATAAAAACGGCCAAAGGTCTGGTATTGATAAAACTCATAGTATTTCCTGCTTGCCCCCCAGCCCATAAAAACCATTTTGCACGAATTCAAGCCCCACATCAAATTTATTGACAGCATACCCTAACGATAACGTGTAGTCCAAACTACTCCGTTGCTCATCCCAAAACTTTTCATTCATATAGAATGCCGGACCGCCCCCAACCTGTAATTGGCTGAAAGCCGACATAGAGAATAAACTCAAAAAGAATGTGGCGAAAATTAGCTTCTTCATATTAGTTTTTAATTATATAAGTATACTTTTTATTCCTTTTTCTGAAATATTGTACCCTGTAAATACAATGGCACCATTCACTACATTACTGCGGCCGAACACCTTTTGCTTTCACATAATAGGTTGTTGACAAAGAATTGTAAGCTGCAAATATTCCCGCACCATTTTCTAAGTTGCTATATACGGCAACTGGGGCAGGCATACCATAAAAATAATTCCCATCGATGGCATATTTTTGGCAATAATAGGTCGTCTTATATTTGTAATACGAATAACTCACCTCTCTTAATTCAATGCGCAAATCATGATTAGAGGTATATAATGAATCAAAATCACCAAAAAGACCCGTATAGTAGGAAAAGTCGATCGTTACCGAATCGGTAATATCCTTACACTTAAAGAGTAAACTCAAGGGACCCAACTCATCAACTACAGGGTTCGACGGGTAGTAATCTTCTGCAGTAATCAACGAAGAGGTGGTCGCTAGATAAACTTTTTCAGCATCTGAGTAATAGTAAGCACCACCTGCTCCATACTCAGTAACGTCAACAAGAAACTCATAATAAGAGACTCGTCTCATCCGATTGGGCATAAAACGGAAAACAGCCGAAGGTTTTAGTGATACGTTATCATCAAAGTTATAATGAGTGCAGGCAGTTAGCCCTGTAGAGACCAGTCTGAAATCAGGTTTTCCTTCAGGAACAGTGTCCGTTGCAGTAACCGGTTTATCATAGCCATTCACATAGGCCTCAAATGTAAGGACATCGCCGGGAGCAGGAAGCAAATCAGGTAATGTATACACTCCAGAAGAATCCGATTCGGATTGCAGCAAAAACTCCTGATCTGTATTCCTTTTTATAACCTTAACCTTTTCAATATTCACCATTTCGTAGCTATTACTAAACGCATTGACAACAGGCTCTACTTTCACCCTAAGAACAGAATCGGCAGTAAAGAATGCCGAAACAGCAATCTCTGGCGCTTCCGCTTTCTGTGCTGTGAAAAGAGGATAATCGCAGGCCACAAAAAAGATCAGGATGAATGGAAGCAGGATGTTGTTTTTCATACCCCTAGTTTGACTTTTTCTTTTTAAAATCGAATTGATAAATAAGGCTCATTTTAAGGGCATAGAAACCTTCCTTTTCTTTATTATATTCAAAATAGTAGCCATCTTCCAAAATAGATAAATGATTATATGTCAATGAAACATTCAGAAATAAATTAGTTTTCTTTATCAAGCGGTCCTGAAAGCCCAATCCTCCTTCAAAGCCTAACAATCGGCCATATTCTTCTATTTTATCAACAATAACCGGATCGCCATATCTGATTGTATTGTGAATTTTCTCATCAGAATAATTTACGCCCCCTTTTAAGAACCAGGTTCGTCGTTTAAACGGATAAAAACGGCCAAATGCCTGGTATTGGTAGAACTCATAAAACTCTTTCCCATTCCCCCAATCTTTGTACCCGTTCTTTATAAACTCGAAGCCTACATCGAATTTTCGGATAGCATACCCTAACGACAAGGTATAATCCAAACTGCTGTTCTGCTCCTCTAAAAACTTTTCATTCAGGAAGTACGCCGGGCCACCGCCAACCTGAAGCTGGCTGAAAGCCGACATAGAGAATAAACTCAAAAAGAATGTGGCGAAAATTAGCTTCTTCATATTGGTTGTTGTTTATTAGAAAACCTACTATTATCCGTATAAAAAATTATTAGCCAATTTATTATACGCCAGGAAGGAATAAACCTGAAAAGTCAAACGTTCATTTTTTTGAGGTAACTGCATAACGTAGATTATTTATGTTGTTTCATATATTGCAATGTTATAGATAATTACAATGCCTAAACGCAAAAAATAGTTAAATAAATATGTTCAATTATAAAGAAACTTTAAAATGAAAAGTATAATTATATAACACTCTATTTCAACGCACCAAGGTCTATGGAAATAAAGGGAGAAACAAGTACCGATTCTATTCCAAAATTAAATGGAATATTAGTAGACAACCTCACTCCCAAAGAAACATAATCAGAGAAATAAAACTGATAATCAAACAATAATTCGAGCCCTAAATCTACAAAAACTCTGTCATTCACAGCCGGATAACTATATAAGATCATATCTTCACCAACCCAATCAGCTTCATCTTCTGTAAAACGCACGTCGTACAGGCAATATGAATCTCTAAACTTTCTATAAGATAGCCCGAAACCGGGTGAAATGGCATGCTTCTTTATCCTGAAGCTCTTTGCAAAATTCAACCCGTACAATTCGTAAACACAATAAATTTTCTTATCCCAATAGAAACCAAGTGGATCATTATAATATCTGGAAGTCTGACCATTCAAAAAATTCAACCCAATTTTAAACCCGGTATTAGTTTTATATGAAACATTCAACCATGTTGCTGTTCCATCATTAATTTTCCCGTAAAATTTTGGATTATATTCTAACCGCTCATCAATATTGTTAACTGGGTCAAGAAAATAGCATAAGTCGGCAAAATAACCTTTCCCTCCCTTTATTTCAAAAGGCAGCTGCGGGAAAACACCTTTTGAACATAAAAACAATAGCAAAATTAAAGTAACTCTCCTTAAACAAAAGCAGTTAATCATTACAGACAATTTATTACAATAGTTTACATGAAATTTTTGCCCCTATAAACGCATTCGAATGCATTTTTCCAAGTGCATCAAAACCCGCATTTACAGTCATTTTTATTTTTCTTGTAACATCATAATTTAGGTTCATTTTCAAATTATACCCCCAATTCCACTCGCATTCATATCTGGCCACGTAAAAAGGATAGTCATATTTTTCGTCAAAATAGCCTAACGAAACTCGCGAGGAATATCCATAAAGTACGCCAGCACCTATATCAAAACTTACTTTTTTGAATGAAATGGGTACAATAAAGACATTCAATCGTGGATATAACAAGGTGTAACTTTCTCCATTATCATAAAAACCATAAAACTCGCTGCGAGTTCCCGGAGAAGAAGAATGCACATAGTTCATCGATAATTCGGTTCCAAAATTATTAAAATACCGCCGTAGGGTTATTTCATTCATTATACCGTTATTATCACCCAGTCCTAAAAGAGAATAATTTACACCAAATCCTATTTCGGTGAATTTCTTTTCCTGTGCAACTCCTTTAACACTAAAAAACGAGGCCACAAGGACCAAAATAACAGTCTTTAAAATTTTCATTTTATTCGATTTTAAACAAAACACAGGCAGAGATTTATTCGGCGCCGGGAAGCATTGGGTTACGCTCATAATAGCTTGGTTTAGTTTGTTGTTTGTTATCGCAATAATAATAATAATAATTCGGTCAAACAATTTTTTGCCAAAATAATTATTATTTTTTTGACCAACGAGTTGAAATGCTTAGCCTGCGGCTGCCCCACACGAGGGAACTCGTGCTGGAGGGGTGGTTGTTGGTGTATGCCATGGTAATTACCAGAAAGTTAGAATGATATGTCATCAAAAGAAATACACCATCCCCATATTTAGCGCCATATATTCATATTTTTTTCTAAAAAAGAGCATTGAATAGGATGTGGAAATATCAAATTTCAACTTATTTGAAATACCTGCATCTATTTGCACGCCTAATAAAGGGGCTAATCCAAAGGCATTATTGCGTATTGTCTTGTTTTTCTGTGGCTTAATCCTTGATTGATAAATACCTGTTTTCAATCCTAAGTATGGGGCATACTTACCCAAATGAACTTTGTACTTAACCATTACTGACTCTGAAATGAGTTTAAAATCAGGTATCATCGTATTATAAAACTGATAGTCGCAGGCTAAGGCTACGTCGATATGATTGGCGATGCAATATCCAATGTTTAAATAGGGACCATATCCGAAATCAACCTGAGATTTGAAATAATCCAATGGATAAACGGCTGTTGCACCCGCTCCGGTAAAAAATTGGGCAAACAATGATTTACTGAAAATGGCAAGGCAAAATGCCAGTAGTATAATTTTTCGTTTCATCATAATTATTTAGAATTTAAAGCTATAAGCAAACGATGGGAAAAAGGGGAACAAACTTTTCTGGTATAGTTTAACATCTCCGGGCACACCAATAACTCCATGATTATCGGCTACATTAATCACTTCTCTTTCAAAATAATAGTAATAGGGGTTTCTTCGGTTATAAACATTAAACACACTTAATGTCCACGTACTTTCGCCCCACGATGTCGGATAGGTGTAATTAAACGCTAAATCTAACCGATGATAGTCGCGCATACGAAAAGAGTTAACCGCCTCATAAGCGTACACCTCTCCATCACTGGTATTGTATCGCTCAGTTGGAAGGGTAACCGGGTAGCCTGAACCATAATTCCAATTTCCGGAGACAGACCATTTCTCATTAAATTCATGGGTCAAAACAATGCTGATATCCAATAAACGATCGTATTTGAATGGGAAGCTTTGTCCATTATTTAAGTCATCAAATTGTCGGTCTGTTTTAGAGATTGTTCCGGCTATCCATCCTGTTGTTTTTCCGGTTAACTTTTGTACAAGCAATTCAAGCCCATTCGATTCACCCCTGCCATTTTTCGCAATGGTTTGTGTCCAATTATCAAGATGGCCAACCAATGATTGTCCGGGAATAAAAGCGATTAGATTTTTCATTTGTTTATGATATCCCTCAAGGCTTACTTGAAATTGCCCATCCGAAAATGTTTTATTTATACTGATACTATGCTGTTCCGAATTTTGTGGTTTTACCTCCTTATTCGTTGGCATCCAATAATCGGTTGGCATGCCAATTCCTGAATAGGAAAGCATGTGAATATATTGATTCATTTTTGAATAGGCATACTTAATGGAAAAATTATCGGAAGCAATAAAATTCAAAAGCAAACGTGGCTCAAAAGAAAAATAATTTTGGTCGTTAATATGATAGGATGAATACCTTAAGCCCAAATTGGCACCGAAATACTTGGTTTTAATATCATTTTCACAATACAATGCAGGTTCGATCGCCTTTTCTTCCGAATTGTAGTATGAGTCGCTTACTATTTTGTCGTTTGTCATAACAAAATAATGCTCGGTGTTTGGAACAAAAGTGTGTAAACTTAGGGTTGGCCCAAACCTGACATTCCAAGAAGGATTAACTAAATAGCTAAAATTAGATGCGATATTTATATCTTCAATCTTTGAGTCAATTTTACTATCGACAATGGTTTCTGTTGAATCTGTAGTCAGATCATAATAAAAATCATTGCCATTTCTATATTGAGATATGCCGATGATGTTGTTACAAAATAACCTTTCTGAAAAGATATGATTCCAGGTTAACGACCAAACATTATTGCCCCAGTTGGTTTCTCGTTTATCATTTTGCTCATAATCATCGTTATACGATTTGCTTTTTACTCCAACTTGATCGTTTCCCAAATATCCGGATAAAAATAGCTTGTCCTTTTCAGAAAATTCATAGCTAAGCTTCACGTTCAAATCATAAAAATCATAATCGAGATCATCACCAAAAACTTTAAAAACAGGCACCAATCTTTTCCGGAATGACACCAGAAACGATGATTTTTCCTTTACAATCGGGCCTTCAAGTAACACTTTTGATGTCAGTAATCCAATGGTTCCACTCCCTGAAAACCGGTTTCTGTTTCCATTTTTCATCTTAATATCCAACACCGATGAAAGCCGACTGCCGTAACGGGCCGGAAAGCCACCTTTTATAAGGTCTACATTGCTAATTGCATCGGCATTAAATGTTGAAATAAAACCGCCAAAATGGGACACATAATACAAGGGCATTCCATCTAATAATATGAGGTTTTGGTCGGGGCCTCCTCCACGAACATAAAAGTTGGTTTGTCCTTCGCCACCCGACTGAACCCCCGGCATCATTTGGATTACTTTTATAATATCGGCCTCACCAAAGAAATTTGGAAGTTTCTGGATTTGTTTCGATTGTAGTTTTATAGCACCCGTTTGGTTCTCTCGTATAAAATCGCGTTTTGAGTTTCCAAAAACTTGAACGGCACCCAGGCTGATACCTGGTTCAAGGTAAATTGATACTCTTTTTTCAACTCCGATTGTTAACTCATTTGTTCTATAGCCCACAAACGAAACGGCTATTTTTATCGAATCCTGCGTTGGCACAATAAGGCTAAAGAAACCGAACTCATTGGTCGATACGCCATACTTTCCATATTTATATACGACATTAGCCCCAATTAACGGTTCTTTTGTGTTTGAGTCTAAAACATAGCCGCTTATTGTTGTTTTTTCCTGTGCAATGCTTGTAAGCGTAAACATCAGTAATATAGCTGAGATAAAACCTTTCATTTTGTTTAAAAAATTACAGAATCGATATTAATTGATTGTCCATCGACATGGTATCCTGAAAAGATACCGTAGCCGTTTTCAACGTTTGTACATGCATTAACGGGTTCTCCCAGCCCGTAAAAAAGATCTCCCTTTCGGCTATTCTGATTTTGAATGACCGAAGTGAAATATGTATAGTAATCTTTAGTGACCGACCTTAACTCAATATACACAATATGAGTAGATATCCATCTTACATTATAGTCTTCCTGTTGAGGAGGTTCATAGTAAAACACAATCGTCTTCTCTTCCCCGTCAAAGGTGGAATCGTTAAACAGCAATCTCTTGGGCTTTTCTTGCTCCAGTGCCAGGTCTGAAGGATAATATGCTTCTTGGGTAATGATTTGTTCCGATGTCCAAAGTTGATATGGCTTCCCTGGATCGCTCAAAATAATGTCGTAATAATTTTCTTCATTTTTAGGGTCGTGAAAAATTAGGGTGACAGACGAATATGCCGAATTTTCATCATCGATTCCGGCCAGAGCAATTATGCTCAAAGAGTCTATATTAACTTTTTGTGGTACAATACATGCAGCAGATATTGGAGGATAACCTTCTTTGGATACCACAACTGAATATTCCTTACCCACTTCCGCAAAAATGAGAATAGGGGAAGCGTAACTTTTAGATTTATCTTCATACTTAAGTGTATCTATAAAAATGCCGTTTTCAAACCATAGAATTTCAGCATCCTTTATTTGATCATAAACAGTGGTATCTAAAATAGGGGCATTCCCCCATAATTGCACGTTAATCGATTTTGGATAGGGTGGTACAAAAGGCGTAAACAGGGAATTCATTACAAGTTTGGGTTCCGGTTCAGGCATTTCAATTTCCAGCTTTGTTTCACAAGCAATTAATCCTAAAACGAAGCCAAAAGCAAGGATGTATTTTACGTTTCGTATCATTTTTTGTTTAGTTATCAAGGTCTGTTAAGTAATGTATTATTTATAATTGGCTATTTATTATTTGTCCGGAGAGTTAAGTACAGACTGGCATTATGTTGATTCAACAATCCTTGTGACAGAAATTAATTCTTGTCATTTTGAAGCAAATACTCTAAATTGTAAATAGCGAATTCATTGTCTAGAATCAAAGAATTAACGATAAAAGTTGGCGTTGAGTATATTTCATTTTTAATTAATTTTTCTTTCGTTCTTAAAAATTCTATCATTAACTCAGGATTTTCCATATCGTTTTGAAATTGTTTTGTTCTGATATCAGCTTCTGTATACCAGACTATTACCTTTTAAGCACAATGCAGAGATGCCATTATAATAAATATTTACAAAGTATTATTTCAAAAACTAAATAAAATCGCCACTAGCATTAAAAACGTAATAAAAATTCTTTTCATGTATCCTTAATCTTCTGGTTCAGGAGCTCCTACTCCTGAGTCAAATTATTTATTTTAATTTGAAAACACTAAAGGAAGCATTTGTTTGGTTTTTCCGGGCCGTGCTGCCTTTTTTATTTGCGTTGCACCAATATAAGTTCTAAGATTAATTTAATGTCATAATTTAAACTTTGTATCTCATTGATATTCTGAGTTTAATGACA
>JAAYAG010000017.1 GCA_012719495.1 Bacteroidales bacterium
ATGCAAAGCTCATTGTCCGCCACTTGTAAACAGCAATCTTCTGCTTTAAAATCACTTAAAATAACCCGTTATTCCTGCGTGATTTTGCATTGAATCTTACTGTTTACAAGCGGTCTGAACTCAAAAGTAAAGTCGAACTCAGGTTAATAGAAAAATCCCTGTAACATGCTAATAATGTTTCATGTTACAGGGATAAAATATTATAAGATCTGAAAATTAATCGAGTTTGTGTATTACTAATCCCGAACGTAATTTTGGTTCGAACCAGGTCGTTTTGGGTGGCATAATATTTCCCGAGTCGGCAATGTCGATCAATTGTTTCATCGATACCGGGTAAAGAGCAAAAGCAACTTTCATTTCGCCACTATCGACACGCTTTTTCAGTTCACCCAATCCTCTGATACCTCCAACGAAATCAATACGTTTGTCAGTTCTTAAATCTTTAATTTCGAGAATTTTATCAAGAACAAGATTCGACAAAATGGTTACATCCAGTACGCCAATCGGATCGTTATCGTTGAATCGTCCGGGCTTAGCAACCATTTTATACCATTCTCCATCGATATACATGCTAAAGGTGTGCAAATTATCTGGTTTGAATATTTCAGCACCCATTTTTTCAACGACAAAATCTTCGCTTAATTTCTCGATTAATCCTGTTTTGTCAAGGCCGTTAAGGTCTTTTACCACGCGGTTATAATCGATAATTTGAAGCTGATTATCGGGGAAATGAACAGCAAGAAAGTAATTAAACTCCTCATTTCCATTATAATTTGGATTTAACTTCCTTTTTTCTGCACCGACCAACGCAGCCGCTGCGGTGCGATGGTGTCCATCGGCTACATATGTCGAAGGTATTTTGGCAAATAATTCGACAAGCTGTTGGATGGTTTCTTCGTTATCGATCACCCAAAAATGATGTCCAAAGCCATCTTCAGCAACAAAATCATATTCAGCTGGTTTCGATGTAACAATTTCACTTACAATGGCATCAATTTTTTCAACAGCCGGGTAGGCAAAAAAAACAGGTTCAACATTTGCGTTGGTATTCCTCACATGTTTCATGCGGTCTTCTTCTTTGTCAGCCCGGGTGAGTTCATGTTTTTTAATGACATTATTAAGGTAATCATCAACCGAAGCACAGGCAACCAAGCCGTATTGAGTGCGGCCATTCATGGTTTGAGCATAGATGTAAAGGCAGTCTTTTGGGTCTTGAACAAGCCATTTCTCCTGTTGAAAAAGTTTAAACATTTCAACAGCTTTTTCGTACACTTCGGGCGAATGCTCATCGGTGCCGGCAGGAAATTCTATTTCAGGTTTGATTATGCGCAACAGCGAGTATTGGTTGCCAGCAGCTTCAACCCGTGCTTCGTCTGAATTAAGCACATCGTAGGGCCGTGAAGCAACTTTTTGTGCAATATTTTTCGGGGGACGTAATCCTTTGAATGGTTTTATTATTGCCATTATTGTGTGGTATTTTTTGTGAAAAACGAGATGCAGGGTGTTACCTCTGCATCTCGTTTATTTTTTAGTGATTAGCTTCGAATTCTTTCAATGCATCAACCAATGCCTGAGCACTTTCAATTGGTAGGGCATTATATGTTGATGCCCTGAAACCACCAACCGATCGATGGCCTTTTAAGCCAATCAGGTTGCGTTGTTTTGCAAGAGCAAGGAAATCTGCTTCAACAGCTTCGTAACCTTCGCGCATCACAAAGCAGATGTTCATTAACGAGCGGTCTTCTTTATTCGGAACAACGGCTTTAAAGCACTTGTTACGGTCGAGTTCGTCGTAGATTACCTTGGCTTTAGCGACATTCATTTTCTGGATAACTTCTAAACCTCCAAGGTTTTTTATCCATTTAAGTGTTTGAAGAGCAGCATATATTGCCACACACGGAGGTGTGTTAAACATAGTGCCGTTATCGATGTGGGTTTGGTAATTTAGCATTGTAGGCAGTGTACGGCCAGTTTTACCAAGCGCTGCATCTTTCACAATTACTAAGGTTAACCCAGCAGGAGCAAGGTTTTTCTGTGCACCGGCATAAATAAGGTCATATTTTGAAATGTCAACTGGGCGGCTGAAAATGTCAGACGACATATCGGCAACTAATGGAACGCAAACCTCTGGGTCACTGAACATCTCTGTTCCATAAATAGTGTTGTTGGTTGTGATGTGGAAATAATCAACATCGGCCGGAACTTCGTACCCTTTAGGTACATAAGTGTGGTTTTTATCTTTTGATGAAGCGACTTCGATAACTTCGCCAACCAACTTAGCTTCTTTCATTGCTTTGCTTGCCCAAACTCCGGTATTGAGATAAGCTGCTTTTTTAACCAACAGGTTGAGAGGAGCCATGTAAAATTGTAAGCTGGCACCACCTTGCAAAAGGAGAACTGAATATCCTTCAGGAACAGAAAGGATTTCTTTAATTAGTTGGATGGTTTCATCAACAACTGCTTGGAATTCAGCACCACGATGCGAAACTTCCATTACCGATAATCCTGTTCCTGCAAAATCTATAATAGCTTTTGCTGTTTCTTCTTTTGTAAATTCAGGCAAAATCGATGGCCCTGCAGAAAAATTGTGTTTTTTCATAAACTTATTTATTGATTTTTATTTTGTTAGATGTAAAAACTCTTTTCTCGATGAACGACAAGCTTTGTGTCTTTCTTCGTATTTGTAAGCTATTTAACCGATGCAAGATCGGCATGAACAGTAACATGATGTAAACCACCCCATCTGAACGGGGTTCCATTCGTTGATTAGCAATGTGTGGTTTCTCTTTTTCATAATACCTATGAATGAAGTTTTTGCAGTCTTTTCTGGTGTTGGGTCAACGTTCTTTTTTGTTAACTCTGATCACTAGAAGCGATTTTCGGCTTGCGACTGTTTGAAGCGATAAAGATAAAATAAATCTTCTTTGATTTAAAATTGTCGAAATAATTGTGCATTTTTTTGAAAAAACGCAAGTGATTTACGTGATATGCTTAATATTTTATTAAAAAAGAGGCTATGCGTGTAAACATAGCCTCTTTTTTATCTTAAAATGGTAAATCGTTATATGCCTCCGCGTCATACTGGTTGTTGGGCGGGGCTGGAATTTCATCGGGAATATCGGCTCTCGAAAAATTAGGCTGTTCGGGAGTTGATTGTGCTGGTGAAATTCTCCAAGCATTAATGTTGCTATACCATTTCCCGTTGAATTCTCTCGATTCGAGGTTGAAAGCAACTTCCATTTCATCGCCAACAGAGAACTTTTCCAGTAAAGACACTTTATCTCCAAAAAGCGTAAAGCACACTTTCTTTGGAAATTGTTCTTCTGTTTCTATTACAAATTCTTGTTTCGACCAGCTGTTTCCTGCCTTGCTTGTCCCTGTTTGAAGGGGCAAGACCTGAATTAGCCGTCCTTTTACATCCATGCTCATAGCACTTCGCTTTCTATTGTTATTTTACAATTTCAAGAAGCTCAACTTCGAAAACGAGAGCTGAATACGGATCTATTTTTGCACCTGCTTTGCGTGCTCCGTATGCAAGTTCGTAAGGAATATATAATTTGTATTTTGAGCCAACAGTCATGAGCTGAAGTCCTTCAGTCCAACCTTTAATTACTCCTCCAAGTGGGAATGTTGCTGGTTCTCCTTTTTCAACAGAGCTATCGAAAACTTCGCCATCGATTGTTGTGCCGTGGTAATGAACTTTAACTGTTGATTCTGCTGTTGGGCGTGGTCCGCTACCTTCTTTAATTACTTCGTATTGAAGTCCGCTGGGGGTAACTTTAATGCCTGATTTTTTTGCATTGTTAGCAAGAAATGCTTCGCCTTTTGCTTTGTTGGCTAGTCCCTTTTTTTCTGATTCGGCACGCAGGTAATTTCTAATGTATGTATCGGCAACCTGAGGATCGTTGAAAATCTGATTTTCTTTTCCATTGAAAACCTCAACGATAACTTTTGCAACAATTTCAGGATTAAGGTCGGGGAATTGTTCTTTAAGATTACTACCAACAGAATAGCCTAATGCTGAGGCTACAGAGTCGGCTTGATTTTCGATTTTCATTTCACCTCCTGCCTTCGAGCCACCGTTGCATGCCGAAACACTGAATAGGATTAATGCTGTTAAAGCCAAAAATAAACTTCTATTTTTCATTTCTTTCTATTTTTTATGGTTCTGTTATTAAAAACGTTATATGATTCTTGTTAAGAAATTTATATTATTTCCAATAATTCTACTTCGAAAATGAGGGTCATCTGAGGCCCGATAGCACCACCAGCTCCGTGGTCTCCGTATGCCAAATGGTGTGGAATGAAGAGTTGCCATTTGGAGCCAACGTTCATCATTTGCAACGCTTCAATCCAACCTCTGATTACACCATTTACTGGAAATGTTGCAGGCTCATTCCTCATTAATGAACTATCGAAAACAGTTCCGTCGATGAGTGTGCCGTGGTAGTGGCATTTTACTTTGTCGGTAATTTTTGGAGTATTTCCATTCCCGGTTTTCAATATTTTATATTGTAAGCCGCTTTCAAGTTCTATAATTCCTTCTTCGAGTTTGTTTTTTTCAAGAAACTCTTTCCCTTCTCGCAGGTTGATCGCTCCTTGAACATTCTGCTGGTTTATGAAGTATTCTTCAATGATCTTGTTCGCATCTTGTGGGGCAACCCTGGGCTCCCGTCCATCCATAGCATCTTTTATTGCTGCAAATAACGCTTCAAAATCAACATCTTTAATCCTAGACTGCAGAAGGTTACTTGCCATGCTAAGCCCAATGGCATAACTGAATTTTTCTTCTTGTGTTTTAAATGTCATATAAAAATTTTTACCCTGCGAAAATAGTCAAAATTGATTAAGTAGAAAGCATCCATTTATTTTATTGCCCTAAGCATTTCTTTTTTGCCCGGAGGCCCAGCAATTCTTTCAACGTTGAAACCCTGAGTTGCCAATTCTCTACGCACTACTCCTTTTGCACAATAGGTTACAAGGAGAGCTCCTGTGGAGCAATTGTTATATATTTTATTGTATACTGATTCGCTCCATAGATCGGGCTGTTTATTAGGTGCAAAAGCATCGAAGTATACAACGTCGAAAAGGGGCAAACTTGATAAGTCAGTTTCGCGTAAGTCGCCCTTAATTTTTGTTAATGAGAAATTAGATTGTATTTGTGTTGCATTATCCCATTTTGCTTCGTGCATGGCAATAAATAAGCTTTTGCAGCTGGGGACAACTATTTCTGGGTAATTTAATTTCGTTGCTTCTTCAATACTTATCGGGTATTTTTCAATAGCTAGGTAGTTTAAAGTTATGCTTTTACTATTGGCATATACCATGCTCAATAATGCATTTAATCCGGTGCCAAAACCAACTTCGAATACGGTGATTACTTCTTTCTGACATTTTGCAAGTCCAGAGTGAATGAAAATGTGTTCTGACTCTTGAATTGCACCATGGACAGAATGGTATTGTTCATCCAATTGTGGTATATAGAAGGTATGCGAACCGTCTTCTGTAATAATTAATTCTCGTTGCATTGGAGTGGTAATCTATTTCCCGTTAGCAAGTTCCAAGATTTTCTTTTCGTAGCTTTTAGAGACGGGTAACACAAGTTCTGTTGGTGCATTTAATACAATTTCATACCCTTTTTTTGCCTTGCGAATCATTTTAATATTTTTGGTATTAACTGAATAGGAGCGGTGGCACCGAAAAATTGGGTAGTCTTTTAGGCTTTTTTCCAATTGTTTAAGACTGTTTCGGACAAGATATGTTTTTGTCTTTTGGTTATCGAGATAATACACGTTCACATAATTGTCGTTTGATTCAAGGTACAAGATGTTCATACTCTTTAAGGTTAGTCTGAGTGTTCCTTTTTCATCTTTTATCGGAATGAATACCTCTGTCGGATCTTTGAATTGATTGACAACCTGTTCCAATTTCTTCTTTATTTCTTTCCACGAAAAGAAAAGAATTGACAAAACATAAGGAATGAGTAAAATTAATGAAGTATTTTGAACAGCATTGATGAATAAGGTAGAAGTAGGCCTGAAGTCGTCAAGTAATAAATATTCGAAAGCTGTGTAAAACCCACCAAGTAACAGTATTTCTGATATAACCATCCAAATGTACAAAGCCAGGGTTATCTCGTGCGTTTTTTTCAGTAACAACATGCCTAATCTTGTAAGAATAATAACAATCATTCCTATAAGGACAACGCCAAATGTCCCTGCCAGTAATTTTAATTTTCCAATATTATCGAACCAGTTATCGTACCCGAATGGCCGATAAATTAAAATGAAAACGAGAGTGAAAAGCGCAGTAAACCCTATTTGAATAAATGTGTTCTTACTTGAAGTTAAATATTCGGGTACCGATTGATTGAGTTTCATTATTTCATTTTGGTTTTATGTAAAAGTAATGATTATAATATAAAATTTACGATGTGGGGTGAATTAAAATTGAAAAATGACATTGTTTTTTGCCCCTAAATATAAAAATTCACCACTCAATATTCTTTGTTTATCCCCTAATTAGGTGATATACTACATATTTTTTTTAATGAAGAAAAAATGAATTTCTTTTGAACTTGTTCTGACAAAAGAACAGAAAAAATTTAGTTTTTAATTTCCATAACCAATCCAGATTTTCCACAATGCCTCCGGAAATTTCCACTCCGGAGGCTTTTTTTATTGCTGTAATTTAAGACCTTTTCGATTAGTTTACTGTTGCTTTCTAATAAAATTGTGAATACTGTATGTTATTTAGAATTATCTTCAGGGGAATAATAAATCACTGTTGTCCGGTAAAACTTACGAGATTTCTCCCTTCGGTCGAAATGACGGGTATTCATGGTTTTTTATATAGGAGGGAGTTGGTTGCGGCGAAGCCGCAACCAACCCCCTCCTGATCAACGTAATAGCCTGTCATCCCGAATGCAACAAAGTGGAGTGAGGGATCTCATATCGCAAATGGTTTGTTACTTTTAGTTTACCGGACAACAATGATAATAAATAACAAAAATAATGAGATGATTAATCAAAGATATCCAGTTTCGCAAAGAACGGTTGAAAGAGTAATTACTGCAATGCGAAATTTTACATGTAATTGCCTCATTTTCCAGCAAAATTTATCGAATAATCGTTAAGTTTGGGCTACGTACATTGGCTAGAAAAGATTGACGAAGGGAAATTTCAGGTGTTCTTTAAACAATAACGTTTTATGTCGGAATTTACACTTACTAAAGAAAAAAGGGTTGATAAGCTTCTCGAAGTTTCGAAATTGATATTGAATTCGGGTGATGTGCATGCATTTATTTCTGAAAATAAATCATTTATATCGTCTGCTATTCCTTCTGATTTTATTATGCTCTTCGATGAGCTTATCCAGGAAGGACATTCGATGAAAAGAATGAAAATGTTGGTAAACAAAGTGTTGAATATTTTTCACCAGACCATCGATCAACATCAGCGCCTTAATCCCGAACCGAACAGTTTCCTGTGGGTTTGCGAAGAAAATAACCGCGCAATGGAAAGAAAACTTGATGAGATTAGGCCTGTTTTTAAAGCTTTTGTAAAAGATCTTTCCAATAATGCTTTATATGATACACTGTTACATTTATTTATACAGCTTGAGGAATTTGGCAAATATTATGTATTGAAGGAAAATATCCTTTTTCCTGTCATAGAAAAATCATGGTCCGATTATCGTTGTATTCAAATCATGTGGTCTTTTCACGACGATATACGGAGGAATATCAAATTGGTAATTAATCAATTGAAAGAGCGGAATATCGACCCAAGAGTGTTCAACCGCTGTGTAGGAGACATTTTCTTTAACATGCTGGCTATTAAGTTTCGCGAAGAAAAAATTCTGTTTCCCGAACTCCTTTTGTCATTGCCCGATAACCAACTGAAAACCATGAAGAAAGAGGCAATCGAACTTGGTTTTCCATATTTCACGCCCGAAAACAGAGAAGTAGTGTTGCCCTCAGGTAATGCAGTTGATGGGTTGGTGAATTTAGGTACAGGCCAATTGAGTGTCGATCAAGTTTGTATGATATTCAATCATTTGCCAGTAGATATTACCTTTGTTGATGAAAACGGGAAAGTTCGTTACTTTTCTTCTCCAAAGAAGAGAATCTTTCCCAGGACAACAGCTGTTTTGGGGCGCGAAGTGCAGAATTGTCACCCGCCCGAAAGTGTGCATGTAGTATTGAAAATTGTTGACTCGTTCCGTTCGGGTGAGAAAGACAGTGCAACTTTCTGGATCAGAATGAAAGGGGAACTGATTCTTATTCAATATTTTGCCGTACGAGATGAGTCTGGGATTTATCGTGGAATTATTGAAGTGACGCAGGAAATAACCGAAATTATAGCTATTGAAGGCGAGAAACGACTTCTTGAATGGTGAAGATGTAAGGTTTTAAGCAGGGAAAAGTTATTTAAAAATTAGCAAAAGCATTATGTATTGTTATTTCTATTTTGTTCCATTCATAATTCGAGTTGATATCACTTTTCTTAGTAAGATGGTGAGTAAACGTATTTCGTGTATGGTGCAGCATATCAATTTCTTCTGATAAAAATGACCTTGTTGCGTATGAACGTAGAAAGGCAAGGCTGGTGTCGTCGAGTATGGAATCGTTGTTAATTTCTACAAATTCGGCTTGATGGTTTATCATGACCATTTCATTTAGGTTATTGCCCCATTCTCCGTCGTAATACTCTTTCTCCCATCCTGGTAATGCATCAGGTTCACTATGTATCGAGATGTTTGTTTTTCGTCCGGCAGTAAAGTATGTTGATAAGTCTTCTTCAATACATTCTTTCAACATCGAAAGCATCAATGCTCCGGTATTTGAGTCGCTAATGTTATATTTTCCCATATTATAACAATTCTTTCCAAATCTTAAGGTGTCGTTAGCCAATGTGTACCAGCAACTTATTGTGAGGTCGGGAAAATTGTTTGCATCGGTTATTTTATAATTCAAGTGGTAATTTACATTGTTGTAAATTTCATTTTTTTCTTTTTTCTGATTAGCAGCTTCTTCTATTTCGCTCAGTTTGCGCGAAAAAATATCGTCGAGTTGTTTTATCAACACAGAATCGGGAGTTACTGCTTTAAATGTGAAATCTTTTTTTCGTAGGGCAAATATGGCATCGTTATTCCTTCCTTTTTTTCGGTTCGATACCATGAACCCATATTGTTGGTTTGGATGGATTACCATGCCATAATCTTTCATCCCCCCATTTATTGGTTTGGGCAGGTTTATTGGTTTACCTGTTTTTGACGAAGCCAGGTTGATTGCATAAATGTCGAAACTGCCTTTTCCTTTCAACCCATCTGACGAAAAATATAACATTCCGTCGGTGTTGATAAATGGGGTAATTTCACGTTTGCGGGTATTCACTTTGTTACCAAGGTTCACCGGTTTTTGCCATACTCCTTTCTCTCGAACACTCATGTACAAGTCTGAATTTCCGAAGCCTCCGGGTTGGTTGCTGCTGAAAACCAACGTATCGCCCGAGGTGTTTATTGCAGGATGAGCAACACTATATGGCGGTTTGTTAAACGGAAAATCTTCTTTATAAACCCATTTGTTTCCTTCACTTTTATAAACCACAATTTTCAGTGGTACTTCTTTCTTTTTCTTTTTTTTCGAAGTAAACGATGAGTTGTCGATGTCTGATACTGTAACAAACAGTTCACCAGTTGCTTCGCAATAAGATAAGGGACCATCATGGTAGTCGGTGCAGAGATCTTTTATGGTTTCGCGTAAGGCGTTTTTTTCTGTGGCCTCGTTTACCGGCATTGCTAAAATGTTGAAAAAACGGCTGTTGCTTCCTGTTTCTGTACGCAACGACGAGAAGTATAACATTCCGTCAATAATGGTTGGCCCCATATCGCAATCTGAAGCGTAGGCGGAAACCGATTCCATCGTAGTGTTTTTTCGATCAAAACTTAAGCGTTGGGCCTTAACATTGCTAAAAACTACCGAAGTGAATAGTAATAGTATGATTATTTTGTGTCGCATCGTACTCAATTTTTTGTTGATGGGTTAAAAATACCGGGGCGAAACGAATTTTACCTTTTCTCTTGTGTGAAATTCAATAGAGAGCATTAGTTCGTGGGTTGCCCCTGAGTAGGAATTCAATCCTGCATAGTGCATGAAATCATAGGCGTAGCCCAGTCGCAAGGTGTTGGCAATTATTACCGAGGTATTAAGCCCGAACTTTATCTCATCGGAAGTTCTGAACAAACCTCCAATCCAAAATACATCGGCAATTAAGAAGCTAAGATTAATATCGGCAACCAAAGGCTCATCATTGGTGTACCTAACACTGGCCGATGGTTTCATCTCAATTCCAGGGCTTATTGGCAACACAAATCCTCCAATCAGGTATAAATTATTTATCGAGAATGAGTTTTTGTGGGTTCCGCTTTCGTTTAGCAACAACTTTGGAGCCGAAAGCCCCGCATAAAACCGCGATGAATGGATAAAGCACCCAACCCCGGCATTGGGCAACCACAAGTTCGACTCTTCGGGGAGTAGCGATGGGTCGTCGGGATCTATTATTACAATGTCGTTTAGACGGTTGCGGAAATTACTCACTCCGGCGCTTATCCCAAGCCTGAGCATAGTTTGGCTATTTACCTTTATCCCGTATGAATAGTCGGCAAAGAGGGCTTTCCGGTTAAGACGCCCCATGTCGTCGTTCATCAATGATAGTCCTCCTCCTACTTTTGATGAAAAGGGAATCTGAAACGTTAGCGTCTGGGTTTCGGGGTTATTCTCGAAACCCATCCATTGCTGGCGCGAAAGCAAGGTTATGCCCGGAGATTGCCAACTTCCGGCATAGGCGGGGTTGAAGGGTTGTATGTTGAACATATACTGGCTGTAAAGGGGATCTTGCTGGGCAAACAACCGACAGGGAAGTACCGAGAGCAATGCAAGCAAGACAACAGCAGCAATTGGGTTGTGCCGTTTCATGATGTTTGTTTATTTTGTTGGTTGTTATTATCGAGAAAAATCATAAGCTGTGTTTTATATTGGCGTTTTTCAATGCTTTAAAAAGACTGTTTTCTTGAATACCGTGTTGGCTGTTGTTTTTAATACAACAAAATAGTACCCCTCGGGAAGCAGATTGCTGCTCGTTTGTCCGTGGGCCGACATTCGTCCGTCCCAAAGGTTTTTGGTTTCGCCTTCGGTGGTTAGTCCGTAGTAGTCACTATGGTATACTAACTTTCCTGTGCGGTTGTATATGTCGATAACGGCATTGCTGTAGTTTTCAATTCCCGGTATTTCAAAAAAATCGTTTTTCCCGTCGTTATTAGGCGAAAAAGCATCGGGGATAAGCACCGAATGGGTATCATCGAGGTCGACAACCATGATGGTGAAGTTTTTTTCCAACGTATTATCCCATTTATCGGTCGATAAAATCCGGATGGAATATGATGACTTGGTTTCGAAATTGAACTCTTGGGCAGCGTGTAATTGGTTGGCGGCTAGAAAAAAACGATCGTTGTCGCTGTCTCCCTCGCCTGTTACAAACGTATAGGTATAGTCGTAAGCGGTTGATTGTGGGTTGCCTGTTGTGGTAAGGCTCCCAATGAACGTACCTACTGGAAAATTTTCGTTGATGGTGTTCGACGAGAGGAGAATGTCTGCTGGAAGGGTTTCACCGCTTTTGTTTACATCGATAGTGAAACTTTCCTCATAACTGTAGTCGTTTTGGTTGACACAGGTTACAGAAATAGTATAGCTACTTTTTTCTAATCGATTGAACGATTGTAAACTGTGTAGCTCGTTGTTAACAATGTAAAACGACGCAAAATCGGTATCAGGGTTATCATTCAACTGATATTCCATTGGCTCGGTAATTTCAACTTCATCATCGAAAGCAGAAAACGTACCGATAAGAATTCCGGAAGGAAGAAACTCATCCACCGTGTTGTGTGATAGCTCAATATTGTTTGGAAGGAGTTCCGGCACATCGCGAATCTCGATCAGGAATGGTTTCTCGAAGATTAAACCAGCCCTGTCGATGCACTTAATGCGGATGTGGTACATACTTTTTTCTTCGTAATCGAAGGCTAATGATGTATGTAGCTGGTTGGCTGCCAGAAAAAAGCAGTTGTTGTCTTCGCTTCCTTCACCATTAACTAATGAAAAAAAGTGAAGATCGCCAAGGTCGTTATCTACTGCATTGAATGAGCCTACAATGGTTCCTATCGATTGGTTTTCTTCTACACTGTTGTTTGATAACAGGATGTCTGACGGCGGGTATTGGCCTAATGGTTTGAATTGAATGATTATAGGTGCCGATCGTAGTTGTAAATCGGGTATTGTTGTGTTAGTAATCACACAATGGTATGTGCCGGTTAATTCTTCGCCGATGTTGTACAGCGGGTAATCAGAGTCTGCTGATTTGCCCATCAAAGGCTGGTTATCGCGATACCATTGATAGCGATTGTTGGCTCCTCCACACTCAACTTCTAAAATATACGTTGCTCCGGTATCGACACTTATTATCATGGACTGTCCAATCTGGTTTTGTGGAGAATAATAGAAATAACGGTCGAACAGTGCAGTTTTATCTTCAAAATCTTCGAATGTTAAATTGTTCGAATATACGCTAATGGTATTTAAATTGGGCAAGAAATGCAGGCTATCGGCTTGAAACCCCGAGAGTTTATTACCTGTGAGCGATAGAAACTCAAGTTTTTTTAGTTTGTTGATTGCCTGTGGTATCGATCCTGAAAGTTCGTTGCGATCGAGCAATAATTGGGTGAGGTTCTTAAGCTGGCCAATTTCGTTAGGAATAAGCCCGGTAAACTGGTTGGTACTCAGGTCGAGGATTAAAAGGTTTGTTAATTTTCCCAAGTCAGCAGGTATGGTTCCCGACAATTGATTGAAGCTCAGGTTTAATTGTTGCAGATAGCTCAGGTTCCCAATCTCAACGGGTATATTTCCCTGCAACTGGTTCATCTGGGCATAAAAATTCCGTAATCGTGAAAGGTTTCCCAACTCGGGCGGAATTGCCCCCCGTAACGCATTATTATTAAGTTGTAAATAATACAAGCTCGAAAGGTTTCCCAATTGAGAGGGAATAGCCCCCGAAAGCTTATTGTAATGCAAATATAGATAGGTCAGTTTATCGAGTGACCCTAGCGAGGTGGGTATTGTCCCCGAAAGATTGTTGTTGTTCAGCATAAGCAACTGAAGGCTAGAGAGCAGGCCAAGTGCAACAGGGATTGACCCGCTGAGGTAATTGTTGCTTAGATAAAGTTGCTCAAGTATCGGTAATCCGCCCAGCGAAGGAGGAATTGAACCAGTCATGCGGTTTGAATGGAGGAAGAGCCTTTTAAGTTTTTTTAGGTTGCCGAATTCAGGGGGTATTTCTCCTGAAATATAGTTGCTGCTCAGGTTAAGTTCTTCGAGTGCTGTAATATATCCAATTTCGGAGGGGATGGTATTGCTGATTTGGCAACTGTTCAGGTGCAAAAGGGTGAGCTTTTTTAATTTACTCATTTCCGGAATTATGCCAGTTGTAAGTTTGTTCGACGATAACTTCAGCGAAGTAAGCTCGGTTAGGTCACCAATTTCGGGAGGAATAGTGCCTATTAAATTATTTTGGAAAAGTGTTATCTCGGTTACCCGGTTGTTTACCACTTTAATACCATGCCATTGACTCACAGGAATCCCAATTGTGTTGAGCCAATTCGTTTTGAAAGTCCAGTTATCACCAGCTGTGTTGTTGTACAGTGCTACCAATGCCAACGAGTCTTGAGTGGCCACTGCTCTTCCGTAAAATGGAATTAAAAGTATGCACAAAACAAAAAGTAATACGTGTTTCATGAATTTAGTTTGTTTAAGTTTTTGGTTACCTGATGATTTTGCACAGAATCGACAGGAACAATACTCAATGCGAATTTATTATTTATTATTTATAATCCATGAATTTTTTTGCTCTGTTGATCATCGTTTTTCAGTGCCTGAGTTACTAAGTACCTGAGTGCCTAAGTTCATGAGTTAGAAGGCAGGTCGATGCGAATTAAATAGCTCCGGCCTTTAGGCCGGAGATTGGATGAACGAACATTTTAACCGGCGCGGTAGGATGTTGGCAAAAGAAGTAATGTGTGATCGGGCGGAATGGTTGAAATAAAAGCCCCCTTCCCGTTCCCCACAAAGGGGAAAGTTCGTTCTTGTGGAAGGGGCAGCGATATTGGGGGGATTTGTTCCATAAAGACAGGATAAATAGCCAAAATTCAATATTGAATATCCAATTTCCAATATTAGATAGGGCGGAATAGGTGAAATGTTGGGCTAAAGCCCAGATTTGTTGATGTTGGAATACCTGCCCATGGGCTGAAGCCCATGGCTATTCATCCTATGACCATTGATGTTTGCAGCTTAAAAACATGAAAATAACGAATACCGTATCATTATCATTGTCAATTGTCCATTGTTGCCTGGGCGGAATGGTTAAATTGTTATGTCGGTGAGTTTGTTTTGGTTGCATTTAATCCTAATATTCCTAAGAAGAAACTGTTCAAAATGGTTTGTACTCCTACGATCAGCAAAAAAACTGCCGGAATAACTATTCGAAATACCGACGATGGCTCCAACTCTCCAAATCCGGTTCCTTTCCAAATCCAAATAGCATAGCCAGACAAAGCAAAACCTGCCAACACAACTATCAAACCAATAAATAAGCCCCGTTCGAGACTGAATATTTTTAATAAGCGCCGAAAACGTTTCGAGTCGGGCAGCAAGTTGTTAATAATGCCATAATATTGAGCAAAAACATAAAAACTAACGAATTGATAGCCCAAATAGAATGCAGCCGACAGGTACAACAAACTATGAACATCAAAATGGATATTCTTTAGTTCAACCTTTGTACCAATAAGCAATGCAGACATTGCCAAACCAAATAGTATAAGGAATATTCCCGGGTAAAAGAACAGCCAACGGGGACTATATACCAGTAAAAACCGAAGGTGCCTCCAGCCATCGCTCCAAGTATTCAAATGCGGGGGGGTGTTCCGCTCGTCGGGGTGGAGAACTGTGGGTACTTCAGTGATTTTTAGGTTGTTTAATGTTGCTTTAACCACCATTTCCGATGCGAATTCCATCCCGGTAGTACACAATTCTATGTCGATAATTGCTTGCCGGTTGAAGCCCCTTAACCCACAATGAAAGTCGCCAATTTTCGACGTAAAAAACAATCTTCCAATAAATGAAAGTACAGGATTTCCAAGATATTGGTGGAGTGGGGGCATTGCACCTTTTTCAATTCCCCCTTTAAAGCGGTTGCCCATCACAAGGTCGAAGCCTTCGCGGAGTTTGGCTACAAATGGGGCAATGGCTTCAAAATCGTAACTGCAATCGGAATCGCCCATAATGATGTATTTTCCCTTTGCCGCTTCAATCCCAGCTCTTAGTGCATTTCCGTAGCCTTTATTTTTTACATGAACAACACGCGCGCCAAGGTTTTCGGCAATAGCTACCGATTTGTCGGTGCTGCCATTATCGGCAATAAGAACCTCGGCATGAATGTTATTATTTGCAATACCGCGCAATGCTTTCTGTATACATTTTCCCAGTGTAGCTTCTTCGTTAAGGCAGGGCATCAGGATAGTGAGTTCAATTTGGCCAACAAATGTTTCCATCGTATTATAACTTTTCAAAGATTGAAATTGTATCGTGATAATATTTCACATTAAAGTGATCATTATCTCCCCACGTGTCAAATTGAGATAGTAAGGTTAGCCCGTTTTGATTAAGAAATGTGGTAAATAATTCTTTTGTCATACTGCTTCTCCATCCACCATGTAATCCCCCCTCGGCCGCATGATGAATTATTCCTTTGCCATTTGACTTTAAAATTCGTTTAAATTCTGCTACATATTTTTCAATATCATCGGGAGCAATATGTACAAACACATCGAATGACCAAATAAAATCAATGCTGTCATTGGCAATAAATTGCAAACTTGACCCATCGGTAACAAAGTAGGTGATGTTATTGCAATGAGCGAATTTCTTCTTGCACACTTCAATGCATTTGTTTGAGATATCAACAATTGTTAAATGATCGGCAATTAGTTGCAACGATTCTGTCCATTTGCCTGCACCTGGACCTATTTCAAGAATTGTAGAGCCTTCACTGATTTGTTTAAGCATGACTTCATTAATAAGCGACTGCTTCCATGATTCAGATTTGGTCCATTCTTCACCTGCACTCTTTTCCCAATTCCATGATTCCCATATAATAGAATTAATTTCTTTGCTGTTCATTCCGGGGATGTTGTATTTTTTTTCCAGGTATTTTATCCTTCGATCTAAAAAACCAATTTGGACATCGCTAGAGATTTTTCGAATAAGGACATAAGGAATGACATGGGCAGTCCATAAAAAACCATTGATGCTGATCATCTTCCATAATATATTAATCATAGGGTTGATTTATAGGTTTTTAGTTTATTAATTTTTCTTTCTCAATATAGCAATAAAATGCAAATCAGGTGGAGATAAAAGTCGGATAAAAAAAGGCAAATGATTATAAAGTGCTATTTTAGATACTTTTATGTCGCAGTTAATAGAATTTTCACTACAGAATTGAAAAAATCTTTTCA
Organism: Bacteroidales bacterium; assembly: GCA_012719495.1. GTDB lineage: Bacteria > Bacteroidota > Bacteroidia > Bacteroidales > Prolixibacteraceae > CAYMTR01. Next base: position 16,630 of record JAAYAG010000017.1, read on the forward strand.
GAAAAGTAGTGTTTAGGTATCCTTACATTATACGCCCAATTTCCAATAATATCCATTAATATGAGGATAAAGCGTGAAAAATATCCTTTTTCAAAAACATCTTTAATTATTATTGTCTTTCTTGCACGTAAGCATTCCCGAACCGATAAAGCCTGTTCTTCATCAATGATATGATGCAATACATCATTCATCAATACAACGTCAAAGCTGTTATCCGCAAAGGGTAATATGTTGTTTTCGAATTTTTTATAGTTGTATCCAAGATCTTCGTTTTCCCAATTTTCACGAACATCTGTTCCTGTCCAATTTGTTGAGGGAATTATTTCATGAACACATTTGGCAACATACATATCACCACATCCAAAATCAAGAATGCGTATGTTTTGAGAAGAGTCAAATTCATTTTTTATTATTTCAGCAATATGATTAGCTAAAATTACACTTCTGTTATTTTGAGAATATTTGTAATGTAATCGTATAAGCATTTCTTTGAATTTGCCTTTCTTTTTGCCCATATTGTTAAAATTATAATTGCAAACTAATGTTAAAATATATTATTCTTTCTGAGCAAGTATAAGGTACTGTGCTCCTATTGGAAATTTTGATAATAACTTTTCAGAAAATCTCATAAAACTAAATGCTTTTGGAAAAACAAAACAAAAAGAAACATCCACAATGTTAAATCCATTCTTTTTTAATAATTGCTTACTATGGTTAAACGAAAGAGTGATTGCATCTTTATCAAATGGACATTTATTCATCAAATATTGTGTTCCTAGATTCCAAGGATTATTTTCCCAAAATGCACAAATGGCTTTCTCCGATAATAAGCTATACATATGATTTATTGCTTTTTCCCTTTTGTGAATTGGAATATGATGAAAAACACCATTGCAATAAGCTAAATCAAATGTTAAAGATTTAGGAGTTTTGTAATTTTCATAAAATGTGATATTTCTTGTTTGGTATTTTGCTTTAGCAAGGTCAATACTTTTTACGGAAATGTCTATCCCTGTCAATAGTAAAGGTTTAAATATCTCATTGATAATTGGTATAGTATCACCGGTGCCACATCCATAATCAATTATATGCTTAATGTTGTGTTCGGGGAAAAAATTACTGATTTTTTGTTTCATCCATTTCACTCGTTCACAACAAAAATACATACTATTCTCGCCTGTTACTTTTAATGTATCATTTAGTGTTTGATGATATTTTAAAGAGTAATCGTCGAAGAGTTGTTTTTGCTTAACTTTATCCATAAAGCTACTAATGATTATTTACTTTGACATCTATCTAAATCTATACCTTTAATTGCTTTAATTATGTGGTTTATTTTTTTTTTGATTATATTCTTCTGCACCATTTTGAGATAAACACAGAATATTCAACGAAATAAAAAATGCTATCATCAATAAAATGTATGATGGGAAAAAATAAGAAATTTTTGAACCCTCATATCCAACGCAAACGTCAATTGATGAAAGCAAAAATAAATGAACAGCATAATAACTCGTTATTATTAATAATAAAGAAATCAAATGCCAATTTTTTCTAACAATTAATTTTATTAAAGCTAGAAATGCTATTGGTGTAGCGAAATACATTGCAGGTATCATTAAAAAAGCA
>JAAYAG010000018.1 GCA_012719495.1 Bacteroidales bacterium
CGAACAAATAATAAATTGTCAATCATAAATAATAAATCCCGTTGAATGCCGGAGCTATTCATTTCGCATCGAACCTGCCTGAAGCTTGCAGCCGAAGGCAATAGAAAGCAATAGAAAATCGTTAATCAACAATCATAATCGTATTAAAAAAACTACTCACTACTCAGTTAATCAAAAATCATAATTCGTGTTTAAAGAAAAGATCAAAAAAATCGTTAATCAAAAATTGTTAATCAAAAATCCCTATCTTTGAATCAATGAACTATCAACAGTACATACCATTAATTGTTGAAGAGCTTAAAAAAGCTGAGCCAGAAAAAATAATACTCTTCGGGTCGTATGCGTATGGAGTGCCAAACTCTGATAGCGATTTGGATATTTTAGTTGTTTCTAACGATCGGGAAATGCCTGAAACCTTTGAAGAGAAACACAAGATATACATAAAAATTGCTCAATTAATTGATCATTTTAGTTCAAAAATCCCAATAGATCTTATCGTGCATACCCAATCAATGCACAAACTTTTTACTAAAAAAAACAGCTTGTTTGCTCAGGAAATAAATAGTATGGGCAAAGTATTATATTCAAAAGAAATGTCAAATAAATGAAATCTATTTCAGCAGACTGGCTTAAAAGTGCAGAATCAGATCTGACCATTATTACGCTTATTGTGCATGATGATAGCCTTACACATCAGGTCGCATTTCATGCCCAACAAACCATAGAAAAATGTTTGAAAGCGATTGTCGAAGAATTTGAACTCGGGTTTATTAAAACGCATTCTATACGAACACTCATTGGCACTGTCTCCGGAATAATTACCATAAATGCTGAGCCCGGAGATATTATTATGCTCGACCAGCTATACATAGAATCACGTTATCCTGGAGAAATTGGGCTTTTGCCTTTTGGAAAACCCTCTCATGAAAGTGCAAAAAAATTATAAACCTTAGCGTTTGATATTTACCGGCAAATTTCCTCATTCCTTGGTTAATATGCTACAAGGTACCAATGGATAATTGATAATTGAAAATTGAAAATTGACAATGATGTGGTATTCGTTCTTTCGTGTTCTTATGCTGCAGTCATCAATGGTCATGTGATGAATTACCATGATGAATTGCCATGATGAATTGCCATGGTGAATTGCCTCGGTGAATTGCCTCGGTGAATTGCCTCGGTGAATTGCCTCGGTGAATTGCCTCGGGCTTTAGCCCGAGGATTGGAATTCCAACATCAACAAATCAAGGCTTTAGCCCAACATTTTACTCCGTACCTCCCTCAGTAGAGTTGATAATTGAATATTCAATATTGGATATTGGTTATTTTCTTGTCGGGTAAATTCCTCATTCCTTGTTTCTTATTTATTATTTCTTGTTGAAATCCATCGACACACCTATTCCGCCCGATCACACCTTCAGCGCTCTTTGTCTCTGCCAGAAAAGAATCTCTGCAAATCCGTAAGGTCTGTTAAACGCTTGGATGCTTCGCATTGAGGACAAAAGAATCAAAAATGTCAGCCCAAACGCATAGAAGCCACACAAATACATTGTACTCATTCCGCCCGATCACACATAAACACATTTGCCAACATCCTACCGCGGACGGTTTCACCGGTATGCACCCGAATCCACGGGCTAACGCCCGCGGTTATTGATATTCCG